>NZ_JCABZP010000013.1:0-63910 GCF_059499945.1 Agrobacterium sp. | reverse complement strand
AAAATGGCCGCGTGAATTCTACGACCAAGCCCCGCTAAGAACGGGGGGATTACCATTCGAAGCGCCGCTTACGCACAAGCGTCTACCCATTCGGTGCTGATTGACACAATCCGCTTGGATTAGTTTTCCTCTCACTCCAACTTTGCGCTCCTAGACAGTGAGCCGATCGATTCCAGCGCCGGAATGAGCCCAGGATGCTGGGTGAGTGCGGATTCCATGGGCGATGAACCAAGCTTGGTGCGGACAGCGGCGCTCCGGAAAGTATCCGTCGGGCACCGAGAGAAAGGGCTTCACAAAATATTCATCCTGTGAATATTTTAGTGAATATTTTGACAGGATGTGGCAACGGCGCTATATCGAGAATGTCAAATGGTAGAAGGCGATTCGGACTTGAACAGAGACAACGCACTACTTGCCGCTCGCGACCGCTTCGAGGGCCCTATCTGGGCGCTGATTAGCGAACTCGAAGGGACTTTAGCCGATTTCGCGAGAGTTCGGTATGTGGACTTAGGCAACCCAAGGGCGACTGGGTCAGTGCTCAACGGGGCACTGACGCAGGCAGCGGTGGCGGCCAAGCTCTCCGATCACGGACTGAGCATCAACTATTGCGAAAATGGTCAGAGTAATAAGATATTCGGTGAACTTGGAATTGATGGGAAAGCCTTCACCGTCTGCTTTGAGCTTCATCTTGCCGGGCCGCGGGGCGGCACCTCTAAAGCTGCGCATCAATTCGCCGCTTACGATATTGAAAGCGAGCCCACCCTTCCCGGATTTGAAGTGGAGGCGCCATCCGACCTCTTGTTTTTCATTGCCTGCCATCTCAGTGGCACAGGCGCCTCGGTCGCCCGGGCATTTCTGAAGTTTGCCGATAAGGTCGATCAACGGAAGATTCAGATCCACCGCGAATTGCCCGGTGAAGCTACTGGCGCGGCGGAGACAGGTCCTATAGATGGGCCGAGCGGAACCAAGTTGTCGTTGAAGAAGGAAAAAGGGGACGAGTCCAACCATGGCGGCAAAACCGATAAACGGGGAGATGCTGCTTCTAGCTCGTAACAGACGCGGAAAGACCCAAAAGGAATTGGCCACTGGAACCGGGATTGCTCAAGCAGCAATTTCTCGGATCGAAAACGGCACTCGGGACGTTCTTTCGTTGGACGAAATCCAATCGATTGCGCGTTTTTTGGGATTCCCGGTAAGCTTTTTCTACGAGCAGGAGCTGCTATACAGAACACCAATGAGCCTTCACGGGGCAGCTTTTCGAAAGAAGGCCGCCGTTTCCGCTAAGGATCAACATGCTGTTATTGCACTCGCCAACCATTTCGTATTTCAGTTCCGCAGGCTGCTCGACGCGATCGATTTGGAACCCGAGTACCCGCTTCTTCAATTCGAGGTCGTTGATAGCCATTCGAGTGTGAGTGAGCACGCCAGTGCAGTCACGTCAGCCAGCATGGCTGCCCTTCATGTACGTGCCTCCTGGCAGTTAGGGGATACTCCAATCAGCAACTTAGTCCGTTATGTTGAATCAACGGGCATCCTCGTTGTCGAAGGCAACTTCGGTGAGGCCGACATCGATGGCGTTACACTTCGGCCAGCGGGAATGAAGCCGGTCATTGTACTCAATCAGAACCGACCTGTTGATCGTAAACGCTTTAGCTTGGCCCATGAATATGGACACGTCGTGCTTCATCCCTATCCGTATGAAGCGATGGAGAAAGAGGCGAATGAGTTCGCTGCGGAACTGCTCATGCCACGCTCGGGGGTCCTGGCAGACCTAAAGCGAGGGCTTTCAATTCCGAAGCTGGGGCCGCTAAAACAAAAATGGCGGGTTGCTATGTCTGCCTTGATCTACAGAGCCAAGACGCTTGAGGTAATCCCAGATGAAAGCGCGACACGGTTGTATAAGCAGATGAGTATGTATGGGTATAGGACACGAGAGCCAAAGGAATTCGATATAGAGCCGGAATTGGGGAAACTCAGCAGGCAGCTTGTCGATCTTCATATGAAAGAACTTGGCTATTCCCTTGAGGAATTGGCTGACGCGCTTCGAACGGATCCGAGTGAATTCGCTGAGATGCATGGCCTCTCGCCACCCCAAAATGATGCCAAGGGCGCAGACAAGCCAAAGCTGCGGCTTGTGGCGAGTCGCGACTGATTCTTGGCACATCGAGTTGCCGGGCCTCTAACGCAAGGTCCGGGGGCTCAGTTGATTCGTGGCTTGGCACCGCGACCAAATCAAGCCATTTCGTCGCCCTCTGTTTCGACGAGGCTCTCGTAAATAGGATTGGTGAAGCACGAACCGTCCAGTTTCATGGGGAGATAATAATTGCGTGGGATGTCGATCTAGTTTGGGTCCTTTAGAGAATACCCCACGCCCGAAACCTCCCCCTCCCCGTCATCTCGCGCAAGCCGAGCTCCAAAACAATCCGCCTTGCCGCCTGCGGCGTAACCTCCAGCGTCTTCGCCACCATCGCGGCCGATACGAGCGGTTTCGCCATGACCAGCTCAACCAGCTCCGGCAATTTCGAAGAGGTCCGCCTGCCCTCCAGCTTTCGGTCCATCATCGCCTTCGCTAGCGTCAGCCGGTCATGTTCCTTCATGCCGATCTCGGCGGCCGCGATCAGACCGTCGGCAATTGCCATCAGCCGGACCTCCCGGTCGCGGTGGCGACGCCGGTCGACTGGGATGGTTTTCAGGCCAAAGTTGATGGCGGCGAGATGCGCGCCTGACGTGACGCCGGCCTGACGCAGGATGGAGGCGGCAAACAATCGGCCGAGCCACGGCGCGTGCTGAAGCACGGACAGCTCGTTCCAGGCATCGAGGGCGATGATCGCCTGCAGCATTGCCGGCAGTTCTTGGGCCTTTCGCAGTACGCCGCGCCATTCGTCGAGCCGCGCGTCTTCGTCCCAGTCGAGATCGTAAATCATCGGATCCTTTTCGGCACCATGGTTGCCCACGGCGGGACCGGGCCGTGTCGCGTCCTCGATCGCCGCCTCCGACCGCGCGAGCACGGCATCGATGGCGGCGTAGTCGACGCCTGGAAGGTCCTCGACGTCATCATTATCATCCCCCTCCCCTTCCGAATCGATCGTGACCGCCCGCCGGATGGCATCAGCGGTCGTCGCCTCTTCTGTGCCGGCCGATGTGATCTCGGAGGTTCTTCGCAGAGTCCGAATGCCCTCCGGCGATAGTGGCCAGTCCGGCGACTGTCCGGCAATGCGCCGGCGAGTGCGCAGCACGTCGCGGGCGATGGTGAGTTCGTGGGTTGGGGTGCGGGTATCGCGAAAGGCGTCGTGGAGGACGAGGTCTTCGAGATGGACAAGTTCGCCGTCGATCCAAAGGGAGGCACAGGCATCGGCGAAATTTTGCCGTTCGATCCAGCCCGCGCCCCCTGGCGAACGGGCAATCCGCTCGTCGAGACGCGTCAGAGCGACACCGGCGTCGAAAGCCGGCCGCATCAGGGCGGTCATGCTGATTTTCGCGAGATCGTAAGCCATTGATTTTATGGTAAACGATTTGCTAAACGAACTCTATATGAATATTAGGGTTCCTCACATGGTATGATTGCCGGATGGGTCTCTAACCATCGATAAGTACTCCTTATCGATGGTAGATCGACAAAGCCCGCAAATTCCCATATCCTGGGTCAAATCCCGCTCCGCAAAGGCTCCGAAACATGGAAGATCGCGTCCGCTTCGCCCTCGAAAAGCTGCTCAACGTCGCGCATGCGGACACCGGCCAGGGTCGCCGGGTCGCCAATTTTTTGCTCGCCTGGTGGAACGCCGAAGTGCATGGTGGTTTCGACCTCACCGACCTTGCCAATGTCGATCGCGAAGTCGCCGAAGACATGGCCACGGTCTTCACCTGGATAGCGCGCGAAGAAACACTTTCCTATCCGGACCTCTACAAGCCGGAGATTATCGCTATCATCCGCCGCTGGCGGCCGCACGTCGAGATCGACTGATGGCCGCCGCAAAGAAATCCGCCACCCTGTCCAGCGTCGAGCGCCGTGCCGTCGAGCTCGATACCATCGCTTCTGTGCTGCCGATCGACCGGCGCGACGAACTGGCCGAGCTTCTGAGCGACGGGGATGTCGAAACCCTGCGGCATCTGGTCAACCAGGGCATGGGCGACAATACGCTGAGGGCTCTCACCTCCGATCTCGCTTATCTCCAAGCCTGGAGCCTGGCCGCAACCGGACAGTCCCTGCCCTGGCCGGCGCCCGAAGCGCTGCTGTTAAAATTCGTCGCGCAGCATCTCTGGGACCCGGAAAAACGCGAAAATGATCCCGAACATGGTATGCCGGCCGATGTCGCCGGCAACCTGCGCAGCCAAGGCTTTCTAAAATCCACCGGCCCGCACGCCCCGGCGACGGTACGCCGACGGCTGGCAAACTGGTCGACACTGAACAAATGGCGCGGCCTCGACGGCGCCTTCGCCTCCCCTCCCCTCAAATCCGCCATTCGGCTGGCCGTGCGCGCCGTGCCGCGGGCACGTCACCGCAAGAGCGCCAGGGCGGTGACCGGCGACGTCCTGGCTAAGCTGCTGGCCACCTGCGAGAGCGAGAGTTTGCGTGATCTGCGCGACCGGGCGATCCTGATGGTCGCCTTCGCCTCCGGCGGCCGCCGGCGCAGCGAGATCGCCGGACTGCGTCACGAGCAACTGACGGTCGAACCGCCGATTGACGTGCCTGATGGCCCTCCCCTCCCCTCTTTGGCCCTGCATCTCGGCCGCACCAAGACCACTTCCGGCGAGCAGGAGGAAGTTGTCTATCTGACCGGTCGGCCGGTCGAGGCGCTGAACGACTGGATGGTGGTTGCCAGGATCGAGAGCGGCAGTATATTTCGGGGGATCGGGCGTTGGGGTACAGTGTCGAAGCGCGCCCTCGATCCGCAGTCGATCAATGCCATACTCAAACAGCGGGCGGAAATGGCTGGATTGGATCCTGGGGAGTTTTCCGCCCACGGGCTACGGTCGGGCTACCTGACGGAGGCAGCCAATCGCGGTGTTCCCCTCCCCGAGGCAATGGAGCAATCTCGTCATCGCTCGGTGCAGCAAGCGTCCAGCTATTACAACAGCGCAACGCGTCGTAGCGGGAGAGCGGCTAGGTTGATTTGAAACTGAGCGGAACTTTGCCGCCGACAAAGTCTGATTTGGCGAAGTCGGCCCAGAGCACCTTGACCATAGCCCACTTCATTTTGGCATATTCGCTCATTTTCAATGCAAACTCAAAACGAGCAAAAATGCGAAACAATTCATCCGCGCGAGGTGGAAGCTGGTTCGCAGCAGTGAGATCAACACTCATGTCCTCCTCCGTATGAATTCGTGCCGTTTCGGGCTATGTTGGGGATGACAATTCCCAAACCGGGATATGGAGATGATCGCCCAATTCATCCAAGAAAGACTGCTGGGACAGCTATGGCACACGACCAGCTCCGAACGATTTGAGAGAATCCAACAAACAGGGTTCATTAAGCCAGAGCCTGAGATACCGGACAAAGAACGATTTGGCACCATACGCGGCCCTAGCAACTATCCCTACGTCCGCTTCAGCGCCTGGCTGAACTCGCACGAGCGTTAGCTCGATTGCAATCCAAATTGGCATTCTGGAGGAGGCACTATGTCGATGGGATTTATCCGTACTATTGCGATTTTGATGGTATTTGCGGCCTTGCCGGCTGGAGCTGAGCCTTGGCATGACCTGGAGGGTTGCTATCACGATGTCGACAAAGAGCTCGTCCGATGCCATCGATGGATGCGCGAACGAAATAAGCCTGATTCCATGTGCCGTCCCGACTACACACGCGAGAAGCAGAAGTGCTATAGCAATTATCAGGACGCTGTATTGGCGGAGCGGCGCGATCGTGAAAGAGAACGTCAGCGGGAATTGCGTGAAAGAAGACGCGAAGAGCGGGAACGCGAACGGCAGCGCCAGCTAAGAGAACGCCAGAAAGACAGAGACAGTGTCGAGGATTATCTCGGCGGATACATCCAGTGTTTCGGCTGTGCAAATTGAGCGTTAACGCGGCAGTTCAATAAAGGCGCGGGTTCCAATTAAGGAGGGAAAGCGAATATTGCTATGGCGATTTTTTGCTTTCTTATGGGCGTTGAGATCAATGAAGAAAATGATTCCAGATCATCCTCGCTCCGAGGCCTTTTGACCGCCTTCGCCAAGGCCGTTGCCTCAAGGAGCTCTTCCAGCTCGCCACGACGGTCACCGCTTCATTGAGGGAAGCCCGGATTCGCGGGGCGCGGTGATGGCTTCGCCGAAATTAGACATCTTCCCAAGCCAGCCGCGGTGGAATCAGCGTACGGTGGATATCGCCGTGATAGCGACCGACGATCTCGAGGGTCAGCCACCGTTCCAGCTCGTCGAAGGTCATGACTGAATGCTGTTGCGGATAGTAGTCGCCGCGGGAGCTTATATCACTCGACGTTGAGCCGGGCGGAAAGTGAACGGCGCCCATCATCGTGCCGATAAGCTGCTAGATGTAACCACCGTAATGTGGGCGAGCAACCGGTCCATGGATGAGATTGATGCCGTGCTCGGCTCGCTCCCCAAGCGAGCGCTTTTCCCCGAAATTCCCGAGCATTGTCGATATGAATGGCGGTGGGCAAACCATGGACGGGCCAGTCGCCGACCGCGTTTCGCTCCGCGAGCCACGATGTCTTCGGCAAAGCCATGTGCCGGATGGCCAAAGCGACGGATGTTGACGATGGATACTCAAGGCTCAGGTAGAAGCCGGCCGCCATGCGGCTGGCGACATCGATCGCCAACGTCAGCCAGGGACGCAGCAATGTTTGGCGGTTTACAGCGCCAACGCTGCGCCTTGTTCAAGGCTCACCGCGCTGGGGTAAAATGCTGAAATGGTGACGGCGATGCCAGCTGTCGAGGATTGCATGACCGCGGTCATCGCCAAACCGACCACGATGAGCGTGATGAGCCCGACTGTCCCTGAGAACCAGCCAACCCCTGGCGCGCCGAACACCGCGGGCAAGTCAGATGGATGCAGGCTTCTCGGCAAGGCCTCTCATCCCTTACCGGAGGGGCGTGAGACCGTAAAGGACCAGTGCGAGCGCAATGCGCTGGAAGCGCGGATCGGACGAGGAGGCCGACGACGGAAGAGAGGCACAGCTGACGGAGATAGCAACCTGCATCAACGAGCTTGATCGCAAAGTCTATACATCCGACGATCTGGCCCGGGCAGGTGCTATAGACCTACTCGACTATGGCTGAAGCCCTATGATTTATCGTCGCTATGTTAAGCCAAAGACGATGAAGATGGTTCGGAGGACGTCGATGCGGATCAGCTCCCCCCGCATCGGGCGAGTGGGCCCTTCGGCGCACGCCTGTCCTCCCACAATGAACCGCAAGTTCGACCGCAGAATGATGCAAGGAACGTATCGCGCTGTTTCAAAAGCTAAGAGCGGAAGAAGAATTGGTTCTCCTCAGCAACGTAAATAGTGTGAACCCGTCAATCTCGGTAGACGAAATCTGGCTACGCAATATCAGGTCTCGGGTCTGTGGTCCGTCGGGCCTGCGCGAACATATTGAGAGCGAAGCAAGTGCGCCAGTCCGCACCCGCTTGCGGATCAGTCGGCTAGGTCGTCGGACCAGTGACCTCAGAAATGCTGGCGGAACATGAAATCGAGACCCAGCGCCATCTCGTCAACGAAAGCATGATCACTGATACTTTCTGCACCCCGAAGTCAAACTTGGCGCTGTCACACCCCGCTTTTTCTGTGTTGCCCTCACCCAGACAATCCATCCCAAGGCCGCCGTCGCAATAAAACTGCTGGTTTGTGCAAGAGCGATGACAACCAAAAACTTAAAGCTCCACTTTCTGCCGTTGACTTTCCTGTCATCAACCTCGAAACGCATACCCAATGATTTCAGTGGCTTAGATTGTTGTCAGCTGACAACATCAGGATCCATCCCTCGTCCCACGTTATGCACGACGTTTTTCTTCTCCTCTGTCTCTGAGCAATGCCATCAACATCGGCCCGAGCGAGAACTCACCACGACCTGCCCGCGCGGTCAAATCCCGGAGGTATCCACCAGCAGAACTGATATGCCCTGCCTTTTCCAGAATCGCAGCCATTGTCACGGCCGCGTTTTCAGACCCCATTACCTCACAGGCCTCCTGGTAAGCCGACGGACTGACGCCGAGCATTGATCGCACCACCACGGCGGCGCCCATGAGATCACGCCAATTCTCAATCTTGCCCCCCGGGCCGTACATTGAAATCTCGGGGCAGGCGCGAAGCACCATACCTATCGGAAAAGCTTTTAGAGGCTCGGTCAAACGGGTAAGGTTTTTGCTCGGCGTTTCGCCCAGCTCCTTTCTAGAGCTAGGTTCAAGTTCATTGATGGATTCGGTATTTGAATTCTGTATGTGCCGACGGATACCGTCATCATTGGCCTCGGATTTTGGCAAATTAATCTGAAGTTCCAGCATGTTGATGATTTCTTCGCGCAGCATTTCGAGTTCATCGCGCACGTCCTCGAACGATCCGGTCACTTTGCATGCTTTTAGACGTGAGACCAGCTCTACATAGATGCTCTCAACGCGTGCCCAATCACCAGGAGCGTTATCTTCTATTGCCGCCGTGATCAGCTTCCTGACATCTCGGCGTGCGATTGTGATGCGCTCTTTTACGATTTTGAGGTGGCGCTGTGCTGCTGCAACCTCCTGTGCCAACATCGCAAGTTCTTCAGATCGCGCCAACAAAGGAGAAAGACTGAACCCATAGGCTGTCTCGATCCCACCATCGGCTGCTTTACGGGCATATCGCTTCCCATTCGGGCTGTCGCAACGTTGGATCAATCCCGCATCGACCAAGATTGCAAGATTTTCTCGGAGCGTCGTGCCGGCGATGCCGTTGGCTCGCGTCGTCAACTGTGCATTCGACGGGAAGACAATGAGGTTGCGATCGTTCTGCAACTCAGCATCAGGATAGAAGGTCAGCAGTGCATTCAGCACCGCGAGCGCACGATCGCGCAAGCCAAGCATCGAGCGAGCGTCGCAGACATCCCTGTAGACTTTCCATTTGTCCGCCGACTTTCCCTCAGGTACCTGTGACGTCCGCAACTGGGACTTCACAAGGGCAAGCGTCATCGGCCGCCGCCCGAAGGGCGTCGTCACATTTCCACTGTGCATTTTCTTTCACCTTTCAAAAGACAAAAGAAATCCGCTCACCAAAACGGCGCCAAAGACTCTTGACTACGATTCATGAAAATGCGATTCTCTGGCTGCTTACACCATTGAGAGAGGCTTCCATGACGGCGACGTTTGGGGGCCTTTTTCTTTTGCTGCTTCCTTTCCAATTATCCTTCTGACGACGGAGTCTCACTCCTGAAGCTCGCGTAGAGTTCGGGAAGCTTCTCCATTACAAACCGAGCAAAGGCTTCATCCCGATCTCGACTAATCTGAATTTTGCAATGTTTGCCGGCGACGGCGAAGGTTGCGATTTCAGTACCGTCGTGTGACTTGGCAACATGTTGCATGGGACGCGGCGTCGATGTGTCCACACCGCTGAATTTTACGCCTCGAAGGACCGTGGCGAACCGCTCATCAGTGTCTTTGTGCCCGAACGACTTGTCCTCTGTCGCTTTGCGCGCTTTCTTTTCTGCTTCTTCATCCTTCAGCAGTTCAGCCAATTCCTGCCATCTCGGCCGGCCGACCTTAGGTGCACGACCGATTACGTCTATGAGCCAGCGGGGAATTCCCCTTGCAACTCCCAAAAGCTTGGAAGCCTCCTGACGATCGACTGAGAGAGCCGTCTGGATAAGAGGTCTATGGAAACCGCCGTCCTCAAGTTTCAGTGCGAACATCGCGCGTTCGATGAAAGTCAGGTCCTCGCGGGCAGAGTTCTCTACACCCTGCGCCACGACAAGACGGTTGTCGTCCAGATCCCTGACATAAGCCTTCACCGTCATGCCGAGCTCTGATGCCGCTCGCACACGACGATGGCCATAAGCGATCTGATAGCGACCTGGCGCCTCGGGGTGAGCCCGGACCAGGATTGGTATTTCCTGCCCATGCTCCTTAAAGGATATCTTGATGGATTCGATTGCAGCCATATCCTGGTCCGCAAACCGGTCAGAGAAGGGGGAGGGGTCGAGCAAGTCAGGGTCGAGGTCGACAGGCAGTGCGCCGCTGGCAACCTGACGCTTCAGTTCTTCATAGTCTCTCTCGACTTCGGAGAATGTGTCCTTCAATGACCGCACAGCACCGGACGCGACCCGGTGAACCGGCTGACGGACATCGTCGGACGGTATCTCGTCCGTCCCACCGGCAAATAGAGAGCGGATCGATTGCGTTCGCTTGCTCACGTACGTATCTCCCTGCCAAAAGATGAGCCCGGTATCAGTATGTCGTCAGCTGACAACGACTCAAGAGATTGAATTAATTGACTTGCATTCGATTTCATCGCTGCCAGACCTCATTCAGAAGGTCGACAACCTCCTGGTTGACGGCACTGATCGATTCCATTGCCCGGTCATATGTGGAGCGACCGACAGCGCCCCGCGTCAGTTCATAAAGCGACTGCTTGGTCAGCCCGGCGTTTGCAATTGCCGTCGACTTCCACGCGCTTGCCGCCATTACATCCGATCCGAAGACATCCCGCATCAGGCCGACGATCTCCTGTTCAGGAACGTCGCGCGGATCATGGCGGGTCACGAGGAAACGCAGGAAGTCGTAGTCAAGACGACCTCCTGCTTCTTCGATGACGGAAACGAGGTCGGAGGTCATCAGCAAAAACTGGCTCATAGACGCCACGTCGACCATTTGGGGATGGATTGTAACGATCATGCCAGTAGCAGCGTTCAATGCGCCCATCGTAAGAAAGCCCAGTTGAGGAGGGCAATCCACGACGACGACATCGAAATCATCCTCGACCTGCGCGATTGCTCCGGCGACGCGACGGAAGAACAGATCCTCTGGCCGCCCACGGTTCTGAAGCATGAAACGTGGCGTCTGATGCTCAAACTCCATCAACTCGAGATTTCCAGGAACAATACTGATCCCGGTGAAATAGGTTGGACGAACAACGTCCCGCATCGTCACGCGCTGATCGTCGTATCGGATTGCACCGTAAAGCGTGGTATTTTCGGCGACATCAAATTCGGGTTGATACCCGAACATTGCGGACAATGATGCCTGAGGATCAAGATCGATGGCGAGCACACGAT
The DNA here is from genome assembly GCF_059499945.1 of Agrobacterium sp. Taxonomy (NCBI): domain Bacteria; kingdom Pseudomonadati; phylum Pseudomonadota; class Alphaproteobacteria; order Hyphomicrobiales; family Rhizobiaceae; genus Agrobacterium; species Agrobacterium sp. The sequence continues at coordinate 52,716 of NZ_JCABZP010000013.1, read as the reverse complement.
AGCCTTGTAGGGCCAGTCCTTGCGCAAGATACACTGAAGTTGTGGTTTTTGCGGAGCCGCCTTTGAAATTTGCGACTGTAATGATCTGCAATTTCTCGCCTTGGCGTCGTCTTGGAAAGAAGCGGGTAGCTTCTTTCGGGCGAGCGGTTGCAAGAAATTGCCGCAACTCGTTGATCTGCTCCAGGGAATACGAGCGCCGGCCTGCATTTCCAAGATCCGGGGTCGGCCCCAGCCCGTCCAGCGACAGCTGGCGGAGATAGCCATCGGAAACGCCGACGATATCGGCGACCTCTCCCGATGTGAAGGTACGCAACGACTTCTGCGCTGTCGGGGGGAATGCGCGTTCGCCGACTGCGCGCAGGCGAGCAGAAAGCGCTTCTGCCCTTTGCGTGATATGGGCAGAAGTCGATGCTCTTTCGATGTGTCTGTCGATCACGTTCACATTAACCTCTGTTTTCAGACGGATTATTGGCGTCAGACGCGCCATTACCGTCTCAAAGGTAAGCCATGATTCCCACCTCACCGCAAGTGAAATAGGGTGAACAAGAGCTTAAGCTAAGGGAGAACGGTTGAACCAGTTTTTCTTGAAAATGCATTTTAACAAGGAATTTCATCGTGTTGGTTGAATTTTGGATGTGAGGTGTCAAGTCATCTACTAACACTTTTCTCAGTCGGCCAGCAGCACCGGCAGACTTCCTGAGACCTTCCCAATCTCAATCCCCAGAATCAGCCGCTAACACTTTTGGCAGTAGATCGAACCTTTGCGCACCGGCAAATCTCCCGGCAGTTCAAACTAAGGAGATTTGCGCGATGCGCGTAATTGCCATCAGGGACCCGAGAAGCAAAGCTGAACAGCACCTCATCCTTGAAATGCATCGGCTTCGAGCCAGAATTTTTCGAGGCCGCCTCCAATGGAACGTCAGTTGCACTTCCGGCATGGAAATGGACCAGTTCGATGAGATGCGGCCGACATATATCCTGTGTTTAAGCACCTCCTCGGTGGTTGTCGGATGCGCCAGGCTTCTACCCGCCACCGACCGCACCATGCTGCGGGAAGTGTTCCCACAGCTTCTCGACCAGCGGCAACTTACAACGCACCGAAGAATGGTCGAGAGTTCGCGCTTCTGCGTCGACACCGACAGCACCGCCGATCGAGAGCAGGGCAGGCTTCATCCAGCAACCCTGACCATGTTTGCAGGGATTGTCGAATGGAGCATTCTCAACGGTTACAGCGAGATCGTCACGGCGACCGACGTGCGGTTTGAACGGATCCTTCGTAGAGCCGGCTGGCACCTTTCCCGGCTGGGAGAACCCACGATGATCAATGAAACCCGCAGCGTTGCAGGCATCCTACCTGCGGACTGGAAGAGCTTCGATCTGCTTCGACCAGTCTCCTATTCATCAGACTTTTCAACCGTTCACGAGAAGGCGGCTTGATCATGATCGGCACCCAGAACCGCTCCCTAACGAGGCTCGTGAGCAAGCTACAAAATGCCCTCGGCGATCACCTCTGCATCGCACTTGATGATCCGGGCGTCGTCGAGATCATGCTGAACCCGGATGGCAAACTTTTCATTGAACGCCTGGGTCACGGAATATGCGCGGCAGGCGAGATGACATGTTCCGCAGCAGAGACCGTTATCGGCAGTGTTGCCCACGTGCTGAATTCCGAAGTCGACGACGACCACCCCATAGTATCCGGCGAGCTTCCCATCGGAGGGCATCGCTTTGAAGGACTGCTTCCCCCAGTGGTATCTGGTCCATCGTTCACGATCCGCCGTCGTGCTTCGCGGCTTGTTCCGCTCGATGACTACGTCGCCAGCAAGACCATGACGGCCCGGCAGGCGGAAATAATTCGCAGTGCGGTCGCCTCCAGATTCAATATTCTCGTTGCTGGTGGCACCGGCTCCGGGAAAACCACGTTGACCAACGCGATCCTTGCTGAAATCGTGGCGCACTCTCCACAAGATCGCCTCGTGATCCTTGAAGATACTGCCGAAATTCAATGCATCGCTGAAAACGCAGTGAGCCTTCACACCAGCGATACTGTCGACATGTCGCGTCTGCTTAAGAGCACCATGCGCCTGCGTCCAGATCGCATAATCGTCGGCGAAGTCCGCGACGGCGCGGCTCTAACCATGCTCAAAGCCTGGAATACGGGCCATCCCGGCGGGGTCGCAACCATTCATTCCAATAACGCGCACTCTGCTCTCCAGCGTCTCGAGCAACTCACCGCCGAAGTCAGTTATCAGCCGATGCAGGCGGTGATCGGCGATGCCGTCGACCTTGTCATCTCGATTGAACGAACAGCGAAGGCCCGTCGGGTCAACGAGATTCTCCATGTAACCCGCTTCTCGGGCGGTCATTACCAGGTTGAACCCTACGCAGAGGAGAGCCGCGATGCAGCTTAGGCCACCGATCAACACAGCCATCATCCTTGCCATTGCCGCTATCGTTTCAATAACGCCTGCCCTTGCCGGTTCTGGCGGAAGCCTGCCGTGGGAAGGCCCGCTTGAAAAAATCCAGCAATCAATAACCGGACCCGTGGCGGGCTATATTGCCCTGGCTGCCGTCGCGATCGCCGGAGGCATGCTCATCTTCGGCGGTGAACTCAACGATTTTGCCCGAAGACTGATGTATGTGGTCCTGGTCGCCGGCATTCTGCTGGGCGCAACGACGATCGTTGGTCTTTTTGGCGCAACCGGAGCCTCGATCGGATTGCCAAGCGAGCAGATCAGTTGGCTCATGGTGATCGGCCGGGGGGAGGGGGCCTGATGAGCCTTCGTCGCAATCGCATTCACCGAGCTTTGTCTCGCCCGAACCTGCTGATGGGGGCCGACCGCGAGCTCGTCCTCATTACCGGGCTCGCCTCGGCGATCCTCATCTTCGTCGTGCTGACGGCCTATTCGGCACTCTTCGGGTTAGCGGTCTGGATCATCATTGTCGGCCTGCTTCGCATAATGGCCAAGTCCGATCCGCTTATGCGACAGATCTATATCAGGCACATTTCATATCGGTCGCATTATCGGACGACCACCTCACCCTGGCGCAGACACTGAGGAGGACCCGATGGCTGCTCTCAAGAGATTTCGCGCAACCGGACCTTCTTTCGCCGATCTGGTTCCCTATGCCGGGCTCGTTGACAATGGTGTTCTGCTCCTGAAGGACGGGAGCTTGATGGCTGGCTGGTATTTTGCCGGCCCGGATTCCGAAAGCGCCACCGATCTCGAACGCAACGAACTATCGCGTCAGATCAATGCGGTCCTGTCTCGCCTGGGAACCGGCTGGATGATCCAGGTGGAGGCGATCCGCTTGCCGACAGTCGACTATCCCGCACCGGAAAAGTGCCATTTCCCCGACCCTGTCACCCGCGCTATCGATGCTGAACGCAGGAGGCACTTTGGACGCGAGCAGGGTCACTTCGAAAGCAAGCACGCGATCATTCTGACCTATCGTCCGCTCGAGCCGAAGAAGACCGTGCTCACCAAATACATCTATTCGGACAAGGAGGGCCGCAAGAAGTCCTATGCGGACAATACCCTGTTTGTCTTTCGCAATGCAATCCGGGAACTCGAGCAATATCTGGCAAACACCTTGTCCATCGCGCGCATGCAGACGCGAGAAATCCGCGAGAGGGGAGGGGAGAGGATCGCGCGCTATGACGAGCTCCTGCAATTCGTCCGCTTCTGCATCACGGGCGAAAGCCATCCGGTTCGACTGCCTGAAATTCCAATGTACCTCGACTGGTTGGCGACAGCGGAGCTTCAGCATGGCCTGACACCAAAAGTCGACAACCGGTTCCTCGGTATCGTCGCAATCGACGGTCTGCCTGCGGAGAGTTGGCCCGGCATTCTCAACAATCTCGATCTGATGCCGGTGAGCTATCGCTGGTCCTCCCGGTTCATTTTCCTGGATGCGGAAGAGGCACGACATAGGCTCGAGCGCACACGCAAGAAATGGCAGCAAAAGGTTCGCCCCTTTTTCGACCAGCTTTTTCAAACTCAGAGCCGATCGGTCGACCAGGATGCGGTGACGATGGTCACCGAGACAGAGGACGCCATCGCACAGGCGTCCTCGCAGCTTGTCACCTACGGCTATTACACTCCGGTCATCATCCTTTTCGATGAAAACCGTGAAGTCTTGCAGGAGAAGGCGGAGTCCATTCGCCGGCTTATCCAGGCAGAAGGGTTCGGGGCCCGAATTGAGACATTGAACGCGACGGATGCATTTCTTGGCAGTCTTCCGGGCAACTGGTACGCCAATATTCGCGAACCGCTGATCAATACGAGCAATCTGGCGGACCTGATCCCGCTGAACTCGGTATGGTCGGGCCATCCGGTCGCACCGTGCCCATTTTATCCGCAAAACTCGCCGCCGCTGATGCAAGTGGCCTCGGGGTCGACGCCGTTCCGCTTGAATCTGCATGTCGATGATGTTGGTCACACGCTGATCTTCGGGCCAACCGGTTCCGGCAAGTCAACCCTGCTTGCGCTCATCGCCGCACAGTTCCGGCGCTATGCGTTCGCCCAAATCTTTGCATTCGACAAGGGTAATTCCCTTCTTCCGTTGACGCTTGCCGCCGGCGGCGATCACTATGAAATCGGCAGCGATCAAAATGGGGAGCGCAGTGCGCTGGCATTCTGCCCGCTGTTTGATCTTTCGACCGACGGCGATCGAGCCTGGGCTACGGAATGGATAGAAATACTCGTCGCGTTGCAGGGCGTGACGATCACGCCTGACCACCGCAATGCCATTTCGCGCCAGATCGGGCTGATGACGACCGCACCTGGAAAGTCGCTGTCGGATTTCGTCAGCGGCGTTCAGATGCGCGACATCAAGGATGCGCTCCACCACTACACGGTCGACGGACCAATGGGCCAGCTTTTCGATGCAGAAGAGGACGGCCTGACCCTACGGGCTTTCCAGTGCTTCGAGATCGAACAACTCATGAATATGGGGGAGCGCAATCTTGTTCCTGTTCTCACCTACCTCTTCCGCCGTATCGAAAAGCGCCTTGATGGTTCCCCCAGCCTGATCCTTCTCGATGAGGCCTGGCTGATGCTCGGACATCCGGTCTTTCGTGACAAGATTCGCGAATGGTTGAAGGTTCTTCGCAAGGCCAACTGCGCCGTCGTCCTTGCGACGCAGTCGATCTCGGATGCCGAACGGTCCGGCATTATCGATGTGCTGAAAGAGTCCTGCCCAACGAAGATCTGCCTGCCGAACGGAGCGGCACGAGAAACCGGCACCCGTGAATTCTACGAGCGGATTGGTTTCAACGAGCGCCAGATCGATATCGTCTCAAGCGCCATACCCAAGCGAGAATATTACGTTGCGACGCCTGACGGCCGGCGACTCTTTGACATGTCGCTCGGACCGTTGACGCTGAGTTTCGTCGGCGCATCCGGAAAAGATGACCTGAAGCGCATTCGCGCACTCAAATCCGAACACGGTGCGGACTGGCCCGCCCACTGGCTCAAGACGAGAGGAGTTCAGGATGCCGCATCACCACTCGATTTTAAATAGTCTTTGCGTGTTGGCCGGCACAGTTGCCGTTATGGCGAGCGGATCAACACATCCAGCGCAAGCTGGCGGCGCAGTCACCGGTGCCACGGAGATAACCCAGATTCTCAACAATGGCGAACTTGTCGCGCTTGTTGGCCAGTCCGGCAAGCAGATCGAAAATCAGTTGACTGAAATCACCCAGCTTGCCGAACAGATCGAGCATCAGCTCAATATCTATAAAAACCTGACGCAGAACACCGCAAAGCTGGGCGACCGCAACTGGGGTAAGGTGATGGGCGATCTCGATCGGCTTCGTGGCATAGTTAACCAGGGCCGGAGCGTCTCATTCTCACTTGGAAACTTCGACGACGTGTTGAAGCAGCGTTTCAAGAGCTATTCGGAACTCAAATCGAAGCTGCCACACGCGGAAAGTTTCTCAACGACCTACCAGGGATGGTCCGAGACAAACCGGGACACCATCGCAAGTACGCTACGCGCAGCGAGCCTGACGGCAGACCAGTTTGAAGGCGAAGAAGCGACGATGGACAAACTTCGCTCAATGTCTGAAACCGCCGACGGCCAGATGAAAGCGCTGGAGATCGGCCACCAGATCGCCGCCCAGCAGGTTGCCCAGATGCAGAAGCTTCGGGGGCTCGCCTCCCAGCAGATGACGATGATGGGAACCTGGCTGCAAAGCGAACAGACGGAGAAGGATCTCGCTCAAGCTCGCAGGGAAAAGTTCTTCAACGCCGACGTCGGGATGATCCGCAAAGGTCAGACGATGGAGCCACGATGGTGACCCATTCGATTTCGATCGTCATCGCCCCTGTCATGGTGGCCGCTTTTGCTTCTGGCGCCATCTTCCGTGTCACCCAGCCGGGCGCCAGCGAAGTGCTGTCCTCGATCACGGCAGGCCAAGAGGAGTCGCCACGATGATAACACGCAGTATCGAGAGGGCTGCCGTCCTTGGTGCGATCGCCTGCCTGCTTCTTGCAGTTCCCGCCTTTGCACAGCAGGGCGAGGTCCTGACCGAACTTGAAAACCAGGTTTCGAGGTCAGCGAAGGGCTGGGAAAACACCATCATGGACGCGGCTAGGTCGTTGTTCTGGATTCTCGCGGGTATAGAGGTCGGGATCGCCGCGGTCTGGTTGGCGATACAGGCAGCATCGCTGGAAAGCTGGTTTGCCGAGCTTGTTCGGCGGATCATGTTCATCGGCTTCTTCGCCTTCGTGCTCTCCCAGGGGCCGGCATTCGCGAAAGCGGTCGTTGACAGCCTTTATCAAATTGGCGCGGGTGGCGGGTCTGCATCGCCTGCGGAGGTCTTTGACGCAGGCATTCGGGTCGCATCCCAGCTGTCACAGCAGGCTAGGTTCGGGGTTTTCGAAGATAACGCTCTGGCGATTGCCGCAGTCCTTGCGATGGGCGTCGTCGTGATTTGTTTCTCGCTGGTTGCGGCAATCTTCGTTGCGGTGATGGTTGAAATGTATGTCGGCCTTCTCGCTGGCATGATTATGCTAGGGCTCGGGGGCTCATCCTTTACCAAGGACTTTGCCGTCCGGTACCTTGTCTACGCCTTTGCAGTTGGCATGAAACTGATGGCGCTCGTGATGATCGCGAGGATCGGGGCTGAAGTCCTGCTAGGTCTTGCGCAGGCTGAAACGGCAATATCCGACCAGTTCATTACCACCCTGGCCATCGCTGGCATATCCGTGGTGGTCTTCATCATCGCCATGTATGTACCCAACATCATCCAGGGTGTTGTGCAGGGCGTATCGGTTTCGGGAGGAATGGAGGCCATTCGCCATGGTGGTCAGGCGGCATCATTCGCGGCCGGCGGCGCTTTTCTTACAGCAGGTGCGGCAAGCGCCGGTTTCGCCGCTACCCAATCCGCCAGGGCGGCGGGTTCCTCTATGGCCGGCGCGGCGCTTCGCGGCTTTGGCGCTGGCATCGTTTCCGCAGGTACGGCCGCTGGATCGGCGGTGAAAGAAAAGGCGATCGGTTCGCCGGGTGCCTATGCAGGTTCGATCATGGGGTTGGCAAATGCCAAGCTCGACCAGAGCCGCCTGGGGAAAAGCGGCCATCAACCTCCTCTCGAACGAAACGACAAATCATAAACAGGAAGGCGTATAACGATGGCTTCAAACCGGTCGCCCGAAAGCCCTTATCTCGCAGCCCGTCAGGAATGGACGGAGCGATACGGTTCCTACGTCCAGGCAGCGCGTGCATGGCGGGTCGTTGGCATTCTTGGACTATCGATGGCCCTTATCGGCTTTACCTATGCGCTGTATCTCAGCACGCAGGTCAAGCTCGTGCCCTACATTATCGAGGTCGACAAACTCGGCACGTCGGTGGCGGCTGGCTTCCCTCAGCAAATCGAGTATGCCGATGTTCGGGTGGTACGGGCGACACTTGGAAATTTTGTGACCAGCTTCCGATCGGTCACACCGGACGCCGTTGTGCAGAAGCAATATATCGACCGGACCTATGCACTTCTCAGAATTTCCGATCCATCGACCCAGAAGATCAATGCCTGGTTCCGTGGTAGTTCGCCGTTCGAGAAAGCCAAGACATCGACGGTCGCAATCGAGGTCAACAATATCGTGGCCCTCTCAAACCAGACTTACCAGATCGACTGGACCGAATACGAGCGAGACCGCAAGGGCAAGGAAACCGGAACCCGGAGATTTCGCGGGATCGCGACCGTTGCACTGACCGCACCACAGGACGAGGCGATCATCCGCCTCAACCCGATAGGTCTTTATCTCCAGGACTTCGACTGGACCGCACAGCTTTAAGGGTAAGGGGAAATCACATGCATAGAGCAGGACTGATCGCAGCCGCCGGCTGCGTGGCCGCACTCGTCCTTGCGGACTGCGCTAGAGCGCAAAACATGACCTCGAATGAGGTGAAAGGCACTAATATCTCGCGCAAGTGGCGAGCAATGCCAGGGCTCGTGACGACGGGTCCTGACGGGAAGGTCGTATTCCTGTTTGGCGAAACCCAGCCCTCCGTCATATGCTCGCCGCTTCAGGTCTGTGACATCGAACTGCAGGGCGGCGAGATCGTTCGCGACGTTCTCGTTGGCGATACGGTCAGATGGAAGGTCGAACCGGCTACGTCGGGCGCAATTGCAGGGCAGGCAATCCATCTGATTGTCAAACCCTCCGAGGCTGGGCTGGTGACTTCGATGGTGGTGACCACGTCACGGCGGACTTATCACATCCAACTGAAGTCCCACCCCAGCCAGTACATGGCCAGAGTGGGTTTCGAATATCCGGAAAATGTGTCGACCAAGCTTTCGGATATTAATACCCGGCTCGAAACAGGCGGTATATCTGGCTCAACGCCCGACAGGCTGAACTTTTCCTATTCCGTGAGTGGCAGCGCCTTCTGGCGGCCGGAACGGGTCTATTCCGATGGCATGAAGACCTACATTCAGTTTCCCCACTCGATCTCAGGGCAGGATGCGCCGGTGCTGTTCGTCGTCAGCGGTGGCCAGAACCGCATCGTCAATTATCGCATGAAGAACGACATGATGATCGTCGACTATGCGCTCGACAAGGCCCTGCTCGTATCCGGGGTCGGCTGGCGCCAAGAGAAAATCACCATCCAGCGGGGAGGTTGACCAATGAAGTGGGCGATTGCCGCTGTCACCACCATGTCCGTTCTATCCGGTTGCCAGACCACAGATGACGTGCCGCCTCCAAGTTCCATGCCCGCTACGCTGACCGGCCCCACCGCAAGCGCGATTGCCGGCGACATGGCGAGCCGACTTGCCGAACAGGTGGGAACGGCCAGCACCACGACCTTGAAAATGGCCAAGGACACGTCGGAATATGCGGCGGCGCTTGAGGCGGCGCTGAAAGGTTGGGGCTATACCGTTGTTACCGATGACACGGCGGGCAAGAACCAGAAGCCGATCGACGTTGCGTGGGCGATCGACAGTGTCGACGGCCGGGTGCTCGCGCGGTTGAGCACACCGATGGTGACAATCGGCCGCGCCTACGCCACGACGACAACGGGTGCGACACCGGCCAGCCCGCTTTCGATCATTCGGAAAAACTGAGGGGAGGGGCATCATGGTTCAGTCGCTCCAGCTCGGCACGACCGGTAATGCAGACGATCAAAATAGCATGCGGCGCCTCAACCGCCTGCCCATCGTCGTGGCAATCGTCATTATTCTTCTTTTCTTTGGGGTCGTCGTCGCAGGCCTTTCCTGGCGCGGCCTGTCGTTCAATCGAGCCAACGGACCCGACCGCGCCTCGAATTCGCCGGCGACCAATTTCGGCGATCAGTTGAAGCGGGGGGTGACAAACGGAATTATCGGCGAGCCAGAACAGCGAGAGATGTTGCAGCCGGCGGCTGTCATTGTCGAACGCGAGACTGAAAAGGAAGCTGTCGTCATGCCCGAGAACACGACCCTGCCTGAGCGGCGATCACACCTCGAACCGGAAGAAGAGTGGAAGGCCCGATTGAAACGCGAACAGGACGAGCAGACCCTTCGCGAGGCACAACGTCAAAGGATGGCAAGTCTGCAGGCGCGCGCGACCGCCCTGGAATCACCGTTGAAGATTGATGTGTCTGAGGTCGAGAAAAGCGACGCGGACAACAGGACCGGCCACGCTCAACCGCTAAATGAAAAGACAAGCGGCGCATCGGATCTCTATGGCGCGGCAATGAAATTGGGGCTTCCTGGACAGGATATCGATCCGAACGCCCAGTCTTCCAAGGAGGATTTCTTCAACCAGGATATCAAGGATCTTGGGTATCTGCCAAATCGCGTGGTGCCCGGGCTCTCTGCTTATGAATTGAAGCGCGGATCGATCATCCCGGCGACGCTGATGACAGGCCTGAACTCCGACCTTCCCGGTCGAATTTCGGCACAGGTCAGCCAAAACGTCTATGACAGCGCGACGGGTTACCGGCTTTTGATCCCGCAGGGGGCGAAGCTGTTCGGCCGTTATGATTCCAAAGTTTCTTTCGGGCAGGAGCGGGTTCTCGTGGTCTGGACCGATCTCATATTCCCCAATGGCGCAACCCTGCAGATCGGCGGGATGGCCGGCACCGACGCCGAAGGACATGGCGGCTTCAATGACAGGGTCGACCGCCACCTCTGGCGCACCTTCGGCTCAGCAGCGCTTGTCGCGATCATCGGTACGGGCATCGACCTGTCGATGCCACAGAGCTCGACCCTTGCCACCCAGCATACTGCTTCGGATGCGGCGCGTCGGAATTTTGCCGAGAGCTTCGGTCGGGTTGCGGAGCAGACGATAATGAAGAACCTGAACGTCCAGCCCACCCTCAAAATCCGCCCGGGATACAAGTTCAACGTCATGGTCGATCAGGACATGATTTTTCCCGGTGCATACCGAAATTAGCAATCGACTTCCGTCAAGGCTGCCTCGCGCTATATAATTGAAACGCATTGACATAATACGATATTGCGTGAGTGATATCTCTCTCTCAAGGTAAATCTAGGCTGGCGACAGTGACGCTGTTCGCCTTTGTCTCGGAGCGGTGCGCCCTCGACAGAGGGCCGGCGCGCTTGGGACTGCGGCCTTGTTTGCGTCCATACCTTCACCAAAGGAGGACTTGAATTGGACCAATGGTTTGAGCGTTTGACGGAGCGTGTCAGCCTCGCGCATGATGAGACCACGGTTAAGACAACCCTGGGAAAATTAAGTCGCGAGGCGGGATTCTGCACATACGCGTATTTGAGCCTGCAGGCGGGAACGCAGATCGCCATTTCAAACTATGATCCAGACTGGCAACAGCGATATTTTGAAAAGTCCTATGCCGGAATCGATCCGGTCGTGCGCAATGCCAAGGATCAGCTTGAAGCATTTGCATGGTCGAACGAAGCCTCTACCAGAATGAGCAAGGAGCGGCGCGCCTTCTATGGCGAGGCCGCTGAATTCGGGATCCGATCCGGCATCACGATTCCGATCAGGACCGGCTTTGGGCGTATGGCCATGCTGACCTTGGCTTCGAAAGAAACAGAATGCGCGAAAGCCCCGGCAATCAACCCGGTGCTTGCCGCATCCGCTGTTGCGCTGCTGCATTCAAGGCTCGAACGCCTTGGCACCAAACCAACCCATCATACACCCATTCGAATGAAGTCTGACGAATTGACCTGCTTGCGTTGGTCAGCCGAGGGCAAATCAATGAAAGCAATCGCTATCATAGAAAACACGAGCTATGCGAACGTCGCCTTTTTTCTCCGGAATGCGAAGTCTGCTCTCGGTGCGACAACCCTGCCGCAAGCGACAGCAATGGCAAAGGAGCTGGGGCTGATTTAGGTCAGTGTTCCTTTGGCCTCGGCATGTCCGGAATATATCCGAGAATATCGAGTAGCGTGGACACAACCGTCTGCTGCGCGTGAACCGCAATCATCGCGGCAATGTACGCCCGCGTCGCATCCCGAGCCGATTCCGGGTCGGTTGCGGCATCGATTGCTGCTTCCCTGATCACGGCCTCGCCGCGGAGACGACGGTGCTTCTCAATCTCGCAAACGACGTGGCGTTCGATCTCCTCGGGCGGCTGATCACTCATCAATCCGATAAGTGGGCGCAGAATAAGTTTGACGTCTGACAATGGCCCATCGGTGCTATTTGTGAACATTCCCAGTCCAATTAACGTTCCAACCATGACGGTGTAAACCATCTTTGAGCGCCGCGACCCGCAAACGCAAAATCACCGGGAGCCTCATTTACATATTATAGTTGATAAACTTGAATTCCGTAAACGGCGATCTTCCGTGCATGGATATGCGCAAGCTGGTCGGTCGGAATTTTGCCCGCCTGCGTCGGGAGAAAGGCCTGACACAGGAGGAGGTCGAGGTACGCAGCGGCTACAGCCAGCAATATCTGAGCGGACTCGAGAGGGGCCGACGAAATCCATCGATCATAACGCTCTACGAAATCGCCCAGGCGCTGGGCGTGAGCCACGTCGATCTCATCCGTCCCGACGAATGAATCTGAGCATGGGACAATCCACGAAAACGGGTCGCTTCTCGTTGCCGTTATAGGTCGCGCAACGCTTTTGTATCGAGGGCATCGAGGCAGGTTGGGATCCAATAGTGATGATCACTATCGCCGCATTCATCATTGCCGCCATCCGCCGCGATGGTTGGCCTGGGTAAGCGCATACCACGACCAGAGGACGAGAGACCGTATCCTTATCGCCCCCCGATTTTCGAAAGATCGATACGTATACCCGCCTTGCCAGCCTGGTCGACCAGCGCGGATGGCTCGCTCGACCTATCTTCGGTTTTGCTCACCGTCCTGTCTGGACTGGAGTGCGACTGAACAACCGTGCCACCGGGATCTTGTGCCCGGAAGATGTTTTGCCCCTCGAACTGCCCAGTCTGCCACGCGTAAATAGCGTCATCGAACAATTGCGGAAAGACCTCGCTGCTTACGGGATTTCCGTACCACCTCGCAACGATGCGCAGGATCTTGGCGAACATTGCCGTTCCCATGCGCAAATTGACGCAGGGGTCGAACAGGTCCGAGCTGAGCTTTGAAGGGTCGGAGACAACGGTCCTTGCTGGAAATTGCGTTAGACCGACACGCACCACCGATCCTTTAATGTTCTCCCTGACAATCTCGGTCGCTTCCTGCGGTGTCTTCGGCTTGGGCACGAGAATAAGGCGTTCGCCGGACTTCACGGTTATGGCCAAGGGATCGTCTGATCCCACCGCCTGGACAAATTGTTCGACGATCGCGGGCTTTAAAGTCGGATCGGCGCATTCCTTGATCAATATGGAATCGAGCATGCGAACTCCATGTTTCAGGTGTTGAATGACATAACGAGAGGAAAGTTGAACAGACGCGCCCAGGCCTTGGTGCTTGCGCGCTGGATCTCGATGATCGACGATCCGGCCGTCCACCAGCCATTTCCAACCGCGATGATTGCGTCTGGACGATGGAGGGCCGACTGCAGGATTGGCCAGACGAGAAGCTGCTCATAGCAGATCAGCGGGGCGGCTCTCAAACCGGCGATATTGACCACCGGATTTTCGAAGAAATGTGCCCTGGCACCACCACCTTCTCCGATAAGACTGCGCCAGGGCTGCCACATCGAACCCGGAACCGGCATGCGTTCACGATAAAGAACGTCACTGCCTTCCGCAGAGATGGCCACAAGGACGTTGTCGTAACCGCTCTCGTTGATAATTGCCGCACCGGCTACGACAGTTACGCCCGTTTGCGCGAGCTCCGCGCGCCAGAAGCGGCCAACCGTCGGCGTCCAGAAGCCGAGAGTGCTTTCAGGCAGAATAACCGTCATTCCGGTCGAGTGAGGCCGCACAATGTCAATGAGCGACTTTTGCCGTTCAAGGCTGGCGTCGCGGCCAAGGGACGCCCCCATTTGGAGGTCGACACCGGCCCAAGATGCAGGTAGAACGGGCACCGTCCACTGAGCGGCGGACCAAAGCCATAGGCCTGTCATGGTAATGGCTGCAGCCGGCCGATGGCGCGTTGTCATGATGCCCAGGCCGGCTGCCATCACCGTGAGGCCCAACCATCCCCAGGACGGAAACAGAACGCCTGCCGCCGTGATCGGGTGCGCCCATCCCAGGATGCCGAATGGTGGGACGGCCATGACAAGGCAGGCGAGAAGATAGCGAACCGGCATCTGCCAGTCATCGCGGCCTGTCCAGAGCACGCAGTGGACCATCACGAATGATGCCGAAGCGATCAGCCACAGCAGGACGCCCGGCCACAGATCCGCCCCATAGAAATTCGCGACACCCTGCGGGAGCCCACGCGAAGCTGCCAGAAAATAGGCCGCCGAAATGATGGCGGCCTGCCATCGTCCTTTCGCCATGGACCATAATGCGGGAAAGGCTGTCGCTGCAGGAAGGAGAAGCACATGGCCGCTCCAGGCGATCCATCCGATCATGGCAGCGGAAACAATGAGTGTGCCCGTCTCGAGAAATTCACGGCGCATAGGTCCAGACCTCCTGCGCCAGTCCGAGAACACCATCGATCGGGAGGGGCCCGAAATATCTGGAGTCGAACGACCCGGGAAAATCGGAATGCAGGTAGATGGTACCAGCCGGAACGATGCCATCTGCGAAAGGCACCATCGCGCGGCCTTGCCCATCCGCCAGCGCGACCTCGGAATGAGGCAGGGAACACCCGTCGATGCGGACACTTGCGGTGATCTCGAGGCGTTGACCGGCCGTCGCCGCCACGGTCTTGATCAGGGGAGCGATACCGCCGGCACACAGCCCCCGCCGGAGATAACCCCGGCTGCGAGCCTCACGCATGACCTCGTTTACCGGTGGGCAGACGAAGACGAGATCACCGATCTGGACGGAGCGATCAAGGGGTCGGATGCGCCACAGTCCCATAGGTTCGCTTGGTGTAACATTGACCCGGAAGCCCCCCAAACAAAATGCGGCAGTCACAGCGCATGCAATGAACATTAAACCAACGAGGCACTTCAACACCATACCGCGGCGCATTGCGATCCGGACTGAAATATGTTCCGGCACCGTCATTTGAGAGTGAGCCCCCGGCTCCTGGTCTGGACCATCGTCCCCATCTGTTTCTGCGCCGCGACTGTGCGCTCATAAGCCCGGATCTGCTGCATCGTTCGCATTGGTTGCCAGGCCTGCTGCACTTCGTTCTTCTGCGTGGCGTTCATTTCCGCGGTCAGACGGTGGAACAGCTCGCCATTCGCCTCTCTGGCGGCCAGCGGAAGAAAGGTCCGCTCGCCAAAACGCTCCGAGACGGCCGTCGCGAAACCTTCGAGTTCCGCCTTCACTTGTCTGTCGGTACGCACATATTCCAGGCCGGACGGCAAGTCGTTGCGATCGATGGCGTCACGGACCCGTTGAAGCACCTGTCCCGCATTGGCCGAGAGGCCGGGGATCTCGAGGGCGAGTTGCCTGCGGTCAGCAAGTTCCTCGGCATGATTTCGGCGTTCGGCCTCACCACGCTGACGCAGATAGTCCCGGATAGCGTCGGCGAGTGGAGCGACATTCTTCTCCGCCTGATTTCGATCCGACCGGTCTGCACGGCTGGCAAGCAAACCGGCCTTGCCCTTGAGCGCGCCAAAGGTTTCGGGTTGATTGGATATCTTCACAATCGTCTTTGCCGCGGTCGCCTGATCATGCAACGTGGCATCAATATTGACCGCCTTGAACGCGGATGCCGGCTGTGCATAAACATGATGGAAACGCATCGACACTTCCTCCCATTGTCTTTTCAGAGCCGGATCAGCCGCAAGCTTGTCCTCCACGGCCTGGTCAATCGATTTTGGGAATGTGGTGATGCCAGCCACCATGGGTTTTGCCTCCTCAATTTTATCTGAAGTGATCTTCGTGTCGCTCGAGGAAAGGCCAATCCTGCGACCAATTGAGGCGAGCCGACCGGCAAGAGCCGCAAGCGCCTGTTTCTGGCGGACGGTCCATTCAAGGCGATCTCGGGCAATCGTTCGTGCGACATTGACGATATGAAGTCCGCGCGCTTCGGCGAAACAAAGTGCCTGGCGGTAGACGCTCCCGCTGGCGTAATCGAGTGTCGTCTCCTTCAGGTTCTTCCGTGACAGGATCTGCATCAACCCTCCGGCCTGCTCAAAGGACCGGCGGCCATAATAGATACTGAGATCCTCTCGATGACGGGTCATCGCCACATAGGTGAGGTGACGGTCAAGCGACAACGACGCGAGCACCTTCACCCGGTCGACAGTCGCGCCCTGCGCCTTGTGGACCGTGGTGGCATAACCATGATCGACGTTGTTGTAGAAGCGCTGCTCGACCTGCACCTGACGACGATGTTCGCCGTCGCCGATTTCGGCAACAAAGCGACCTGCAGCGGCGTCAACCACCTTGGCCAGCATGCCGTTCCTGACGCCGAGAGAGCCTTCGTTCCTGAGGAAGACGACCTGGTCCCCGACGGCGAAACTGCGGTTGCCATCCACCGTCTTGAAAGGCGAACCAGGCTCTATGATACCACGTTCGATGAGCCTGGCGCGCGCCAGCTCATTCAGTATCCGGACATCACGACGCAGATGGGCAAGGATCAACGTTGATTTGCCTGGATCGTAATCACGGTCCCAATCCGAGATGAGGTTCGAGATCGCGTCAGCCTTGAGCTCGGCGCCAATCATCCTGCCGTTGCTGCGATAGACTTCGACTGCCCTCCCGACATTGCCGCGGGCGAGATCGAGTGATGCATCACGCATCCATTGCTCGCGTTGACGATAGATGGTCTCAAGCTCGGCATAGCCGATGCGATCGGCAATGGCGCGGAAGGCGGCGCCCGCTTCGATCGGCTGCAATTGTTCGGGATCGCCGACGAGAACAAGCTTGGCACCAGACCGGGTGACGCTTTCCACGAACAGTGCCATTTGCCGCGAGGGCACCATCCCCGCCTCGTCGAGAACAAAAACGGTCCGGTCATCGAGCTGGCTGCGACCTTCGTTCCAGCGATGCTCCCAGGATGAAAGCGTGCGCGAGGATATGCCTGCTTCCTTCTCCAGGCCCTCGGCAGCCTTTCCGGCCAGCGCGCCGCCGATAACGCGATAACCGGCCGCTTCCCACGCCTCGCGTGCCGCCTTCATCATCGTTGTCTTGCCAGCGCCTGCCCGACCGATCACGGTAGCAATGCGCGCCTTGCCAGCAACGTGCTCAACTGCCGCCTTCTGTTCATCCGACAGCCGGACATGCCGCCTGAAGGTCTCATCAATGACTGCCTGACGAACGCCGTGGGAGGCTCGCTGCGCGAGCCAGATCGCCCGATTGGCCATCTCCGCCTCCAGCCGGATCAGTTCACGCGTCGTATATTTTTCAGGGGAACGCACGCCTGTGGCGAAGTCGATCCTCTCCCGATCAAGCCGCAGCGTCTGCGGGTTCTGCAGGATGCGGGTCAGGAGGTTTCGGAAAAGGTCGGCATCATCGATGTAACGATGCAGGATCTTGGCGACATCACGCTCGTCGAAGACACTCTTCTCCCGAGTTATCAGGCCAAGCACGATTGCCGGATTACGCTGGATGCGGCGTGTATTCTCCGCGCGTCGCTCTTCCTGCAACTCCAGCCGCTCCAGCGCCGCAGCCTCTCCCATCCCGTCCGCTTTGCGTTCTATCGCCTTGGTTGCGACGCCGAGATGGATTGTCGGTGTCAGCTCGATACCCTGCTTCTCGAACGACCGGCCATCGACGCGCAGATCGAAACCGGCGAGTGCCAGGTGCTGGTTCTGGCAGGCGAACCAACCCTCACGGAAGGCATTGAAGTCACTGAGCCCACCGGCCCAAAGCTCATAGACGATCTTGCCGGCGTCGTTACGGAGCGCCATGCCATCGGGGCCGGTTACCGCGACCTTCTTCGATCCGAAGCCCTTTTCGGTCAGCGGCCGCAATGTGGTCATCAGGTGGATATGCGGATTGCCGGGCGCATCATGGAAGACCCAGTCGGCCACCATGCCCCGCGCGGTGATATGCCGCGCCACGAAATCCCGCACGAGCTCGATATTCTCATCGGCCGTAAGCTCGATTGGAAGGGCAACGGTTACATCCTTGGCAAGCTGCGCGTCGGGCCGCTTCTCGAAGTCCTCGACCCTGTTCCAGAAGACTTCCGACGCGCCGGATACGGAGCGGCCGGCAATGATCGATTGCAGCCATTCCGGCGCATTGACCGGAATGGCAAACTCCTCATGCAGCAGCCCCTGCTTGCGGGTGTAGTCTATTGTGCGGGCTTCCCGCTCGTAATCCATTCTCGCGCAATGCCGATAAGCTGCCGACAGCACGGCGCTGCGGCCGGAACCGCGGGCAACGATGCTGACGGAGAAATGCGGGATAGCCATTGCGGCAAAGGCTCCTTCGATCGAATGAATTCAGCAGGCCCGTCGGGAGCGCGGCCTCCGCCGGAGGCAAAAGCAAAACGTCGCATCAGCGACGTATAATTGCGCCCTTCGGATCCGCTCTCCTCGAGCGGTCGGGATGATGCTCAAAAGCGTAGGCTACGCCTACTCGCATTTCTGTCAGTAGATCGGCGCACCGATCTGAACGACCCTGTTGTCGCAAACCACGATGAGCATCAGCAGGGGACAATCCACGGATGAAGAAACCATCCTCCAAAATCCGCAATGAAATCGCCAGGCTGCAGGAGCAGTTGAAGCATGCGGAGACAAGAGAAGCCGAACGCATCGGCCGCATTGCGCTGCGGGCAGGCATTGGCGAATTCGAGATTGAAGACATGGATCTCCTGGCGGCGCTTGAGGAGTTGGCGAAACGCTTTCGCGCGGGCATACCGGGGACAGACGGAAAGAAGGGGGCAGGGGAAACCGTCCCGGCCATCGCCCACCCCGAAGCGCTCGCGTCTGGCTCGGTTCCGGGCGGCGTTGGCAAGGTTTGAGCGGATGAGCAGAAATGCCAGTACCGATGCGCGGAAAAAGGACACCCGCGAAAAGATCGAGCTCGGCGGCCTGATCGTCAAAGCAGGCCTTCGCTTTGAGAAACGGGCGGTTTTGCTCGGAGCGCTGGTTGAGCTTCAGCAACGCCTGCAGTCGGACGCAAACGAGCGAACCCGATTGAAGGCAATCGGAGCAGGAGCGTTCGGTCATGAAAGCGAGTAGGATCTTGCTCGCTATCCCACCCGCCGCGATGATGATCGTCACCCTATTTGGCTTGACGGGTATGGAAATGTGGCTGGCCGATACTGCGAAAACGAGAGCGGCCGAACTCGCTCTGGGCATGGCCGGGCGTGCAGCGCCCTACGTTGCCGCAGCAGTGCTGGGCGCGACCTATCTCTTCGCGTCAGCGGGATCGGGCAGCATTCGCGCCGCCGGCTGGGGCACGGTGATTGGAAACATCGGGGTCATGCTGATAGCTGGCGCAAGGGAAACTGCGCGGCTTGGAGCATTATCCGATGCGGCGCCGGCTGGGCAACCGGCGTTTTACCATATCGATCCTGCGGCAGCGTGCGGCGCGGCCACAGCGTTGATGTCGTCCTGCTTTTCAATACGTGTCGCGATGATCGGCAATCGCGCCTTCGCACGCTCGACGCCCAGGCGGATCACCGGCAGACGGGCGCTGCACGGTGAGGCCGACTGGATGAAACTGGCCGACGCTGCGCAGCTGTTTTCGGATTCCGGCGGCGTCGTGATTGGTGAAAGATATCGCGTCGACCGGGATCGTGTTTCGGACGTTTCGTTCCGTGCCGACATGAAAGAGACATGGGGTGCAGGGGGCAGATCGTCACTCCTCTGCTTCGATGGCTCGTTCGGGTCGTCGCATGGTATCGTCTTTGCCGGATCGGGTGGTTTCAAGACGACCTCGGTCACGATCCCGACGGCGCTCAAATGGGGTGGCTCCCTCATCGTGCTCGATCCCTCCAGCGAGGTCGCACCAATGGTGTCGAAGCACCGGCAGAGCGCTGGTCGGCGCGTTCGCATCCTCGATCCCCGCAAACCCGCAACCGGCTTCAACGCGCTCGATTGGGTCGGACAGCATGGTGGCACGAAGGAGGAGGATATCGCTGCGGTCGCGTCCTGGATCATGAGTGATAACGGACGTGCAAGCGGTGCGCGCGACAACTTTTTCCACGCATCGGCGCTCCAGCTGTTGATTGCCATGATCGCCGACGTCTGCCTCTCCGGCCATACACCGAAAGAGCAGCAGACGCTTCGCCAGGTGCGCGGCAATCTTGCCGAGCCCGAACCGAAACTTCGCCAGCGCCTCCAAGATATCTACGATAACTCGGCATCCGACTTCGTGAAGGAAAACGTGGCAGCCTTCGTCAACATGACGCCGGAAACATTCAGCGGAGTCTACGCCAATGCAATCAAGGAGACACATTGGCTCTCCTATCAGAATTATGCGGCTCTGGTCTCAGGTTCGACCTTCAGGACGGAGGATGTCGCCTCGGGCAGGATCGACGTCTTCATCAATATCGACTTGAAGACACTGGAGACCCATGCCGGACTGGCGCGCGTTGTCATCGGTTCGTTTTTGAACGCGATCTACAATCGCGACGGAGGCACGGAAGGGCGCGCGCTGTTCCTTCTCGATGAGATCGCGCGGCTCGGCTACATGCGAATTCTCGAGACTGCACGAGACGCAGGTCGCAAATACGGCATCACCCTGACAATGATCTACCAGTCGATTGGCCAGCTCCGAGAAACCTATGGCGGACGCGATGCATCCAGCAAATGGTTTGAAAGCGCGAGCTGGATCAGTTTCGCCGCGATCAATGATCCGGAAACCGCCGACTACATTTCCCGGCGGTGCGGCATGACAACGGTTGAGGTCGATCAGGTCAGCCGGAGCTTTCAGTCGCGCGGATCGTCTCGCACGCGTTCAAAGCAGCTGGCCGCCCGGCCCCTTATCCAGCCTCATGAGGTCCTGCGCATGAGAGCGGACGAACAGATCGTGTTCACTGCCGGCAATCCGCCGCTGAGATGCGGTCGCGCTATCTGGTTCCGACGGGAAGATATGAAAGCATCTATCGGGAAGAGTGCCTTGGAAACGCGCTTCTGAAGCGACCATTCACTCAAGCAGCGAGGTCTTTCCCGCAAAGGGATCATCATCCAAGGCGAAACCCGGCCGTGGATTTCGTTCGTTCCGGCCAGATAGGATCGCCAATCCGAAATGGACGTCCGCACCTCTCGTATCAACCGGATGAATCGGTCGTGCCTTATCGATTCAAAACAGTCATTGGACGTGATTGCCGCGACATAAGATCATACGCGCATGATGACGCAGCGCTACCAGCTTTACATTGAGAGGACCGACAGGACGAAGAACATGGCGCGCTTTTACGCGATGTCCATTGAGCCGGACCTGTTCGGTAATGCCTGCCTGATACGCCGGTGGGGGCGCATCGGGACGAACGGGAAGATGATGGTTCACTCGTTCGAAGCTGAAGACGACGCAGTCGAGCTATTTTTGGAGCTCCTGCGGCGCAAGAGGGGACGGGGATATTCGACCGTCCTGCACAATCCCAACGCCACTATTTGAGACAACGCCGCACCGACTTGAGTGCCGCACGCCTGGACGCAAGGGCTCGAGGGCCGCTTGCCGCAAGCAGGGCCGGTTTCGGCAGTTGCTGCCACAAATGGGACTGTCGGATCTCCCGCTATATCGGCTCTATAACGGCGAAATAACATCACCCACAGCGTCGGCATGATAGAAATCCCATTGCAGGCGAGAATGTGCGGTGCAGCCGCGATATCGTTGGAGGCAATGTTTGTGAATGGTGAAACCATAGATGCAGGAGATCGCTCCCCAACCGGCAAGCCCGGACAAGACGCATGAGGCGTACAAACGCATCAGGGCGGCGCTGAACTCCAACTGTGCGGCCCCGGGTGTTTTCCTGAACATCCGAACGGTCGCCGAACGGCTCAAGGTGAGTGCAACGCCGGTTCGGGAGGCGTTGATACGCCTCTCCCATGAAGAGGTCATCGGCTTTATCAAGGGCCGCGGCTACTACACCAAAATGCTGGATCCGGACGATCTCGTTTCCGACTATGAGCTTGCGACGATCATGCTCAAATCGTCGATCGATGGCCGTAACAATGCAATTCACGAGCCGCAGCCGACCGGGCTTCGGGACATCTGGCGGGGAGAACCCGTCATTGACAAGCGGCATGCGACGACGATCGCAAACTGCGTTGAGACGATCTATGAACGCATTGCGAGGATGTCGGGAAATCGACGGCTGATCGCCAGCATCGGGTGCTTTTGCGCTCGCACAGGTCATATCCGGCAATTCGGCCTTATCTCCGAGCCGGCGATTCACGAAGCCCTGTGGTCCTTGAACGCGTTGGAAGACGCCGTTTTGTCCGGGAACCGCGTTTTGGCCAATCGTATTACCGCCAAACATACCCGCCTTGTCTCGGAGGCGATCCCCGAACTCGTCAGGGAGCTCAATCTGAGCGCCCAGACAATGAGGGCCAATCTGGAAGATCTCTTGTGACAAGGGTTGCAATCATTCTGCACAACCTCAAGCGCATCGCCAGACAACAGAAAACGTATTTATCTCAAAAAAATCAATGATATATCGCTTCTATTTTTCCGATATAGATTGCCCGGAAACATGATTTCGCCTCTTATGGTGGCAGTTGATCGACAGGAAGCTCCACGATGACAGCCTCGCCGCAGAATGCCGCATACCACCACCTCCAAGAACCATCCGAATGGCTGTTCGGAACGGTTGAGCCGCGTTTCGTGATGGAAGCGCATGATGGTCTGTCCGCGATCATTGCGCGAAAAGCGGGGTTCTTGGGTCTCTGGGCGTCAGGTCTTGGGATATCCACATCGCTCGGCTATCGCGACAGCAATGAAGCATCATGGTCCAGCGTCGCGGATGTCGTCGAGCGAATGGCCGAGGCAAGCCGCCTGCCGGTCCTGGTCGACGGAGATACTGGCTTCGGTAATTTCAACAATGCCCGCATCTTTGCAAGATCCATCGCACGGCGTGGCGCAAGGGGCGTCTGCATTGAGGATAAACAGTTTCCAAAACTCAACAGCTTTATCGGGGACAGGCATTACCTTGCCGACACAAAGGAGTTTTCAGGCCGCCTTCGCGCCATAAAGGATGCCTGTCCCGATCTCGTTCTGATCGCAAGAACCGAGGCGCTGATCGCCGGGGCCTCCATGGAGGAGGCGCTCGATCGTGCCCACGCCTATGCGGAAGCCGGCGTCGACGGGATCCTCATCCATTCACGCAGGAGCGACGCGGGCGAGATCGTTGACTTTGCCTCGCGCTGGAAAAACCGATTGCCCGTGATCATCGTGCCTACACGATATCATACGACACCCGTCTGCACCTATCAGGAGGCAGGGATCGCCACGGTGATCTGGGCCAATCACAGCCTTCGCGCCTCAGTCCGGGCGATGCGGCAGGTCTCCTCCCGCATCTTTCGCGACAGGAGCGTATCCGGCATTGAAGGCGGGATCAGCACACTCGAGGATATCTTCGAACTGCTCGACTACGGCGAGCTTGGCGAAGCCGAGCAGCGATACCTGCCGCAATAGGCAAGCATTTCATCATTATCACGGTTTCAAATGAGGTCGTCCGATGTTGTCTCATCGCATGTCCCTTCTGCCTGTGTCCGCGACGGCGAAGGCGCGGCTGGCCGCCACCGAGGCTCGATCGCGAGCCCTTGAATTGATCGACATGAGCGGAGGAGAAATCTGGGCCGAACTGATCGAGCCGATCCGCGAGGGCGCATTGCAGGCAATCGCCGACAACGCAACGCGTTATACTCCGACGATCGGTACGCCGGCGTTGCGCGAGGCCGTGGCCGAAAAAATATCTTTCGAGACCGGCGAGATCTGGTTGCGCGACGAAGTGGCGATCACGGCTGGGGCCAAGCAGGCGCTCTACAATACCGCGATGTGCCTGTTTGATCCGGGTGACCAGGTGATCATTCCAGCTCCTTATTGGGGCACGTTTCCGGTGCAAGCCAAACTGGCGGGCGCCACGCCGGTCTTTGTCGAAACACGATGGAACGCTTTCATCCCGCGTATTGAAGATATAGAAAGGGTTCTCACCGCAAAGACCCGCGCCATCATCGTCAACACGCCCAACAATCCGACGGGAGCCGTGTATGACCGCGAGACGCTGACCCGGATCGCGATGCTCGCCGTCAAGCACAGGTTATGGGTCATTTTCGATGAATGTTACGGAACCTTCGTCCATGATGGATCGGTCCATTACCCTATTGTCTCTTTGGTCCCGGAGCTGCGCGAACGCCTGGTGATCATCAATGCCTTCTCCAAGAGCCTTGCGCTGACGGGTTGGAGGATCGGTTACCTGGCCGCACCAGCAAGACTGGTGCAGGCGGTGAACACGCTGCAGAGCCATATCACCTCAAATCCGAACATCATCGCACAGTCAGCCATACTCCATTATCTGAACAATCGAGCTCGCCAATACGAGGACGGTCTGCGTTCAAGACTGCAGCAGTCCCGGCAGGAGGGTCTTGCTGCGCTTTCGCGGCTGCGCAGCCTGCCTGTCCCCCGATCACAGGGCGGCTTCTATTTTTACCTTGATCTCGGCCCCTGGCGGCGAGGCTCGGAGCAGGAAGCCAACGGCGATGCGGACAATGTTCACCGCGTCCTCCTTGAGGAGACAGGTGTGGCAACGGTACCCGGATCTGCCTTCGGTGACCCCCAGGGTCTCAGACTGTCATACGGCATCGATCCGGCGCTCGTGCGAGAAGGATGCGACCGCGTCGTCGCCCGCCTCAATGCCTGGGCCTCTCAGGAACGACCGTTACCTGGGCCTGAAGAAGGAGAGCACAGATGACACGGCCGACCAGGACACACCATGCGATTATCCTCGCCGCAGGAATGGGGACGCGGCTCAGACCACATACGCAGGATCGACCAAAGCCACTGGTGGAGGTCAACGGCACGCCGATCCTTTTCAACGCCCTGGCGCACCTTGCCGCGGTGGGTATCGAGGACGTGACGATCGTTGTCGGCTATCGGAAGGATACCATCAGGACTGCAGTGGGGGACCGCTTCGGGACAATGCATATTCGATATGTGGAGTCGCCCGTCTACGAAACCACCGGAAGTGCCTGGTCGCTCAGGCTTGCCGAAGATGTGCTGGCAACCCAAAGCGTGTTCCTGCTTGAAGCCGACGTGTTCTTCGAGCCCGCGCTGTTGTCGCGGCTTGCCGAACATCCGGCCGAAAATGTAGCCGCCGTTGCCCGTTTCGACATGTCGATGCAGGGATCTGTTGTTACCCTCGACGAAACAGATCGTATCGAAGATGTGGAAACAGGTCGGACAGGATCCGACATGGAGCCGGCCGGCCCGCAATTTTACAAGACAGTCAATATTTACCGCCTGTCGCACGGGATGGCGAGTGGAAGTCTGCTGCCGCTTCTGCGGTCTTCCGTGGCGTCCAATGAGCGGGGCCTGTTTGTCGAACAGTTGCTACAGCGCCTCGCCAGAGCCGGGAAGCTCGACCTCATCGCCGTGCATTGCGACGATCTCAAATGGATCGAAATCGACAGCGTAGACGACCTTGAAAAAGCCGTAGCGATTTTCGCCGACAATGGACCCCGGGGCTCACTATAATGCTCAATCACCTTCGCGATCCGGCCAATGCAATCACCGCTTTTGGCATTACCCTGTCCGCGACGGCGCTTGTCCAGGCGATGAGCGGGCGACTGGAGATCGCCCTGGGGCTCGGGCTATGGGCAATGATCGCCGACCAGTTGGACGGCATAGTCGCCAGACGAACAAAAAAGCGAAACGAAGCAGCAGCGGCGATCGGCAAAAGCCTCGATGGTTTCGGCGATCTGATCTACGGAGCGATCCTTCCCGCCATGGTGCTGGTAGCCGTTGCCCGTGATGAGCTTGCCGTCTATCCCATTGCGATCGGGATGATTGTCGCTGGCGCGCTGCGTCTGAGCTCTTTCAGCTTATACGGCGCCCGGAGCGGATCCTTCACCGGTCTTCCACTCTCCTACGACTTGCCTGTCCTCGCCCTCATGTTTTTGATGCGGCCATGGCTGTCGCCATATCCCTTCACGCTTACCATTGCGGCGACTTGTGCGACGCTTGCGATCCTTCATGTCACCTGCATCAAGGTTCCAGTACCCGATCGTCGCGGTTACCTGGCGATCATCCTGGGTGCCTGTGGACTATCCATCGCTCTGCTCGCACTCACTTTATGAGCAGCCGGCAAGCCGGCTGCAATGATAATCACAAATACCCGACAGTCCGGAGGCATTCATGATTGATCTGTCAACCGCGCTTCCGACAACCACGCCTTGTCTCTCTCAAGCCTTCAGCGATGGCCTGTCGAGATTAAGCAGGAGCGCGGATATCGCGGACCGCCTCCGCGAAAATCGTCCGTTCGGTTCCGAGAAAGACAGGCTTTCAGGGACGTTGCTGTTGTCCCGGCGTTTCGGCAGCGCTTGGCGTCCAACGGGCATCGTCCTCACCAATGGAACGCAGTCATCGCTATTGTGGATTCTGCGATCGGAAACGAAACCGGGAGATATCATCGTTGCCGAGCAACTCGCTTACCTTTGCCTCAAGCCCCTGGCAAACGCGCTGGGTCTGCGAGTCGTCGGGGTCGACATGGACAGGGAGGGTATTGTTCCGGCCGCACTGGAGGCGGTTTGCAGACAGTCCGGACCAAAGGTCCTGTTCTGTACGCCCACCTTGCAGAATCCCACGCTCGCGGTCATGAGTGCCGCTCGCAGACGGGAAGTCGCCGGGATCGCAAAGGCCCGCGACCTCCTGATCATCGAGGATGATGTTCTCGGCATGCTGCATCCCGATGCGCCGCCACCGCTTCACAGCTTCGCACCGCAGAGGTCATATTATATTCTGAGCCTCTCAAAATCGCTCGCCATGGGGCTGCGTATCGCCTATGTGGCGCTGCCTTCCTATCTGACCGCCTCAGACCCGGGCGACGGGTTTGCGCGCGCCTCCTGGATGTTTCCAAATGCGCTTTCCTGCGAGCTCGCAAGCGACCTTGTCGAAACCGGCAGGTTCGATGCGATCCTTCGAAGCGCTCGGCTCGATATCGAGGAGCGGCAAAAAATCGCGCGTGAAATTCTCGGCAGCTTCCATCCCCGTTTTGCCGACGGCGCCCTTCATGTCTGGCTGCCGGTCGGGGACCAGGTGACCGCCGAGCTGATCGCAGGTGAGGCCTTCAATCGCGGCGTAGCCTTGAGAGCTGCGAGCATGTTCAGCGTCGATGACCGGCCGGCACCAAACGCACTTCGTGTCGCGATCACGGCACCGAAGACGCTTGAGGAACTCACGCGCGGTCTTCGGACCGTTTCGGATCTCCTGTGCCACCCGCCGAAAAGCCGGACAAAAGGTCTCCTGATCAATCAACCCCAAAACGGAGCTTTTCCATGACCCTGGCAGATCAACCTTATCGCTCGCCGCAGGATCTGTTCGACAGTGCTGCGCCCTATTACAGCCGCTATCAACTCGAATATCCGGCAGCCATCTTCGAATTGCTCGGCCACCAGTGCCTCAGGGATTCCGGCCGCGACCGGCTTCTCGATCTTGGCTGCGGGACGGGCCAGTTCGCGGTTCCCCTTTCTCGATACGCCTGCGATGTCGTCGCGGTCGATCCTAACCGCGACATGCTCGAACAGGCGAGATTATTCGGCGAGGCGCAAGGGGCAACCAACATCGCCTATGTCGAGGGGCCCTCCGAAGATATCCCGCCCGACCTTGGTCGCTTTGCGCTTGCGACGATTGCCGGCGCATTCCACTGGATGGACAGGGCGCATGTGCTGACGCTTCTCGATCGTCATATCGAAGAGGACGGCGCCGTCGCCATCATCCTGCCGCGGCGCCGCGCCAATTGCGAGCCTGAAGGCTGGTGGGAGGCGCAGATCGATTTCACAAGGCGTTTCTGGGGCGGACATTTCCCGGCCGGAAAAACCGAAAAATCGCCGCGGCTGGAAAAAACGGACATGCAGATGCTTCTCGCATCGCCGTTCAATCTCGTCGAGGAAATCGAATTTCCTTATGAGCACCACTGGAACCTTGACGATTTCATGGGATATGCATTTTCGACATCGAAGGCGAACCCCAACATTCTCGGCACACGTCGCGAGGAATTCGAAGCGGGCCTGCGTCAGCATCTCATAGCCATGTCGCCTTCGCGGGAATTCGTCGAACGTGGGCGTGTTGTCCTGCTTCTGGCGTCGCGCAGCGATCGAGGCTAAGCGACGCCGACCCCGCAGATCAGCCGGCGGGCACGCCCGGTTTCGATGCCTGCGCATCTTTCACGCGCGTCATGAAGTCGCGCGCGCCGTAGCTGAGCATATGGTTGGTGTGATCGTAAAGAAGCGTCACACCCTTGGCTATGAAATCGGCCGCGTCCTTGTGATTGACCAGCGTGCCGCAGGGTTTGCCGGCATCGATGATGGTGTTGATGGCCCTGTCGATCATGGCGGCGACCTCCTTCGGCCGTTCGCCGCCATGCCATTCATAGCTGAACGGCGTCGCCCCCATCGTCAGGGCAAGATCGCCGGGCGCCACCAGATAGGCATCGACACCGTCGACGCCAAGAATTTCCGGCAGGTTCTCGACGGCTTCGACGGTCTCGATCATCAGGATCATCAGCCTGTCCTGATGATCGAAAGGAGCCGAAAACCGGAAGCGGTCAACGAGGCTCCTTGCGGTTTTTGCGTCCGACACCAACGGGATCATCAATCCGTCAACGCCGCATTCGAGATATTTGGTCACCATCCACGGCTGGGGGTCTTCGGGACGAACGATCGACACGATGCCGGACAATGTCGCGGCCCGCGCCATGTCTTCAACACGCTCGGGACCGGCCGTCCCGTGCTCGCAATCGATCAGGACGGCATCGAAGCCGCATTCGCCGAGCTTTTCGACAAGACTTGGCGAGGGGTGGCTCGAATGGACGAGCGTCGCCACCTCTCCTGACTTGAGTTTCTGCTTTAATGCCCGTGGCGCGGTCATGTCGCGTTTGAGAAAACTTGCCATTTCAAATTCCTTTCAAGGCATCAGGCTTTGGGAAGAAGCGCGCTCACATCGGTGGCCATCTGGGCGAGCGCAGTCTCGACCGGGGTTTTCAGCAGGGCGACGCTCGCCAGATGCCGCTTGATTGCATCGGTGATCTTGATCGAGTTTTCGCCGGGAAACGCCTCCCAGGGTCCCATCTTCGACAATGCGGGGATGAGGGAGGCCACACTTGGTTTGTCGGCATAATAACGGGCAAGCTCGTCGGATTTCAGGGCAAGACCGTTGGCCGGAAGATAGGCAGTGTTGCTGGCCATGATGGTCTGGCCCGCAATGCCTGAAGCGAACTTCATGAACTCGAAGGCGCGGCGCTGGCGCGCCGGATCGCGCACAAACAGGATGCCGACCGGACCGGCTGCCGGCAGTCTACCGGCAGGCGACGGGACCGGGAAAGGCATCATCGATATCTCGAACCGGCCGCCGGCGCGACTTTCGATGGCGGAAAAACCGCTGCTCGATGTTCCGAGAATCCCGAGTTTTCCCGCCGAAAACGCCTGGCGTGCCTGATCGCGCGACATGTCGGCGCGCGCCTGCCCGGCCTCGCCGAATGATCGCAACAGTTCGAGCGCCTGCCGTCCTTCTTCCCCGGCAAAGCCAACCTTGCCGGTCGCGTCGAGGATCCGCCCGCCGAAACCGTTGAGCAACCCGTGGAAGGTCCAGTTGCCGCCATTGTCATATTCCATGAAGGCTCCGACGGTATCGCCGCCGCCAAGCGCATCCATCCGCCGTCCGGCCTCGATCACCTCTTTCCAGTTGCCTGGAAGCTCCGTGATTCCGGCCCGACGCATGATCTCGCGGTTGAAAAGGAGAACCGGCATGGAGATGGCAAAACCGAGGCCGTAGGTCTTGCCGGAAAAATCCCCGATCCGGGTGATCGTGTCGGAATAACGCGACGTCCAGTCCGTTTCAGCCGCAATCAGGCCATTGAGAGGCTGCGCGAGATTGCGATCGACGAAGATGCGCAGATAATTCGGGCTGATGAACAGCAGGTCGGGCAGGTCACCGATCAGGGCGCCACGCATGATTGCGGCTACCGCGGCCTCGTCTTCTCTGATCGAGGTATCGAGGGCGAGCTTTTCATCCTTGCCCAGCAGGAACTGGTCCTTGAGCGCCCCGTACATGCCGGCAAAGATGGAGGGCAGGGCGAGGATGCGCAGCCCGTCAGCTTGCTGAGCGCGCGCCAGTGTTGTGGTGGCGATCAGGGTCGCCGATGCTCCCGCCATGAAATGACGGCGTTTCAAGGTAAACATTGTCTGGGATCCTTTTATCAAACTGAAACTGGTCGGTGTGGTCGTCGACGGGTGTTATTTGACGGCTCCTCCGGTGAGCCCTTCGACGAACCATTTCTGGGCGCAGAGGAATGCGATGATGAGCGGCGCGACGACGATGGTGGAGGCCGCCATGAGAGGGCCGTAGTCGTTACCGGCCTCCTCGTTCTTGAAGGCCAGGATGCCGAGCGGCGGCGGCATGAGGCCCTGGTCCCTGACGGCGATCAGCGGCCAGAACAGGCTGTTCCAGTGACCGACGACGGAGAAGATGCCGAAGGCGATGAGCGCGGGCATGGCCATCGGCACCATGATCTTCCAGACGATGGCAAGCTCGCTGAGGCCATCGAGGCGGGCGGCATGTACGACGTCATCGGGAATGGTCCTGAAGAACTGGCGGAACAGGAAAATGCCGAAGGGAGAAACGATGTATGGAAAGACCAGCGCCGCATAGCTGTTGAGGATGCCAAGCCGGTAGCCGAGAATGAACAGCGGCAGCGACAGGACCTCATGCGGCAGGATGAGGGCGATCAGCACCATGCCGAACAGCAGGTCGCGGCCGGCAAATTCGAGCTTGGCGAGCGCATAGGCGGCGGGCGCGCAGACGACGACCTGCAGAATGAGGATCATGGCGCAGACGAGAATGCCGTTCAGCATATAGCGCGGCAGCGGCGCCTCGGTGAGCGCCCTGCCGTAATTCTCGAGACCGTGGAACTGCTGCGGCCAGAAGGAGAAGGAGGCTTCGAATATCTCCCCCGGCGGCTTGATCGACAGCGACACCATCCAGACGAAGGGCAACAGCATCAAGGCCCCGGTGATGAGAAGCGCCGCATGGCGCGTGATGGCAGCGGATGTGGCCAGGCCCCTTTGTTTTGCGGTACTCATTGGTAATGAACCTTCCTGTCCATGAGGCGGGCCTGGGCGAGGGTGAGCACAACGACCATGATGAGAAAGATGACGGCGACGGATGCGCCGTAACCGGTGCGCAGATACTGGAAGCTCTCGCGATAGAGGGTGAAGAGCAGCATTTCCGAGGCATGGCCGGGACCGCCGCCCGTGAGGATTTCCACCGTGTCGAATGTCTCGAAGGCTTTCAGCGAAACAACGATGAAGACGAACATGGTGACCGGCCCAAGCATCGGCAGGGTGACGGTGCGCAGGCGATCGAGCCAGCCATCAGCGCCATCTGTTTCGGCGGCGTCATAGAGATCGGCAGGGATCGATTTCAGACCGGCCAGAAACAGGACCATGGCGTAACCGAGGTTCTGCCAGATGCCGATGACGGCGAGCGTCGGCAGGACGGTGGTTTCGTCGCGCAGCCAGTTGGCGGTCGGAAAGTGAAGGGCGGACAGCGTCTGGTTGACGAGACCGATGGTCGGATGCAGCAGCGCCTCCCAGGCAATCGCCATCGCGGTGAGCGTCGCCATGAAGGGCAGAAAGTGGATGGCACGATAAAAGGCGCGCATCGATCGGCCCGCCTCGATGAGCAGCGCGATGGAAAGCCCGATGACGATGGAGCCGGGAA
Organism: Agrobacterium sp.; assembly: GCF_059499945.1. Lineage (NCBI taxonomy): Bacteria > Pseudomonadati > Pseudomonadota > Alphaproteobacteria > Hyphomicrobiales > Rhizobiaceae > Agrobacterium > Agrobacterium sp. The sequence goes on along the minus strand of NZ_JCABZP010000013.1, from coordinate 20,927 downwards.
CGACGATCGCCGCGTAGAGGATCGTATTGGCAAGGGACGCGCGAAACGCCGCGTCGGAAAAGACCTGCCTGACATTGGCAAGTCCGACGAAGGACAGCGTGCCTTCGCCAAACTTCCAGTCGGTCAGGGCGATGGCGAAGACGGAAAGGACCGGCAGGAAGAACAGGGTGACGAGAAAGACGGCGGCGGGACCGGCGAGCGACCACGCCGCAAAGGCCTCGCCGTTTCGCATGGCGGGATTTTTCGTTGTCGCAGAGCGGCGGCCCATGATCATCTTGCCCGCTCCTTCAGCGGCAGCACCTGAGCTGCCGAAAGGATACCCTGCGTCCCCGCCGCTGCTTCGGTCCCGGCGCGAATGCGTTTACCGTCGCGATCAAAGACGATGATGCGCTCCGGACTGACACCGAAATACAAGCTCTCGCCACCCCTGATGGGCGGCGCGCGCTCGGCGGCCAGCCTTGCGATGAGAGGGTTGGCGCAACCGAGCACGGCCAGATGGACGAAAAGATCGGAGCCCATATGCTCGATCAGCGTGACGGTGCCGGCGATTATGTTGGTGCCGTAGGTGCTGCCATCGCGGCGGTCGACAAGATGGAAGGCTTCCGGGCGGATGCCAAGCGTCACTCTCTCGCCTGTCGGAATGCCCGTGCTGACCGAAAACGCCGTGCCCGCCGCCCTTGCGAGACCGGGATCCTCCACGATCGCATCGATCATGCCGATCTTCGGCGAACCGATGAACTCGGCCACCCGGCGATCACACGGATCGGCATAGATTTCCTGCGGCGGGGCGACCTGCATAAGCCTGCCGTCCAGCAGCACGGCAACCCGGTCGGAAAGGGTCATGGCCTCCGACTGATCATGCGTGACATAGATGAAGGTGATACCGAGACGGCGATGCAAAGCCTTGATCTCGGCGCGCATCTCGACACGCAGCTTGGCATCGAGATTGGACAATGGTTCGTCCATCAGAAAGACGGCCGGCCGCCGCACCATGGCGCGGCCGACAGCGACCCGTTGCCGCTGGCCGCCCGACAGCTGGGCGGGTTTGCGCTCGAGGAGATGGCCAATGCCGAGGGCCTCGGCGGTTTGTGTCACATCGTCCTTGATACCGGAGAGTGCTCTCGCCGTGCCCGGCAGAAAACCGCCGATGAGCGGAAGCCGCTGATAAAAGGACAGGCGTCGCATCCGCAGCGGAAGCGCCATATTGGCGGCAACGCTCATATGGGGATAAAGTGCATAGGACTGGAACACCATCGCCACGTCGCGCTGCTTTGCACGCACCCCGTCAACGCTGCGCCCGCCGATCGAGATCGAACCGGAGGTCTGGCTGTCTAGACCGGCGAGAAGGCGCAGAAGCGTAGACTTGCCGCATCCCGAAGGACCGAGCAGCGTCAGGAACTCGCCATCGGCGACCTCAAGCGAAACGTCGTCGAGGATGGTCGATGTGGCGTATCGCTTGACGATACGATCGATGGATATATGCGCCATGGCTTGCTTCTCTGATGTCGGCCAGGCCCGTCTGCCTGACGGGATGGTGACTATCAGGGCGACCGGGGCGTGACTTCACAGGCCAATGACAGCTATCGCAAAATGCGATGACGCCGCTTCAGTTTTGACTGGAAGCGAAGGTCATCGATGTCCTCAATGCACGCCGAGCTACTGCGGCCTCGCATCCCCCAACATGAATTTCCCGCTCGGGAAATTTTTCAAAAAAATTATACCCCAACTCGCCAATCTTCCCGATCGGGTAAATTTACTCGACAAGCCCGTCGATTTGATGCTATTTTCCCGATCGGGAAATAAAAATGGCGAAACTGGTTAGAAGCATAGCCGACATCGGCGCACTGGTACGCAGCGCACGCAAGGAACAAAACTTGCGACAGGACGAGCTTGCAGGCGTTTCTGGAGTTGGCCTCCGTTTCATTGTCGATCTCGAAGCCGGCAAGCCGACCGCCCAAATAGGGAAGGTTTTGCAGGTTCTGCAAACGCTCGGTTGTTCGGTTGAGATCCTTGCGCCGGGTGAACGCAGATGACCGCAAGGGTTCTCAACGTCTGGTGGGATGGTCGCCTTGTCGGACAGTTCACCCAAGACAAGCATGGCGACATCGGCTTCGCCTACGTCGCATCTTGGCTTGATGACGAAAAAACGCTTCCGCTATCTACCTCCCTGCCGAAGCGCCCGGAGCGCTTTTCCCGTCGTGAATGCAGACCATTTTTCGGCGGCCTGCTACCGGAGGAAAGCCAGCGTCTTGTCGTGGCGCAGGCGTTGGGTGTTTCACCTGCCAACGACTTCGCGCTTCTCGATCGCTTGGGCGGGGACGTCGCCGGCGCGCTTCAGCTTTTGCCTGAAGACGACGACCCGATCAGCGCAGGACTGATTGTGGATCAGCAAACGACACCTCTGGATGAGGCAGGAATCGTTCAGATATTGGACGCACTTCCGGCGCGGCCGCTATTGGCTGGTCAGGAAGGCTTGAGGCTGTCGCTTGCGGGCGCCCAGTCAAAAGTTCCGGTGGTCCTGATCGATGGTCAGATCGCGCTTCCGCTTACCGGCCAGGCGACGACGCATATTTTGAAGCCACCTATCACACGCTTCAGGGGAACGACCGAGAACGAAGCCTTTGTGATGAGGCTCGCAGCAGCGATCGGCCTCAACACAGCATACGTCGAGCCCAGGTCTGCGCAAGACCGCTCATTCCTTTTGATCGAAAGGTATGACCGTGTCCGCGATGACAGCGGCATTGTGCACCGCGTTCATCAGGAAGATTTCTGCCAGGCGCTTGGCGTGCCGCCGGAAACGAAATACGCCAGCGAAGGTGGCCCGACCTTCAAGGACTGTTTCGAGCTGTTGCGGCGGATATCAGCGCGGCCAGCGACTGATGTGCTGAGACTGGTTGACGCGGCGATTTTTAACCTGATCGTCGGGAATGCTGATGCTCACGGCAAGAATTTCTCGATCCTCTATGACAACGATGGGCCAAGGATGGCTCCGTTGTACGATCTGCTTTCCACAGTGGCCTATCCGGAACTCTCACCAAAACTGGCCATGAGGATCGGAAAGCGCGCAACGCTTGCTGAGATTGATGAAGAAGCTTGGCAGATGTTCGCGAAAGACGCCGGCGTCGGTTTTGCACTCGTTCGCCGCCGTGTTTCAGAGCTATGCGAAGCTGTTTTGAAGCAAAGCGCCGGCGTGGCAGATGGTCTATCCAGCGTATCAGACAGCCAGGCATTGGTGCAGGCAGTGGGCGCAATCGAAGACCGAGCGCAACTAACCTCTCTGACATTCGCTAAAGCTCGCTAGGTTCGCAATCAATCTGCCTTGCGCAGAGAACGTGCGCTCCGGGCAAAAACAAACGATCAGATGTCAGCCCGTTTCAGCGCTAATCGAAAACAAAACTTTCGATCACGGTTTTCTGATGAGAGATAGCACCTGTCCGACGACAACGAGATCGGCTGCGGCTTCCTTCGCGATAATTTCCATCGGATAGCCATTCTGCTCATTGTCCGATCGCAACTCAAGCGAGCCGTCCATGAGCCAATTCGCTCGCTTCACCTTTATTCCCGGTCCGACCCGGAAGACAAAGACCTTTTCGTCGATGATGTCAGTCTTGCTTTGATCGACAATCATGAATGCGCCATCAGGAATAGTCGGCCACATGTTTTCGCCCTTGGCTTCAAGCATGATGCAGTTTCCGGGCGTCGCGCCTATGCCTCGCAGGAAGGCGCGGTTAAAAGCAGCGATATACTGAAGGTCATCTTTCTTTGGGGCCAACCCAAAACCCGCCACCGATTGCACATCATGAAGCGGAATTTGGATCATATCCACTTCTTCATTTACCACAGCAGACTTGGAAAACACTTCCCCTTCACCCGCGACTAACCAAAGAACGTTCGCGCCAAAGTTACGACGGTAGGAATCCAGCACCGACGCTGTGGGTTCGGACTCGCCTTTTTCATAGTTCCCAAGTGTAGTTTTGCTCACGCCGAGCTGGGCGGCAAAAACATTCCTCTCTGAAACGCCAAGCATTCGCCGCAACTCGCGAAGACGCGCGCCAAGAGCTGTCTTGGGCTGAATCTCAGGTCTAGCCAATAAACCACCGCATAAGTCACATTTCCGATTTACAAAATCCGAATTGTGATCTATCCCTCTCTGTGTCGCAGAATAAATAACCCCAAAAGAGAAGGCCAGTCAGGGGCTTCGCTCTCAAGGAATCCTTTATGCACCGTGTCTTTGACGGCGGCAAGACAAGCCGCGCCGAGCGCCGTAGGCTTGCCTGATGGAGGTCCGATATTGATAGGTGAAACCTTCACGTTTTACGGGCGATTTCTTCAGCCATACGGTATTGAAGACTTATTCGTCTTCCATGAGAAAGCGTGCCACCTTGACGCCGAGGCTGTCGGCAATTTTCGCCAGCAGCCGGAGCGAGGGGTTGCGTTTGCCGGACTCGATCTGGCTGAGATAGGAACGATCGATGCTCGCCCGGAACGCCAGTTCTTCCTGGCTGACGCGCCGTTCGTTGCGGATCTTCACGATGTTTCTGCCGACCAGCGTCCCGATATCCATATCCTATGCAATGCCGTGGGACGACCAAACGCGCCATTGACTATAGTCAACATTTCATGGCTGGAAGGAGGCGTTGGCGAAGCTGGCTAAAGAGCAAATGCCGAGCCACCGCGACATGTCTTCTTTCGCAATGCATTGTTGACTATAATCAACAGACGATTCATATCTGCGTCGCCATTCAGGAGGAACCAAGCTTGACGAGAGACATGCAGCCCGTGCCGCTGAACGCCATCCGCGCCTTTGCAGCGGTGGCGCGCGAACGCAATCTGACGCGGGCGGCTACGATGATGGGAACGACGCAGAGTTCGATCAGCCGGCATCTTGCGGTGCTCGAGAGCTATCTCGGCGCAAGCCTGTTCGATCGCCGCGGCCGGATCGGTCGACTGACCGAATTCGGCCGGCTTTACGCCGAGGCGATATCCGAACCGCTCGAGACGATCTGCTTCACCACCCACCGGATGAAGCGCCGCGATCCTGCGGCGATCAACAGGCTTGTCGTGCGCACCTCGCTCTCGACATTCGCCTCCCATGTTCTCGTGCCGAACCTGCAGCTTTTTTCCAATGAAATGGGCGGCGCGACGATCGATGTCGTCACATCCCTCACACAACCGGATGCCGCCGACAGCTACGATGTCCTGATTACCCGTGACCTGCGGGTGGACGAGCCGGCCGATGAATGGCTGATCCACCGCGAAGAACTCATCTGCGTGGGCGCGCCCGGGCAGGTGCGCGACAGGACGATCGAGATGGTGAGGGCAATCCCGATCCTGGCGATCACCTCGCGTCCGGACATCTTGCCGACCTGGCTGAAGGCCATGGGGCTTTCGGGCAGCGATGTTACCGCCGGCGCCCGGGTCGATCATCATTATCTGGCGCTGCCAGCCGCAACGACCGGGAAATGCCTGATGGTTGCCCCACAGATCATCGTCTCCGGCTTCATCCGCAACGGCTTGCTGAAGGCCGTGCCCGAGACGGGCGCGCCGAGCGGTATGGATTACCGCGCCTATGCGCTCGACCGCAGCGGCAATCCGGAACTGGCCCGTGCCTTCTGCCGCTGGCTGATCCGGCTTTGCAAATCCATGGCGTTGCTGCGGGAGTAGGGCGGCTTCGGTGCAGTACTGCCGCATCTTCTCGACGAAGCCAGCCCGAGCGGACGTTTCCATGACCGCTTCGGTCGTGGCTACTCTAACAGAAGTTATTCAACCCACTGTGATGGGTCGAATAACTTCTAAAAATGCTTTATTTGAACCATTAAAAGGGTCGATTAATGCGCCTAACGCTTCAGACCCATTTTTATGGTGAGCGGTATTACGATGCGCGACGCTGGTCGCGATCATCTTTCCGATTGGAAGCGCATTTGCGACGAACTGATGCCTGAGCCTGCTGAGCAGAAAGCGCTCGCAGCTAGGCTCATCGAGTTTGCCGGCCACCTGCGCCGGGCTCCGGCGATGGCGAAAGAGATGGGAACGTCTCCGGACATTCTGGATCGTGCAATGGGACGCGGCATTGCGATTGCAGACAGCGTTCTGGCGGCGTTCCGATGATTGCGAAGGACCGCTAAATGGCGCGATGGAAGAAGCCGACAAAAGAGGAGGTACTTGAAAACCGGCGAACACTGGCGGAACGTGCTCGAACTGGGGATCTGAGGCTCCCCGGTGCTGTGGCGGAAATCCGTAAGGGGTTCGGCATGACGCAGGAGGACTTTGCCAGGACGCTGTCGATTACTCGGAGACAAGTCGCGGAGATAGAAGCCGGCACTGCAAATCCAACGCTTGAAACGTTGGACAAAATCGGGCGGCTATTCGGTTTCGGAGTTGGCTTCGTTCCGCGGAACAGTAAACCGTGATAGCGCGCACAGAATTGCGAACCAGATTGCTAGAACGTCTGATTGCTGGATTGCACTCCAAGGAGGAGAGGACCAATTATTTAAGCCGAATTTCGTCGATCTTATTTTCCGCGTCTGAGCTCAATTGCCCATTTTCCAACGCCCCTAAGCCGGGGTTGCGTTAGCTGGCAGGGAAAAGGACAAAAGGAAAATCCGCAGCATATCCCCGTCACCTGCGGCATCCTCCTTGAGCGGCAGCCGCAACGCCTCGAATTCCAGCACGACGCGTATCTTCTCGCGAATATCCGCCTGACTGCGGCAGGGAAGGCGCAGGATCCGGTCGCCCGTCTCCTCCATCCGGTCGAATTCCGGAAGCCCGGCGTCGAGATCCTCGCCCGGACCGGCAGTCGCAAGCCATGCCCGATGCTGATGCCGGAACAGTACAACAAGCCGGGAAAGCTCGCCCGAAACTTCATCCATCGTCTAATCCCGTCTCCACGCCACCGGCCCAATTGGCATCGTCCCCGGATTCGTAAAGCCCAAATCTTGTTCCCGCGATCAGGCGCAAGGCGCGCCGCGTTACGGTGAGCATGATGGTGACGACAGGGGAGGGCGCCGGCGGCGAGGATGACAGTTTTTCCGGCTGCGATCGATATCGACCATGCAGTGATTGCATGGACGGCCCCGCATTTTGCGATGGCGCGGTTTGCCGGCAGGGCCATGGGGGTGCATGTGTCGCGTGCCGGCCATTTTGAAACCGGCAAGCCAGTTTCATGCCTTCCCCACAAGAGGAACCTCGCCATGAGCCATGCAATCAACCGGGCAATCAGCCCAGCAAAAGAAACGGTAGCCAGCCCCGGCAGACGCCTGTTGGCGCAGATCGAGACAACCGGACTGGCCCATGTCATGGCGGCCCACAGCCCGCTATCGGCCCGCCTGGCGGAAGAAGGGGGCTTTGACGCCGTCTGGGCTTCGGGCTTTGAACTCTCGGCTCTCTTCGGCGTGCCGGACATGAGCATCGTCAGCATGTCGCAACACCTCGAAATGGTGCGGGCGATTGCCGCCGCAACCGGGCTGCCGGTCATTGCCGATATCGATACCGGTTTCGGCAATGCGCTCAATGTCCGTCACGTCGTCCGCGCCTATGAGGCGGCGGGGGCCGCAGCCGTCGTCATCGAGGACAAGACGTTTCCGAAGGTCTCGAGCCTTGCCGCTGGTGGGCGTCATGACCTTGTCCGGACCGAGGAATTCCAGGGCAAGCTGGAGGCCGCGCTTGAGGCTCGACGTGACGCGGATTTTTGCGTGATCGCAAGAACCGAGGCGCTGATCGCCGGCCTTGGCGAAGAAGAGGCGATCCTCAGGGCCAAAGCCTATGAGGCGGCCGGTGCGCAGATGATCCTGATCCATTCCAAGGAAAGGAGCCCGGCCGAGATCGAAAGCTTTGCGCGCCGATGGGACGGAAAGGTCCCACTCGTCATCGTGCCAACCTCCTATCCCGAACTTTCCGAAAAGCGCATCCGCGATCTCGGGACGATCGCCATGGTCATCTATGCCAACCACGGGATCCGCGCCTGCGTCACCGCCATGCAGCAGGTGTTCAGACGCATCCGCAGCGACGGTGGTATCGCAAGAGCGGACCGCGACATCGTTTCAGTTTCCGAGATCTTCCGGCTGCAGGGCATGGAAGAGGCCGGGGAGTGGGAAAAACGCTATCTGCGCTAGTATTGAACGCGAAACCATCCAGCCGCGCCGGGCTTGCGACCCCGGCATCGCCGACCAAGCGGCGAAGAAGCTGTTTCAGCTTCAGGCCGGAGACATTTCCCCGGCCTGAAAGGAGGCTCCGCCGGCGGCGGAGCCTCCCTGGCCCTTAATCCCGGTTCGGGCGGGACCAGATGAGCTGCAGCCCGTCCTCGCCTTCGACCTCGGTCAGGGTTGCGTAGATCGGTGCTGCGAAGCTCGGATCGTCGAGCTTGACCGAGAGGTAGTCGCGGCCCTCGCCGGAGGTCTTCTGCCAGGCTGCGCCAAGCTCGACGCTACCCGCATAGACGCGGAACTGCGGGCCCCGGTCAGAAGGGTTCTCCACCCGGATGATGCGTGCCTTGACGTTGAGGGCGAGTGTGCGGATCGCGCCGGTGAAGCCGTTTTCGCTGGAGGTGAAGGTGCCGATGGTTGCCATTGTCATAATCCTTTTTGCTGTTTCGGGCCGCGCCCATCGCGGCCTCGATGGCTGTCGCAAAGACCGGGGACGATCGGACCGCACCTGATAAGGCCGGAACAAAGTGGAGGGCGGCAACTGCCACTTTTGTTAGTGGGAGAGGAATGGCGGCGCAGCCGGCAGGGGTAAGAAAAGGGGACGTCGCCGTTGCGGGAAATCGATCGAGGCGCAGCCGTTCTTCGGTCAGACATGCCCCATCGAGCCCGCCAATGGGCGCGGCCTGAAGCGGCGAAAAGGATTCTGGCGATGGCGTTTGGCCGCCGCATCCGCTGGCCACAAAAGGGCTGCCACCTGTCACCGCGCCCCGCCAGCATGGTTTAGAGCCCGGCCATCAACTGGGGAAAGCTGCTTTGCTTATTGTTCGCCCGCTTGCCAGCAATCGCCCGTGCGATATCGTCGCGCCTGCGAATCATAGCCTGGAGGATCGATGCGCCGAGAGACCAAGCCGTTCATCATCGAACGCAAACCGTCGCGCAAACCTAAACCCGATATGCAAAAACCCTCCATCTGGGGAAGGCTCGACGCCGACATCGCACAGGGTCTCAAGGATCAGCGGGAGAGGGATTCCGCGGTCGCCACCGCCGGTGACGACCACGCCTGAGGGCTGGGGATCAGGCCGCAACCAATGCTTTCCGCCCCCGGCTGCAGGCTGTGCAGGAAGGTAACCGCGCGCTGCGCATGGGCCGCCGCCTGAAAGATCGCCCGCGGGTCGTTAGCGAGCACCGACAGCCAGGATTGCAGATAAGACGCATGATCCGGCCGCGGTTCGAGTTCGGGAACGATGCCGATATCGGCGCAGAGGAAGCAACCGCCGAGCTCGGCGATCAACTCTTCCCGTGCACGGTCGCTGCGATCCTTGGCGTAGCGTGAGAGGTCTCGGCCGACGCGGGTTTTATCCGCCGTCCAGTGCACATGCTCGTGTCCGAGGACAGCATAATAGCTTGCCGGATCCTTGAACGTCTCGAACGCTGGCATCTGGATAATATCGGTACCGGGAGCGTAGAAAGCCTGATTGCCGCCATGGCGAACCACGGAGCCCGTGCTCCGGAAAAAGTGATCGGCCTCTTCGATGCGTGCAACCCGATCAAGGGCGGGTTCCGGTCGGTGATGATAGTGTTCCGGCAGACGATCGATCTGCTCAATATTGAAGACGGTATAGGCCTTCAGAAATGGGATTTCCCGGTCGACCTCGTTGCCGTTTCCGTCGGATTGCGACTTGGTGAAACGGCTGGCGTAGACAACGGTCGAGCCCGTCTCGCCTTTGCGTACGCAGGCGCCAAGCTCCACAGCCTGCTTGAATGTCATCCACATCGCCGCGGAATAACCGCGCGACACCTGCTCCGACCAGAGAAGGAGCACGTTCATGCCTGAATAGGGTTGGCCGTTGTGTCGCATCGGCCGCGTGATGCGGCCATGGGTGGTGGCGCCGCTCCATGGCTTCATCCAGGGGCGCACGCCTCGCTCGAGATCGTCGACAATTTGCTGTGTGATCCGTGTGTAAATGTCGGTGCGATCCGTATACGTCTTCCTGCTCATGATTTTTCTCCATTCTCAGAACCACGCCTATCGCGGTCTGTCACGGAGGTCCGAAGACAGGAGCCTGAAGGGAGACCATGCACCGGAACGGCCGCAACAAGATGGAGGACGGCGAAGCCGTTGCAGGGAAACCCGACTCCTGCAGGACCACCGACCGGGACGGACCGTGCAGGGCGCACCACCATTTCGGGTTGCTACAGTAAATGGCTGGCGCCCGTAGGCGCCGACCATGAAGAGAAGGAAAAGGCGGCGTGTACCCCGCCTATGGTGTTATCCCAACGCCGCCATCTGGGCTTCCGCTGCCTTGCGATCGAGCGAAGCACCTGCGTTTTCGACTGGTCGATCGAATGGCTTCCAGGTCTCCCCCACGACGTGTTCGTAGGCGGCAACCGCGCCTTCTGCGGCCATGCGAAGTGCGTGGGATTGGACACCCATGTCTGCCGCGAATTCCCGCTTGCGCTGGGCGGCGCTGTCATAGCCGACCGGACCGTCGAGGTCCTCGTCGCGGGCGTCGTTCGACGCCTTGGCCGTTGCGTCGCGCACTTCGGTGACGGCGCGGGAGTAGAACTGGCCGGCACCATGCGCCGACCCGACAAAAGCCCCGACGATTCGCTGCAGGTGTATCTGCATGGCCTTGCTCGCTAAGCCTTCGGAGAGGCTGTCCGCGGTCTCGACGATCAGCCGTTCATGCAGGCTGCGGATGCCATCGCTGTCGACGATTGCTGTGCCGAAGCTTTCGGCGATCTTGAACGCCTGAGCGGCGTCAGGGCAGGAGAGGCGGACCATTTCGAGTGTTGCCCCCTTGCGGAGTTGCGACGATCTGGCAATTGAGCGGTTTGGAGTGGCGGGCTTGGCCATATCTTTTCCTTCCTTGGCTGCCGAAGCGGTTCCGGCCCGTGCCGGTCTGCCCTTCGATGCGGACGACCAGAACCGGCAATGGACGGGCGGCTTCACAGGTCCGATCTGGCTGAACCAGCAGGGCAGGGTTGCGGACAAGCAGGTTTTGACCTGAGCAGACCGCGAGCCTGCCCTCGCGCAGAGAGGCTGGACCGGCCGCCCCGCGGCGCGAAGCGGCCTTGAAACGACCGGCCGCCGGTTCAGACCGCAGCGAACAAGAAGGGCAGTCCGGCACGGCCCCGATATCACTCACAGCCCGAGAGAAGGCGATATGGCCAAGCCCACTGCCCCTGCGAAGATTGGGAGTGATATGGAATCCCGCAAGCCACCCCGCGTAGGGTCCACCTATTCCCGTCTTTATCCCACACCCGCATGATCGCAATGCGCAAGCTCATCGATAACTTGCACCTGTAGCGCGAGCGTTCTGACAACAGTGTCGAGTTCCCTCCACCGTTCGAAGGTCAGGCAGTCCACAAACTCGAAATGCGATAATCGGGGATTGGATCGGCGCCTTGTCCGGCCCTGAACCCTCACCGTCATCGCCTGTCTTCCGGCGCACGCCACAATCTGCCGGGTCAGGCAATCGAGGTGCCGCTGGGTCCTCGCGCCGGGCGCCAATTGATTTCGCCGGCGGCATGGGGACGAGTGCGTTGATCATGTCCCATCTTCTCGCCTTCGCCAGCCGACGAATGACGACGGCCCGTCATATTCAGCGTGACGCGTGAGATCGATGACAAAGCCAAACTTGCCGCGCTCCGCATACTCATCGCTTGGCACCAGGAACCGACGCTCCTCGCCGACACGGAGATGGGCCCCGCCGACCTTCGCCACGACCTCCGTCATACCATCGTGTTGGTCCGACCGGATCGCAGACGTGACGACGAAGTCATTGTCGTGCCGTTGCTCGGATGCCCGGCGATCCTTTTGCCCAGCTCTCACCTTCGGCCAGCACGCATCGATGGATCGTTTCCCAGGCGTCGGGCCAGGTGTTGCGAATGGTCTTCTTGGCCGTCGACCGCTCATAGGCGGTGAACAGGTTCGGGAAGGTGACTGCTACGATCGCCCACTCGCAGTCCTCCTCGTACCAGGGCGTGTCCTTCCGCAGCAGGGGATGGACCTTTGCATTGCGATCTGCCGACAGATGGAAGCCACCATGGCCTGCTGTCATGTGGGCGACGACGCCTTCCGCATAAATCACTGCCATCTGCGATCCGCCCCAGGGAGTACTCGCGGACATGTGGCTCTGCACACGGTTGAGGCTGGCAAGATCGCGCATATGCCCGGCGGTCTCGGCGACCCGCATCCGAAATTCGGCTTCATCGGCGACCCGGCCGTCATGCCCGACGAAATCGGCCCGCACCAGTTCTGCAAGCGGTCGTCTGACAGCGACAGCGCTCGCGAGGAACGCAAAGCCGCTGCGCGATGTGATTATGGCAAGGACCAGGTCCCCGATGCGGGCGATGGGCAGGCCATCCACGCTGGTGGCAAACTCCACCCCCGAAAAATCGGGGGTGGCGCCTGTCATGGTCGACTGGGGAGCAGCGGTCATGCTGCAATCCTCTGGTCGACGTCCTGGTGGTGCTCTTCGTCGTCAGAAAGATCCATATCCTGCAGATCGTCCTGATCCGCATCCTCGTTGATCTGCCCCTGCTCTTCGTCAGCGGGATTGTCAACATCACCACTGTCGTCCTCGTGCGAGGACGCACCGGTAACATCCATGACGGCGCCAGCCCGTATCCAGGCGAGCAGTTCCTCAGCCGGCGGCGCGAAACGGCCCGACGGATGGATGAAGTGCTCGTTGGCAAAATGCTCGGCGAGTGCCGTACGGGTTTCGCGCACTTTCTGTCGCGGCTGGACGGCCGCCTCGGCGCAAGTGGCTTCCAGCGCCTGACGCGACAAACATAAGAGGAAGTCCTCCGTGCCCATGTTGGGCAAGAACTCGTCGGCCCCGATCGCGTCGCCGGCGACGCGCGAGACCATACCACTGTTCGACATGCCCCGGCGGCACGAGAGAACATCAATCAGCACGGAGCGAACGGCGACCCGAAGCGTATCCTGATCGAAGGCGAGCTTGCCATGCTCGTCAAACAGGTCGACCGCATGGCGCGAGAAGCGCTTGCACCCGTAGAAGGTCCCGTCTGCGCCAGAGTCGACCCGAACGTTCTGCCCGGCAAAGGCCAGCACCATCAGCGCCATCAGCATATCGTCCTCGATCGGTGCGCGGCCAAGCGCATCGTGCAAGGCGTCGGTGCGGAAATCACCGATCACATCGTGGCCCTTCTGGGTCACATCGGGCCGAACCTTCGGTGTTTCGACCATGTCGCCACCATCGCGGTTGCCGACAACTCCCTCACCACCAGCGCCCTTTGGCTTCGCCACGTCGGGCATGCGGTAATGGACGGTCTGCACCTTGCCGTCACGATCGAGATAGAGCGCCGCACGGTCGGACTTGGATGGCTTACCATAGACCTGGGTTGCCTTTTTCGGCAGCTCCGGCTGCCCCCAGCTATTGACCTCGACGATGGCGCCGCGCTTCGGCAGGTTACCGGTCATCCATTCGTGCTGGGCTCCGAGAAAGCCCTCGACATTGGTGGTATAACGGCCATCCTCATCGGCCGGTGCGAAGAGGTCCTCAACCCATTCGATTCCATAGGCCTGTGCCAGATCGTCGCCGAAGCTCGCGTCCCTGGCATACATGCGCTTTTTCGTCAGCGCATTGGCGATCTGCCACCAGGCTGCGGTGTCGCCCTTCTTCGGCTTATGCGCCTTCCAGACCTCTTTCTGATCCACTTGACCAGCGGCCGCGATCACCCGCAACTGCTGCTCGGAGGGCATGTCGCCGAGCGCCATTTGTTCGAGCATGGCCGGCAGGACATTGGCAAGCAGGCGCAGCTTGCGGATCTGACGAACGGGAAGAGCAAGAGCGACGGCAATCGCTTCCTCGGTCCAGCCCAGCGCAACGAGGCGTTCGATGCCGCGCCATTGGTCGACCGGATTGAGCGCTTCGCGAACGCTGTTTTCGACCATCGAACGCATAGCGCCGTTATCGTTGGCGGCATCCGCGACGAGGACCTCGATTTCCTCAAGACCGGCAGCGATGGCGAGCCGGACACGGCGATGACCCGTGTCGATGATGTAGCCGTTTCCACCATCCGTTTCCGGGGCAACCACGGGCGGCTGAACAATGCCGACGGCTTTGATCGTGGCCAGCATCAGCGCATCAGCCTGCGGCGAGGATTTAGACTGGCGCATCCGGACGGGGTTTTCCTTCAGCGCACGCGGATCGACCTTGATGAGATGCATGACATTTGTCCTTTCGGGAGTTTTTTGGGCTGGCGCGTTACCGACCCTTCCTGTCTTCATTTTTCTCGAAGACATCTCCTGGACCGCCGAGCGGCCGGACTGGCGCAACTGCAGCCGAGCATCCCTGCTGCGAAGGACACGCGGGGCTAACAGCCCTGCGAAGGCCGAGCAGCCGGGATGGCGCAGGCGGCGGTTGAGCGCAGCGTCGGCAGGAGGATCGATCGGCGACCTATATATCTTTGTTTTTTTATCTTTCCGCCACCCTTACGGATCAGGCAGAAAAATATTTCACAAAAAATCACTTGCGCCGCATTTTTCTTTTGAGGCCCTTTAAGGTGCTCTTAAACCCCTCTAAAGGGGTCTTTGAGGGGTCGGCATTTCCCCTCGAAATAGCATTTCTTGAATAAAAGACCGCATCAGGTGATATGCGGCAGCAAGGCAGCGCCACTCATTTTTTGTTGAGAGGTGTATCATGAAAGAGCCTGCGGATTTTTTGAGTATCAAACTTCTAGATATGGAGGCTTCAGCCGATGGTAGGTTTGCCATCGTCGCTCTAACGCTGATCGCTCTTTTTTATATAGCTGCCCGCTACCGGCGATAGATCTGGGATTGTGGAAGCAAATGCCCGTCGTGACAAAAAAAGAAGGGCCGCCGGCAAAAGCCGCGGCCCATAAAGTGTGGAGATTTCAAAACCTCCAGAGGGGAACAGCTGATGCAGCGGAACTGGGAGGTGACCGCCATGTGCATCAACTGCATGCGTTATGCCTGATTTTTGACCATTCGGAAAACATTTTTTATGCACGGCAGCTATGCAGCAGCCGCGTTATCCGAGACGGTGGTGTGGTTGATCGGCCCGAAATCCCGCACGAAACTCGACCATGCGATGCGCAGCCGCACCTGAAGGTCGCGCCACGGGCGATCGCTCTCCTGCGCCTTCAGAACCTCGCGCACCGCATCGCGGATCGGGATCAGCTTCGAAATGATCCGCACATGTTTCTCCGTGACGCCGTCACCCGATCGGCCCTTGCGCACGGTGACAGGCGCGGCCGATCCGTCGAGCATCTGCATGAGGCCCTTCGACCGGTCGAGGAAGAAACTGCCCTCGCGGACAGCGCTGCCCTTCGGCTGCAAATCGACGATCTCTGCGAGCTCATCCTCAAGATCGATATTGATCGGCGTTGGCTCACCGTCATAGAGATCGACGGGCAGTAGGTTGATAGCGGCGACAAGGGCGGTTTGAAGATCGTCACCGCCACGCGGCTGGCAGGTATAGGTCTCGCCGAACTGTCCGGACGTCAACGCGTGGGTGCCGAGCACGAAGTCGGGATGGCGGGCGAACCACCTGTTGATGCGGATGGCACCCTCGTCTTGGGTCGCTGGCCTGATTTCATCGAAATCAAGCCACATCTGATCGCCCTCAGGCTCACCAATCTTGCGTTTGCGAAAGAACAGGATGTCGACGACAACATTCGTGCCGGCATCGCGACGAAAGCTGCCCTCGGGAAGCCTGATCGCCGCGATCAGATTGGCCGATCTGGCGATATACTCCCGTGCCGTTGTATCGGCCTTGTCCATCGTCCCATGCGATGTGACGAAGACGGCGAGCGCCCCCGGCTTCAACAGATCGATCGACCGGGCGATGAAGTAGTCGTGCAGGCGCAGGCCAAGCGCGCGATAAGCGCGGTCCGAGCGGACGATGCGATCGGAAAAGGGTGGGTTGCCGATGGCAAGATCATAGATCGGCGCCAGGTCGGTGCGAACGAAATCACCATTGATGATCCGCGCCTTCGGCTGCAGCAGGTTGACGATGCGGGCGGTGACCGGATCGAGCTCGATGCCCGTGACAAAGGCCTTGTCGCGATAGGGTTCCGGCATCAGGGCAGGGAAGAGCCCCGTGCCGATGCCAGGCTCCAGCACCCGGCCACCGCGCCAACCAAGCTTCTCAATCCCGGCCCAGATAGCGCGGATGATGAATTCGGGGGTGAAATGGGCGTATTGGGTGCAGCGGGCAAGCGATGCATAGTCACTCTCGGACACCGCGATTTCGAGCGAAGAGCCGAGAGCATCCCAGCCGTCGCGGAAATCGACTGTCCCCGGACGGCGGAAAATGCCATTGGCGAGATCACCGGCGCCGAAGCCGGTGAAACGGATCAATTGCGCCTGCTCCTTGGCCGTTGCTGGCCGGTCCTTTTTGACGATACCGTCGGCGATCAGGATTGCAGCGACATTGGCACGAGCACGCTCCTTCCAGGACACCGCGAGGCCGCGATCGCCGTCAAGATAGAAATTTGCCCGCAGCTCCGCCCGCCGAGCAGGTGTGGGTGCCCGGGGAAGGGCAGGGGTCGGCGCCGGCGGCAAGGGATCCGGATCATCGTCATTGGCGGCATCAGGCAAATTGCCGCCGACGGCAGTCACGCCGAGCCCAAGGCCAACGGAAAGTGCGCTTGAGCCGAACATATCGAGGGTAAAAGGATCATTGCTCATCGGGAAAACTCCTAAAATCAGGGCGGCGCACGCCATCGCCGGCCGAAGAATTGACCGCCATCGCGCAGGTTGCGGGTGCAGGGGGAGAGGTGATCTGGCTCAGGCAGCCAGGGCTGATGGGAGGTGGCGCAGATGCACCGGCAGCTTGGCGGCGATCTCGTCGTCGGTGAGCGTGTCGAGCAGTTTCAGAAAGGTGCCTTCCTTGCCGCTATAAAGTACGAGAATACGATGTCCGTGCAGTGGCTTTGGCCAGCGCTCACCGGCATAGCCGCGATAATCGTCGGCGGTCGTGCTCCAGATGTGATCGAGGCGTTCTTCGCGGCTCATGGCCCGGACGGGCCGGGTCTCACGCGCGACGATCGCAGAGCGCATTGCCTCTACAGAATTTGAATCCGAGAGATCGCAATAGCTGTGGAAGTAGCGGACCGTTTCGTTGATCCGGATTGCGAAGAAGACCGACGTCACCAGACCGGTCAGGAACTCGCGCATCGCAAAAGCTGGCCCGCGCATCCACAGCGGCGGCAGAATCTCGAGCATGTAGCTGTAGGATACCTCATCGATCTCGAACCACTCGCCGGCATAGACGGCGGACTGATCATGGTCGTGGCGGTTCGGGCGCTTCGCGTGCCGGTCGAACATGCGGAACATATCGGAGCGCGTGGCCACGCCCTGGAAGACTTTGCGAGGAAGGGTTTTCGGGGTCATCAGCCTGATCCTTTCGGGATTTTGGACCGAAGGCGGCATTGTCGGCTCGACCCCACCATCCTCTTCAGTCCTTCATGACCCCTCCCGCCCGGCCGCCTTCGTGTCCGACCGGGTCAAGGGCCGGCGCTCGCCGGGCGAAGCCTCCCTTGACGCGGACGGCGCGCATGCGGCACGCCTCTCCCTTCCTTCCTCTCATTTTTCCCTGTCTTTCTTTTTCCTGATCTGGAGAACCGCGTTCCAATCGTCTGCCGGCGGCCGGCGACGCTGCCAGTCACTGCCCACAGTGTCCGCAATCGCGCGCAGCCGGTCTGCGTAGATTTCCCCCTGCGGATTGGCATCTGTGGCAGCGACAATCTGTGCGCCCGGCCTTTCCGCAAGTGTGAGAAGGGCAGCATCGGTTGCCGGCGACCAGCCGCCACCGGTGCTGAGATAGAGGGTGTCGTCACGTAGGCCCTCGATCGCCGCAAGGCTCATCGCATCGATCGCCGCTTCGGCAACGCAGACCCGGTTGGCGTTCGGGCTCCCGAACCGAAAGAGGATTTTTGATCCTCCGGTGGCAAAACCACGCCAATCCGGTCCACGTTCCTCCCAACCCACGACCTTGCCGTCGCAGTTCGAATGGGCAGCCCACATGCTGCCACGCGGACCTTCCCGGAGCAGGCTCTGGTGGATCGCATCCCTGACGACATGTTCAGGAATGGAGCGCGCCCAACACAGATAGCGCCAGGCTCCCGTCCGAGGTCCTGGAATGCGCCGCCCGATCCAGCGATCATGGAGATTGTCAGAAGACGCACCCCGTCTCGGCCTCGTCCATTCCGGCCGGGACAACTCAAAACCCGCGAGGGAGGCAACCCGCCGGGCAGCCTCCGGAAAGAATGTCCCATCAAGAAACATGACGAGCCGAAAGATATCGCCCTTTTCGTCTCCTAATGGATTGAACCATCCACTTCCTTCGTGGGTCACGATCACGAGTTCGCCGCCTCGGCGGTATTTGACGGCGCGCCGTGTGCTTTCCTTCATGTCGATTTGGTAGCCAGCTTGCTCCAGAATGGCCTCGCAACTGACCTTGGCGCGTAGCGCCTCTATCTCTTCTCGTTTCATTTTAGCTCCGATCGCATCACGATCGCCTTTCCTTCCTTTTCCACGGAATGCGGACGACACTCCCGCAGCCGCGAAGAGCGGAGGACGCAAGGGCGCGGCTGACAACTGCCAGAACTGGTAGTTGCCAGCCGCGGCGAAGCCTCCCTTGCGGGCGCCCGTTCGCAAGCGGCACCGGTGCCAGCCGGAACGGCATGGCCGGCTCAATGCGCCGGCCAGGGGAAAAATTCGTGGACGATGTCGAGATCGTCGTTCGCGTCGATTTCGTCAGAGGGGAGAACGCCGTACTCCCCGTCGACTTTGAAGACAGTGACCGGGACCATCAGGTCGCGGGAGAGTTGGAAGGCGTGGGACTGTGCGAGGGAAAGATCGTGCGACATCTGAGAGGCTCCATCCGGGAGCGGGCCAATTCCCGCTCGATGGCTCCAAACAAGGCCCGGAGACGGGCGCGATCACCGCGCAGGCGCAGACAAGCGGCCGCAGCCTGCTAGCGGACCCCTTGCGGGTTGATCGTGGAAGATCCGGTTCCGGGCCAGGAGACCATCAAAAAAGAGCGGGATTGGGCTGCTCCCTGGTGTGCCACGAAGAGAATGGATACGGATTGCGCCTGTCCGACAAGCATCCATCTTCAGGAAAGAAGATTGCCAGCGATCCGGCGGCATCGATTCAAAATGAGACAACGGGAAAGAGGGGCCGCGCTTGCCGGGTGCCGCGCTTGGGTGGAGAGAGCGTTACAAGGAAAAAGAAAATTCCTTATAACAAGGGCTGCCGTCCGGTGAAACAAATCGACCTTGTGTATAGAACCGCGTTTGCGGGTATATCCAATTGGCATATCCCATCTGGCGCACTAGATATGTCGCTGCCAATGGAACTCGGAGGAACGCAAATGGAGCAGGGCGCAGTATTTCGGAGCAACCGAAGCCAGGCTATCCGTCTGCCAAAGGCGGTCGCTCTTCCGGATGACGTCAAGCGCGTCGATATTGTCACCTTGGGACGCACTCGTATCATTGCGCCTGCTGGCGAGATATGGGACAGCTGGTTTGAAGGAGCAACGGTAACATCCGACTTCATGAGTGAGCGTGATCAGCCTGCTTTACAGGAACGCGAAGCGTTCTAATGCCGAAGTACATGTTGGATACCAACATCTACATCTTTACGATCAAGAACCGGCCGCAGCAGGTGCGCGAAGCGTTCAACCGTCATCATGTCCAGCTATGTGAGCTCGGTCAGCCTGATGGAGTTGGTCTATGGGGCGGAAAAGTCAGCCAGTCCGGAAAAAAATCTGGCCGTTGTAGAGGGGTTCGCTGCCCGGCTCGAGGTGCTGTCATACGACGAAATGGCAGCAAGCCACACGGGCCAACTCCGGGCCGAGTTAGCGCGCAGCGGAACTCCGATCGGTCTTTATGATCAGTTGATCGCGGGACACGCTCGCTCCCGAGGGCTGATTCTGGTCACAAACAACCGTCGTGAATTTGATCGCGTACCAGGGTTAAGGGTCGAAGACTGGACCGGATGATTGTGATGCCTACGGATACACCGTTGAGCATTGGGACGGCTCGCATCGCGCGATGAGGCGAGCTGTTTTACAGATTTGTCTCTGATGCGGGTTTTGCGAAGCGCACGCCGACGCCACCGCCGTTTTCATCGATAAATGTAAGTCCGGCTTCCTCGAAAGCAGTCCGAATCGCGAGAAGAGTCGATGGATAGCTCGGTTTTCCAGTTTCTATCCGAGTAACGGTTGTGGGCGTTATGTTGGCGCGAACCGCAAGATCCCTTACGCCCCACTTCAGTGCTGCCCTAGCCATGCGGACTTGATCTGCAGTTAACATTAACACCTTGACTTAATCTATGCGCGAGGTCAGACTCGAGTTTGTAAATTATGACGGTCAAGGAGGTGCTAGGCACACCTTCCCTGACCTGACCACAATCTAGCTAGCTGGAGCTTGGATCATGGCTGATTCTGAGAATAGCAGAACTTTACCCAAATTTTTGCGCGCACGTGAATTCCCTGATGAGACCATCGTCGAAAATCAGTCAAGTGCGATCAACAGGCGCAATCTTCTACCGGCGGCAGCCCGTATTCTGCCGATATTGCTCGATGAGGTTCCGTTGCGGACGGTTGCCGAGCCATTCCACATCAAGGAACTCTGGCCGCGCTGGTTTGACCGTTATCAGCGGCGTCTCGCCGCCGAGCGGGAAAGCCGCGATCTTGAAGCGCGATTGCTGAAAGAAACCGGGGGACGTCCGGTAATCCCCCCGTTCTTAGCGGGGCTTGGTCGTAGAATTCACGCGGCCATTTT
>NZ_JCABZP010000012.1:0-64599 GCF_059499945.1 Agrobacterium sp. | reverse complement strand
GCGCGTTATCTGAACAGTCAAGCTGTCTCAGCGGACTTTCATCAGCCGAAACCAGCCGATCTGGCGGCGTTGCGCGGTTTTAGAACGGGTGAGACACTCGGGAGTATCTGGAGGGCTGCTCTTCGCATTGCGGTTCGTGGTTTTTACGACTGCTCAGCGAACCGAATGCGACTGGTGAAGGGATTTCTTTCGTGCAGACTGCTCCGCGGCCGTACCGGTCGACCACCTCACTTACGCTCAAAGCATCTCGCCGATATCTGACGCGCCGCTGGGATATGCGAACATGGTGGTCTTCAACTGCTCTGCCGTCAGCCCTTGCCTGATCGCCAGTGCAAAGATGTTGATCACTTCGTCAGCGTGCGGACCGACAAGATGGGCGCCGAGGATGCGGTCAGTGTCCGCGTCGACCAACGTTTTGAAGCCATACACCGTCTCGGCCTGCTGGCGTGCGGTGAACCAGCCGTCCACGCGCTCGGTCTTTACGCGAACGTTCAGGCCTTTCTCACGCGCCTTGGCTTCGCTCATGCCGACGGCTGCGATCGGCGGGATGGTGAAGGCGACACTCGGAACGCCTGTGTATTCAGGCCTGACCGTGTTGCCGTTGAGCAGGTTCGCCGAGACTACCTTCGCGTCATGGCTTGATACCGGAGTGAGCGGCGGTCCTAGGCCGGCGGCATCACCTGCTGCGTAGACCGCGGGGTTGGAGACGCTTTGCAAAAATCCGTTCAACGCCAGCCGCCCGTTATGGTGCTTTACGCTCCCGGCATCGAGATCGAGCGTCGCGAGCGCCGGCGCCCGACCCGCGGCATGGACGACCAGATCTGCGTCCATATCGAGTTCGCCGTCAGGACAGTCCGCCCGGACGCGATAGCCGTCTGATACCTTCTCAATGGCGGTCACCCCTGCCTGTGTGCGGACATTGATGCCGCGCTCGCTGAACTTGTCCATCAGCCAGCCGACGAGATCGGGGTCGAATTGCTTGAGCATTCGCTTCCCGTGCTGAAGAATTGTGACCTGTGCTCCGGCGCGCGCCGCGATGTGCGAAAACTCGGCCGCGATATAACCGCCGCCGACAAGGACGATGCGTTCAGGCAGGCTCTCCAGTTCCAGGAAGCCTTCATTGGTGATCAGGTGCTGCTCGCCCGGAATGCCGAGCGGCACGGCCTCGGCGCCGGCGGCGATCACGATACGGTCCGCCTCGATCCTCTCTCCTCCGAACTCGAGCGCATTCGGGCCGATAAAGCGAACGTGACCGTGGAAGGCGTGAATCCCTTTGTCGGCAAAGGCTTTCTCACGCTTCTGCGGTACCGGATCGGTGAAGCTGCGCTTGAAGGCCATCAGTCCCGTCCAATCGAGCGTCGCGTCCCCTTCGATTCCACGTCCGCTCATGCGCCAGGCGTGATCAGCCGCCTCGGCGCCGCCGACCATCATCTTCTTCGGATCGCAACCGCGCAAGGCGCAGGTGCCCCCGAAGGGCCGGAAGTCCGCGACGGCGACGCTCCAGCCAGCCGCACGAACCCTGTGTGCTGTTACGATCGCAGCCGTTCCCGTGCCGATGATCGCAAGGTCATATCTCTTCGCCACTAGATCTCCTCCAACATTGTCACGTTCGACATCCGAGCCTTCACGGCTCAGCCGGCGCAGCATGAGAGCTTCGCCACGTCCTTGTCGAAGGCAAGAGCCGCGAGCTTCAGGCCCTCAACGGTGGTGAGATACGGAAAGAGCGTATCCGCGAGGTCGTCGACGGTGAGGCCGTGCCGGATTGCCAGGGCCGCCGTCTGGATGCTGTCGGCTCCCTCCGGTGCGAGGATATGCGCCCCGAGCAGCCGGCCGCTGCCAGCGTCGGCGACGAGCTTGATGAGCCCGCGTGTGTCTCGGGCGGCAATCGCGCGCGGCACCTGGTCGAGACCGATCGTGGAGACACGGACGGCGTGGCCGGCGGTCCGCGCAGCCGCCTCTGTCAGCCCGACGCTCGCCACCTGCGGATCGGTGAAGACGATGGCCGGCATGGCACTGTTGTCGTAGCGCAGGCTGTCGCCGTTGAGGGCGTTCTTCGCCGCGAGCTTGGCACCGTAGGCGGCCATGTAGACGAACTGATCGTGACCGGTGACGTCGCCGGCAGCGTACACGCCCGATCTTGTCGTGCGCATGCGGTCATCGACGAAGATGCCGCCCTTCGGCGAGAGAGCGATCCCATGCTCGGCGAGCCCGAGACCTTCGATATTGGGCGCGCGGCCCGTCGCCACGAGCACCTGATCGGCGTCGATCGTGACGTCCTTGCCGTCGCGATGGACAGTGAGTGCAACACCGTCCGCGGTCTTGCGGATCGTCCGGTACGTGATGCCGGAAATCACCGCGATGCTCTCGTCCATGAAATACCCCGTCAGCGCCGTGCCGATCTCGGGTTCGGCCTCCGGAAGGAGACGCGAGCGGCACACCAGCGTCACCTCGACGCCGGCGCGGGCGAACATCTGGGCGAGTTCGGCCCCGATATAGCCGCCGCCGATCACGAGCAGAGATCGGGGCAGCGCCTCGAGATCAAGCGCCGTCGTGCTCGTCAGGTATGGCACGGTCTCGATGCCTGGGATGACAGGGACGGCCGGTCGCGCGCCGGTCGCGATGATGATCTTGCCGGCTGAGACAAACGTGCCGTCCACCTGGACGCCGCCGTCCACGATGCGCGCCGGCCCTTCGCGATAGGCGATGCCGTTGTAAGCCGGGAGCAGGTCGGCGTACTTGGCCTGACGTAGCTCCGAAACCAGCGCGTCCTTCTGACGGACGGTTCCGCCCCAGTCGGTCAGTTCGGCCTCGGCCGTGATGCCGGCGAAACGTGCCGCGGCTCGGGCATTGTGGAGCGTCTCGGCGGCGCGGATCAGCGTCTTCGACGGCACGCAACCGATATTGACGCAGGTGCCGCCGATGGTGCCGCTGCCGATGAGGGCCACCTGGGCGCCCTGATCGGCTGCCGTGATCGCGGCCGAGAAGCCGGCCGAGCCGGCGCCGATGATGGCAAGGTCGTAGGAACCATTGTTGCGGCCATTCGTGCCAAGGCGCCGATGCGTCACGGGCCTGTCCGGCGATGCCGTATCGCCCGACGATTGAGGCTCACCTTGTGTCTCGGCCGCGTTGTTGCCGTGGCCGGCGATTGTGCCGATTCCGGCAAGGCTGGGCCCGAAGATCGCCCGACCTGCTTCGAGAGCTTCCTCGATCGACAGCCGGAATCCCGGCTCGTCTGCAGGACGCTGCCGGCGCCACGCGGCGAGGTGATCGTCGGAACAGAAGAAGGATGTTGCAGTGCACAGCGAGTTCGCAGCGCATCCGCCTTCGTAATGGACGCTGAGCCATACGACGGCCGTCGTCGGCTCAACGTCGGCCAGAGCCCGGCCCCGTTCCTGCGTGGTGATCCGGACCGGCGCGCCGCAGTGGCGGCAGCGCGAGACGATCGAGATGTCTTGGTCGGTCATAGCGCCGATGCCGAGCGCGTCGACCGCGCACATCGCAGTAAGAGTGCGTCCGTCCAGTGTGACCCGGTGGCCGGTGTCGCGGTCGGTGAAGGGATACGCGCCGACAATCATGTCGCCATCGAGTACGACGAGGTCGCGACGGCGGAGCTCTTCGAGCAGCGCACGGACGGCTTCCTCGCTCAGCCCCGCACGCTTGGCAAGCGCGCTTGGGGTCGGGGCTCGCCCGTGTTCGGCGTAGAGCTGTAGCAACGCAACGCGCACGCGATCCGTGGCCGCCTCGTAGCCGCTCCAGCGGTTGAGCACATGGTCGGAGCCGACCATGGCCAGCAGGGCCTCCTTCACCACGGGTGACGAAACCACCGACCAGTCCGGAAACGTCACACCCGGCCGCACGGCCAAGCTCGGCACCGTTGCGGATGTAGAAACCGTCGCCTTGTCGCGGGACGCGGAGGATGTGCAGCAATCGTTCATGGCTTCAGGCCTTCATTCAGAATCTTCGTGTTGGAACAGACGACCTTTGCACGGCGATGATGGATGCCGCAGGCGACAAGCCCGAGGCCCGCGGCGATCAGGGAAAGCACGACCAGACCCGAACCCGTCAACCACGCGCCGAGGCCGGCCAGCGGCGGGGGCACGGCAAGGAGTGGCGCCGCGCAGCAGATCGCAACGACAATGGCGCCTGCGGCGCCGGTGCGGATCAGGGCGCGGTCATGCATGTCAACTGCCTTGCTCCTGCGTCGGGCGGGCCGGATAGCCGGCATTCATGCTGGCGGCCGCGATGGCATCCGGGGTCGTCTGCGCGTCGTCGAAGGTCACGGTCGCGGTCTTGGCTTCGAACGAGACGGCCACCGTCGAGACCCCGGGGACCGCCGCCATCGAGGTCTTCACGATGTAGGGGCAGGAGGCGCAGGTCATGTTGTCGATGGCGAAGGTGACTGTGCGTTCGGTAGCGAACACGGCAGGCGCGGTCATCACCGACATGATCAAAGCAAGAGCACTCAAACTCTTCTTCATGGGACGGGTCTCCTCTTGGTGTCAGGCGGAAAGCAGCAGCGGGGCGACGTAGTCGAATGCGAAGGCGGCCGCGACGAGCACCGTCGCAAACCAGAGCGCGATCTGGACAATGCGGCTGGGGATCGGGCGCGCGCAGGCAGCATCCTCGGCGCAGGCCCGCCTCGGCTTCCAGTAGACGAGATAGAAGCCGTAGCCGAGAACGCCCGTCGTCCCGGCGACGAAGAGCGGCTTGTAGGGCGCGAGCGCCGTCAGATTGCCGATCCAGGCGCCACCAATGCCTAGGCTAAACAGGATGAGCGGGACGATGCAGCACGAGGAGGCGGCAAGCGCGCCGAGAATGCCGCCGACGGCGACCAGGCGCTGCCGTCCGACTTCGGCTCGGTCCGACGCGAGCACGTCGGTCGTGGCGGACGTCATGCCCGCCGTGCTGGGTCGCGATATATCCATGTCCGATCTCGCTTTCCTTGCCGAAATCCTCATTGCGCAGTACCATGCGGTCTGTAGCAACTACAGGGTCAAGAGGGATTTTTGCGATGCGCGATCACGCTGGCGTGAAGGGCCTGCAGCGGGCTGAGCTCGCCCGGCGGACGGGCAGCAATCTGGAGACTGTGCGCTACTACGAGAAGGTCGGGCTCCTGCCCGAGCCACCGCGCACGGCGGCCGGCTACCGCAGCTACGACACGACGCACGAGCGGCGCCTTCGCTTTGTGCTGCGGGCACGCGAGCTCGGCTTCTCACTCGACGAAATCCGCGAGCTGTTGCGCCTGGTCGACGAACGCGACCAGCCCTGCGCCGAGGCAAGCGCGGTCGCCGCCGCGCATCTCGACGATGTGCGGGCGAAGATCGCTGACCTGAAGCGCATGGAGCGGGTGCTCAAGGACGTCGTCGCGCAATGCGCCGACGGCACGCGGCCGGAATGTCCGCTGATTGAGGCGCTGTTCCGGGAGCGAACTGTCAACTGATCGGGTCGAGGAGCGCCTATGCGGCGCCCCTGACGTCGTTCCGGCAAGCGTTGCCCTGCTGGGCGTGCAGCCAGTCGGCGATCTGCTGCGCCTTGGCTGCGGCGGTGAAGATCGCGCGCTTGTCGGAGCGAAGCACCTCGAGCCAGGAGGCGATATAGCTGGCGTGGTCGGGCCGCGGCTCGACGCTGAGATGGAGGTCGGCGCAGATCATGGCGCTCAGGAGCTCCACACAGTATCCAAATGGGAGACATGTCTCAGTGATGCCGCGCATGGCGCAAGCCGTTGTAATCATGGTCTTTCTCCGGGATCGAATGAGGTGAGACAGATTTGGGCGAGCTGAAGCCGCTCTCTCTGGCTTCCAACCGCTCCCCCTGAGCGGTCGGTCCTCTACCTCTGGCGGGCTTCGGCCGGGCACTACCTTCCCGGGAAGCGCACCACCTGACCGGCCGTCGCCTGATCCAGTGCCGTTCGGAGAGCGTCGATCATGCGCTGCTGCTCAGCGTTTTGCACGGTAAGATACTGGACCTGCTGAGCCAGTCGCTGAGCAGTATCCCTGAGGGTCGATATGGTGATGGCATCCGCTGCACGTTGATGCCGTTCGGGCCCTGCCGCTGACGATGTCCTGGCGCTGGATATCCCAGAACGGAAGTGCGCGAGCAGTTCGGTTGCCCGATTAGCGGTAGCGCGGCCAACGCCTGCTTCCCGAGCCAGATTTGCGACGGTCAGCTTGCCGTTGGTCACACGTGGCTTGCCTGCGAGAAGGCGCTCCGCCGCTTCGCGTAACGCTGCTTCAGATCGGGCACTGACAGGTTTCATGCTTCCTCCCCCTTCAGCGGCGCGATCAGAGCCCGCTTGCGGGCCTGTTCGATCTCGAGCGCCTTGCGCTGATTGGCAGTCAGCTTCGGATCGCGAAGGAGGATGTCACCTTCTTCGATGGAGGCTTCCCAAGGCGGAAGATGTCGGCGGCTGAGGCAGGAGTTAGGGCAGCGTTCGGGGCTGCAATGGGACAGGACAGGCGCCTTGCGGTCGGTCTGCGGAGTTCGGCGAAGGCAGAGAGCCGAAGCCGCTTCGAAGAAGCAGTCATTGAGGAACCCGACGTGAAGATCGCGAGCGAGATGGCGCAACATCGAGCGCAACCGGGCGGGATCGACAATCATGCCGGGTAAATCACCGAGAGCATCGGCAACGCGGCCAAACTCGGATACGAGTCGGCTCGCCGCGGGACCGGTGGGTGGGTGGCCGCGCCGGAACTCCTCGTAGTGCTCGATGATGTCCTCGAGACGTCCCAGCGAGCGCTCTCGCGCAACTTCAGCGCCGAATCCCGATGCTGACTCGCCAGCATAGCCCTCGAAGGTCGCGATGGAGGCATGCTTGTACTGGATCTTGCCCGCCACAGTTCCGAACGGTCGATTGGCGATGTGCCAGGCTATCGTTCGGCGGAACTGTCGTGTCGCAAAGCGCCAGGGCTGACCCGACGCTTCACGCGGGATTGCGGGATTCTCGGGCGTGCCCTGGGTTCGATCGAGATGGGCGCGGAACTGGTTGAGGGTACGAACGATCTCGGTCGAGAGATGATCCTTTGTCGCCGCACCATTCACCAACACGAGCCAGAGCGTATCGAGGCCGCGTCGCTCACGGGCATGTGCAGACAGCCGTTCTGCGATATCGACGGCGCGCCCGACGGGAGCGATCGTGATCCATTCCGCAGCCTCGCCGGTCACGCTGCGCATTTTATAGGCCGTGCTGCGCACCCTGTGCCGCTCGATCAGGCCGTCGGCGCTTCGTTCGACGGAGTGGCATCCGACCCGCATCGCCTGGACCTCGCTGTCGCGCATTCCGGTCAGGTATGCGCAGACAATGTAGGCGGCCGCCTGCAACATCTTTTCCTCGCGCATCAGCGTGAACTGATCGAAGCGCTGCGAACGCCATGGGCGTCCTGTATCCGGGTCGATGCTGATCGGGGTGTCCATGCCGCCGATCTCGGTCCCGAGTTCGGCAACCGCCGTCAATATCGTACTGTGATGGCGCCGGGCCTGGCATATTGCACCGGCGCGGCATCCGATGCGCAGAGCCATGTAGCCGTAGTTGACGCGAGTCCCTTCCTTGCTGACGACGCTCACATCATCCGGCCAGACGGGCACACCGCGTCCTTCCTTGCGTAACCGGGATAGATAGGCGTCCAGTCGCTGTGCAATGGCATCGGATGTCGGATGCCCGAGTTCGGTTCTTGCTATCGTCGCCTTGTTGGCCTGATCGGCGAGCATGGTGAGCTCGGCCCGAGCTGCCAGAATGTCGGCCGAGAACACGTCGACATATTTGAGCGACCAACGAAGCAAGGCGTTGATGACGGGCTCCGGAATGCGTGGGGTCGTATTCTCTAGTGGCGACGGCTTGCAGCCGGCGACCTGGAATGGTGCTCGACCTCGCCAAGGCTCGAACTGATACCCTCCCTGCGTCAGCCGATCCGCGTGGGCATGCAGATCGACCGGAATCTCGAGGAGCGCAGCAACCTGCCTGGGCAATCGCCCGGGTGTCCGGATAAACGCAAGCCATGCGTCGAGGTCCGCCTGCGTCAGTTCTCCAAGCCGGAAGCTGCCTGTCCGCTCCTCGATAAAGGCGATGAAGCGGCGCATCCGGTTATAAACGGCGCGGACTGTGGCCGGGGCCATCCGGGATCGGGGTGCGCCCGCGGGTTCATGCAGCCGAGCGAACAGGTATTCCTTGGCGGTGAGCCGGGTGAGCGGATTGGACAGATGCGTGAAGTCGACACTACAATGGCATCGCCTCGCGTTCTCGCGGAAGACAGCGGGTGACAGGTTCCAACTAT
Source organism: Agrobacterium sp. (assembly GCF_059499945.1). Classification (NCBI taxonomy): domain Bacteria; kingdom Pseudomonadati; phylum Pseudomonadota; class Alphaproteobacteria; order Hyphomicrobiales; family Rhizobiaceae; genus Agrobacterium; species Agrobacterium sp. Next base: position 56,332 of record NZ_JCABZP010000012.1, on the reverse strand, counting down.
CCTCACCGAACAGAGGCAACGGTTCCGCCTTTTTGCGCGGATGAATGCGGAGCCCATCAAGGACACCCTGACCGTCCTTGACGTGGAGAGAGGCTGGCGCCGTCGCTGGAGCTGTGGCTGGCTTTACGCTCATGTCGCGCCGAGCTCCGGCGGCAAATGGATCAAGCCAGCCCGGTTTTGCGCCAGTGTTCTCGCTTCCGCGACCACAGCCTCAGGGAAGGCCGGGAGAACCTGGTCGGTGATCCGGGCATGAGCCTGGCCGAACTTGGCCTGCCAATCGCTCGCGGATAGGCTCGCGCGCTGCTCCACCATGAACGTATCGAAGGCCACGATCGCTGGCAATTTGGATGCGGTAATCACCGCGCTCTTGCATTCGAGACACCCCCAGAACGGAACCGGGCAAGCCTCGCCTGCGCGACCGAAGGGGCTGGCATAAAAGCCGGAACAGCTGGCGAGCCATAGATCCTGGGAGCCATTGAGCAGTTCTGCGATCTCGGCAGCAGGCAGCGGGAGACCGGCAGCCTCGGGCGAGGCACGCATTCGCATCTCGTCTTCCGGCATGAGCAGCTTCGGCGCCAGCGCAGAATCGAGAGCCTCCTTCAAACCGTCGGCGACCGTGGTCTCGTGCAGCGAACGCAGTGCCGGGATGTCCGCATAATGGTTCGCAGCGATCTCCTTGCTGTGATTGACGGCGAAGCTCTCCATCTGTCCGCGCGTCTGCCTGTACCAGTGGGACTTCTGGGTCTTGCGCAGCCGGGCCAGGACCAGATTGATTGGCTGTCCTTCCGCATCGGCGATCTCGTGCCGCGCCACAAATCTGGCAAGTGATTCCGCCGAGGGATGACCTATTCCGGCGACCAGCCGTCCATCATTGAAGTAAGCCCAGAGGCTATTGGTATCGAGGCGCCTGCGCGCCTCGGTTCCGAGCTTCATCGCGAGCCGTATCAGGCCTCCAGGCGTACCACTGCCGCCGTCGCGCACCCGCAGCCTCTTCCATTCGGCGCCTCGAGCTCGCCGCTTTATATATTCGATATCGACGTGGCCGCCCGCGGCATTCTTGAGGCAATCGACGCCCAATTCCTTGCAGCACTCGATCTCGATGCCAGTCGTCAGCGACAGCATCACCAGGAAGGCGATGATATCCTGAAGGTTGAGGTAGAGATGGCCATGCAGTTCGTCCACGAGGTTGCCCGTCGACAATCCCTCTTCCTGCCGGAGCCAATAGAGGTACTTGTAGATAGGCTTACTGAAGCTGATCGTACCGTCCAACTCCAGCCTGCTCATCGTCATGCGGTAGGCAGATCGAAGTTCTTCGCCGCCTTCGATGGGACCATCGCGCCGCACGGCATTGCCGACGGTAACGATGCGGTTGTGGGCCGCGTGAACATCGCGTCGAGCCGCTTCGCGGAGCGCTGCATTTACATGGTCGTCGTAGGCGTCGCGCGGTTTGCTCGGGTTATATGGCGACCCGACATAGTGCAGCCGGGACAGCATCAGCACGGAGAGCGTCGCCGGGCAATCCTGATGGACGAACCGGAGACAGCCGACAATCTTTGCGATCGTCTGATAGCTGACAACCTCGGTGTGTCGCTCGCTCAGCCATCCCGCAAAGTCATCGAGATGCTGGGGTGCCATCTGTTCCAGACGGCAGAGGGCAGGATGGCGATCATCAAGATAGGTCCAGAACCGGCGGGTGGCGGCGACGTAAGCCTTGGCGGTGCTGACCGAGCCGGCCGGTCCGCCGATCTGGCAGATACGCCACAATGCATGGGCGAATGGGCCGAGCAACTCTGGCCGCCCCAGGTCTGCGAGGTCAACGACCATCGAACCGCCATGTCGTAGAGTTGCATGGAAGCGGAATGTTGTTTTTGCCTCCTGTGCTTCGGGCGTCGGATCGGCGATATCGGGGAAGATAACGCGGCCCCTGCGGCCAATGATGGAAGAGGCCGCCTTCACGCTGGCGCTCCGATCTCCAGATCGTCGAGCGTATCGGCAAAATCGCCGGCGGCCTTGTCGACCAGCATGCGAGCTTCATCGAGGCTGTCGAGGTAAATGTAGGTGCTGGCGATGCTGGCGTGACCGAGGAGGCGCTGAAGTTTTTGAAGTGGATCTCCGATGACGCGACGATAGGCGGCGCTCTTCTGATCAGGATCAGGCCCGATCCAGCCAAGCTGCGCCCGGATGAGGAGCGACAGCATGTGAACCGCAAATACGTGCCTCAACATGTGCGGTGTGATGTGGATATCAAGGCCGTTTTGCCGACACCGCGCTTCGGCCCGCGCGAAGACCGCCTCCCATGTCGAGGGTCGCATCGGCCGGCCGTCATCCGTCAGCCACAATGCCGCCGGTTCGAGGGGCAAACCGGCGGCATCCACCATGAGCAGGCGCCTTCGTTCGGAAGGAAGAAGCCCATCGCGGCGGCGCCGGGACTGGCCATTGCGATCAGAGACAAGTGCGAAGTCCCGAGACCAGCCCTGGACCATGATTGGCTGACGGATGTTGTCCCAGCGGCGATGTTCGCGCCAGCGAGCAACGATCTGGGAGCGCTCGATCCCAACATACTGATCGATGCGGCGCAGAAGGCGGCGCGGAACGCGGATCTCTCGTCCCTTGCCACCTTTGCATATCGCCGCCGGCAATTTGAGTGGACACGAGCGGTCGGCGCCGAGAGCCGGATCGTCGTGCCTCGGCAGGTCAGCCGGAAGCAGACTGGTTGCCTCTTCAAGACGTAGACCAGTGCAGACGAGAAGCTCAGCAAAGAGCGCATCGCGTTCGCCGTGGCGGCCACGCCAATCCGGATTGTCGCGGCCATCCGATTGACGACCACGCAACCCGATATCCCGGAAGGAGTAAAAGCGATCGAGCCCAACGTAGCGCATATCATGGTGGCGGGCGCCAGCTTCACGGTAGGAATAGCGCTGGCCTTGGGCCGGGCCGCGCGGAGTCCGGGATATTTTGATCCAATCGCGTTTGCCAAACGGCGTAGTGGTCAGAAGACCCTCGTCACGCGCCCAGCCGTAGAACTTCTCGAAGGCGGTAACGGACCTGTTCCAGGAGGACGCCGATATCCGCGCGGAGTGATCCGTGAGACGCCGCGCCCGATGGAAAGCGATGAGGTCCTGTCGATCCGCCTTCCAGATGCCCTTTCCATGCCGCTGTTCATGCAAAAAGCGCGAGAACGTCAGAATATCCAGCGCATAGGCCTTGATCGTGTTCGGCGAGCGAGCCCCCATGGTGGGGCATTCGCGAAAGAAGCGGTTCAGATGATGATCGTAGCTGCCATCATCATCGAGAATGAACGGTATGCCGTCGATCAGGCCAAGGTCGCCTGCGTGTTCGCCGGCGGATAGCAACGGCTGATGGCTCACGCCATCGAAGGTCGTCGGCTCTCGAAGAGCTACCAGGTCGGTGAAGTAAAGCTCCGGCACCACGGCCTCCGCAGTTTTTTGGCGAGGGGACGGGCTCGAGCCCGCCCCCTCGCCAAAAAACTGCGGCAGCGCTCCGATCGAAAGCTCGTCGTTACGCCGCACAATGTCTGTCGAAGATCACACGGGTAAGACAGGATCAAAGAATCCGGATAACACACAGCACTCCTCGGCCGCGTAGGCAGCCGAGCCGAACCGACCCGAGAGATCGCGGTCCAGCCTGTGCTTTGCCCCGGAAGCGTGGCCGTTCTCATGCAGCCAGACCCCGTAGAACGACGCGGCATCCCGGAAAGAAGCGAAGTCCGGCATGAACACCGTGTCCGAGGAAGGAACGTAGCAGGCTTCCGAACCGCCAAACACGGTCTTGATTCCGAGGTTGGCGATGAAGGCCTCGGCGTGGGCCAGACGCTCTTCCTCCGGCAAGATGCTCGTCGACGGACGTTCGTATCCATCCACCTGCGCGATGTTGAACACCGAGAAGGCCCGCGCGAACATCCGAACACGGCCGCTGTCGTCGCCGTCATCGTCATCCGTCGAGTCGGACGAAGCGATCTGCTTCCACAACACGACGGTGGTCGAGCGTTCGCCCTTGCGCACCTGCGCTCCGGCGTCCTGCCATTGCCGATAGGTGCCCCACAGGCCATCGCTGTAACCGTTGGCCATGGCTGCGACCCACAGCGCCACCGTGTTGATGCCGCGATAGCGGCGGCCAGATGCGACGTTGGTCGGGCGGGCGGCGCTGGTTCCGTTGTGGAACCACGGTGCGCGCCAATCACCGGCACCTTCTTCGATTGCCGCTATGATCTCGGCGGTGATGCGCGTGTAAACGTCGGCACGCGCTCCGGACTGTATCCTGGAAGACATCGTGATAGCTCCTTGGGAGCGACGCGAGCGCACGGGATCGCCACCGCTTGCGGGCGGCGTCGGGCTCAACGTCGGTGGAATGGGATCAGTGAAAAGCCGGTGAGACAGCTTGACTGTTTAGATAACGACCGTAATCTGGCCCCGTCACTGCTCGAAGCTCGAGACGGCCGTTCTCGACTTCGAGCGTCTTCACCTGCTCGGCGCGGTTTGAGGTCAGGCCGTACTGCAGATTGATGGCCGCAAGAGGGGCCGGGAGCTGGCGCAGATAGTGGGCCGGTGCGCCGACCAGGCTGGTAAGCTGGCCAAAACTCCAGTGCGTCGGCGCGACAGGCCTGTCTGAATCGGGCAGCATGAGCGTGAGACGTTCAGCATCGTCACGGCTGGCCTCAACGTGGATCCGTTGGGTTTCGACGACGCGCGTGCGGCTGCGCTGAGACCGGGCCTGCACTGCATCGCGTAGCTCGGTAAGTGACAGGAACCGCTCGTCGTCGGGCCGATTGAACCATTCCGACGAGACGCGGCCGATGCGCTCGCCACGGCTGACGTCTACCTTGTAACCGTCTCTAGGGTTCCGCGCCGGCGTTTGAATTTCTATCTGGGTCATGGCTGTTCTCCACGGCGGGCGCCAGGAGCCTCCCTCCCGGACCTCAACCCGCCATGACCCCGAAGGCCGTCCTCTTACTCTGATGGGAACTGCCGACCAGCGCGCGAAAGCCGGGCTTCGCCTCTGACCAAAGTGTGAATCCAGTTTCTGGTCAGCAACCGTTCACGGCCCGTTGCTGACCAATATTCATATATAATCTTCGGTCAGAAATCGGCCGATATCACACCTGCCATCCGACGCCTTGCTCGTATCCATGACCGCCGCCTAGGCGGCGCCGGCGGCCGTGCGGTACCCGCCGATTTTCTCGACATCGGGACGTCCAATCCGTCCAGAAGGCGCTGCACGGGTTGTGCGGTGGGGCGGCATCCGCCGGACCTATCGCGGTCTCTATGACAAACTGGAAGGTAGCACAGCTGACGGGCATGGGTGTTCCGCCCGGGACGTCGTTCATCGACTCCATCGCCCGGAGCGTTTCCGTTTAATCCGGGTCATATCGCATTCGGCAGGCGTAAAGAGCTCGATCCTTCAATTAGGCGGACCGGCTCGGCCCACGTCCATCGGCGCCCGAAAATCCTAACATAGGGGAACGGCAGATGGCAAAAAGGTCGATCAATTCGGGCTCACGGCGGATCGCTATTCCTCGTCGTCGCGCAAATCCGCCTCATAGTCCCGGCCGCCATAATAGACGCCAAGAATGTTCACCGTGTCGTCTGACATCGCAAACGCAATCGTTGCCTGTCGGCGGTATCCGACCGTCCGCAAACCCGCTCGAATATCGTCGCGCCGTGTGCCACGAGTGGGAACGCCGAGAATGTGCGGCAATATTTGACTATGGCGGCCGTGTATCGCTCCCCGATCGTCGGCGACGATCTCTCGGCAATGTCCCGATACAGCTTCACAAGCTGCGCCTCCGCCCTAGGCGAGAAGATGACGCGATGCGACATGCTCTCTACCGGGATTTCGACTGGCGCCCGGTCTCGGCTTTCAATGACGCCAACACCTGTTCGGGCGTCCGTCCCTTCGATGGATCCGCTTTCAGTTCGTCATAGGCGGCGGCAACCTCCGTGCGCAGCCAGGTATCGAGGGCCTTGTCACGCGCCTGCAAGGCGCGCAGGCCGTCACGGATAACTTCGCTCTCACTGGCATACTCGCCCGATGAAACCTTGGTCTTGACCATCTGCGCCATTTCATTCGGCAACGTGACGCTGAGCTGTTGTGTGCTGCGCATCGGTCACTCCCGTTCGGATCGCGCTAAATAGGATTGAACACTATCACATAATGCTTCGCCGGGAAAGTGCGTCAGCGTGACGACGCCCCACAGGATCTGGCGGTTCAGCTTTGCGCCCTTCGTTACCAGGCTGCGTAGGCCAACGTGGGGACATCCCAGACGATAGCTGGATGAGGACCATTGTTGGCGCAACACAGGTGGGCCGTTCAACAATGCAGACGCGCCTTTCCGACAAGACAATTGAAGAACTGGTCGTCGAGATGGCATCAAATGTGGTTTGCCCATGGTCTTCGAAAAGCCTGCAGCATAGTCAGTGCTCCTACGTCTTTGGGAAATATTAAGTAGGTAAGGAGCTCCCTCGGAGGATCGGCGAGAATGGCAGGGTCAAGAAACGGCCATTGCTCAGTCTTCAACATCTCCGGCGGCTCAAGATGACCCGCTGCTTCTATGCGCTCTCATTTGACCGCTGAAATGGCGCCGCCATATTGCGCGATTCTGTACAGCACATTCCCTAGTCAGCGACTGATCATCATCCACCCCGGTTTCCTGTCGCCTACGCGGCGATGCTCCGGACCCTTGAAGACCCATCCTTCCGAGCGCATATCATTCGCTTGCGTCGACTGCGTTTCGGCTGGTCGGGTGGCAACGCCGATTAGGTGTGGAGGATGTCATGAACGATAAATTTTTCGGCAGTCCCGTCTTCGTCAAGGATGGTCAGTTCACGATTGCGGAGATCGCTTCCATTGCCGATGCGTTGGATTTCCTCGATGAATGGCCGCTCGAACTCCAGGATATCCTCTATCAGACGACGAAGCGGGTCTGCCACGCTGCTCACGATGGCCGCCATCCACTCGATGCAGCTCGTGATGCCTTTGCCCAGTGGGCAAGGGCCGCAAATATCCTGGAAGACATCGCTCCGATTCCGGCCTGGATGACCGGACCAAAATCCGGCCCCGGAGGTGTTTTGGCGTAAGCATGATGGTTCCGCGGTTCCGCGCATCGTCTCGTCGACTAACACAGGGATCATGCCGGCACCCTACCCTGCCCTTCGCTCTGGCGGCGAAGCATTGGCTTTGAGCGCAGCCATAAGCATAGGGCCGACCGAAAATTCCCCGGCTCTCGCCTTGTCGGTCAGCGCCCGCAGGTAGCCACCCGCCGAGTTGATATGCTGAGCTCGTTGCAGGATGCAGGCGATGACGATCGCCGCCGTTTCCTGCCCCATCACGTGACAGGCGTCCTCATAGGCCGACGGCGAAACACCGAGATAACCTCTCACCTGCGCCGCGGTCACCATCAGATCGCGCCAGTTGGCGATGCCGCCGGGGGCGTAATCCGAAATTTCAGGGCAAGCTTTCAGCACAAGTCCAAGGTGATACGTCTTTGGCGGCTCCTGCGGTTCTCGTCTGGGCTCGGCCGATCCCCCGGCTTTCTCGAAAGCGGGTTCAAATTCAAAATGAGAGTCGGTATTTGAATCAGATTGCTGCGGTTCATTTTGAGACTCATTGGCGCTCGGATTCGTGTCATTCATGAGACTTTTCAATGCGATGTTGACTTCATCCCGGATCGCGTCGAGTGCTGCCGCGAACGGCTCCAGCTCGCTGATGCTTGCTTTCCGCGGAAGCTGATCCACGACGGCCCTGAACCGCCTCCAAAGGGCCTGCCAGGCACCTGGGGCACCTTCCTCGATCGCGGCCTCGATAAGCTTGGCGATGTCGCGGCGCTGCAACGTGATGCGCTCACGCATCAGCTTCAGCGCACGACTATCCGCACGGACGCGCTCGGCCGCTGCGTGGAACTCCTCGGAGCGGGACAGTAAAGGCGCCAGGGAGAAGCCGAAGGCCTCCTCCAACTCCCCTCCCCTGCCCTTGCGGGCATATCGCTTGCCGTTGGGGCTGTCCCTGCGAAAGATGATGCCGCACTCGAGCAGTGCAGCCAGGTGCCGGCGTAGCGTTGCGTTTGCCATGCCATGCGAGCGCAGCGACAACAACCTGTTCGACGGGAAGACGATCAGCCCGTTTTCTTCCGACAGCTCATCATCCGGATGGCATGATAGCAAACCGGCCAGTACGGCCAGCGCTCGGTCGCCAATGCCAACAATGGTCTTGCCCTCGCAGAGATCGCGATAGACCTGCCATTTGTCGACGGCCTTGCCTTCCGGAATCTCCTTGGCTTCCATCTGCGCTGCCATAAGGGCAAGCGACATCGGTCGGCTCCCGAAGGGAGTCGTTGCAATTTCCTTCTCCATTTTCCTTCACCTTCAATCAGGCAAAAGAAATCTGCTCGCCGAAACGACGCCAAGACTCTTGACAGTGATTCGCGGATTTGCGATTCTCGGAGTGCTTAGATCTGAGAAGGGCTTCCGCGCGGTGACGTTCGGGGGCCTTTTCTTTTGCGGTTTTAAGTCTCCTGCTTCGACTGCCTGTAAGCCTCGTAGAGGCTGTCCAGATTGCCTGTTATCCACTCTGCGAAAGGCTTCGCTTCGGCCTTCGTTATGTCGAGCAAAACGCCTTTCGTGCGTGATTTTGCGACGACGGCAACTGATTTGTCCGGAGGCGCCCAGGATGTGGCTTCCGCCGTGTTGGCGGGATTCCTGACCTTCAATTCAGCGTAAACGGCCTGGAACCTGTCATCGCTCTTCTGTGCAAGGAAATCAGGTTGTTGAATAAGCTTCAGGGCTTTTGCCCGTTTGCCATTCTCCTCGATCATGTCGGCCAGTTCAGCCCAGCGCAGGCGTCCGAGTGACGGCGCAGCGCCGATGGCCGCGATCAGCTCCGGCGGCAACCGCTTCGTCAGCGCAATCTGGCGAGACAGGGCGGCCTTGTCCACGCCAAGGGACGCCATGATGATTTCACGAGAGAACCCGCGCTCCTCGAGTCTCAAGGCAAAGAATGACCTCTCAATAAACGAGAGGTCGGTTCTAGCGTTGTTTTCCTGGCCTTGAGAGACGACGAGGAGTTCGTCAGTGAGATCGCGTACAACCGCCCTCACCTTCCTTCCGAGTTCCTTGGCGGCCGCCAATCGCCGATGGCCGTATGCAACCTGATAGCGGCCTTCACTTTCCGGATGCGGACGCACCAAAATGGGCACCTGCTGACCGTGTTCCCTGATCTGGGCAACTAGGGACGCCGTGTCCTCGGCGTCTACACTAAGGCGATCAACGACGAACGAGGAGTCGATCAAAGAGGCGTCGAGTTCGACGATCGTCTGACCTTCTGCTAGCTTTTTCTCAATCTCCTCGGCTCTGTGGGCGCGGGAATTGATGTTTTCAAGCGACTGAGAAATCGAGCCCAGTGGACTGGCAGGCCTGATTGGCCTCTCGAGACCAAGCAAGGGACGCCCCAGCTTCGGCTGCGCGAGCCCTGCAGCTGCTTTGGTGGTTTCCTGCTCCGGTGTGAGATCGAAAACGTTCTTTCGAGCCATAAGTTATTTCCTCCCCCACTTGGAGCGGATGAGGTCTTCGATTTCGCCGTTGACCTGTGTCAAGGATTCGAGAGCGCGATCATAGGTGCCGCGTGTGAAGGCAGACTTCTCAACTTCGTAGAGCGTCTGTTTGGTCAATCCGGCATCCGATATCGCGGTGGATTTCAACATCGAGTGCTCGAGGACCCGCTGACCGAAAATGGAACGCATAAAGCCTGCCATCTGGCTCTGCGGACCATCATTTGGCTCGTAGCGGGTAACGAGGTAGCGCAGCCAGTCGTACTCGGTGCTGCCGCCCGCGTTCTCGACCACCGCGAGCAAATCGCCCGTCATGGTCAGGAACTGGGACATTGACATGACATCCAGCATCTGCGGGTGAACGGTGATCAACACCGCAGTCGCCGCGCAGAGCGCCGACAGCGTCAAGAATCCAAGCTGGGGCGGGCAATCGATGATTACGACGTCGTATGCGTTTTCGATATCGGCGAGACTCTCCCCAATCCGGGAGAAGAACATCGACTTCTCGGTGCGGTCAGCCAACGCCTTGGGTGTCGTATGCTCGAATTCCATCAATTCCAGATTGCCCGGCACGCAATGCAAGCCAGGCGTATAAGTCTCACGTACGATTTCTGAGATGTGACGGCGGCTCTCGTCATATCGGATCGCGCCGTAGATTGTTTCCCCGTCTCCAACATCCAGTTCGGGCTGGTGGCCGAAAAGGGCCGACAGTGACGCCTGTGGGTCGAGGTCGATTGCCAGCACCCGATATCCTCGCAGCGCGAGATACTGAGCAAGGTGAGCGGAGGTCGTGGTCTTTCCAGACCCTCCCTTAAAATTCATCACACTGACGATCTGGAGCTTCTCGCCCGGTCGGCGATGCCGGACATACTTTGGCGCTCCCTTTCCACCCTCGTCGAGAACGCAACGCAGATTTTCGATATCGGCGACGGAGTACAGACGTCGACCGTTTGGCATTGGCTCCGGACCATGGCCTTCGGCGACGATCTGTCGGAGATAGCCTTCATGGATGCCAATGAAGTCGGCAGCTTCGGCCGGGGTGAACAAGCGTATCGTCTTTTGGGAAGTCGGCGGAAAAGTCCGCTGCTGGTGCGCCTGCAGTTGTCGAGACAACTCATTGGCGTCAGCCATGATCTGGCTACGAAGGTTCGAAACGACGACGTGCGTTTGGTCAAGGTGTGCGTTTACCAAAACTCTGCCCCTGATATCCGCGCTTATTTCGACGTCCACGCCAAAAATGCGCTGATCATATAAGCCAGATTCGGAGGCCGGTGGCAAATCTTTTAAAGCTAACAAAAAGTTAACGCTACCCCGGCTGTCCAAAAGCGACAGAGTTGTACATGTGCAACTCGACCGGGCGACTGTTTAAAGCTCTTTCCCTGTCCCCTCTGATGTGCGTGTAGCAGCACAGCCTACATCTCACGCGCCACTTCAGGCGGAAAGTTGTACATGTGCAACCTGGCAGGTCACCACGCGTAGACATACGCATCGGAGGCCTTACCCCGCATGTTCGCGGCAACTGGAATCTTCAACGTCACGAATCTCCTCTCCGACAAGCCTGCATTGAGAACCTCCGTTGGCAGATTGCCGATCGTTCGAACGCGTGAAGCAGACTGTGAATCGGAGGGCAGAGCGTGGCTTCCGCAGTCGGTCGACATCTGCACGTTCCGGGTTCCAGCTGGACATGATTATCGCGCCATATGTATCAAAGTGAGCGGCTCGCGAAATCCAAACTAGTCGTGAACGTGATTGCCTAGATCTAAGAGAGGTCTACGAGAGCAGTTGGCGTTGAAGAACAACTCGTTTGCCTCAAGCGCTCTTGAAGGTTTCGGGATTGTCTCGATTGGCCACCAGAAGATAGGCAGTCGTCGACAAGGAGTCTCCATCGTTTGCCTGCTGCGAGGGCGATGAAGCCGAGCTAATTTACCCGATCAGAGGGTCCATAGAGGCATTCGGATCACGTTGAGAAACTGCACCTGATTCCAGAGCGCAATAGATAGCTTCAGAGTCGGGCGACGGCGCCCTTGCCATCGCGGCATCCGTGCCTGCGCGCGCGGTCCTCTCCGCAGCCGGCTGTTCAGCGCATGTGCGGCAGGAAAATAGAGCGACAGCGCAGAGCTCTTTAGGATGTCCACGGATTGTAAAGATCGATCCCGAAGCCTTCGAAATCCTTCGTGTTGCGGGTGGCCAAGGTGAGCTGTTTCGCGATCGCTGTCGCGGCGATCAAGCCATCCATGGATGACAGACCGCGACCGCGACGCTTGGCCAGGGCCATCAGATCACCCCAGGCCAGAGCGATCGGCTCGTCAACATGGAGAACCCTTTGCTGGAAACGCTGCGGCAGATCCTGCGCCAGCCATTTGGTCAGAGTCCCGCGTTTCCGGCCTTCGTCCATGAGGGCGACGCCGCGCCGGATCTCGGCAATCGACACAACGCTGATGAAAGAACGGTCCTCATCGAGCTGGTCTAGCCATTCCAGAACGTTTGGGTCGGGGGTTGGCTTCGTCACCTCAGACAGGACGTTCGTATCGAGCAACAGCCTCACAGCCGCAGATCACGCGGTTCGTCTCGCTGGCGCTCGAGGTCGAGATCGGCGCCGCTCAGCGGTGATTCCATAAGGAACTCCGCAAGCGTGCCCTTGCGCACCGTCTTGCGATGCCATTCCTCGGCTGAGACGACGACGACGCTTGGCTTGCCGTTCCGGGTGATCGTTTGAGGTGCAGACTGTGCGCGCTCGATGACTTCCGACAGCCGGGCTTTGGCTCCGGCGACGGTCCAGCTAGTATCTTTCTTGGGTGCAGATAGCATTGTTTGCCTCCGTGACCACCTTGACTATCCTGACTATATGGGATTGCCCATACGGCTGCAACAGGGCAGATGGGGTATTCGGCTTGAGCCTCATCTTCACACGCCGGTGGGCTGTAGAGGGGTGCTGCGCTTCGAGCGATGATAGAACGTGGTCATGTTTTTCAACAGCCACAAGCATCGGAAGGGAAGCGCAGCATGAAACACTATAGCGGCCTCGACGTATCGGTGAAAGAGACGTCGATTTGCATCATTGATGAAACCGGCAGGATTTGCCGCGAGATCAAGGTGGTCAGCCATCCTGACGACCTGGTGGCCGTGCTACGAGATCCTGCCTGGAATTTGGAGCGCATCGGGCTTGAAGCGGGGCCGCTGTCGCAATGGCTGTTCGAAGGCCTCGCCAGGGCCGGGCTGCCGGTGATCTGCATCGAGACGCGCCATACCAAGGCATTCCTGAAAGCCCAGCCGAACAAGACCGACCGCAACGATGCGCGCGGCATCGCGCAGATGATGCGGGTCAACCTGTTCCGGCCTGTGCATGTGAAGACGCTGACCAGCCAGAAACGGCGGGCCTTGCTGACGGCGCGCAAGCTGCTGCAGGAGAAGGCGATCGCGATTGAGAACGACCTGCGCGGCCTGCTGCGCAATTTCGGGCTGAAGGTCGGGATTGTAGGCGCCATGAAGTTCGAGGAGCGCATCCGGGAGCTCGTGGATGACATGCCCGACATCCGGGAAATCATGGAGCCGTTATTGGCGGCACGGCAGAAACTGCGTGACGAATTCACCCGATTGCACAAGAAGGTTGTCGACATCGCGCGCGATGACAAGACATGTCGACTGCTTATGACGATCCCGGGAGTAGGGCCCATTGTATCGGTTGCCTTCACCAGCACGATCGACATTCCTCAGCGGTTCAGGAACTCAAAGACCGTCGGCGCGGTATTGGGTCTGACACCCAGGATGAACGAGTCCGGCGAGAGCAAGCGCGCGGGGAAAGTCTCCTGTTGCGGAGATGGCATGATGCGGATGCTGCTTCATGAAGCGGCGCAAACCCTGCTCTCGGTCGTCAGGAAGTGGTCATGGTTGAAAGCCTGGGCGATGTCTGTCGCCAGGCGGCGAGGGCGGGCCAAGGCGATCACCGCACTGGCGCGCAGGCTGGCTGTGATCATGCACCGCATGTGGAGCAACGGCACAGAGTTCTGCTGGACACGGGCGGAGCTTGCGGGCGCATCACACGCGTGATCGGCCGCGTTTCCATCAATACTGAGATTAACCAGTTCCGCGGTCCGCGGACAAATGTCCCTCGCAGGACGATGAGTGAAGCAAGTTCGGCCCTCCCCTGGTATCGATCGGATCGACCGATCAGAACGCGTGGGAGATTGTTCTGCTTCATTCTTCTGACCCCATAGTGGGAGCGCCGACTGGCGCATCCCGGAGAGAAGCAAGACCCTGCGAAGGCCCTTGACCTAACCGCCAACAACAAGATCGAAAATCGCTTGACCTCAACCAGCCAAATAGAGAAGGGGAGGGGGCATTTCAGAGCCCGGACGCCTTGGTGAGGTTGACTCGGAACCGATCGCGCCGGCGCTGGTATCCCCGGGTCATCTCGGCGCTCGCGTGCCCGAGCTGTTTCTGCACATAGCGTTCGTCGACCTCGGCTGAGGAGGCCAAGCCGGCGCGGAGCGAATGGCCGGCGAACATCATTCCGCGTTCGCCCTCCGGCAGATCGCCGCGCACACCGGCCGCCAGCGCGGTTCGCTTGACTAGGCGGGCGACCTCCTGGTCGTTGAGCCGATTGGCGCCGACGGCCTTACCCCGGCCGGTGACGCGCCGAAACAGGGGACCGTGCGCGATGCGCGCGAGCTTGAGCCAGGTCTCGAGCGCAACCACCGGGCAGGTCGCATCGGAGGAGCCGCGCCCGACCTCGACCTCACGCCAGCCGGTTTTGCCGCGCAGGCGCAGCAGCATGCCCTTGTCGAGGATCTCGATCCAGCCGGAGGAATCCTCGGTCTGGTCGCGGCCGACATCGAGGCCCACAACCTCGGAGCGGCGCAGGCCGCCAGCAAAGCCGAGCAGGAGCATCGCGCGATCGCGCAGGCCGCGCAGGGCGCCGCGGTCGAGCGTTTCCAGCATGGCGATAAGGTCCTCGGGCAGCACCGCCTCTTTCTGGCGGGGCGGGGCGGCGTGTTTGTTGCGGATGCCGGCCATGACAGTCGCGATATGACGGTCCTTCCTGTCCAGCGGCTGGCCACGCTGGGCAAAATTCCAGGTCAGGGAGGAGAGCTTGCGCTCGATCGTCGACACCGATTTTTTGTCCCCCGAGGCTGAGCCTGTTGCACTGCCGGACGCAAGCGCGGTGATGTAGAGCCCGACCACGTGGGGATCGGGCGGCATGATCGAAAAACCTTGCCGGCGGCACCAGCTCGCAAAATGCTTCCAGTCCGAGGCATAGGCGCGCCGCGTATTGCCCGAGCTCGCCGCCTCGACATAGTCGCGGGCGCGATCGGCCAACGCATCCAGATGCGCCGGCAGGCGGGGATTGGCGACGGCCGGAAGAGGGGAGGGGGCTTCGCCCGCGTTTCCGGTAGACGCCTCATCAGTGGGGGTCATGCCCATGGCGCGAACCATCTCGACGATGTCGGGCAACTCTTCCTCTGTCTCATCCATGCCATGGCTTTCCGCTCGCACGATTCATGCCTGAGAATCATATTTGGTCCGGCAGGCGCTTGTCCACGAACTCAGGGATCTGGCGCGTCTTGAATAAGATAGCACCGAGTGCTATCTTTCGCCATGCCTGATCGAGTCTTCAAAACAGCCTGGTGCGCCAGTGCGGCGCGCAAGGCGCGGCTTTCGGATGCCGCGCTTCTACGTGCTGCCAGGGAGGCTGTGCAAGGCAAGGCGGACGATCTGGGTGGAGGCGTTTTCAAGAAGCGGCTCGGCGACAATCGGCTTCGGTCGATCCTGCTCGCCAAGGGCGGTGAATTCTTGGTCTACGTCTATCTGTTCGTCAAGCAGGACAGGGGCGAACATCGATGACGACGAATTGCGTGCGTTTCGCGAGCTGGCAGCGCTGTATCGGCGTAAATCCGCCACGGATCTGGACGCGGAATTGATTGCTGGAGCTTTGACGGAGATAGCCATTGGCCACTAAGCGGAAGTTCAAGAGCAGCGCCTTCGAGGCAATCCATAGCGCGGTGGAAGGCATGGTGCGTGCCGGCACGGTCAACAAACAGACTCTGCGGTCCTTTGACGAAAGGTGCCTGTCGATGCCGGTGGAGTTCGACGCCAGGAAGATCAAGGCGCTGCGCGAGCGCAATCACGTCAGCCAGCCGGTGTTCGCACGCCATCTGAACACGTCGGAATCGACGGTGCAGAAATGGGAAAGCGGCGTCAAGCGGCCGAGCGGCATGGCGTTGAAGCTTTTAACCGTAGTCGAAAAGCACGGCCTTGACGTCCTGAGATAGGCTGTCACTCTGCTTGGATGAGTGGACTGTATGCCTTTATTTTGTAACATTCACCGCTCACCTTAATTCCGTGGATTCGTCCAGGTTAGGTGGATTCTTACCCCTGATTTGGTGGACGAAGGCGATGGCGACAGTGATGGGTCGTAACCCCGCACAAGCTCGCGGCCGACAATGCCGACTGGCGCGGTAGCGTCCGAGGCCATCATTCGCCTCCGGCATCCAAGGATCGCATGTCCCCCGCCGATATAGGCCTGGCATGCCGCCAGCTCGGTATAAAACCGGCACGTCTTTGTGAACTTCTCGGTCGATATCGGGCTTCCCCTGTCGCGAGTTCGCTGCTCGGCCACAATCCCGATCCGGCGGAAAGGACGACGGCGCTCGATCATCGATACTGAGTTCGGCTTCTTGTCGTGGTCGCCTTTCCCGAGGCACGATGGAGACGGTTGCGCGATTGGTTGAGGCTTCCGGGCTGTCCGGCGGCTGTTTGGCAGCATTCTGACAGCCGTCGTTTGTACGCCTTTAAGACACATCGGCTTGACGCGCGGGCACTGCTCAGCTACATCGGGACAAGAGAGTAAAGGGGGTTCTTATGCCTCGGGCAGCGGTTGAAGCGAATGAACGGATGAACTTGCGGGTGGCAGCGCAGCAGAAGGCCACGCTGATGCGGGCGGCCGCGCTTGTGCATGCGGATTTGACGGAGTTCGTCACCCGTGCGGCCTTGCGCGAGGCCGAAGCGGTGATCGAGAGCGCCGAGAGGATAGTGGTCTCGGAGCGGGATTTCCTGCACATTCTGAAGCTTCTGGACAACCCCCCGCCGCCGAACGAAAAACTGCGGGCCGCGATCGCCGCATTGCCGCGTGACCGATGAGTCTTCCGGCATGGCATGAGGAGCCGATCGCGAAGGAGCACGATCGGAGCAGCTTCGATTGCGGTGACGCGGACATGAACCAGTTTCTGGCCCGTTATGCGCGCCAGAGCCATGAGCAGAACGCCACCAAGACCTATTGCGCAATCGAAACGGCCCGGCCAGAGCGGATCCTTGGATTCTATTCGATCGCGCCGTCGGCAGTGGCCCACGCAGCCGTCCCGGCGCGGATGATCAAGGGATTGGCGCGCCATGACGTTCCGGGCTTTCTGCTGGCGCGCATCGCCACCGACAGATCGGTAGCGGGGCAGGGGCTGGGTGGCCAACTGCTGGTTGCCGCAGCCAGGCGGTGCCTGCGGCTGGTGGCGGAGGGTGGCGGCATCCTTTTGATCATCGACGCCAAGAACGAGCGTGCGGCCGACTGGTACGCGTCGTTTGGGGCCGAGCGCCTGCAGGGCCAGCCCGAAGGCCAGCCTTTACGGCTGGTCATTCATCTGTCGACATTCGCGGCGGACTTGCGGGCTACTGGCCATCTTTGAACGACTGTCGTCCGCCGTGGATGGCCGCGGGGCGATTTTTTCGAGCCACCCAGAAGACGAGCGGTTTCGGGGCTTGCGATGCGTTGCCGGTCACGCGGGCGAGAAAAACCTCTGTACGGCCTATATGGCCGAAATCGCCGATTTTGCGGCACGGCACGATCGGCGGGCAGGACGGGCCGCGCGCATCTTGAGCAAGGCCCGGGATTGTGCTATACAAAGGCCTGTAGTCGCTGACGGGCGCCCGATTGGACGTCAAATGGTTGTTGGCCACCACCGTAGAGCCGGAGGACGGCCCGCAACATCGGCGCCGCGCCGGCAATCTCAAGAAATCCGCTCCAAAAACGCCCCGGCGAACGGGATTCCATGGCTTTTTAAAAACGACCGATAAGGCAACATTATCAGTCATTATGTGATGAAGACAAGCCGTGCGGATAACTGCGAAGAATCTGGCCTAAACCGCACCGATGCAGTAGTCTTGCGGACATGGATTCGTCTTTCGCCACCGCCTTTCCGAGATCCGCGCCACCGGCCCTGCTGCCCGCCTGGTCTGTTCCGCGCGGACGTGATTTGGCAGAGACGGATGCGGCGTTTCATGCCGGTATCGCGCTGAAATCACTTGATGATCTTGTGCGTTCCGAACCGAACTGGGCCGGCTGCTGGCGGCAGCGCCAGGCGCTGAAATGCGCCGCAACGGCCGTGCGACTGATGGGCCGCAACGAGGACGAAACGGCGCTGCGGGTGGCGTCGCCTTAACGGGCTGTTTGCACCGACTTGCTATCGGGCTTTGATGACCGAGACCTCGCTTGCCCACTTCAAACGCCACCGGTTTCCCGCTGAGATCATTGCTCATGCTGTCTGGCTCTATTATCGGTTCCCGCTCAGCTTCCGTGATATTGAGGATCTGTTGGCGGAGCGCGGCATCAGCGTCTCATTTCAGACCGTCTCGGAATGGGCGGCGAAATTTGGCGTGAAGTTCGCCCATCAGCTCCGACGCCGCTCACGAGGCCACTTTGCCGACAAATGGCACCTCGATGAGATGGTGGTGACGATCAAGGGAAAGAAATACTGGCTGTGGCGCGCTGTCGATACCAACGGTTACGTCCTCGATGCCCTGCTGCAAAGCCGAAGGAACAAGGCGGCCGCTATGCGTTTGATGCGCAAGCTGCTCAAGGACCAGGGTACCGCCCCGCGTGTGATGGTGACCGACAAGCTGCGTTCCTATTCCGCCGCAAAATCCCAGTTGATGCCGGGCGTCGAGCATCGCTCGCACAAAGGGCTCAATAATCGGGCCGAGAATTCTCACCTTCCCGTGCGACGACGCGAGCGACGCATGATGCGCTTCAAATCCGCGCGCCAATGTCAGCGTTTCGTCTCAGCTCACGGCCAGATTGCCAATCTCTTTCTTCTTCACCGGAAATACTTGACCGCCGCAGACCATCGCCAGCTTCGCGCTCACGTCATCTCGACATGGCGCGAAATCGCTTCATCCATTGGCGCGTGAAATTCTAGCGGAAGAAACTATCGCGTCTCAAAATCGGTTAAGGCGACGCCACCACGCGGAGAGTTCACAGCGTTCCATTGGCGGCATGTTTCAGCGCCCGAACGCCGTTCAGATTCGCATAACGCTCGATGAGATCGAGCCTGAGATCTGGCGTCGCCTTGTCCTGCCATTGGACTGGACTCTCGAGCAGCTCCATCTGGCGATCCAGGCTGCCTTCAATTGGTGGAACTATCACCTCCACGAATTCCGGATTGGTGGTCTGCGCTTCGGCGATGTCGCGCTTCTCACGGAAGATTCGTTCGACGATGATCCCCGCATCTTCGATTTCCGTGAGGTCCGGATGCGTGATTTCGGACCGGGATCGGCATTCATCTATGCCTACGACTTCGGCGACAATTGGCGCCACGTCGTGGAGATCGAAAAATTCCTTGTTCTCGATGCAACTCCAAAGCATGGCATGTGTATCGATGGCGCCCGCGCCAGGCCACCGGAGGATGTTGGCGGAACACTGGGTTACGAGCGGTTTTTGGCGATCCTCGCAGACCATGAAGATCCGGAGTATGCGGAAACGAAGCGCTGGTGCGGCGGTCACTTTGACCCGGAATGGTTCGACCTGTCGATCATAGACAAGGATGTCCGCAATGCCCTGCGGCCGAATGTGCGACGGCGTCTTCATCAGCCTAAGCCCAAACGCGCCAATCATTGAGCGCGGCAGAAAAAGATCTTACTTCCGCGGTCCGCGTAATCCATGCGTTCGTCCTGGCCGCTCATGCTTCGCGCGCGCCACCCCATCCGACATTCGATACGCTTGCGATTGCGTTGTGTGACAGGTCGTACTATTTTGCACACAAGAGTTGATGGAACATGACATGCCGAACCCAAGCACGATCAAGGCCAGCGGCGTCCCCACAGGAACGCGCAAAGCCGGCACTCCCGGACTGGCCTCGGCCCTCGAAGATGCCCGGCGCGCCGGGCTCCTCGATGGCGAGAAAACCGCGCACGTCTCGTTTCGGGCGCCAAAGGCGCTGATCGAGGCGGCCAAGCGCGAAAGCGGCGTCGAATCCCCGACCGATCTCGGCATCCTGGCGCTCGCGACGCTGGCCCAGCCCGATCCGGTGGCGGCCTTCCTGAAGCGCACGCACGGCAAGCTCGGCGCGGGTCACACGCTTGAGTTCTGATCTCCGCACCGTCCTGCGGCGTTACAAACCCTACAAGCATCGAACCCAGCTTCGGCCAAGGCCACGAGACAAACTGGTCGGCGTCGCGGATATCGGTCCGACCGGCCGGCCCATGCTCGTGCCGGACACCAACGTCTACACCATGTCCGCTGCCGGTACCCTGCCCGAGCTGGCGCGGCTGCTGATGGAGCGCGCGTTGCTGTTCCACTGTTCGGTCTGCCTGGCAGAACTTGCCACCGGCGTCGCCAATCTCGACCCGTCGCGTTCCGAATGGCGTCCCATTCGCGATCACTATGCCGCCCTGTTCGCGAGCGTCGCGGACAGCCGGCTGCTGATACCTGATCATCAGCTCTGGATCGAGGCCGGCGTCATCGCCGGCATGCTGGCGCGCACCCAGAATTTTCAGAAACACCAGCGTAAGGAATGCCTCAACGATGCGCTGATCTATCTTACGGCCGCCAAGGCCGGCCTGTCGGTCCTCACCGCCAATCGGGACGAATTCGATCTCATCCAGCAAATCGCGCCGCGAGGACAGTTCGTGCATCTTTGAAGAGCCGCCGCAACGCCAGAGGCGACTTCCAGACATCTCCTGGAGGATTGGCGGCGCGTTCGCTACTTCGTACGCAGCAGCGACATCGACTGATTAGCCGTCCTTGGGAGGCCTGCCGCGAACGCCGCTATTGAATGGTGTCAAAGCGTGAACCGGGAGCCGACTGCCACGCCCCCAAGCGATCGAGGAAGGTTCGTGCGGCGGGGTCGTTCGCCCGGAGATCCTTCGAGCGATTCTCCAGCGTCATCGCATCAATTCTGCCAGCACGCCAATCCGTCCACAACTGCCTTACCGACGGCGGGGCAAAGTTAAGCACATCGTCGAATTCCATCGCGGATCCTTTCACCGAGCGGTTGCTTGTTGCGAGGACCTGCACTCGATCCAGGAGATCGAGCACGGCGAAGAGAATAAGGGTTTATAGGTTTCGATGCAACAATCTGGCAAAAAGATGCGATCGTCCCGTCGCATCTCTGGCCCATTTCATGTTTTAAAGTTGAACGCGGTTGGCTGTGCGTTGCAACATCGCAAGCGGACGCATACCCTCTGCATGCTGTTCGTTCCTCTCCTCCCAAGCGACCGGCGATGAATGCGGCACACGTCCTTCGCGTGTTGCAACTTGGGACAGAGCCCGCCGCACTCCTCCCGCGGCGGGCTTTTCCTGGACAGCCACCTTATGCTCAGCTAGTCGACCGGCATGACAGTCCCGGTGGAGGTAATATGACTGGTCGGGTGAAGAGATCCGCCGCCGAAGGCGGATTTCTCGCGCCTTCAGGACGATGTTGGCCGCGGTCGTCATCGTCGCCGCCATTGCCGCGTTCGTCTTTCGCTAATATGTGAATTCGGTGCTCGCCAAGCATCATCTTGAATTGCAATGGTGCGCTCGGCAGGGTTTGAACCTGCAACCCCCAGATTCGAAGTCTGGTGCTCTATCCAGTTGACGCTACGAGCGCATGGCGACTGCCAGTTGCATTCTATCGGTGCCTTCACCGGGTTGATCAAGAAATGCGGCGAGGTCTTCGGCATCGGCTATTGTGACGCCAACATCGCCGTTCCGGTACGTGTCCGTGTCGACGCCAGGATGGTCCGGGCGTTATCCTTCCCTGAAGACGACAGAATCGACCATCGCGCCAAAATAGGGACGGGCGCGCAAAACGGCAAACGATGATAACGGCGGCGGACAGGTTGCGCGCCGGGAGCGCAAGAACCGCTGCCGACTCTCATGCCGGCAGCGGTGGAGCTGTTGCAGTTGTCGCGATCAGACGATCAGCGACCCATCTTCATCGCGAGGCTGGCATAGGCCGATATCGGCCGGTCCGCCACGAAGTGCAAATCCCGCTCGACCGGCAGGCCTAGGCCGCCGCGAATGTCTCGAATTTCCGAAAGCCTGACGGCGCCGAACTCGACGCATCCGAGACCGAGGTCGCAGAGGTCTTCCAGAATGTCCGGATCTTCAGGATCGACGGCCGATATCAGCCAGGTCGCGCTGGCATCCGGCGTGAACAGTTTTATCACGGGATAGGGATCGAACGTTGGGTCGGCGGCGGATCTCCTGCCGTTTTCAAGGAGGATGTCGAATTGTTCGTCGGTGATGAGTTGCATGGCGATGGGTTCCTTTGCGACTTGCCGGCCGGTGCGGCCGGGCGTTGGACCAGGGCGCCGGCCCCGCGGGGAGCGGGACCGGCGTCGGCGGCGATCAGGCAGGCGGGTTCCAGAGGATCACCTTCTTGGCCGGGTCGTTGCCGGGGGCGGGCGCGACGTTGCCGTAGATGACGCCGATCTCGGGGGCCGACAGCTTGACGGAGGTGTATTCCTCGCCGGTCTGCTTCGAGACGCGGTTCCAGCCGGCGCCGAGTTCGAAGCCGCTGCGCCTGGCGATGACGCGGAAGTCCGGAGCGTCGTCGTTCGCCTTCATGGCGTTGGGGACAATGGCGATCGGGGCGTTGATGCTCAACGTTGCCAGGACGCCTTCGAGCGTGCCGTCGTTCTTCTGGGTGAGGGTTGCTATCGTGGTGGCCATTTTCAGTCTCCTTCGGTTGCTCGGGACCATTCCCGATGGAGCCAAGGGAGAGGAGCGACCGCCGCCGTCACCGAGGCGAAGCCGAGGGGAACCCCCTTGCGGGGTTGGCGGCACAAGGCGGGCGGTCCTCTACAAAGGCGACATGAATCGGGAATGGTCTTCGAAGCGGCCGTCAGGGGAGACGAATTGATGTGGCTATCCGATCGCTGCCCCGGGCAGGAAACCGGCCGGTCGAGGCAACTGCATGACCTCGCATCGCCCGACCATCGCCTGCGCAACGCCACGCCGAACGCGCGACCGCTGCGTCACCATAACCATCGCCCCGGCGCTTTCGGCTGCTCGGGGATTGGTGGATCGTCCTGCGACATCATGTGACGAGGATCGCCTCAGGCTGGCGGCTTAGCAGATATCGGGTTCGTTGGTCTCCGCCGCACCATGCGACGCCGCGTCCAGATCGCCGGCGGCTCTGCTTGCCTTCGTCGCCGGCGCTCCCGCACCGGCGGGGTTCGCCCGTCATGGCCCGCGTGTCGATCGGTCCGGCTGCTTTGCCTCGCGCCCGATCTGTGCCGATACGTCGCCGCCCATCGCAATCGACCCTTGAAATGCCTGGCGTCAAGTGTCATATTGAAATGCGACAGATGACGCACCGAGGTGAAACCAATGGCGATCGCGGCTGAAACCATAGCTGCTGAGAGGGGTACTGGCGACCTGCAGAAAGTCGCGGAGCTGCTGGGCGGCGCCCGCATCCTGTCGCGCCGCGTAACCAGCGCGCTCGATGCGCATGAACTGCTGCTGCACGGCTTGCCGACGTCGGCGCTGGATTATCTCGTCGGGCGCCTGGTGTTCATTCACAAGGCCGAGTCCCTCGAAAAGGCCGTCGGCATGAGCGTGCGCACCTATCAGCGACGCAAGGATACACCGTCGAAGCCGCTCAGCCAGGAGCAGAGCGGGCGGACGTGGAAATTCGCCGAGATCCTCGCCAAGGCGACGGATGTGCTGGGGTCGCAGGCCGAGGCGGAGCAGTGGCTGGAGCGCCCAGCGATCGGACTGGACCAGCGCCGGCCGATCGATCTTCTGGCGACGCCCGCCGGCATAGAGCTTGTCGAGGATTATCTCGAACGGCTCGAATACGGCGTCTATGCATGACGCCGCTGCCGGCGGCGCTCGGCGGCACGGAGTTCCTCGTCTGGCGCCTCGATCAGGCCGGCTTTGCGCCGACCTGGGACAGCGGTGAAGGCGCCTATCGTGTCGGCGGGCGGTGGAACAGCAAGGGCGTGCGCGCCGTCTATTGCTCCATCGATCCTTCGACCGCGATTCTCGAAGTGGCGGTTCATAAGGGTTTTCGGGCGCTCGACACGATACCGCATGTGATGACGGCGGCCGTCATCAGCGACACGACGAACGTTCATGTCGTGGATCCCGCCGCGGTTCCCAATCCCAACTGGCTGCGTCCGGGCATTCCCGGCGCAGGACAGCAGGCCTTCGGTGATGATCTCCTGCGGCGTCATCGCTTTGTCGCGATCCCGAGCGCAGTATCCTCGCATAGCTGGAACCTCGTCTTCGTCGCGAGTGCCGTAACCGGCGCCTATGCGCTAAAGCTTCAGGAACCCTTTGCGCTGGATACCCGCTTGCATCCGCCGGCAACGGCGTGAACGGCGAGTTCACGCTATAATCGCTGCACGCTAGCCCATCCATAGGAGGACCCGCATGCCGAGACAGCTCGAAGGCGCTTTGCCTGTGGCAGCTATCGGTATAGCGATAGCGCAACGCCATTGCCGATCCCGACATCTGTCACAATGAAAAACACCGCTCGCCCATTCACCGTCGAGGTCAAGCGTCGCGGCAAGAGACTGGTCGAGACGCCGAAAACATCGATCTGGCCGGACCCCTCCATCCTCCGCGCGGCGGAAGATGTTTCAGAGGATGACGGTGGCAATCCTGCCGCGCAGGCTGAGGCCATTGAAGTGTCCGCGAAAGACCAGCACGAGCAAACCGCGATGCCTCGGATTCTGCTGGACCTGACAGATGTGAGCGATGAGGACCCGCACCATCGTGCTAAAAATCCGGGTGGGAAAACCGAGACCGGCTGAAGGGCTCCGTTTGGGAGCCCTTCAGTCTGGGCTGGCGGTCAAGCGTTGGTTGCCGAGAACCGCAGGACCGGGATGCCGAGCTTCCTGGCCTTGTCGGCGAGATTTTCCTGGATGCCGGTGCCGGGGAAGACGAGCACGCCGATCGGCAGCGCTTTCAGCATCGCATCGTTGCGCCTGAAGGGCGCGGCTTTGGCGTGCTTCGTCCAGTCCGGCTTGAAGGCGACCTGCGCGACCTTGCGGGTCTGCGCCCAGCATGAAGCGATCAGCTCGGCGCCCTTCGGGCTGCCGCCATGCAGCAACACCATGTCGGGATGCTTGGCATGGATCCGGTCGAGCTTTGCCCAGATCAGGTGATGGTCGTCGAAGTCGAGCCCGCCGGTCAGGGCGACCTTGGGGCCCGCGGGCAGCAGCACTTCGGTGTCGGCCTTGCGCCGGGCGGCGAGGAAATCGCGGCTGTCGATCATCGCCGCGGTCAGATGGCGGTGGTTGACCATCGACCCGGTGCGTGGACGCCACGCCGAGCCGGTGTGCCGCTCATAGTGCTCGCCGGCCTGGTCGCGCATCAGTTCGAAGACGTCGCGGCGCTCGATCATCGTCTGGCCCTGGGCGGTAAGGTTTTCGAGCTCGACCGCCTTGATCTCGGTGCCATCCTGTTCCCGCTGCAGCCGGCGCTGCGCCTGCTCGTTGTCATCCAGTTGGCGCTCGACCCGCAGCACGGCGCGATGGAAGACATTTGTGGTCGACCAGAGCAGATCGTCGAGGTCGGGTCCGAGCCGGGTGTCGACGAGGGTAGCGATCAGGGCGTCGAAGATGTCGGCCACGGCGCCGGCGACGTGATCGCCTTCGGGCAGCGGTCGCGGATCGGGCTCGTCCGCGTAGGGGCGCCAGCCGTAGAGCTGGAGTTCGGTGAGGACGTGATCGGTCGGAGAGAGGGCGTGATGCGGTTCGGTGTCAGCGTGCTTGCTCATGGGGTGCTCCCGTCGGTTGGACCGCGACCCTCGCGGCCTTCATGGCGGCGAAAGCCCACAGGCGGGAGGGTCTGGCAGGCCGAGCGCAGCCGAGGCCCTTGATGGCCAAGGCCGACTATTTTGTTTCGCGCTGCAAAGCGCCCGCAGGGCGCGGCGGAAAATAGTCGGCCTTGGCCATTGCCGGACCAGCCCGCCTGTGGGCTCGATCGCCCTCTCGAAGGCCGGGGCGCGGCTCACATCCGCCGGGCCGCCATCCGAGCGATGCCGACGGCGTGATGCGCCACGCGGCGCCCATCGAGTCAGCCCGCGCGCTTCAGATAGCGGATGCGGTCCCTGCGCATGAGCTGGTCCGCGATCGATTTCCGCAAGATCTCGAGGCCGCGGTAGACGAGGTCTTCGTTAAAATCCTGCATCGTAGGCGACAGCACAATCGCCTCGATCCCGGCCTGCCTCGCTCGTTCGACCAGCATGTCGCGCGCACTGTCGCCGGCCGGATCGTTGTCGCAGATGATGTAGAGCCGGCGTAGGCTCGGCGGGAACCGGATGGCAACGAGATGCGCGGCCGAGAGCGCCGCGGCCATCGCCATGCGGGGCAAGGCGCAGCGCAGCGACAGCGTCGTCTCGATGCCTTCGCCGGCCGCCATGACGGAATTCGGCACGCCGAAACGGACAGCGTTGCCGAGCAGGTCACCCATCGCCCGTCGCGGTGTATCGACCGGTGCCTTGCCACGCCCGTCAGGAGCAAGCCAAGTGCGCTGCGCGCCGGTCTGCTTTCCGGCAAGGTCGGTGACCGCGGCGATCATGGCCGGCCAGGTTTCGGTGGGCGAATGCTCATCGGGCCGATGGTAGCAGCGCGGATGGAAGCGCAGCGCGCCGGTTCCGTGCAAAGACGAAATGGAACGCCCGCGCAGATACGTCTCCACGATCGTGCCGCGGATCGGTTGCGACATGGCGAAGAGCCGCCGTGATGCTTCCGGCGAACCGGGCGGTACGGGCTGCCGCTGCTCGTTTCGCGTCTTCCTTTCCAGGTCGGGATGCGGAAGACGGAGGAACCTGCGCGCTTCGGCGGCCACGTCCTTGAAATCGACAAGGCCAAGCGCTTCACGGATGACATCGAGCAGGTCGCCATATTCCGAGGTCGCGGCGTCGACCCAACGCCCGGCCGGGCCTTTTGCGGAATCGTTTAGCCGGACAAACATGGAGCGGCCCGGCGTGTTGTGCACGTCGCCGACGATCCAGTATTTGCCCTGGCGCCTGCCGTTGGAGAGGTAGTGGCGGCATACCGTCTCGGCATGGTCGGCAAGCCGTCGCGCCAGCTCATGCGGTGCTTCTGGCATGTTGGCCTCCATGGAAAAGGCCCGCCGTCGGGGTCCCCACGAAGTAGTACTTCGTGGGAGTGCCCCGTCGCCGGCAGGCCCGTTTTGAATGGACGTGGACTATTCGGCCGCGATGGTCATCGCCGTCGAGCCGGCATCGTCCTCCTCGATGCCGTCATCTTCGGCCGCGGCGCTTTCGCCGACGGCTTCAGCCGGCTCCGCGACGGTGGCGTCGGACGTTTCCACATCAATCGTCGCCGCCTGGCCTGGCGTGCGCAGCGGCTCAGGCAGCCAGCCGGAACCGGCGAGCAGCGTTTCGGCTTCCGCCGCCATATCGCCCTTCTTCAGATTGGCGATACGGTTTGCGGCGTGCTGCCCCTTGGCCTCGGCGACCGCCTGCAGGATGCGTGCCTTGGTCACGCGACCGAGGAACGTGTCCACGGTCGGCGTCCAGCACGCGGCCATGTCGAGACCGACAGCCTCAGCCAGCCGATCGGCGTGAGCCAACGCCCTCGGCTTCCGATTCCATGCCTCGTGCACCGCATTGACCGAGAGGCTGACGACATGGGCGAAGAGCGCCCCCCGGCTGTCGCTGTCCCATTCGCCGAGCGCGTCCCAGAGATCCTCCGACTCCTTCGGCAGGGTTTTTGCCCAGTTCTCGTGCCGTTCGCGGATGGCTTCGGCCGAGACGCTGTCGTTCAGCCCCGGCGCCTGGGCGCCGAAGCTGACGGCCTTCAGATCCAGCTCGAGGCAGCTGTCCGAGCCATAGTGGTAGAACGCCTTGAGCGTCAGCGCGTGCAGCGCCGCGCGCAACGCGATGTCGGGCTGTTCGCCCAGTGCATGCCGCAGGCCGAGCGTGCGGTGGGCCGTCAGCTCCGTCATCAGCCGGTCAGAGATCGGCGAAAGACCCTCGTCCTCGTCGGACTCGGTCAAAGCTTCATCACCGGCGTTCTCGGCGCGATCGACATCGTGCGCGCCATCCGATGCTTCCCCGCCGGTCGCTTCGTCATCGGACGCGTCGTCCTCCGGCTCGGCGGGCGCTTCGTCCTCGGGTCGGACATAGCCCCGGTCGACGCGCAGGCGGCCGTCGCCCGCGATGCTGACGAAGGCGCCCGCTCGGGCGACCTCTTCGGGATCGAAGGTGAGCGGCCGCTCATCGAACGCCTCGATCGCGGTCTCCAGTTCGCCGAGCCGCTCATCGACATCGTCGGGCAGTTCGTCAGCGTCCTCATGCGTCCCGACGAGACCATCATACTCGGCCTTGAGGGCGTCGCGCGTCGCTTCCTCCTCGGCCGACAACGGCACGGGATCGCCGTGCAGCCGCCGCAGGCCGTAGGTATGGCCATAGGCGAAGTCGGGCGCGACCTCGGTCCACTTCCACCCTTCGGCGGCCACGGTCTCCGATTCCGCCTTGAGCTTGTCGGCAACCATCTGGTTCACGAGATCGACGTCCTGCAGCCAGCCGCCGCCATCGCTCTCGAAGAGATCGCGCAGCACCATGCCTCCGGCCTCCACATAGGCGTCGATGCCGATGAACTGCACGCGCTTGTCGGAGCTTCGGACCGCGCCCTCGGTCAGCATGCGACGGATCACGTAGGGCGACTTGTCGTAGGAGGTCTTCAGGCGCTCGAACACCTGCTCCTGGCGCTCATGGTCACCCGACACGGTGAAAGCCTCGAGCTGGCCAAGCGCCATGCCGTCCTCGGCATAGACTTCGAGCAGCACCGGCGAGACCGAAGCGAGCTTCAGGCGCTGCTTGACGACGTTCACCGACACGAAGAACGTGGCGGCGATCTCCTCCTCGGACTGTCCCTTTTCGCGCAGGGTGAGGAAGGCGCGAAACTGGTCGAGCGGGTGCAGCGGCGCTCGCTGGACATTTTCGGCCAGCGAGTCCTCTTCCGCGATACCGCCCTCGCGGATGACGCAAGGGACAGGTGCCGCCTTGGCCAGGCGCTTCTGCTTGACCAGCAGTTCGAGCGCCCGGAAGCGGCGGCCGCCGGCCGGCACCTCGAACATGCCGGTTTCCGCGCCGGCCTGGTCGACGACGGGTCGGACGGTGAGGCCCTGCAGGATGCCGCGGCGCGCGATGTCCTCGGCCAGTTCCTCGACCGAGATGCCGGCCTTGATGCGCCGGACATTGGCCTGGCTGAGCACGAGCTGGTTGAAGGGAATGTCGCGCGAGGGCGACAGGGTGATGGTGGGCTTCTTCCTGGCACTAGCCATGACGATCTACTCCGCGACGGGCGGCCGAAACCTTTCCCGGCCTCCTGACCCGTCACGAAAACCGGCGCCGCCCTCTCACTTTAGAGGACGGCGCCGCACGACGGGGAATCGGGAAAACACGCCGCCGAAGACACGGGCGCGCCTGTTCGGCGTCGTTGAGGTCAGCGTGCGAGCTCGAGGAGCTTCTTGGCCTTGCCTTCGAGGTCGAGCCGGGCATCCTGATGTGGTTTATCACGTGCGACGCGCGTAATTCCCTGCACGAAATCGAACACGGTCTCGGGTTTCCGGCCCTCTTCGGCCAAAACCGTGTCGATGATCTTCGCCGTTTCGGCCCTGGAAAAACCACGCTTGCGCAAAAAACCCTCGCGATCCTCATCGTCGCGGGCAACGATCCGATCCCGCGCGGCCTTGATGCCGTTGACGAACGGCATGGGTGAGGATTCGGCGAACTGGATCAGCGCCGGTTCCGCTTCCGCGGCGAAGCGGGAGGCCGCATATTTGGAATGCCGTATGGTGATTTCCTCGAAATCTTCGACCCCCCACAGCGTACGATTTTGGCAAACGGCACGCAGATAGAAGGACGCGATGCCGAGCGTGCGGGCGCCCACCTCGGAATTCCAGCAATAAAATCCCCTGAAGAAGACATCGGGCGAACCATCGGGCAGTTTGCCGGCCTCGATCGGGTTCAGATCGTCGACGAGGAAGACAAAGACATCGCGATCGGATGCGTAGAGCGTCGTTGTGTCCTTCGAGATGTCGATGTTGGGGTTGTAGACCCCCGTCGACCAGTCGAGCACGCCAGGTGTTTTCCACCGTGTGTCGCCGGTTCCGTCACCGGCAATTTTCTGTACCGCCTCGATCAGTTCTTCATCGAAAATTCGACCGTTATCCAGACTCTGTGTGCCTGTCTCACAGACGTCAGGGTTGGCGGTTAGTATCGCCGACAGTCAGAGACATAGAACCGTCGAGTGGTGCCGGTGCGAAGTTTTTGCCGGGGGCGGGCTCGAGCCCGTCCCCGGCAAAAACTTCGGCGCCGTTGGGAGGTCCATTGCCGCAGTTATTCTTCACCGATCTTTCCGCCGTGCACCGCTCCGTGACGGTCCACGGCACGACATACGAGTTGTCCTCAGACGAGATAACGGCCGCGGACAACGTCGGGCTCATCGAGGGCATGCCGTTCATTCTGGGAAGCGACGGCGCCTACGATCACCACCTCAACCGTTTCCTCCGATCGTGCCCGACCATGGGCGTGCGCTCGATGAACAGCCTTCGCGCTTATGCGCGGGACATCGTCGTCTGGATGCGCTTCCTCGAAGAGCGACGGGAAGGCAAATCTCCCTGGGCGGCAGATCGCGATGACATTGCCGCATTCCACGAAGCCCGGCGCATGTCCGAACCGCCGTTCCGGATATCGGCCTCTTCCTGGAATCGGATGATCGCGGCGCTCGACAAGCTTTATCGGTGGGCAGTCGACGAGAAGATCCTTGCCGCTGCTCCATTCACCTATCGGCAGCTCTGGTCACGCGCATCGACGTCAGGTGCGGTCATCGCCATGGCGGTGAGCTGCGCCAAGGAAAGCGGTGCCCGCAAGGGCGACATGCGCTTCCTCGACATGCCGCGCTATCTGGCATTCCGCGAGATCGGGCTGCGCGGCAGACTTCCCGATGGCCGGGAAGACCCGACATGGCGAGGCCGCAACGGCGAGCGCAATGCGCTGTTCACGGAACTGCTGATCACGACCGGCCTGCGGCTGCAGGAGGCGTCGAGCCTGCTTCTGAGCGAGTTGCCCACACTGGATACATGCGTGGACACCACTGCTCGATCGCTGCCCTTCCGACTGGCGGCTGCGACCGCAAAGGGCTCGCGCGGTCGGGATATCCGCATGCCGACCCGTCTGATCGGACAGTTGCACGACTATGTCCGGATCGAACGGGACAACGCCCTTGGGCGAGTTCGGCGGAGCGATCGCATCCGCCGGCGTAGCCCGATCCCGGTCGTCGGATGCGAGCACCGTGCCGTTCGCGTGAGCGATGGCGACCGCGCCTTGAAGGTAAGCGTCGATCAGTTGACGCCGTCGGAGCGGACGCGCCTCGTCGACGCCGCGACGGGCGCGCCGCTGGCGCTCTGGTTGACCGAGGACGGAGAGCCGATGCCGATGGCGTCGTGGGAGGCCGTGTTCGGACGCGCCAGCGAGAGATGCCGTCGCTTCGGCTTCGATGACATGCACGTGACCCCTCACATGCTGCGACACAGCTTTGCCGTGCACATGCTGACGCTGCTTCTGCGCGAGCAGGTTGTCTGGGTGGTCAGCGAGCGATCGCAGTATCTCGGCTCCGCCTATCGCCGGATGATCGGTGATCCTCTGCTGAAGCTCCAGAGATTGATGGGGCATAGCAGGATCGAGAGCACCTATATCTATCTCGATCACCTCGCGGACAGCCAAGAGATCGTCGATGCGGCGGCGGGCAACCTTGGTCTCGACGTGACCTCCAAGGACCTGGCGCCATGAGTCGGGGGCGACGGGCAACATTCCCGCGTCAGTCGGATGCGCTGGATAAGAACGCTGCTGCAACCGTCATCGTCGCCGATCCCTGCCGCTTCGCTGTGCGCGTCGACACGGGTGGCGAGATCATCGTCGACCTGAGTTCCTGGTCGACCCCCTCCTTCGTTGCCGAGATCGCTCCGCTGGTGCGGGAACGCATCCGCCAGATGGGCCCGACGCCGATCGGACGTTCGGTGCAGCGTCAGGTGCTCAAACTCCGCCGGTTCTGGTCGTTCCTGGATGATCGGAAGATCGTCCTGCACGGATTGGGCGACATCACCGTCGAGTTGATCAACGAATATGAGGCATGGCTCGAGCAGAATGGCGGGAACCGACTGTTCCAGCGGCACCTTCTGGCGGCGCTGATCAGTGTTCTCCGCATCGCGGTCGAGGACCGTCCCGGCGCGCTGACCCCAGACGTCGTGTCCCGCCTGCGCTATCTCGGTCACGGCGACAGTGGGGGCAGCCGGCCCCGCGACGCCTATAGCAGCGGGATCGCCGAGGCACTACGTGCGGCGGCACGAGCTCAGATCGTCGAGGCTCGTCAGCGCATCGCACTCGGTGACGACGTTCCGCTGCCGCCGCCAGGAGTGGATGTATGCGCGCGGCTACGCGCTCATTATGACGTCGTCATCGCCGAGATCGTGCGATCCGGACAGATCGAGACGCGGCACCCTGCCTTCAAGCGCTTCAAGAACCTCGGTGCTTACCGCCATGTTGACTGCAGGATCGAGGTGCCGCACCGGGGATTCCATCTCACGCCGATTGACCTTGCTGCGTTCCTGACATTGCTGTCGCTGGAGACCGGCATGGAGATGGAATGCCTGATTGCTGAAGGCGGACTGCCTGCGCAATCCCACCAAGGGCTATGTCGAGATCGAGTACTACAAGCGCCGAGCACGCGGCTCTGAGTGGAAGCGCCTGCGGGTGCGGGACGGATCGAGTGCCACGCCCGGCGGGCTGGTCAGAATGGCGGTCGCGCTCACCGAATGTGCCCGGCGGCACACCGGGTCGGATCGCCTGTGGGTCCTCTGGACCATCGACGGCTTGCGTCCAGCCAATGACGAAGGCGGACAAGGCATCAGCGCCTTCATCGAGCGCTACAAGCTGGTCGATGACGATGGCGGACCGTTGAGACTGAGGCTGTCGCAGTTGCGGAAGACCCATAAGGCCGAGTGGTATCGACGCACGAACGGCCAGCTCGAGCAGTTCGCCGTCGGTCATTCGATCGGTGTCGCGGCCCGTCACTATGCGGACATACCGGCCCTGCGCCATGTTCACGAGCAGACCTTGGCCGCCGCGTTCCACGATGCCCTCGACGCTGCGCTGAAGCCGCGCATCGCCATGAGCGAACGGGCAGACCTTGTCGCGGAGCGGCAGAATCTGCCTGCGGCAACGGACGAGCAGGATGTGTGGCTCGCGCGGTGCGGCAGCTTTTACGAAAGCCCGTTCGCGGAAGCCGGCAAGCCCTGTCCGACCCCGTTCTGGGGCTGCCTTGAATGCGAGAATGCGGTGATCACCGAACGCAAGCTCCCGGCGCTCATCGCATTCCAGTCCTTCATGGCCGATCAGCGCGCCACCCTCAACGCCGACGAGTGGTCGATCAAGTTCGGCCGCCCCTGGCATCGTGTCACGAACCAGATCCTGCCGGCCTTTGCGCCGCAGACCGTGGAAGCGGCCCGGGCACGGATCGCTGCAGAAGGGCCGACGCTCCTCTACCTGCCGGTAGAGGCGACGGCACAATGAGGGCGACGAACGTCGCCCAGGCCACAGCTTCATCGGCGATACGCAGCCCGAGCGACATCGTGCTCTGCTCGATGAGGCTCTAGAAGGGACCGACCCGAAGACGCTCTCGCGCTTCGGCGACGACGTGTGGAATCTCGATCCGGCAATCTTCCATGTGACTGCGCGCAATGCATTCCGAACGATCGACTTCACCGATATTGCCTGTCCGGTAGAGAGGCTGACGGCCAAGGAATACATCTTCGCCTGGCTCAACGAACGCCTTCCGGATCGCTCAGGACGGCTGCGGCCGTTGAGCGCGCGGGCGGCGCTTGCCACGCTGCGCCAGCTCATGACGTTCGTCCGGGAACGAGAGGGCCGGTTCGATGCCGCGCTCATCGATCAGGACCTGCTCGACGCCTACCTTGCTCTTCAGAAGAATCGGTCCGTGCTGCCGAGCCGGGTTGGCGCCTGCCTCAGACCGGCCGTCCAGCTTCACCGGCTCGCCCGCTTCCTGACCCACGGCGGCCTGCGCTTCGTGCCCTGGAACGGGACGCCGGTCTTCAAGGTGGCGGGCTGCGGCGGGCGACCATATGAGAACATGACGCCCCGCATTCCCGAGCCGGTGATCGGCGCATTGCTGCGATGGTCGTTGCGCTACGTCGAGCTGTTCTCGGCCGACATCCTCGCGGCACGCGCCGAACTTGACGAGCTCGAAGCGGATCGAGTTTATCCTCGTGAGACCGTGGCCATGCGCATGGCGTCCTATATCGAAGGGCGCCGCAAGGCAGGCCGTGGTATCCCCGTCTGGAACGCGCCCGGCAGCATCGGCGGCTTTTGCGCCTCCCTCGTGCGCGCCGATCGGCACAAGCTGAACGGTGACGTGCTGAATCTAAAACTGATCTCGCTGCAAGGCAGGATTCACGTCAGCAACATCATCCAGAATAAAGAAGCCTATGGCCTCCTTCTTGGCGCCGTGACGGAACTCGGTGTCGAGC
The DNA here is from genome assembly GCF_059499945.1 of Agrobacterium sp. Taxonomy (NCBI): domain Bacteria; kingdom Pseudomonadati; phylum Pseudomonadota; class Alphaproteobacteria; order Hyphomicrobiales; family Rhizobiaceae; genus Agrobacterium; species Agrobacterium sp. The sequence goes on along the minus strand of NZ_JCABZP010000012.1, from coordinate 21,995 downwards.
AAGGCGGTATGGACACGCCGATCAGTATCGACCCCGACAGCGGCAAACCATGGCGCACCCGCTTCGACTTTTTTGCGCTCGCGAACGAGGAACGCCAACTCCAGACTGCCGCCTACATCCTGTGCGCCTATCTGACCGGCATGCGCGACGGCGAAGTTCAGGCAATGCGACCAGGCTGCCTTCAGCGCAATCGCAGCCCCGACGGCATGATCGAACGACTGACGATACGCAGCATCGTTTTTAAGGGTCGAGCGGAACTCGGCACGCCGGAGGAATGGGTGACGATCGAGCCGGTCGGCCGCGCCGTCGAGATCGCCGGCCGTCTTGCCGCAAGGCATCAGCCACGACGCAAGGATGATGGCATCTGGATCGTTCTTCATCGTGCTGTTGCGCGCGATCGTGGCGTGCCGCATGTGGTCAAGCAGATCAATCGGTATCGCCAGCATCTGGACGAGTGCTTCGGCACACCCGAAGAACCAGCAATCCCGCTCGTGGAAGGACGAAGCTGGGTCTTCAATACGCGGCAGTTCCGGCGGACCGTGGCCTGGTACATAGCCAACCGCCCGTTCGGGGTGGTCGCCGGCAAGATCCAGTACAAGCATGCCTCCGTCGCGATGTTCGACGGCTATGCCGGATCATCGGTCTCCGGCTTCCGCCAGGAAGTGGAGCAGGAGCACCATCTGGGGCAGCTCGACGACATCGTGGTGCATTATGAAGCGGCGCAGCGCGGCGAGCGATTGGCCGGTCCCGGCGCTTCCCGCGTCACTCATGAGATCGACCGTGTCGGACGAGAGATCGGCTCCCTGACCGGCGTGATCGCAGACGGCAAGCGCGTGAAGGCAATGCTCGCCCATCTGGCTCGCACGCTGCACGTCGGCTATCTGAACGACTGCTTCTTTGAGCCGGCGACGGCACTCTGCCTTGGCCGGTCGACAGTCCCGGCACGCCAGCCCATCCTGTCGAACTGCGCACCAGACCGTTGCCCAAACTCCTGTATCGCTCGTCGTCACCTGCCGGCATGGCAGGCCGCGATCGCACATGCTGACGCGATGCTGGAAGAGAAGCGATTGTCGAGCGTGCAGCGGACCGCGATCCGGCAGGACCGGGATCGAATGCGCAAGCTGATAGCGCCACTCTTGGAGGAACGGTCGTGAAGCCGGTCAGCGCATCGACAGAGCGAGCCCTTCGCGAAGCGCTGACCCGGCTTGTCTCAGGGGGTGCGTCTCGGTCGGACGGCCGTATGACAATCGCCGGCCTGGCGCGGGAGGCCGGCGTCAGCCGCGCAACCGCGAACCGTGCTCCGGCCATACTCGCGGAACTGCGGGAGGCGGCCGAGGCGGCGAAGCTGTGCCGGCTTGAGGAGCCCCGCCCCCCGCAGATTGACGTGGAGCGGCAGCAGCGTGATCGGGAGAACGTAATCGCTCAGCACGTCCAGGTTCGCGCTTTGCTACAACGCGCCGACGAGAACAGGAGAAGCAAGGTGGCCCGCCTCCGTCTCATCGGTGACGTTGGATGACGCGGGCGCAGGTTGCTGTTCGTGCATCCAATCGGCTGCCTGCTGTGCCTTGCCGGCAGCCGTGAAGATGGCGCGGGGGTCGTCCTTCAATACTTTGATCCACGAGGCAATGTACGCGGCATGATCAGGGCGCGGATGGTGGGCGATGCCGAGATCGGCAAGCACAAGGCCGCTGAGAATCTCCGCGATGTATCCAAATGGGAGACATGTCTCAGTGATGCCGCGCATGGCGCAAGCCGTTGTAATCATGGTCTTTCTCCGGGATCGAATGAGGTGAGACAGATTTGGGCGAGCTGAAGCCGCTCTCTCTGGCTTCCAACCGCTCCCCCTGAGCGGTCGGTCCTCTACCTCTGGCGGGCTTCGGCCGGGCACTACCTTCCCGGGAAGCGCACCACCTGACCGGCCGTCGCCTGATCCAGTGCCGTTCGGAGAGCGTCGATCATGCGCTGCTGCTCAGCGTTTTGCACGGTAAGATACTGGACCTGCTGAGCCAGTCGCTGAGCAGTATCCCTGAGGGTCGATATGGTGATGGCATCCGCTGCACGTTGATGCCGTTCGGGCCCTGCCGCTGACGATGTCCTGGCGCTGGATATCCCAGAACGGAAGTGCGCGAGCAGTTCGGTTGCCCGATTAGCGGTAGCGCGGCCAACGCCTGCTTCCCGAGCCAGATTTGCGACGGTCAGCTTGCCGTTGGTCACACGTGGCTTGCCTGCGAGAAGGCGCTCCGCCGCTTCGCGTAACGCTGCTTCAGATCGGGCACTGACAGGTTTCATGCTTCCTCCCCCTTCAGCGGCGCGATCAGAGCCCGCTTGCGGGCCTGTTCGATCTCGAGCGCCTTGCGCTGATTGGCAGTCAGCTTCGGATCGCGAAGGAGGATGTCACCTTCTTCGATGGAGGCTTCCCAAGGCGGAAGATGTCGGCGGCTGAGGCAGGAGTTAGGGCAGCGTTCGGGGCTGCAATGGGACAGGACAGGCGCCTTGCGGTCGGTCTGCGGAGTTCGGCGAAGGCAGAGAGCCGAAGCCGCTTCGAAGAAGCAGTCATTGAGGAACCCGACGTGAAGATCGCGAGCGAGATGGCGCAACATCGAGCGCAACCGGGCGGGATCGACAATCATGCCGGGTAAATCACCGAGAGCATCGGCAACGCGGCCAAACTCGGATACGAGTCGGCTCGCCGCGGGACCGGTGGGTGGGTGGCCGCGCCGGAACTCCTCGTAGTGCTCGATGATGTCCTCGAGACGTCCCAGCGAGCGCTCTCGCGCAACTTCAGCGCCGAATCCCGATGCTGACTCGCCAGCATAGCCCTCGAAGGTCGCGATGGAGGCATGCTTGTACTGGATCTTGCCCGCCACAGTTCCGAACGGTCGATTGGCGATGTGCCAGGCTATCGTTCGGCGGAACTGTCGTGTCGCAAAGCGCCAGGGCTGACCCGACGCTTCACGCGGGATTGCGGGATTCTCGGGCGTGCCCTGGGTTCGATCGAGATGGGCGCGGAACTGGTTGAGGGTACGAACGATCTCGGTCGAGAGATGATCCTTTGTCGCCGCACCATTCACCAACACGAGCCAGAGCGTATCGAGGCCGCGTCGCTCACGGGCATGTGCAGACAGCCGTTCTGCGATATCGACGGCGCGCCCGACGGGAGCGATCGTGATCCATTCCGCAGCCTCGCCGGTCACGCTGCGCATTTTATAGGCCGTGCTGCGCACCCTGTGCCGCTCGATCAGGCCGTCGGCGCTTCGTTCGACGGAGTGGCATCCGACCCGCATCGCCTGGACCTCGCTGTCGCGCATTCCGGTCAGGTATGCGCAGACAATGTAGGCGGCCGCCTGCAACATCTTTTCCTCGCGCATCAGCGTGAACTGATCGAAGCGCTGCGAACGCCATGGGCGTCCTGTATCCGGGTCGATGCTGATCGGGGTGTCCATGCCGCCGATCTCGGTCCCGAGTTCGGCAACCGCCGTCAATATCGTACTGTGATGGCGCCGGGCCTGGCATATTGCACCGGCGCGGCATCCGATGCGCAGAGCCATGTAGCCGTAGTTGACGCGAGTCCCTTCCTTGCTGACGACGCTCACATCATCCGGCCAGACGGGCACACCGCGTCCTTCCTTGCGTAACCGGGATAGATAGGCGTCCAGTCGCTGTGCAATGGCATCGGATGTCGGATGCCCGAGTTCGGTTCTTGCTATCGTCGCCTTGTTGGCCTGATCGGCGAGCATGGTGAGCTCGGCCCGAGCTGCCAGAATGTCGGCCGAGAACACGTCGACATATTTGAGCGACCAACGAAGCAAGGCGTTGATGACGGGCTCCGGAATGCGTGGGGTCGTATTCTCTAGTGGCGACGGCTTGCAGCCGGCGACCTGGAATGGTGCTCGACCTCGCCAAGGCTCGAACTGATACCCTCCCTGCGTCAGCCGATCCGCGTGGGCATGCAGATCGACCGGAATCTCGAGGAGCGCAGCAACCTGCCTGGGCAATCGCCCGGGTGTCCGGATAAACGCAAGCCATGCGTCGAGGTCCGCCTGCGTCAGTTCTCCAAGCCGGAAGCTGCCTGTCCGCTCCTCGATAAAGGCGATGAAGCGGCGCATCCGGTTATAAACGGCGCGGACTGTGGCCGGGGCCATCCGGGATCGGGGTGCGCCCGCGGGTTCATGCAGCCGAGCGAACAGGTATTCCTTGGCGGTGAGCCGGGTGAGCGGATTGGACAGATGCGTGAAGTCGACACTACAATGGCATCGCCTCGCGTTCTCGCGGAAGACAGCGGGTGACAGGTTCCAACTATCCTCACCGAACAGAGGCAACGGTTCCGCCTTTTTGCGCGGATGAATGCGGAGCCCATCAAGGACACCCTGACCGTCCTTGACGTGGAGAGAGGCTGGCGCCGTCGCTGGAGCTGTGGCTGGCTTTACGCTCATGTCGCGCCGAGCTCCGGCGGCAAATGGATCAAGCCAGCCCGGTTTTGCGCCAGTGTTCTCGCTTCCGCGACCACAGCCTCAGGGAAGGCCGGGAGAACCTGGTCGGTGATCCGGGCATGAGCCTGGCCGAACTTGGCCTGCCAATCGCTCGCGGATAGGCTCGCGCGCTGCTCCACCATGAACGTATCGAAGGCCACGATCGCTGGCAATTTGGATGCGGTAATCACCGCGCTCTTGCATTCGAGACACCCCCAGAACGGAACCGGGCAAGCCTCGCCTGCGCGACCGAAGGGGCTGGCATAAAAGCCGGAACAGCTGGCGAGCCATAGATCCTGGGAGCCATTGAGCAGTTCTGCGATCTCGGCAGCAGGCAGCGGGAGACCGGCAGCCTCGGGCGAGGCACGCATTCGCATCTCGTCTTCCGGCATGAGCAGCTTCGGCGCCAGCGCAGAATCGAGAGCCTCCTTCAAACCGTCGGCGACCGTGGTCTCGTGCAGCGAACGCAGTGCCGGGATGTCCGCATAATGGTTCGCAGCGATCTCCTTGCTGTGATTGACGGCGAAGCTCTCCATCTGTCCGCGCGTCTGCCTGTACCAGTGGGACTTCTGGGTCTTGCGCAGCCGGGCCAGGACCAGATTGATTGGCTGTCCTTCCGCATCGGCGATCTCGTGCCGCGCCACAAATCTGGCAAGTGATTCCGCCGAGGGATGACCTATTCCGGCGACCAGCCGTCCATCATTGAAGTAAGCCCAGAGGCTATTGGTATCGAGGCGCCTGCGCGCCTCGGTTCCGAGCTTCATCGCGAGCCGTATCAGGCCTCCAGGCGTACCACTGCCGCCGTCGCGCACCCGCAGCCTCTTCCATTCGGCGCCTCGAGCTCGCCGCTTTATATATTCGATATCGACGTGGCCGCCCGCGGCATTCTTGAGGCAATCGACGCCCAATTCCTTGCAGCACTCGATCTCGATGCCAGTCGTCAGCGACAGCATCACCAGGAAGGCGATGATATCCTGAAGGTTGAGGTAGAGATGGCCATGCAGTTCGTCCACGAGGTTGCCCGTCGACAATCCCTCTTCCTGCCGGAGCCAATAGAGGTACTTGTAGATAGGCTTACTGAAGCTGATCGTACCGTCCAACTCCAGCCTGCTCATCGTCATGCGGTAGGCAGATCGAAGTTCTTCGCCGCCTTCGATGGGACCATCGCGCCGCACGGCATTGCCGACGGTAACGATGCGGTTGTGGGCCGCGTGAACATCGCGTCGAGCCGCTTCGCGGAGCGCTGCATTTACATGGTCGTCGTAGGCGTCGCGCGGTTTGCTCGGGTTATATGGCGACCCGACATAGTGCAGCCGGGACAGCATCAGCACGGAGAGCGTCGCCGGGCAATCCTGATGGACGAACCGGAGACAGCCGACAATCTTTGCGATCGTCTGATAGCTGACAACCTCGGTGTGTCGCTCGCTCAGCCATCCCGCAAAGTCATCGAGATGCTGGGGTGCCATCTGTTCCAGACGGCAGAGGGCAGGATGGCGATCATCAAGATAGGTCCAGAACCGGCGGGTGGCGGCGACGTAAGCCTTGGCGGTGCTGACCGAGCCGGCCGGTCCGCCGATCTGGCAGATACGCCACAATGCATGGGCGAATGGGCCGAGCAACTCTGGCCGCCCCAGGTCTGCGAGGTCAACGACCATCGAACCGCCATGTCGTAGAGTTGCATGGAAGCGGAATGTTGTTTTTGCCTCCTGTGCTTCGGGCGTCGGATCGGCGATATCGGGGAAGATAACGCGGCCCCTGCGGCCAATGATGGAAGAGGCCGCCTTCACGCTGGCGCTCCGATCTCCAGATCGTCGAGCGTATCGGCAAAATCGCCGGCGGCCTTGTCGACCAGCATGCGAGCTTCATCGAGGCTGTCGAGGTAAATGTAGGTGCTGGCGATGCTGGCGTGACCGAGGAGGCGCTGAAGTTTTTGAAGTGGATCTCCGATGACGCGACGATAGGCGGCGCTCTTCTGATCAGGATCAGGCCCGATCCAGCCAAGCTGCGCCCGGATGAGGAGCGACAGCATGTGAACCGCAAATACGTGCCTCAACATGTGCGGTGTGATGTGGATATCAAGGCCGTTTTGCCGACACCGCGCTTCGGCCCGCGCGAAGACCGCCTCCCATGTCGAGGGTCGCATCGGCCGGCCGTCATCCGTCAGCCACAATGCCGCCGGTTCGAGGGGCAAACCGGCGGCATCCACCATGAGCAGGCGCCTTCGTTCGGAAGGAAGAAGCCCATCGCGGCGGCGCCGGGACTGGCCATTGCGATCAGAGACAAGTGCGAAGTCCCGAGACCAGCCCTGGACCATGATTGGCTGACGGATGTTGTCCCAGCGGCGATGTTCGCGCCAGCGAGCAACGATCTGGGAGCGCTCGATCCCAACATACTGATCGATGCGGCGCAGAAGGCGGCGCGGAACGCGGATCTCTCGTCCCTTGCCACCTTTGCATATCGCCGCCGGCAATTTGAGTGGACACGAGCGGTCGGCGCCGAGAGCCGGATCGTCGTGCCTCGGCAGGTCAGCCGGAAGCAGACTGGTTGCCTCTTCAAGACGTAGACCAGTGCAGACGAGAAGCTCAGCAAAGAGCGCATCGCGTTCGCCGTGGCGGCCACGCCAATCCGGATTGTCGCGGCCATCCGATTGACGACCACGCAACCCGATATCCCGGAAGGAGTAAAAGCGATCGAGCCCAACGTAGCGCATATCATGGTGGCGGGCGCCAGCTTCACGGTAGGAATAGCGCTGGCCTTGGGCCGGGCCGCGCGGAGTCCGGGATATTTTGATCCAATCGCGTTTGCCAAACGGCGTAGTGGTCAGAAGACCCTCGTCACGCGCCCAGCCGTAGAACTTCTCGAAGGCGGTAACGGACCTGTTCCAGGAGGACGCCGATATCCGCGCGGAGTGATCCGTGAGACGCCGCGCCCGATGGAAAGCGATGAGGTCCTGTCGATCCGCCTTCCAGATGCCCTTTCCATGCCGCTGTTCATGCAAAAAGCGCGAGAACGTCAGAATATCCAGCGCATAGGCCTTGATCGTGTTCGGCGAGCGAGCCCCCATGGTGGGGCATTCGCGAAAGAAGCGGTTCAGATGATGATCGTAGCTGCCATCATCATCGAGAATGAACGGTATGCCGTCGATCAGGCCAAGGTCGCCTGCGTGTTCGCCGGCGGATAGCAACGGCTGATGGCTCACGCCATCGAAGGTCGTCGGCTCTCGAAGAGCTACCAGGTCGGTGAAGTAAAGCTCCGGCACCACGGCCTCCGCAGTTTTTTGGCGAGGGGACGGGCTCGAGCCCGCCCCCTCGCCAAAAAACTGCGGCAGCGCTCCGATCGAAAGCTCGTCGTTACGCCGCACAATGTCTGTCGAAGATCACACGGGTAAGACAGGATCAAAGAATCCGGATAAGACCGTGCATTCCTCCATAGCATAGGCGGCCGAGCCGAACCGTCCGGAGAGATCACGGTCGAGGCGATGCCTGGCGCCGGAGGCGTGCCCGCATTCGTGGAGCAGCACGGCGTAATAGGCTGCGGCATCGCGGAAGCAGGCGAAGTCGGGCATCTGCACGTGGTCGGTGGATGGGCGGTAACAGGCCTGCGATCCGCCGTGGCGGATGTCGATGCCGAGCGCTGCGCAGAACCGTTCGGCCCGCTCGATGCGCTCGGCCTCGGGTAGCACCGGTATCTCGGGCGGCGTGTAGCCGTCGACCTGCGCGCAGTTGAAGACCGTGTAGCCGCGGGCGAACATGCGCCGGGCGGGCTCGTCGCGATCCTCGTCGCCGTCCTGTACGTCTGCCTTGCCGTGGCGATCGACGGTCTTCCAGAACACGACGAGGTGCCCGCGCTCGCCCTTGCGGACCTGGGCGCCGAGCGCCTGCCACTGGCGATAGGTGCCCCAGATGCCGGCGGGAAAGCCGGCGGCGTGCGCGGCGGCCCAGAGTGCGATGACGTTGACGCCACGATAGGCCTTGCGCGAGGCGACGTTGACGGGCGTAGTGATGGCCGATCCGTCGTGGTGCCAGGGCATCCGGTACTGGTCGGCGCCGGCCTCGATGGCGGCGATGATCTGGCTGGTGACACGCTCGTAGATGTCGTTCCGGGGCTGGGGTGTGCGATCGGTGGTCATGGCTGCCTCCTGTGTTCGCCCTCTCCGTCGAGGGCGAGGCGGCAGGGGCAGACGCGGGAAGCCGGGCCGTCACACCCTGTTCTCGGTGCTGGTGCGGAACAGGGTTGATGGGCCGGCAGCGTCTGCCACAACCCGAGCCCTGCCTCGACGGGCGAGCACGGGAGGCAGCCATGACCGGCGAGCGGCGCCTGGACCGGTCAGGATGAAGCGCGGCTGTCAGCCGGTGCCGTCCAGAGGCGGACGCCGCAACGGGACGACCCTGGCGTCCACGGATCGAGACAGCTCCGCTCGCAGACCTTCGATGACGGCATCTCGCTCGGCGAGCTGCAACGTCAGCATCTGGATGTGCTGCGCGAGCGTCCGGGTGAGCGCCCGCAGCTCCGCCATCTCGGCACCACGCACGGCGCGTAGTTCCGCTTCCAGAGCATGGATGCGTTCCTTGAGGGCCCTGGGCGACGATCGCCGCAGGCGGGCTTCGGCCGCGCGGAGCTCGGCGAGAAGATCGCCGGCCCGGTTCGCCGTCGCTCGGCTGACGCCGGCCTCGCGCGCCAGGTTGGCGACGGTCAGCGCCCCGTCGGTGCGTTCAGGGCGGCCGTCGAGCAACCGCTTCATGGCAGCCCTTAGCGCCGCTTGGCTCTTCGGCCCGAGCGCGGTCATGCGTCACCGTCCATGAGAGGCGCGATCAGCCGGCACTTGCGCTCGTTGTCCCGCAGGATCGCCGTGCGCTGCAGCGGCGATAGACGCCGGTCGGCCAGAAGCGCTTCGCCCTCGACGATCGAGGCCTGCCACGGTTCGCGGTGCCGGGCGGTCAGGCAGGCGTTCGGGCACCGGTCGGGGCTGCAGCGCGATAGGGCCGGCGCCGTCCGCTCGGCATCTGGCGCGCCGGTGAGGCAGAGCGCGGTCGCTGCATCGAACAGGCAGTCGTTGAGGAAACCGACATGCAGGGTCCGCCCGAGATGGGCAACCATGGTGCGCAGCCGCTTGCGGTCCAAGATCCGGCCGGGAAGATCGCCAAGTTCCTCCTGCACGCGGCCGAACTCGCGTCGCAGTCGCGCAGCACCCGGTCCCGCCGGGCCTTCACGGCGAAGATAGGCCTCGTAATGGGCGACAATGTCGTCGAGCTGGCCGAGTGCACGTTCGCGCTCGATCGCCAAGCGGAAGTCGGCCTGCGCCGATCCGGCATAGCCTTCGAACATGGCGACCGAGGCGTGCTTGTACTGGATCTTGCCGGCGACCGTGCCGAACGGCCGGTTGGCGATGTACCAGGCGATCGTGCGTCGGAGCTGCCGGGTCGTAAACTTCCAAGGCTCGTCGCCGATGCGCGGAATCGCCGGCGCGGCCTCCGAGCGCGTGTCGAGGCCCTCGCGGAAAAGGTTGAGTGTCGGCGTTGCACCCATCCCGAGATGATCGTTGCTCCAGGGCCAGTCCTTCAGCGCCACCCACAAGGATGACAGTTCCTTCTCTCGGCGATTGCGTGCCGAGAGAACCTCCATCACCGCGACGGCGCGAGCGACGGGCTCGATCGTGATCCAGTCGGCCGTGACGCCGCGCGCGCCATGGCGCTTGTACACCGTGCTGCGCAGCCGGTACCGCTCGACCAGGCCGTCGGCGCTGCGCACCGGCGACACGCAACCCGGCTGCATCGCCTGCACCTCGCTGTCGCGCATGCCGGTGAGGTAGGCGCAGACGAGATAGCAGGCGCCCTGCAACATCCGTTCTTCGCGGGCGAGGCTGAGGCCGTCGAAGCGCTCGCGCCATGGCAGTCCGGTGTCCGGATCGATCGAGATCGGCGTATCGAGCCCGCCGATCTCGGTTCCGAGCTCGGCGGCTGCCTTCTCGATCAGTCGTGCAGTCGGCTCGGACTGGCTGATGCGGCCGCTCTGCGGAGCGCCGGCGTGAAGGCGCATCAGATGGAGATTGTAGGGCGGGGTCTCTTCGCCGGTGAGCGGGTCGATGCGGCGGGCCACATTGGGCGCGTGCTCCCAGATCGGCACGCCTCGGCCCATGGCCCGGCGCACGTCGAGCCACTTGGCCACGCGGGCGCGATAGTTCTTGGCCACGGCCCGTCCGGCCCGCGCGTCCCGCGCCATCAATCGGGCGCAGCGGGCTTCGAGAGCGTCAAGCTCGGCCCGCGCCGCGAGGATATCGGGCGCATAGACCTCGACATACTTGAGCGCCCAGCGCAGCATGGCGCCGATGACCGGCTCGGGAATGCGCGGCGTGGCGTTCTCGGCGGGCGCTGGCGGCCGGCCGGCAACGCGGTGCGCCGCACGTCCACGCCACGGCAGGAAACCGATGCCGCCGCCGGTTAGCCATGGCGCCAGGTGATGCAGGTCGATCGGCACCTCGACATACTTCACCGTCTCGTGAGGCGTTCGCCGTCCGCCGTCACGGGCATACGCCAGATAGGCGTCGAGCAGCGCCTGATCGATCCGGCTGAGATCGACGGCGCCAGTCCTTGCGCGGAGGAACGCGGCGAAATGCTGGATGTAGCGCAGCAGGCGGATCGCCGAGGTCGCGCCGCAGGGCGCCCGATATCCCGGCACATGGATGCGCAGGCGGGCGATCACGTACTCCTTCGCCAGCCGCCGCGTGACGGGATCGGCGATGCGGGCGAGGTTCAGCCGGTAATTGCTGTAGCGGGCGTTCACCCGGAAAATGGCGGCGCCCAGGTCCCAAAGATCGTCACCGAAGCGCGGAAGTCGCGTGCGGTCGGCATCGTCCCTGACCGCCACGCCGGCAAGCACGGGCTCGTCGTTGCCATAAATGGCCGAAGGCAGCGACGCGTGCTGCGGCAGCTTGATCGGTGCCGGCATCATGGCGCTCTCGCTTCGGGCGGCAGGTAGAGGAGCGCGGGGTCCGATGACCCAATCCGACGGGCTTCCTCGATCTCGGCGTCGGCGAACCGGGGCAGAATCTGTTCGGCGATGCGTCCGTGAACCCGGCCGAACTTGGCGATCCAGTCGGCTTCGCTCAGCACCTGCCGCTGCGCCCGGATGAAGTTGAGGAAGGCCAGGAGCGCGGGCACCTTGCGGGCGGTGACCACGGCATTGCTGCATTCGAGACACCCCCAGAAGGGGGACGGACAGGCCTCTCCCTCCGAGCCGAACGGGCTGTTGTAGAAGCCGCCGCAACTGGCGAGCCAGACGTCCTGCTCGCCGCCGAACAGCGCCTTGACCGCGGCGGCGCCGACAACGGGAAGGCCGGTCGCCTTGTCGGGATCGGTCTGGACGGCCGCTTCCTCCTCCGACGACAGGACACAGGGGGGGAACGCGGCGTCGAGCGCATCGGTCATGGCGTCGGCAATTGTCGCCTCGTGCAGATGACGAAGCGCGGGAATGTCGGCGTAGCGGTCGGCCGCGACCGCGACAGTGTGGCCGACGGCGAAGCGGTCGAGCTGGCCGCCCGTGCGCCGGTACCATGCCGCCTTATGCGTCTTGCGCAGGCGCGTCAGATTGAGGCGAAGGCGTTGGCCCCGCTCATCAAGGATGCCGTGCCGGCGCGTCCATGAAGCCGCGAGCTCCTTCATGCTGAGCACCCGAGGGGTCAGGCGGCCCCAGGCACAGTGCGCCCAGAGCGTGTCGGCGCCGAGCCGGCTTCTCGCCGGACCGGTCCACTGCAGCGCCTTGCGGATCAAGCCGCCCGGCGTCGAGGAACCGCCGTCGCGCACACGCAGCCGCTTCCACTCGGCGCCGCGCGCCCGACGCTTGCAATACTCGATCTCGACATAGCCGCCCGCCGGGTTCTTCAGGCAGTCCGCTCGCAAGCCCTTGATCGCTTCGATCTCCATGCCGGTGTCGAGCGAGATAAGCACGATGAGCGGCACGAGATCGGCGGCGATGAGATGCCGGCGGCCATGCAGATCGTGGATCAGGCGATCGTTCGGCAGGCCACTCTCGCGGCGGAGCGTGTAGAGTCGCTTGAAGAGAGGGTGCCTGTGCCCGATGACGCCTTCCGCGTCGATCACTTCCATTACCTGTTTGTGGGTTGCTGCCAGCGCCTTGCTCCGATCGGAATCCTCGACCGCCGGAATACGATCGGCCTCGCCCAAGCGGCGGATGATGGCGGCGAGATCGGTGCGCGCCGCCTTCCGCAATGCCGCGGCGACATCATCGCCATAGGCATCGCGCGGCCTGGCGCGCACGCCGGGCCGATCGCTCGTGTACATCAGCCGGCGTGAGGCATCGGGCGGCAGGTGGCTGGGCTCCGCGGCCTCGGCAAGCCGCAGCAGGTTGAGCACCTTGCTCATGCGGTGCAGGCGGTGATTGGGATGCAGGCCGCTCCCCTCCATCCAGGAATCGAAGCCGTCGATGCAGACGGCACTGACGTCGGAGAGACGGGCGACGTGCGATCCGGCGGAATCGAGATAGCGCCAAAATGTCTTGAGCGCATTGGCATAGGCGTAGGCCGTCGAGATCGAGCCGGCCGGACCACCGACCTGGCAGGCGCGCCAGAGCGCGCCGGCAAAGGTCCGCGCCAATGCCTTGCGGCCGGCGAGCATCGTCAGGTCGATCGTCTTGCTGCGATCCGCCAGCGTGACGGTAAAGCGCAGCGATGCGATCGCAGCGGCGGCCTCGCCCTCGGGATCGGGCAGCGCCTCGGGAAAGAGGGCGCGGCGACCCGGCCGCCGCACCGATGGAGCCGCCGCGGCGGTCATGCCGCGCCGCCAGCCGTGTCTTCGGCCCAGCGATCCGCGGCGGCCTCGACCAGCTCCTGCGCCTCGGCGAGGCTGTCGAGATAGATGTAGGTGCTGGTGATACTCGCATGCCCCAGCAGGTGCTGGAGCTTCTGCAGAGGATCGCCGAGAATCCGCCGATAGGCTGCGCCGTGCTGGTCCTGCGGATCGAACACGGATCCGATCTGCTCGCGGATCAGCATGGAGAGCATGTTGACGGCGAAGGTGTGCCGCAGCGTGTGTGGCGTCACCTCGACCTCGATGCCGAAACGGCGGCAGCGGGTGCAGGCCCGCCGAAAGGCAGCTTCCCAAGTCGCCGAGGGCACGGGCTTGCCGCCTTCAGTCAGCCAGAGCAAGGCATGCTGCGCCTGGCCGGGCGTGCCGACCAGCACGCGGCGGCGTTCGCCCAGCGTCAGACGGTCGAGCCGGACACGCTTGCCCGCCGCGTCTGTTGCCTTCCCGTCCTCCAGCATCAGCCAGAGCGGATCGGACACCGAAGGCTCTGAGCGCGCGGCAGAGACCGTGCGCTCGAGATCGACATAGTCGCCGATCAATCTCAGTACCCGGCGGGGAACGCGGATGCGCCGTGGTCGTCCGCCCTTGGCGATCGGACCGGGGAGATCGAACGGCACCGAGCGCGATTCGGGATCGGTCAGGCGCGGCAGCTCACTCAGCAGCAGACTGCCGGCCTCTGTCAGCCGCAGGCCGGTCGTGACGAGAAGCTCGGCAAACAACGCATTGCGCTCGCCGTTGCGGCCGCGCCACGTCGCGTCCTCCGAGCCGTCGGGAAGCCGGCCGCGCAATCCCACCTCGCGGAACAGCAGGTAGCGGCCAAGATCGATGTAACGGGTATCGTGGCGCCGCGCGGCGCGCTCGCGGGCACGGTTCGTCGTCACAGCGAGCACTGCGCGGCTACCGCCGGCCCTGCGAAGGGTGGCGCCGTAGCTGAAGGGCGAGATCGCAATGATTCCTTCCTCGACAGCCCAGCGATAGAGCTTGTCGAGCGCGGCAACGCTCCGGTTCCAGCTCGCAGCCGAGATGCGGTAGGGAGCTGCCGACAGCCGACGCGCCCGGTGAAAGGCCAGGACATCGTCGCGGCCGGCCTGCCAGACCGTCTTGCCGCCGCGCCGTTCGACAAGAAAGCGCGCCCAGACGAGAATGTCGCGGGCGTAGGAGCGCCACGTGTTCGGCGATCGCGCTCCCATAGCAGGACAGGCACGAAAGAACCGGTTGAGAGCGAGATCGTAGCTGCCGTCATCCATCAGGATGAACGGCATGCCGTGAATCAGCCCGGTGCGCTCGACCGCGTCGAGCGCACCGGGCGCGAGGCTCACTGCAAGGTCATCAAGGAAAAGCGGACGCGAAATAGTGTCAAGATCGGTAAAATACAAATGCACGCACGATACCCAAGCGGAGCGCCTTCGGCGCAACTTCATTGTTTAGAATGCGAGGGGTTCCCCTCGCGCTCTCCCGCTCGCCGCGTGGCAGGGGTGCAGGACTTAGCCTGCACCCCATGAACAGCTTGTCGTGCCGCCGCCGCGTCAAGCGTTGTCCTCGCTACGCTGCGGGAACGCTTGACCCGGACGTCTGAAGAGCTTCACCGGAGCCGTGGTGAGGCGCCTCCAATGCATGATTCTGAGACAGGATCACAGAGTCAGGATAAGACCGTGCATTCCTCCATAGCATAGGCGGCCGAGCCGAACCGTCCGGAGAGATCACGGTCGAGGCGATGCCTGGCGCCGGAGGCGTGCCCGCATTCGTGGAGCAGCACGGCGTAATAGGCTGCGGCATCGCGGAAGCAGGCGAAGTCGGGCATCTGCACGTGGTCGGTGGATGGGCGGTAACAGGCCTGCGATCCGCCGTGGCGGATGTCGATGCCGAGCGCTGCGCAGAACCGTTCGGCCCGCTCGATGCGCTCGGCCTCGGGTAGCACCGGTATCTCGGGCGGCGTGTAGCCGTCGACCTGCGCGCAGTTGAAGACCGTGTAGCCGCGGGCGAACATGCGCCGGGCGGGCTCGTCGCGATCCTCGTCGCCGTCCTGTACGTCTGCCTTGCCGTGGCGATCGACGGTCTTCCAGAACACGACGAGGTGCCCGCGCTCGCCCTTGCGGACCTGGGCGCCGAGCGCCTGCCACTGGCGATAGGTGCCCCAGATGCCGGCGGGAAAGCCGGCGGCGTGCGCGGCGGCCCAGAGTGCGATGACGTTGACGCCACGATAGGCCTTGCGCGAGGCGACGTTGACGGGCGTAGTGATGGCCGATCCGTCGTGGTGCCAGGGCATCCGGTACTGGTCGGCGCCGGCCTCGATGGCGGCGATGATCTGGCTGGTGACACGCTCGTAGATGTCGTTCCGGGGCTGGGGTGTGCGATCGGTGGTCATGGCTGCCTCCTGTGTTCGCCCTCTCCGTCGAGGGCGAGGCGGCAGGGGCAGACGCGGGAAGCCGGGCCGTCACACCCTGTTCTCGGTGCTGGTGCGGAACAGGGTTGATGGGCCGGCAGCGTCTGCCACAACCCGAGCCCTGCCTCGACGGGCGAGCACGGGAGGCAGCCATGACCGGCGAGCGGCGCCTGGACCGGTCAGGATGAAGCGCGGCTGTCAGCCGGTGCCGTCCAGAGGCGGACGCCGCAACGGGACGACCCTGGCGTCCACGGATCGAGACAGCTCCGCTCGCAGACCTTCGATGACGGCATCTCGCTCGGCGAGCTGCAACGTCAGCATCTGGATGTGCTGCGCGAGCGTCCGGGTGAGCGCCCGCAGCTCCGCCATCTCGGCACCACGCACGGCGCGTAGTTCCGCTTCCAGAGCATGGATGCGTTCCTTGAGGGCCCTGGGCGACGATCGCCGCAGGCGGGCTTCGGCCGCGCGGAGCTCGGCGAGAAGATCGCCGGCCCGGTTCGCCGTCGCTCGGCTGACGCCGGCCTCGCGCGCCAGGTTGGCGACGGTCAGCGCCCCGTCGGTGCGTTCAGGGCGGCCGTCGAGCAACCGCTTCATGGCAGCCCTTAGCGCCGCTTGGCTCTTCGGCCCGAGCGCGGTCATGCGTCACCGTCCATGAGAGGCGCGATCAGCCGGCACTTGCGCTCGTTGTCCCGCAGGATCGCCGTGCGCTGCAGCGGCGATAGACGCCGGTCGGCCAGAAGCGCTTCGCCCTCGACGATCGAGGCCTGCCACGGTTCGCGGTGCCGGGCGGTCAGGCAGGCGTTCGGGCACCGGTCGGGGCTGCAGCGCGATAGGGCCGGCGCCGTCCGCTCGGCATCTGGCGCGCCGGTGAGGCAGAGCGCGGTCGCTGCATCGAACAGGCAGTCGTTGAGGAAACCGACATGCAGGGTCCGCCCGAGATGGGCAACCATGGTGCGCAGCCGCTTGCGGTCCAAGATCCGGCCGGGAAGATCGCCAAGTTCCTCCTGCACGCGGCCGAACTCGCGTCGCAGTCGCGCAGCACCCGGTCCCGCCGGGCCTTCACGGCGAAGATAGGCCTCGTAATGGGCGACAATGTCGTCGAGCTGGCCGAGTGCACGTTCGCGCTCGATCGCCAAGCGGAAGTCGGCCTGCGCCGATCCGGCATAGCCTTCGAACATGGCGACCGAGGCGTGCTTGTACTGGATCTTGCCGGCGACCGTGCCGAACGGCCGGTTGGCGATGTACCAGGCGATCGTGCGTCGGAGCTGCCGGGTCGTAAACTTCCAAGGCTCGTCGCCGATGCGCGGAATCGCCGGCGCGGCCTCCGAGCGCGTGTCGAGGCCCTCGCGGAAAAGGTTGAGTGTCGGCGTTGCACCCATCCCGAGATGATCGTTGCTCCAGGGCCAGTCCTTCAGCGCCACCCACAAGGATGACAGTTCCTTCTCTCGGCGATTGCGTGCCGAGAGAACCTCCATCACCGCGACGGCGCGAGCGACGGGCTCGATCGTGATCCAGTCGGCCGTGACGCCGCGCGCGCCATGGCGCTTGTACACCGTGCTGCGCAGCCGGTACCGCTCGACCAGGCCGTCGGCGCTGCGCACCGGCGACACGCAACCCGGCTGCATCGCCTGCACCTCGCTGTCGCGCATGCCGGTGAGGTAGGCGCAGACGAGATAGCAGGCGCCCTGCAACATCCGTTCTTCGCGGGCGAGGCTGAGGCCGTCGAAGCGCTCGCGCCATGGCAGTCCGGTGTCCGGATCGATCGAGATCGGCGTATCGAGCCCGCCGATCTCGGTTCCGAGCTCGGCGGCTGCCTTCTCGATCAGTCGTGCAGTCGGCTCGGACTGGCTGATGCGGCCGCTCTGCGGAGCGCCGGCGTGAAGGCGCATCAGATGGAGATTGTAGGGCGGGGTCTCTTCGCCGGTGAGCGGGTCGATGCGGCGGGCCACATTGGGCGCGTGCTCCCAGATCGGCACGCCTCGGCCCATGGCCCGGCGCACGTCGAGCCACTTGGCCACGCGGGCGCGATAGTTCTTGGCCACGGCCCGTCCGGCCCGCGCGTCCCGCGCCATCAATCGGGCGCAGCGGGCTTCGAGAGCGTCAAGCTCGGCCCGCGCCGCGAGGATATCGGGCGCATAGACCTCGACATACTTGAGCGCCCAGCGCAGCATGGCGCCGATGACCGGCTCGGGAATGCGCGGCGTGGCGTTCTCGGCGGGCGCTGGCGGCCGGCCGGCAACGCGGTGCGCCGCACGTCCACGCCACGGCAGGAAACCGATGCCGCCGCCGGTTAGCCATGGCGCCAGGTGATGCAGGTCGATCGGCACCTCGACATACTTCACCGTCTCGTGAGGCGTTCGCCGTCCGCCGTCACGGGCATACGCCAGATAGGCGTCGAGCAGCGCCTGATCGATCCGGCTGAGATCGACGGCGCCAGTCCTTGCGCGGAGGAACGCGGCGAAATGCTGGATGTAGCGCAGCAGGCGGATCGCCGAGGTCGCGCCGCAGGGCGCCCGATATCCCGGCACATGGATGCGCAGGCGGGCGATCACGTACTCCTTCGCCAGCCGCCGCGTGACGGGATCGGCGATGCGGGCGAGGTTCAGCCGGTAATTGCTGTAGCGGGCGTTCACCCGGAAAATGGCGGCGCCCAGGTCCCAAAGATCGTCACCGAAGCGCGGAAGTCGCGTGCGGTCGGCATCGTCCCTGACCGCCACGCCGGCAAGCACGGGCTCGTCGTTGCCATAAATGGCCGAAGGCAGCGACGCGTGCTGCGGCAGCTTGATCGGTGCCGGCATCATGGCGCTCTCGCTTCGGGCGGCAGGTAGAGGAGCGCGGGGTCCGATGACCCAATCCGACGGGCTTCCTCGATCTCGGCGTCGGCGAACCGGGGCAGAATCTGTTCGGCGATGCGTCCGTGAACCCGGCCGAACTTGGCGATCCAGTCGGCTTCGCTCAGCACCTGCCGCTGCGCCCGGATGAAGTTGAGGAAGGCCAGGAGCGCGGGCACCTTGCGGGCGGTGACCACGGCATTGCTGCATTCGAGACACCCCCAGAAGGGGGACGGACAGGCCTCTCCCTCCGAGCCGAACGGGCTGTTGTAGAAGCCGCCGCAACTGGCGAGCCAGACGTCCTGCTCGCCGCCGAACAGCGCCTTGACCGCGGCGGCGCCGACAACGGGAAGGCCGGTCGCCTTGTCGGGATCGGTCTGGACGGCCGCTTCCTCCTCCGACGACAGGACACAGGGGGGGAACGCGGCGTCGAGCGCATCGGTCATGGCGTCGGCAATTGTCGCCTCGTGCAGATGACGAAGCGCGGGAATGTCGGCGTAGCGGTCGGCCGCGACCGCGACAGTGTGGCCGACGGCGAAGCGGTCGAGCTGGCCGCCCGTGCGCCGGTACCATGCCGCCTTATGCGTCTTGCGCAGGCGCGTCAGATTGAGGCGAAGGCGTTGGCCCCGCTCATCAAGGATGCCGTGCCGGCGCGTCCATGAAGCCGCGAGCTCCTTCATGCTGAGCACCCGAGGGGTCAGGCGGCCCCAGGCACAGTGCGCCCAGAGCGTGTCGGCGCCGAGCCGGCTTCTCGCCGGACCGGTCCACTGCAGCGCCTTGCGGATCAAGCCGCCCGGCGTCGAGGAACCGCCGTCGCGCACACGCAGCCGCTTCCACTCGGCGCCGCGCGCCCGACGCTTGCAATACTCGATCTCGACATAGCCGCCCGCCGGGTTCTTCAGGCAGTCCGCTCGCAAGCCCTTGATCGCTTCGATCTCCATGCCGGTGTCGAGCGAGATAAGCACGATGAGCGGCACGAGATCGGCGGCGATGAGATGCCGGCGGCCATGCAGATCGTGGATCAGGCGATCGTTCGGCAGGCCACTCTCGCGGCGGAGCGTGTAGAGTCGCTTGAAGAGAGGGTGCCTGTGCCCGATGACGCCTTCCGCGTCGATCACTTCCATTACCTGTTTGTGGGTTGCTGCCAGCGCCTTGCTCCGATCGGAATCCTCGACCGCCGGAATACGATCGGCCTCGCCCAAGCGGCGGATGATGGCGGCGAGATCGGTGCGCGCCGCCTTCCGCAATGCCGCGGCGACATCATCGCCATAGGCATCGCGCGGCCTGGCGCGCACGCCGGGCCGATCGCTCGTGTACATCAGCCGGCGTGAGGCATCGGGCGGCAGGTGGCTGGGCTCCGCGGCCTCGGCAAGCCGCAGCAGGTTGAGCACCTTGCTCATGCGGTGCAGGCGGTGATTGGGATGCAGGCCGCTCCCCTCCATCCAGGAATCGAAGCCGTCGATGCAGACGGCACTGACGTCGGAGAGACGGGCGACGTGCGATCCGGCGGAATCGAGATAGCGCCAAAATGTCTTGAGCGCATTGGCATAGGCGTAGGCCGTCGAGATCGAGCCGGCCGGACCACCGACCTGGCAGGCGCGCCAGAGCGCGCCGGCAAAGGTCCGCGCCAATGCCTTGCGGCCGGCGAGCATCGTCAGGTCGATCGTCTTGCTGCGATCCGCCAGCGTGACGGTAAAGCGCAGCGATGCGATCGCAGCGGCGGCCTCGCCCTCGGGATCGGGCAGCGCCTCGGGAAAGAGGGCGCGGCGACCCGGCCGCCGCACCGATGGAGCCGCCGCGGCGGTCATGCCGCGCCGCCAGCCGTGTCTTCGGCCCAGCGATCCGCGGCGGCCTCGACCAGCTCCTGCGCCTCGGCGAGGCTGTCGAGATAGATGTAGGTGCTGGTGATACTCGCATGCCCCAGCAGGTGCTGGAGCTTCTGCAGAGGATCGCCGAGAATCCGCCGATAGGCTGCGCCGTGCTGGTCCTGCGGATCGAACACGGATCCGATCTGCTCGCGGATCAGCATGGAGAGCATGTTGACGGC
The DNA here is from genome assembly GCF_059499945.1 of Agrobacterium sp. NCBI lineage: Bacteria > Pseudomonadati > Pseudomonadota > Alphaproteobacteria > Hyphomicrobiales > Rhizobiaceae > Agrobacterium > Agrobacterium sp. The sequence goes on along the minus strand of NZ_JCABZP010000012.1, from coordinate 1,446 downwards.
GAAGGTGTGCCGCAGCGTGTGTGGCGTCACCTCGACCTCGATGCCGAAACGGCGGCAGCGGGTGCAGGCCCGCCGAAAGGCAGCTTCCCAAGTCGCCGAGGGCACGGGCTTGCCGCCTTCAGTCAGCCAGAGCAAGGCATGCTGCGCCTGGCCGGGCGTGCCGACCAGCACGCGGCGGCGTTCGCCCAGCGTCAGACGGTCGAGCCGGACACGCTTGCCCGCCGCGTCTGTTGCCTTCCCGTCCTCCAGCATCAGCCAGAGCGGATCGGACACCGAAGGCTCTGAGCGCGCGGCAGAGACCGTGCGCTCGAGATCGACATAGTCGCCGATCAATCTCAGTACCCGGCGGGGAACGCGGATGCGCCGTGGTCGTCCGCCCTTGGCGATCGGACCGGGGAGATCGAACGGCACCGAGCGCGATTCGGGATCGGTCAGGCGCGGCAGCTCACTCAGCAGCAGACTGCCGGCCTCTGTCAGCCGCAGGCCGGTCGTGACGAGAAGCTCGGCAAACAACGCATTGCGCTCGCCGTTGCGGCCGCGCCACGTCGCGTCCTCCGAGCCGTCGGGAAGCCGGCCGCGCAATCCCACCTCGCGGAACAGCAGGTAGCGGCCAAGATCGATGTAACGGGTATCGTGGCGCCGCGCGGCGCGCTCGCGGGCACGGTTCGTCGTCACAGCGAGCACTGCGCGGCTACCGCCGGCCCTGCGAAGGGTGGCGCCGTAGCTGAAGGGCGAGATCGCAATGATTCCTTCCTCGACAGCCCAGCGATAGAGCTTGTCGAGCGCGGCAACGCTCCGGTTCCAGCTCGCAGCCGAGATGCGGTAGGGAGCTGCCGACAGCCGACGCGCCCGGTGAAAGGCCAGGACATCGTCGCGGCCGGCCTGCCAGACCGTCTTGCCGCCGCGCCGTTCGACAAGAAAGCGCGCCCAGACGAGAATGTCGCGGGCGTAGGAGCGCCACGTGTTCGGCGATCGCGCTCCCATAGCAGGACAGGCACGAAAGAACCGGTTGAGAGCGAGATCGTAGCTGCCGTCATCCATCAGGATGAACGGCATGCCGTGAATCAGCCCGGTGCGCTCGACCGCGTCGAGCGCACCGGGCGCGAGGCTCACTGCAAGGTCATCAAGGAAAAGCGGACGCGAAATAGTGTCAAGATCGGTAAAATACAAATGCACGCACGATACCCAAGCGGAGCGCCTTCGGCGCAACTTCATTGTTTAGAATGCGAGGGGTTCCCCTCGCGCTCTCCCGCTCGCCGCGTGGCAGGGGTGCAGGACTTAGCCTGCACCCCATGAACAGCTTGTCGTGCCGCCGCCGCGTCAAGCGTTGTCCTCGCTACGCTGCGGGAACGCTTGACCCGGACGTCTGAAGAGCTTCACCGGAGCCGTGGTGAGGCGCCTCCAATGCATGATTCTGAGACAGGATCACAGAGTCAGGATAAGGCG
>NZ_JCABZP010000011.1:0-451357 GCF_059499945.1 Agrobacterium sp. | reverse complement strand
AAAATGGCCGCGTGAATTCTACGACCAAGCCCCGCTAAGAACGGGGGGATTACCGCCGCGTTGGCGACCATTTTGGTGACGCCTGCTCCATAACGATCCACGGCATAGCGCGCCATTTGCATTTTCTTGGGGAGCCGCATGATATACGTGCTGTCCGTTAACCGAAAGCGATCGACGTCGAAGTGAGTGAGTGCAATAGGCACCACCAGACGCATGCGCAGCGTTGTTTGAACCATCCCCGAGACAATTGGCCAGATTAGCTTGTCCCGTTTGGGTTCAATCAGCGGACTATCGATGCCGTATCGGTGAAGATATCGTTCGACCACGTCCCCAACGCGCAGACCTAATAGCCACGAACTTGTCCCATCAGTTATGCCGAGGTGTGACGCAAATTCACTTTTGGCAAGAAACTTTGTTAGCGCGTTCAGAGTTGGAAGTTCGCTCTTATCTCCTATGAAGCCGCCCAGTATTCCCGCAAGGGATCGCGGCCCTATTGAAGTAAGATAGTGTGTAGGCGCGTCGCCAAACGGACCGATCTCGTGTACCGAAGGAAACCCGCTATCAAGCTCCGTGTAACGCGGGTAGTCGTGATGCGTGGTAGGGTGCTGCTGCCCGGATTTGATCGCGCTAATTACCGCTTGGTGGTGTTCATCTACAGCGGCTTTGAACAGGTCGAGAAAACGTCCGAGATCCTCTTTCTTTCTTTGGAAGGTAGTTTTCTTCGCCAAGATGATGTCCCTTAGTTGCTGTTTAAGGATTAATAGAACGAGTAGGCACCTAATAGCAGCTAGAAATCCAAATCGTCATCATCTGGCGATACCGACAGGAGTGCTTCGTGGGCGGCATCAATAAAGGCTGCGCGCGCATCTTCTGGTCGGTCATCCAAGCCGTTTTCGAGAACAGCTGAACAGACCATTAGGGCGGTCACATAAGCGTCGGTCGTTGTGTTGCCCGGCCAATTTTCGAGCAGGCATTGCGCCAAGTCCGTCACGGTCTCAAGGGTAGCAAAGTCTCCCCATAGAATAGCAAGAGGACTAATTTTGAAATCACTCATCCGCTCCGCTTTCGGGAAGGGTAGGAAGCCGCTCCCCTGAGGCAAAACATAGCAGGATAAGAGATTTTGGCGACAACCTTTGTCCGGTAGTGTCCCATATAGGAAGCACAAGGGGCAGGATTATGAGTGATTACAGCAACCTTTTTGAAGTCGAGGACAGGTCGAGTACCGGCGACTGGATGGAAGGGACGGGGCAGGAGTGCATCGATTTCATCGTGCGTTGCCGAGGCATTCCGAGGAGCGACGCGCTTCAAATTGTGACGCTCGCCAAGTTCTACGACCAGATTGAACTCCCCGACCTAGAAATTTACGTCAGCCGGGCACGAGCCTAACTCCATGTTAGCTGTCATTCCGACACCGCAAACGCAAAAAGCCGCCCGGCGGGAACCGGACGGCTTTGACGATAATGATAGGAGGGGTCAACCGGCCATGCGGCGATCAAACCATTTATGGAAGAGCGCTTCGACACCCCGCGGCCCGAGGTAGGCCAGAAGCGCAATCAACCCGGTTGATGCAGGCTGACCGAGATCGGCGTAGGCGGCGGCACTTTCGCCGATGACTGCCATGCCGAGCGCGACAGGCAGTTCCCAAAACAGTTCAATGCCGAAAAACTTACGGCGACCTTTCCGCGCCTCATTGCCGTGCCACATGAAGCGGCCAAGCAAAGAGGCGATGATAGTGGTGAATGCACCACCAACCCACGCATTCATCAGTTCGATGAAAGAGGTGTACTTTTCCGGCATGTCAGCGACCTTTTCCATGACGGGCGCATTCGTCCCGGTTCCAAACGTCGCCACCGCAAAGGCCCGCAACCGTCCGGTCAATTTTCCGTTGATCTTCCTGCGTTGCGCCCCGCGCGCCGATCAGGTCAATTCCGACTACCCGGCGCAGGCCCGATACATCGCCCGGCCCCGAAATCCCACACCCCGCCAGCGCAATCGTCAAAACGATGACGAGCGCTGTCCGCCCGATCCCCTGCCGCATTATTCTGCCTTTCAGTTTTGATGACCGCGCGATAGGTCGCATTCCGGTCGATGAAGAGGATGCCCGCGCCGATGAGAGACACCGCCGCCAGCCCGAGCAAAAGGAAAAGTCCGATTTTCGTCATCAAACCGCGACCTCGCGACCCAGCAAACTATTGACCCGCCGAGAGATGACATCGCGCTTGCGGTAGGCGATAACGCCGAGGACGACCGCCGCAGTAAGCAACGCGATCCACCCCCAGGGCAAACCGAGCGACCATGCAGCAAAGCCGGAACCAAAGAGCGAGCCTGCGCCGCCCTGCACCGCTTCTTTCGTGGCCACAGCGTCACGCCGCAACTGCGACAAGGTGGCGGGACCAATGATGCCGTCGGCGACAAGGTGCGGGTGCGCAGACTGATATGCCTTGACTGCGGCAGCAGTCTTTTCCCCCATCCAGCCGTCGATAGCGCCGGGATTAAAGCCTTTCGCCGAGAGGATAGCCTGCGCTTCCTTAACCACCGGATCGGGCTGCTTCGGTGCGGTCTCTCGGGCGGAGCGCGGCACGCCTTCACCGACGCCAGTGTAGATTCCCTTTTCGAACAAAAGGGCTTCTTCCTTGCGCCTGCGAACGAGGCCGGGCAGCTTCTTGCCCCCAGCCGTATTGTAGTGGGTGGCGAGATAGTCCGCCGCCTGCTTTTGCTTTCCGGCGCGCCAAAATTTCGCCCACTGCCAATCCATGGCGCCAGTGCCGAGATTGAATATCGCGGACACCGCCGCATCCATTTCGTGCTGCTTGCGCGCATCCGGCGACTTGGCAACCACAGCAGGCTCGAATTCATCCCGAAGCACCGCCGCGAAGATGGCTTCCGATTGGCTGGACGTGAGTTTCGTTATACCCGGCACCAATTTTGTAATGCCAATCTTTTCCAGCTCACGCCGAACAGACCGGCTCCGCATGGTGAAGCCCCGCCCGATAGTGGGGATGCGGACCGGATCAAGATAGCAGGTAAGGGGGTTTCCTTCATGAGCGTCCATAAAGGCACGCCCACGCGGTGACGTTGTCACAACGGACATGGATATCTCCTAAAGATTTTGGGGAAGAGTGGTAGGGCCGCGCCCTAGTTTTCGTCTGTCCGTCCGAAGCGGCGCGGCGTCAGGAATGAGGAAGGCGTGGCCGGGGTGCCGGGCGCACTGTTGGGCGCAACCTTGCCGGTTGCTTTCGAGGCGTCCGGGGTGGCGTTGGAGCCGCCGCTTTCCGTGCCGGCCGATTTTTCAGTTGCGGATTTGCCATCGTAGAGCCTGCCCGAAACCGCCACTTCAAGACCGCCGGTTTTCGTGTATGCGGTTTTGGCTGTCTTGATGATGTAAGGCACGCCGTCAACGCCGGGACGGATATCGGCAAAGAGCAGCGGCAAGCCCGCATCTATTCCCGCGTCACCGATCACGGTTACAGACACCGAGCCTTCGCCACGCTGCAATTCCTTGGCCTTCGCCTGCGCGGCCTTGTCGGCTTCGGCGGGCGATGCATAAGGTTCCGGCAAACGATAAACGCTATCGCCGTCCGCATCCGCGTCCGCGTCGATTTCCACGCGCTCCGCCTTATCGGAATCCTGATAGTACGCCACGACCTTGCTGTATTTCGTGCGGTCGTTGATTTCGACTTTCAGGCTTCCGACCTTGATTTTCTCTGGCGTCAGGATGATCGAGCCGAGCGGCGCGCCGGATGCAGACAACCCGGAACCGAGCCGGGTAAAAATCAGGCGCTTTTGCTTGACCGCATACAGGCCGTTGTGCCGTTCGGCCAACCGTCGCAAGAAATTGATGTTGCTTTCGTCCTGTTGCGCTAGCCAGTCATATTCGAAGTCCGCAAGGTCATCATCAACGGCGGGGGTTAAGCCGCTTTCGCTGGCGATCTGAGACAGGATATCGCCGAGCTTCGTTTTATCCCATGACCTTTCCTGCCGCTCTTTCAGCTTTCCGCTGCGAAGGTCCGCAGCCTTACCGGAAATCGACATTTTATAAGGCAGGCAATCGACGTTGACTTTGTCCGCGGTGAAGACGCCTTTCGGCACGAGATCGTCACCGAAACCCATCTTGACCGAAATGATGGCCCCCTTACGCGGGATCGCCAGAAAGTTCGGCGGGCCGTCATTCAGTTCAATATCCACCGTGTCGGATTTCATTCCCTCTTCGTCAGTGACGGTAAGGGAAAGCAAACGCTCATAGAAATGGCCTGCCACCGGCAAGCCGTCAATATTCACTTCCACGCGCGGTTTCATGGTTAGTCCCAAAGGCTGGTCAACGGCTTGGCCGTGCTGGTGGCGGGTATGTCCGGCATGGTGATTTTCGTGCCGAGAGGAAGAACAGGCCCGAGCGAGGCAAGACCCGGATTGGCATCAATAACGGCTTCGACCACTTTGGCCGTGCGCCCATAAAAAGCGAGGCAAGCGAGATCAACCGTCTCGCCCTGCCGTGTGGTGTAAATTGTCGCCATGTGGTCACCGGAAAAGTTCAGACAGGAAGGATGCAGCCCGATCCACAAGACCGCCCGCACTTGGCAACGTGCCAGAACCAGAGCGTTTGAGCGTGATAGAATACGCGTTTCCGCTTTCCGAAGAATGGAAAGCTTGGCAGGGCATCAATGGCAAAGCGCTGACGCAAAACGAGTTTGCGGAGTTTGTGGAAGACCATATTGCCGAACTGGCCGCGCCGGACTCGGATGAGGTGAAAGACCTCGAATTGCTGTTCCGGGCAAAAATCGCCTACCCGAACGAACTGGTAGTGCTTTCGCAGGGCTTGCAGATCAACGCTGAAACCCGCGTCAAGACCGCCGTGAAATTGCAGACCGGCGAAAGCCAAATCGTTTTCGAGGAAGACCACAAGAACGCCAACGGCGACCCGATCACCGTGCCGGGCGTCTTCGTCCTCAACATCGCGCCGTTCTTCCAGGGTGAAAGCATCCGCTTGCCCGTTCGCCTGCGCTACCGCCTTCGCGAAGGCAAGCTTTCGTGGACGTGCATGCTTTACCGGCCAGATGTCCACATCACCAAGGCCGTTACCTTCGCCCTTTACGAAACCGCCGCAGAACTCGGCCTGCCGAAATTCGCGGGCAAGCCGGAAATGACGGCTTGATTTAACCCAGAGCGCGGGCGGTCGCCGCCCGCCTCCATCCAGCAGAACAGAAGGCCGACCGGAAGGAAACGCAATGCAAGATGACACAATCTATCCATTTCTTGCGGCATCGCTGGAAATCTTCACCAACATGTCACGTCGCACCGGGCGCACGTCCGCGATGCTTGAACGTCTCCAGCCGGGTGACTGCGTCGTGGTAGCTACCGGAGACGAGAGGCACGATATGCAGCGCGAATTGCATCAGCGCAACATCGTGGACAAGGTTGCCGTTGTCGTCTTCAATCCCAAGACGTTGGAAGCGCCGAACCACTTGCGCCCGCCTTATAGGGCCGTCCATTTCGATAATTTTTGGTGGGAAAAATACTACGCCCACGCGCTCAGGTCAGTTGCGGAAAGGCCGCTACACCTCGCGGCGCACCTCGCGCCAACTGCGCCCCGCCTGCCTCTTCCAGAAGATGGCCCTTATAGAACGCTTGCAGGCTTCAAGCTCCTTTTTCGCAATGCTCATGAGGGCGAAGCATGACGCCCGAACAGCTTTCCGTTCGCGCCGCCCTGCCGCAACTGGCGCTGTCGGTTCGACAGCCGTGGGTTCACTGCATTTTCGAACTGGGCAAGCCGGTCGAAAACCGGACGTGGGCAACGAAGTATCGCGGGCCGGTCTGCATCCATGCCGCCAAGGGCATGACGGCGGAAGAGTGGCTTGACGGTCTTTATGTGGCCCGCGCCGCCTTGCCCGAAGGCCGCACCGGGCCTGCATTTCCGGGCCGAAAAGACGAACGCCGCCTGCCGCGTGGTGGCATCGTGGGAACCGTTGAGATCGTGGATTGCGTTACGCGCCACGAAAGCCCGTGGTTCTTCGGCCCTTACGGCTTCGTGCTGGCCAATCCCAAACCCTGCGAATTTATCCCGGTCAAAGGCGCACTTGGCTTCTTCGACTGGCGGAAGAACCTTGAGGCGGCCCCATGACAGATATCACCAAAGCAGCGAAGAAGCTTATTGATTGCGTAGAATTCGACATGAACGGCGCTGGCGGCAAGGGTGGCAACGGCGGCTTGCTGTCGGACACCACTTTGCGCGCGGCCCACGATCTGCGCGTTATCATGAGCCGCGAGGCGGACCGCGAGCAAAAGAAGCCGTCCTTCCGCGTACAGGATGGTGGCGTGTTTGGCGTCTCCGTTTTGATCGACATGCCGCCCGGCTGCGACACGATCGTAGTGTTCGCCGACAAGCACCAACACATTCCGGTTTGGATCGGCCTGCCGCATCAGCTTTACGTCACCACGTTCGCCAAGCTGTTGCATGACAACGCGGCGGAAAGCCTCACCATCGTTCCATATCGCAACGCGTCCAAAGTGACCGCGACTGAAAACGATATCGCCCTTGCACTCGCCGAGTGGGCCGTAGCGCCCGCAAAGCAGGAGGGCGACGGATGAAGAGGCCAACCGCCGCGGACAAATCGAACGTCCTTTCTTTCTGTTTCGTCGCGCTCACCGCATTCAGCGAAAACGCGCTATCACCGACGCAAAATCGGTGGGCGCGGGAGCGTGCCGAGAACTGCCTCTGGGCGCTTGGCATTCCCGAATACAAAACGGACCGGGCGACTTACACCGCTCGCGAGCTTGAAGAGGCTATGACGACCCTTGACCTTGAAGCCACAAAGCTTTTGACGGAGGGCAAGCGATGACAGCCGCCGCCGAACCAAGACCGGCAAGCGCCTGCCCATTGCCGCCAGTTCTCGGGTTGAGCCGCGAACAGGCCGCTGCCTATATCGGCGTTTCGAAATCCCTGTTTGACGAAATGGTGGCCGATGGCAGAATGCCGAAGCCGAAGAAGGCTAATAGCCGTACCATTTGGGACAGGCGGTCACTCGAAAGAGCCTTTAGCCGCTTGCCCGGAGGGGAGGGCGATGAAAACGAGGAGTGGGATTTCGCGTAAATGCCCAAGAAATTCGCCAAGAAATATGTAGTCGAAGATCGAACCGGGGGCAGTCTCCGGTTTTATTTTCGGCGGAAAGGCCAACCGAAAATCCGGTTGCCGGGTCTGCCCGGCACCGATGAATTCAACGCGGCTTATTACGCAGCGTTGGAAGGCGTCCAGAAAGAGGAAACCGCCGGTCCGAAGATGGCGGGGAAGGGGACATTCCGCTGGCTATGCCAACTCTATTTTCAGAGCGCGGAATACAAGCAGCTGGACAGCAAAACCCGATATCGCCGCAAGCTAATTGTTGAGGCCATGTGGAAAGAGCCAATCAAGAAGGGTGATAAAAAGCTTTTCGAGGACGTGCCAGTTCCCGCATTCACGGCAAAAGCCGTTCGCGTTCTTCGGGACCGAAAGGCGGAGACGCCGGATGCGGCCAATAGCTGGCTTAAAGCGCTACGCGCGATATTCGCTTGGGCGACAATGCCCGCTGTGGAATTGTGTGCGGTTAATCCCGCCCGCGATATCCCGTACTTCAAAACCGGATCGGAAGGTTTTCATTCTTGGACTGAGGATGAGGTTGACCAGTTCATTGCGAAACATCCTATCGGGACGAAAGCGTACTTGGCTCTGATGCTGATGCTCTATACCAGCCAGCGCCGCAGCGATATCGTGCTGTTTGGAAAGCAGCATATGACAAAGGGCTGGCTCCGGTTCGTCCAAGAGAAAGACAAGAAGAGGAAGCCCCGCAGATTGGAAATGCCGCTTCATCCAAATCTGGTGAAGGCTATCGAGGCCGGGCCGTGCGGCGATTTGACCTTGCTTGTCACAGAGTTTGATAAGCCCTTCACGTCAAATGGCTTTGGCAACTGGTTTCGTAAACGATGCGATGAAGCCGACCTTAAACATTGCAGCGCCCACGGCTTGAGAAAAGCCGCCGCCGCACGGCTCGCAGATCGCGGCGCGACCGAACATCAGATTATGGCAATCACCGGTCATACAACATCGAAAGAGGTAATCCGCTATACCAAAGCGGCTCGCCAGAAAGTGCTCGCGAAGAGCGCCGTTAAGCTTATGGATCAGGCTGTGGACGACAGCGAGGACTGACCAAAAGCAGAACAAAAGCGTCCAACTTTTCTATGTGGTGTGAACTACTTGGACATTTTGGACCGGAAAGCCTAGTAAAATCAAAGCGATTTTCAGGTAATGGTACCCCAAGCCGGGATCGAACCAGCACTCCTTTCGGAACCGCATTTTGAGTGCGGCGCGTCTACCAATTCCGCCATTGGGGCAACGGTGGTAATGCCACGGCGTCTATCATGGTGAGGGCCATGCGTGCAACCCCAAAGCTGACTTATCCTTTTGAATTGCGCGTGTTTGCGCGGGCGGTTTTCCGTCTTTGCCGAGGCCGCCGATCAAAATGTTGCGGCCGGTGGCTGTGCCAGATCGCGACACCTGCAGTTGCAGCATTAGGGTAATATTAGGCACCTCTAATAAATTAGAATATGCGCAATTACTAATTGAATTATGATGTCAGGGTGGAGTTTCCACGCGGGGCGGGAATGGCCAAACTCATAGGGAGGAAATTATGAGGGCTTTTTCTCGCAATTTATTACTGTCTGCCTGCCTGATCCTGCCGGTCCATGCGCATGCGCTGGATATCGGCGTCGGTGGTGAGAATGGGGTCAATGCCAGTGTTGGTGGCAATGGCAGCGGCGGGCTCGGGGTCGATGCCTCCGTTGGCGGCGGCGGTGGTGTCAACGCCAGTGCGGATGTCGGCGGTAGAAGCGGCGGCGGACTGGGCGCGGATGTCAACGCTTCGGTCGGCGGTACCAATGGGGTCAATGCGGATGTTAATGCATCCGTCGGTGGTTCCAGTGGCGTCAATGCGGGCGTGAACGCCTCCGTTGGCGGCTCGAACGGCATCAATGCCAATGTCGGGGCCAATGTCGGCGGCTCGGGCGGTGTTGGTCTCGGTGTCGGCGTCGGTATCGGCGGCTCCGGTTCGACCGGTACGCCCGGAAATCCCGGCGGTAGCACCACCACTCCCGGCGGCCCGGGCACGGTGTCTCCCGGCGCGGTGCGCAACGCTCTCCAAGCCTATAACGATATGTCGCGGACCGAGCAGATCAAGCTCGCCCGCCGTTGTGTCGATATTCTGGGCGGCGGATATGATGCGGCTCTGACGCAATTGTGCAAGATGATCCGGACGGCCTCGCGCTGAAGTGGGCTTTAACCGCATCATAGATTCCGAAGGACGCCGCCGGCGTCCTTCGGGTCAATTGCCCTTGCGTCCGAAGGACAGGATCTTCTGCCGCAGGCTGCGGGCGAGGTTGCGGGTGTTGCGATACATGTCCACCTGGGTGGAAACCTGCCGCACGTCGCGGTCGCTGTTCTGGGCAAGCCCAACCACCAGCGTGCCCATTTCCTGGCGCTCCTGCCAGAAGCGGCTCATGATTGGATGATCGGGCACGGCGCAGCTGTCGCTACGCAGAATATTGGCGTCATCCAGATGCCAGTCGGTCAATTTCTGCACCAGCAGCTTGCCGGGAGAAAATTGCGCATAGCTCTCGTCGAAAGCGGTTTTCCACGTATAGGCCTCACCGGCCGTGATGAAGACGACCATGGAGGCGATGGCGCTGCCATTGAGATCGATGGTGTGGATACGCACCGCATCCGCTTCGGCCAGATTGGTGATCGCCTCGCGGGCAAAGGCGGCGCGATAACGGTCGTTGACCAGCGCGGTGCGTTTGCGGCCTTTCCAGCCACTCGCCTCCAGCGCCAGAAATTCCTCCATGCGATAGCGCACGTCCTTCGGCTGTCGGGTAACGGTGTAGGCGAGGGGCCCGAGTTTTTCGAGCTGACGCCACTGCCTGTTCATTTCACGCAGATGGTGCGGCGCAAGGGCGTTTTGCAGATAGGCCCTGCCATCAAGCAGGCTTTCCAGCATCGGTCTGTGATAATTGCCCGTCGTCGTCACCGGCAGGTTGCGGCTGAGCGCGATGGCTTTGAACATGCGGGCAAAAGGCCCTTCCAGCCGAACATCCGGCAGCACCAGAACGTTGGGCAGCCGCATGTTGCGGTCGGAAAGGGCATCGAAAAGATTGTCGAGGGTTTCGGCGGCCCCTTCGGTATCAACCAGCGGCGTGCCAAGCGGCCCGAACGGATTGGCCCAGACGCGAATGATGGAAGGGCCGATGGAAAAGCCGGGCTTTTCCACGGTAAAAGGCATCAGGAAGCGCATACGGCTTCTGGCGCCGTTCTCGTCGCGAATAAGGGCGAAGCGCACGGATTTGTCCTCGATCCGCGGCATGGCGGGTGCGAGAAGCCGTCCGGTGAAGAAGACATTCGCCTCCATCACGCGGTTGGACAGAAAGTCGAGTTCTTCCTGCATGTCGTAACCGAGCTGACCCGGATAGATGCAGAATTCCCGGCCATCGCGCCCCACGCGTCGGCTGCTGTCGGCTACGGGACGGTCACGCTCCGCAGACGCCATCAGTGCGGCGATGCGCGGGTCCTGAAAATCCGGATTCTTTGGATCGCTGGACATGCTTATCGTTACACCGCCTTCCCAGTGTTTTGGCCCGCCCGGGGATCGTTGAAGGCAAAAAGGACGATCCCGAGTGTGCGGCGAATGGCAATATGCAATAGCACAGCTTCTATGCACATGGCTATCGCCACCGCTGCCGCGGCCCCTGCCAGACCATAGACCGGAATGAGCGCCATGTTGAGTGCAATGTTGCAACCAAAGATAATAATATAAAGCACGACGCACAATTTTTGTTTGCCGGCCATATTCAGCAATGTTTCTCCCGGGCCGATCAGCGCTTTGGCGAGGAAACCGGCGAAAAGGAAGAACATCAGCTCGTAACCCTGAACGAAGCCGGGACCGAACAGCGATAGCAGGAACGGGCCGGCCAGAAGCACCACGCTGCCAACGGCGAGTGACGGCCAGAAGGCCCAGCGTGCGGCCTGACTGGCGAAACCGGCGAGCCCCTGTCTGTCATTGGCCGACATCAGGGCGGCCAGACGCGGGGCGGCTGCCGCCTGCACGGAGAAAAACACGAATTGCATCAGCACGATGGTCTTTGCCGCGGCGAAATAAATGCCGACCTGATCCGGCGGCAGATAAAGCCCGACAATCACCACATCGGAATTGGTCATCAAAAACCCGATGCCGTCGATCAGGAACATCGGAAAGGCGAACCTTATCCAGTGGCGGAAATGAACCCTGCGGGCCGTGCTGCGGAAATGCCGGTTGAGCCGGCGGTCCATGAAGATGAAATGGAAAAGCGTGGTGACATAGGTGGCAAGAAGGGCCGTGAGCATGGCCGTCGTCGCGGTTTTTTCCGCGCCGAAACCGATTGCCACCAGCATGAACAGCAGGATCAGCACCGGGCGGACAATATAGGTGGGGCTGAGAGCGGAAACCGCCCAGCCATTGGCGCGCGCGGTGCCGTTCAGCACATCGCCCAGCGCCACCATCGGCAGGGTGAACAGCGCCAGCGACACGGGAATGAGATAATAGGAGGCGATGCGCTCGCCGAAGAAGTACAGGAAAACGAAACCGAAAATCGCAAGCGCGCTGGCCGAAAACATGGCGAAGACACGCGCCGTCGAGGTCAGTCCCATGATCTTGTCATGGGCATCCTCCAGACGGTAGCCGGGTAAAAACCTGATGACGGTGGTGTGAAAGCCGAGACAGGAGAGGTTGCCGAACAGGATCACCAGGACCCAGACAAAGGCGAACAGGCCATATTCGAACTCCCCCATCAGGCGGGCAAGGATGATCTGGGAAATGAAGGCGATGCCGGCGCTGACGATGCGCACCGCAAACGCAACCAGCGCCATGCGCTGCGCACGGGAAACCTCATCTCCGCTGGAAAGAAGGACGGCGACTTTCGCTACCAGCGGCGAAAGCTTCGCGCGCAGGCCTGCGGGTAAGGCTTTTTCCGCCGTGTTGAGGATAGCCATGATCCACACGCCATCATTTCCAGTTGAATAGGCAAGCCGATTATACGCGCTTCATCCTTAACGAAGGGTTTGGGAGGCGCCGGCCTGTGTGCCAATATCGTCCACCACCTTCGGCCTGCGGATGCCATTGAACAGGAAAAGGGCGAGCGGGCTGAGCCGTATCACCTGATGCAGCATATAGGCCACCACTGTGGTGGCCGCGACGATGATGGCGAATTCCAGGATCGGCGGCAGCGCGATCAGGATGAAGAGCGTTCCGAAGGCGTAAATCAGTGGATGGTGAAACAGGTAGATGGTGAAGGATGCATCCGTCATGCGTCTGGCAAAGCGGTTTGGCCGATCGAAATAACGGCAGGCAAGGTCGATCAACAGACGGCTCGTGGCCACCGCCGCAATTGCCGAAACCAGCACCAGCAGGGCCGAATTCGAAAGGGGATTTTGCAGCCGCAGGCTCACCGAGGTTGCGATGGCGCCCGCCGCGACGATGCCGGTGAGAAGTCCCGTCTGGCGAAAGCGGTGAAAGAGGGCGCGATCACGGTGCAGCAGGGCCCCGACAAGGAAAAATGGCAGGTAGCGCGCATAGGGGTCGGAAGCGCGCTCATAGAGAAGAAAGAGTCTGCTTCCGTTCTTTGCCGCAAGCAGGCCGGATCCGTAGGTCATCAATTCCCACAGGATAGGCGCAGTGCAGAGTGCTGCGAAAAACAGTGTGGCATGTTGCTGCCGCAGGCTGTCGAACCAGTCTTTCGCATGTGCCAATGGCTGATGTTCCGTAAGAAACAGCAGGCTGGCAAGTAGAATGGAATAAACGATTAGGGCCGGCAGGAACCACAGATGCATGATCCACTGTTCGCTCGGACGCAGCAGGCCGGGCAGGCTCTCCAGTAGCCGGTCGGCCGGGATCTCGCCCTTGGCGACGCCGGCCAGTTGCAGCAGGAAAAGCTGCAATGGCCCGAGCAGAAGGACCGCCACAATAAAGGGCACGCCGAGGCGCAGGAAACGCTGCCTGAGCCAGCGCATCTTGCCCTTCTTGCCGATGACCATGGTGGAGAAATATCCGGCCACCACAAAAAAAGCCGGCATGCGGAAGGTGGAGAGCACGGCGCCAAGCGCGCTCAGAAGCGGGCTGGTGTCAAAATCCTTGATGTCCCATGGTAACGCATGGCTGTAGATGAGGGAGGCGTGATAGGGAATGCCAAGCAGCATGAGGAGAGCCCTGAGCGGGTCCCAATAATGCTCGTAGTCTGACTTGCCCGGTTGCATTTTTCCCCCGTGCCGCAAACGCGATCAGCAATGACCAGCACGACTATTGGTGGAAAACGCTAATAAACTCTTCACGCACCGGAAGGGGTGGGTGGAGCCTTTTTCTTGGGCATAAGGTCAAGGACCAGCGCACAGCCCAAAATGATGATGCCGGCGCCGAAAAGCTGGGGAAGCGAAAGCGGTTCATCCAGCACCAAAGCACCGACGAGAACTGCCACGACGGTGACGGCGAATTCAACGCTGATCGCCTTGGTTGCACCGATCGAGGAGACCAGCTTGAAATAGGTGATGTAGGTAAGGCCGCTCATGACCACCGCCTGTATCAAAAGATAACCGTAATCGATGAGATCAGGTGTTCTCGGCAATGGGACCACGAAGAGAAGCGGCAGGGTCATCAGGCCGCCTGTCAGGAATGAGCCTATGGTGATTTCCCAGGAACCTACGCCCTTCAGGTGGCGGCTGGCGAAATTGCTGCCATAGGCCGCGCAGATGCAGGCGGCGACAGCAGCGGCGCAGCCGATGATGAAGGTGGTTGTAACGGGAACGGCGGGAAAGCCGACAAGCAGAACGATGCCGGCAAAGCCGATAACGAGACCGGCAATGCCCTGACGCGTCAGACGCTCAATACCCCATAGCTGAGAGATGAGCATGGAAAAAAGCGGAATGGTCGCCACCAATATGGCAGCCATAGCAGTGCCGATCTGCGGTGTGGCGTAGGACAGGCCGATCAGTTGCCCCGCGACCGTTGTTGCCCCGACAACCGTAAAGGCGCGCCAGCCGGCCGAGAATGTCAGCTTTCGACGCACCGTCCGCGCAATGAGAAAGAGGGCGGCAGCGGTCATGAGTGAACGAAGCGTGACGGCGCCGATCCAGCCGAAGGCTGCTACGACTTGTAAAAGCAGCAGAAAAGAAACTCCCCACGCGAGCGCGAGAAAAATATAGGCGGCGAGATCGCGAGGGGCCATGGAAGCAGTTTCCAGAAAATGATCAGGCTCCCTTATGGAAAGCGCCGAGACCAGTCAACAGTCGGCTCACCGGCAATGACCCGGCCCAAACAAAATCGCCCGTAACGCGGGTTACGGGCGATTGATTTCAGACTGATAACAAGCGCCTTACGCCTGTTCGTAAACGCCGTGGCAGTGCTTGTATTTCTTGCCGGAGCCGCAGGGGCACATTTCGTTGCGGCCGATACGGCCCCAGGTGGTGGGGTTGTTCGGATCGCGTTCCTCGGCCGGCACGAAATTGACGGGCGTGGGCTGCATGCCCTGCGCCATTTCATCTTCGCCCGTATTGGGGTCGAGATGATGCGCGGTCATTTCCGGCAGTTCCGGCTGCTGCGGTTCCTGCTGCACCAGTTCCACACGCATCAGCTGGGCGGTAACGGCCTCGCGCAGATTGGCGAGCAGCGCCTGAAACAGTTCAAAGGCTTCCGCCTTGTATTCCTGCAGCGGATCGCGCTGGGCATAACCGCGGAAACCGACGACGGAGCGGAGGTGATCGAGATTGACGATATGTTCGCGCCACAGATGGTCGATCGTCTGGAGAATGACCGAACGTTCGACATAGGTCATGATCTCGGGGCCGAAACGTTCCGCGCGCTCGGCGGCGTATTTGTCGGCGGCCTCGGTGACGCGCTCAAGAATATCGTCCTCGGCGATGCCCTCTTCCTTGGCCCAGTCCTCTACCGGCAGGTCGAGGTTCAGGAACTGGGCGATGCCGGCCTTGAGGCCCGCAATATCCCACTGTTCGGCATAGGCATTTTCCGGAACATGCTTGGTGACGAGCATTTCGATGACTTCGTGGCGCATGTCGGCTGCGGTTTCGCCGATATTGTCGGCTTCCATCAGCTCGAGACGCTGGTCGAAGATCACCTTGCGCTGGTCGTTCAGCACATCGTCATATTTCAGAAGGTTCTTGCGGGTCTCGAAGTTGCGGGCTTCGACCTTCTTCTG
Organism: Agrobacterium sp.; assembly: GCF_059499945.1. NCBI lineage: Bacteria > Pseudomonadati > Pseudomonadota > Alphaproteobacteria > Hyphomicrobiales > Rhizobiaceae > Agrobacterium > Agrobacterium sp. Next base: position 436,105 of record NZ_JCABZP010000011.1, on the reverse strand, counting down.
GGCGCGTTCCAGCGCCTTGTTGATCCACGGATGGACGATTGCTTCGCCTTCCTTCAGGCCGAGCTTCTGCAACATGCTGTCCATGCGCTCGGAACCGAAGATGCGCATCAGGTCGTCCTGGAGCGACAGGTAGAATTTCGAACGGCCGGGGTCGCCCTGACGGCCGGAACGACCACGCAGCTGGTTGTCGATACGGCGGCTTTCATGGCGTTCGGTGGCGATGACGTAAAGACCGCCGGCGGCGAGCGCCTTTTCCTTCAGCACCTTGATCTCGGCGCGGATGGCCTCTTCCTTGGCGTCAAGCTCCGGACCCGGCTCCATGCCTTCCAGCTCGCGCTCCAGACGCATCTCGACGTTGCCGCCGAGCTGGATGTCGGTACCGCGGCCGGCCATGTTGGTGGCGATGGTGACGGCGCCGGGAACACCGGCCTGCGAAACGATATAGGCTTCCTGCTCGTGGTAACGGGCGTTCAGAACCTGGAAGTCGGAGAAACCGGACTGGCGCAGCATATGCGCAAGAAGCTCGGATTTCTCGATGGAGGTCGTGCCCACCAGAACCGGCTGGCCGCGTTCATGCGCCGCCTTGATCTCGGTGATGATCGCCTGGAACTTCTCCTCGCCGGTGCGGTAAACCTCGTCATCCTCGTCGATACGCTGGATCGGCAGGTTGGTCGGTACCTCGATGACGTCGAGGCCGTAGATGTTGCCGAATTCTTCCGCTTCCGTCGAGGCCGTACCGGTCATGCCGGCCAGCTTTTCATACATGCGGAAGTAGTTCTGGAAGGTGACGGAGGAAAGCGTCTGGTTTTCCGGCTGGATCTGCACCTTTTCCTTGGCTTCGAGAGCCTGATGCTGACCTTCGGAATAACGGCGGCCGGGCATCATGCGGCCGGTGAATTCGTCGATGATGACGATCTCGTCGTTGCGGACGATATAGTCCTTGTCGCGGGTGAAGAGCTTGTGGGCCTTCAGCGCATTGTTGATGTGATGGACGATGGCGACGTTTTCGACGTCGTAAAGCGATTCGCCCTTCAGGAGACCCGCCTGCCGCAGCAGGTTTTCGAGCTTTTCGGTGCCTTCTTCGGAGAAGTTGGCCGAGCGCTGCTTCTCATCGATCTCGTAATCTTCCGGCGACAGAAGCGGAATGAAGGCGTCGATGGTGTTGTAGAGATCGGAACGGTCGTCCAGCGGGCCGGAAATGATGAGCGGCGTGCGCGCCTCGTCGACCAGGATCGAGTCGACTTCGTCGACGATCGCGTAGTTGTGGCCGCGCTGCACCATCTGCGCGCGGTCATATTTCATGTTGTCGCGCAGATAATCGAAGCCGAGTTCGTTGTTCGTCGCGTAGGTGATGTCGCAGGCATAAGCCTCGCGGCGCTGGTCGTCGTCCAGCCCGTGCACGATCACGCCGGTGGTGAGGCCGAGGAAGCGGTAAAGCCTGCTCATGGTGGCGGCGTCGCGCTGGGCAAGATAGTCGTTGACGGTAACGACATGCACACCCTTGCCGGCGAGCGCGTTGAGGTAGACCGCAAGCGTTGCCACCAGCGTCTTGCCTTCACCCGTCTTCATTTCGGCGATGGCGCCGCCGTGCAGGATCATACCGCCCGTCAGCTGCACGTCGAAGGGACGCATGTGGAGAACACGGCGCGATGCTTCGCGGGCCACGGCAAAAGCCGGGATCAGCAGGTCGTCCAGCGACTTGCCGTCTGCCAGCTGCTGGCGGAATTCGGCGGTCTTGGCCGCCAGCGCCTCGTCGGAGAGCGCCTTGGTGGCGTCTTCCAGCGCATTGATGGCTGCGATCTTGCTTTTATAGGAGCGGACGCGGCGATCATTTGCCGAACCGAACAACTTGCGGGCTATACCGCCGAGACTGACCATCTTACTGGCCCTTTCTGAAATTCCGTTTTGCCGGGCGCTTTTCTCCGTCACGCTGTTTTCAGCACAAATGACGGACTTCGCCCTTCAACGTATCTGGACGCGAGGTTGCGTGACAGATAAGAGGGGGGGCAAATGATGTCAACGGTTCTGCCCGTTACAGAATGGCCACAATCCGGTGTTTGGAAGTTTTTTCAGAGCCGGAAACCATGTCTGGAGCCGGCATTGTCCCCGAAAGGTTCAAAATGTTGCGCTATAATAAAATTGCGGCTGCGGTGATTGTGGCCACGCTCGGCCTCCAGCTTCCGGCTTTCGCACAGGAAGACAAGGTTGTCGCCAAGGTCGGCGATCTGGAAATCCACCAGTCCGAACTCGACCTCGCCATGAGCAACCTCGACCCGCAGCTCGCGCAGCTTCCCGACGAGCAGAAGAAGGTCGCAGCCCTTTCCGGCGCGATCGACGTCAAGCTTCTGGTAAAGAACGCCAGCGCCGAAGGTCTGGAAAAGACTGAAGATTTCAAGAAGCGCATGGAATTCATCCAGGACCGTGAGCTGCATAACGCCTATTTCCGCAAGCATGTGGTCGAGGCCGTCACCAATGACGAGGTGAAGGCGCGCTACGACAAGGAAGTCGCAGCCCTGCCGCAGGAAGAAGAAATCAAGGCCGCGCATATTCTCGTCGCCAGCGAGGACGAAGCGAAAGACATCATCAAGCAGCTTGATTCGGGCAAGGATTTCGCAGCCCTCGCCAAGGAAAAGTCGACCGATTCCAACAAGGATGACGGCGGCGATCTCGGCTGGTTCGGCAAGGGCCGCATGGTTCCGGAATTCGAAGAAGCTGCTTTCGGCCTCGAAAAGGGCGCCTACACCAAGACCCCGGTGAAGACCCAGTTCGGCTTCCACGTTATCAAGCTGGAAGACAAGCGCATCGCCCCGCCGCCGGCTTTCGAGCAGGTTGAGCCGCAGGTTCGTCAGCTTGTCATGCGTGACAAGTACGTTGCCCTCATCGAGAAGGCAAAGGCTGACCAGAAGATCGAAATCATGGATGAAACGCTGAAGAAGGGCTACGACGAAGCCTCGAAGGAACAGCAGGCTCAGCCGCAGCAGTAAAAAATTCAGGTTACGGGGCGGCTATGGGCCGCCCCGTTTCATCTCAGGCATTCCCAGATCCTCCTTTCCAGAATTTCAGGCGCTTCCCATGTCCGTTGCCGTTTCCCCGCTCGCTCCGAAATCCTATCCCGACATGCCCGCGCTGCGCGGTGTTCGCATGGCGACGGCCGCCGCCGGCATCAAGTACAAGAACCGCACGGATGTTCTGCTGATGGTGTTCGACACGCCGGCAAGTGTCGCCGGCGTCTTCACCAAATCAAAATGCCCGTCTGCCCCGGTTGATTTCTGCCGCGCCAATCTCGGCGGCGGCGTGGCGCGTGCCGTGGTGGTCAATTCCGGCAACGCCAATGCCTTTACCGGCGTCAAGGGTAAGGCAGCGACCGAGTTGACGGCGAAATCCGCCGCCGCTGCCGTCGGTTGCTCCGAAAACGAGGTATTTCTGGCATCGACCGGCGTGATCGGCGAGCCGCTGGACGCCACCAAATTCGCCGGTGTTCTGGGCGATATGAACGGTATGGCCGAAGCCGATTTCTGGCAGGAAGCCGCCAAGGCGATCATGACGACCGATACCTATCCCAAGGTTTCGACCCGCACTGCCGAAATCGGCGGCGTCATCGTTACCATCAACGGTATCGCCAAGGGTGCCGGCATGATCGCGCCCGACATGGCGACGATGCTCTCCTTCGTGGTGACGGATGCGGACATTGAGCCGGCAGCCCTGCAGGCGCTGCTTTCGGCCGGTGTCGGCCCGACCTTCAATTCCGTGACGGTCGACAGCGACACCTCCACCTCCGACACGCTGATGCTGTTTGCCACGGGTGCTGCTGCTGAAGACGGCCAGGTGAAGGTGACGAGCGCCGATGACGAGCGCCTTGCCGGCTTCCGCGTCGCGCTGAACGATCTCCTGAAGGATCTGGCCCTGCAGGTTGTTCGCGACGGCGAAGGCGCGCGCAAGATGGTGGAAGTCACTGTCACTGGCGCGGAAAACGATGCCGCCGCCAAGAAGATCGCCCTTTCCATCGCCAATTCGCCGCTGGTGAAGACCGCGGTTGCCGGCGAAGACGCCAATTGGGGCCGTGTCGTCATGGCCGTCGGCAAATCCGGCGAAATGGCAGACCGCGACCGTCTCGCGATCTGGTTCGGCGGCGTGCGCGTGGCGGTTAATGGCGAGCGCGATCCGGATTATTCGGAAGCGGAGACGACCGCGGTGATGCGTCTCGAAGACATTCCGGTGAAGGTGGATATTGGTCTCGGTCAGGGCAAGGCCACTGTCTGGACCTGTGATCTCACCAAGGAATATGTTGCGATCAACGGCGACTACCGGAGCTGACCGTTGGAGCCGAAGAGAATGCAGGACAACAAGGCCGTCAATCTGCCGCTGGTTCGCCGTCTGGAAGCCGTCAGCTTCCGGGCATGGCCTGCCTCGTCGGTGATTTATGACGGCAGCTGGCAAATCCGCCTCACAGGCTCGCATCCCTCCAAGCGGATCAACTGCGTGGTGCCGCTCGACCCTTCCGACTACGGAAACAGCGCCGTGCGGCTGGAAAAGGCACGCAAGCGCTTCGAGGATTTCGGCCGTCCGCTGGTGGTGCGTGAAACGACGCTGATGCCGCCGCAACTCAAGGACTTTCTGGTCAAGGACGGCTGGTCCATGGTCGAAGAGGTCAGGGTCATGACGGCTGATCTTACCGGCATGGAACTGCCGGAAACGCTGGTCAGCCTGCCGAGCCACGATATCGGCCGTTTTGTCGAGGCGAGCATCAAGGTCAGCGATAGCGACCCGGCCCAGCGATCAGCGATCGCAGAAATCGTTAGTTCGATCAAGCCGACGCTCGGCCTGTTCATCAACGAGGAAGTTGAAGGCAGCCCGCTTGCGACTGTGATCTGCGTGCAGGATAACGATCTTGCCGGTATCCTGTCGCTCGACGTTGACAAGTCGCAGCGCCAGAAGGGCCTCGGTACGCAGATTCTGGCGTCGGCGCTGCGCTGGGCACGGATCAGCGGTGCCAAAAGCGCCTGGTTGCAGGTCGTCTCGACAAATGTGCCCGCAATCGCGCTTTATGAAAAATTCGGTTTCACCGATGCCTACCTCTATCGCTACTGGCGCAAGGTTGACGAAAAATGAGCGAAGCGGGCAAGAAAATTCTGCTGGTCGCCGCCTGCGCGCTCCTCGATCAGGATGGGCGCATCCTTCTGGCGCAGCGTCCTGAAGGCAAGTCGCTTGCTGGCCTGTGGGAGTTTCCGGGCGGCAAGGTGGAGCACGGCGAGACGCCGGAGGAAACCCTTGTCCGTGAGCTGGACGAAGAACTGGGCATCAAGACCAAGGTCGCCTGCCTTGCACCGCTGACTTTCGCCAGCCACACCTATGAGACCTTTCACCTCCTGATGCCGCTTTACGTGTGCCGCCGTTATGAGGGCATTGCGCATGGCCGGGAAGGGCAGGCGCTGAAATGGGTAAAGCCGCAGGCTCTGCGTGACTACCCCATGCCGCCGGCCGATGAGCCGCTCATCCCCTTCCTGCAGGATCTGCTGTAAGCTGGCGGCGTGGCGTTTGCGCGCGATCGGGATCAGCCTGTCGAGTACGCAATTGTCGAGTGCGAGGCTGGATCCCACCCTTGTAAGGTCATCCCGTCACAGCTTCGTGAAAATGCCCTGTTGCCAGCGCTTTACCGTACCAAAACGGGGCTGTGTTAAGAGATCGTTCAGCACCCTCTGGCAGATTGTTAAGCTAAAGAAGCGGTAAACTGCGCGAGACGAGGTTGGTCATGAACGAGGATTTCTGGAAGACGGTGGAAGGTCGTCATTTGTATTCCAACAAATCCCGTCGCACCGGCGTGCTCAATGTGGCGCTGCTTTTTGGCACGGCGGTTATCGCCCTTTCCCTGATCATCACCCCCATGCTTGCCGGAAAATCTTCCACGCGCGTGGCGCAGTTTCCCGAAAATTACGACATGATCAGCACGGGCTCCATCAAGAAGACCGATGTCGGCAAGACCTATTCCATTCGTCGCAGCATCACCCAGCCGATGCCGGAGATGCCCTGCGTGGTCACGGGTTACAGCAACGAGAGCGGTTGCTGATCGTTTACCATCAACGGTAACGGATTTCTCACATCGCCGACCTAGGATAGTGTTGATTTCAACAGGGCAGATGCCGGTTGTCGGAACGCACCGGTGGATGGGGAATATCCTGTGCTGCATTTTTTTATCAATTTTTGCAAAAACGAAGACGGTGCGACAGCCGTTGAATACGGCTTGATCGTGGGGCTGCTCTCCGCCGCCCTCATCGCTGGCGCAGGCAACATCAGCAGCAATATCAATGCCGTGTTTCAGTTCATCGTAGATACTTTTGCCCAGTCGAACCTGTAGGGCTGATCGCTCAGGACAGCTTCACCTCTGTTGTCTTCAAGGCATCGGCAAGCCGCACCTTGGCGGAGCCGGGCTTTAGCGGTTTCTGCTGGCTTTCGTGCGGGGCCCAGCCTGATACGTAAATAATGGAAAATGTCGCCCTTATCCGCCCGTCAGGATCTGAATAGCGCTCGGCGTAAAGCTCCGCTGCGCGCAGGAAAAAGGCGCGGTTGAGCGGTTTTCTGCTGCGGCTTGCCAGCGGGTTGGCCATGCCCATGGCGCGCAGGTCCCGCATCAGCGGAAAAATAGAATCGTAACGAACCGTGTAGCTTTCCGCATCGGTAACGGGAAGCGCAAACCCGGCGCGCTGCAAAAGCGCGCCGACATCGCGCACATCGGCGAAGGGAATGACACGCGGACTTGCGCCCCCGGTCAGTTCGGCCTCTGCGGTCAGCAGCACATCGCGCAGTTCCTGCAGGGTGCCGCTGCCGGGAATGGCGCCGAGAAACAGACCGTCCGGTTTTAATGCCCGCCGGATCTGGATCAGCGCACCGGGGGTGTCGTTGGTCAGATGCAGGGCAAGTGGTGAGACGATGAGATTGGCGGAGGCCTCCTCAAGCGGCAGATGCTCCATGGAAGCGGCCTCGGGAATATTTGCATCCGTCGCAAAAGAACTCTCGGTTTCGATACGGCGAATGGTATCGACCTTGCCGGTCTCCGCCAGGCGTCGGGCGGTGACGCCGGTTCCGCCATGAAGTTCGATCGCGGTCTCGAACTGGCGCTCGACGATGGCGAGCCTGTCGGCCAGCTCTTCGGCCGCCATATCGAGAAGAAACAGGGCCTTGTCATCGCGTCTGGCCCACGCCCGGTGACGGTTTTGTTCGATTAGGGCCTGGTCAAAGAGAATATCCATCGTCTTGCCTGCTCGGCCTCAAACGCCTTCGGGATCGGCGGGCCGTATCGTTACTGTCATGCCGCTGCGGGCATCGTTCTCCCGGTGACGGGACGGAACTATCGCTCTCGCAAAGGCACCCGTTCAGCGGTAAAGTCAACCTCATGGGTGCTGGTGAAAGTCTGTTTTCGGCGTTGCTATCGAAGTCCGCGGCCGTGCCGGCGGCAGCAGGAGACATGTGGCGCGCGCTCTTCCGTATGGTCTACCCGCCAACCTGCGCGGGCTGCACCCGCATGACCGGCGGCGAGGGTGCCTTATGCGCGGATTGCTGGCGGGATGTGGGCTTTATCGATCGCCCCTTTTGCGAGGTTCTGGGCATTCCCTTCGCGCGGGATCACGGAGACGGTTTTGTGAGCGCGCGGGCCATTGCCGAACCGCCGCCCTTTGACCGGCTGCGTGCCGTCGCAAGCCATGAGGGAACCGCCCGCAAGCTCGTGCACCGGCTGAAATATCAGGACCGGACCGATCTCGCCCGACTGATGGCGCTGTGGATGCTGAGGGCAAGTGACGGAACGGTGGGTGACTGTGATTGCATCGTGCCCGTTCCGTTGCATCGGCACCGTTTCCTGCGCCGCCGTTTCAATCAATCCGCCGAGCTGGCACGGCATCTGGCCAAGGCCGCCGGCAAGCCCGTGCTTGCCGGCACGCTGTTGCGCGTGAAGCCGACCGAGCGGCAGGTGGGGCTTTCGGCACTTGCCCGACAGGACAATGTGCGCGGCGCTTTCGCGCTCGCGCCCGGCCGGGAAACCGATGTCCATGGCAAGCGCGTGGTGCTGGTGGACGACGTCTATACCACCGGTGCGACGGTGGGTGCGGCAAGCCGCGCCCTGCGCAAGGCCGGTGCCGTGGATGTGACGGTTTTGACCTTTGCAATGGCCATTTCCGGCCCTATATGAAACCTGAATGACATAACTTTATCGTGCGTTTTACCGCACGTTTGCGAGGGCTTTGAAAACATGGCACCGGTAACGATCTATACGCGGGATTTTTGTGGTTATTGCGCGCGCGCCAAGGCGCTGCTGGACAGCAAGGGCGTGGATTACGCCGAATATAACGCTACGACGACGCCCGAATACCGGCAGGAAATGATCGAAAAATCCGGCGGTACAACGTTCCCGCAAATCTTCATCAATGGCGAGCATGTGGGCGGTTGTGATGATCTGCACGCGCTGGAGCGCGCCGGCAAACTGGACGTGCTGCTGGCCGCCTGATCGGCCCGATTTGCGGGCATGGAGGATATGATGAGTTTCAAGGCTGCCGCCATTCAGATGCGCTCCGGCGTCGACCCGGCAAAAAACGCCGCCGATATGGAACGGTTGGTGCGGGCGGCTGCAGCCGAGGGCGCCGTTTATGTGCAGACCCCGGAAATGACGGGCGCCATTCAGAAGGACAGGCAGGCGTTGCGTGCGCAATTGCAGGATGACGATGGCGATATCATCGTTGCGACGGCCGCGCGTCTCGCCCGCGAACTCGGCATTCATGTCCATGTCGGCTCGACCGCGATTGCCCGGCCGGATGGCAAGATCGCCAATCGCGGTTTTCTCTTCGCGCCGGATGGTTCGCGCATCTGCAGCTATGACAAGATCCATATGTTCGATGTCGATCTCGACAATGGTGAAAGCTGGCGCGAAAGCGCTGCTTATCAACCCGGCGAGGTGGCGCGTATCGCTGAACTTCCGCTGGCGAAATTCGGCTTTGCGATTTGTTACGACGTCCGTTTTCCGCAGCTTTTTCGCGCTGAAGCACTGGCCGGTGCAGAGGTTCTGACGGTTCCGGCGGCTTTCACCCGGCAGACGGGGGAGGCGCATTGGGAGATCCTGCTGCGCGCCCGCGCCATTGAAAATGGCGCTTTTGTCATTGCTGCCGCGCAGGCCGGCGTGCATGAGGACGGGCGGGAGACCTTTGGCCATTCCATCATCATCGATCCCTGGGGCAAGGTTCTGGCCATTGCCGGCGGCGCTGGAGAAGAGATAATCATCGCCGAGATCGACACGTCGCTGGTCGCGGCTGCGCGTGGCAAGATTCCCAATCTGCGCAATGCTCGCGAGTTCGGACTGGACACCGTCATTCCCCTGAAACCTGCCGGAGGTGAAGCGGCGTGATCCGTTATGCGCTGGCCTGTGAAAAGGGCCATGAGTTTGAAGGCTGGTTTGCCGGTAGCGACGATTTCGACAATCAGTTGCAGCGCGGTTTCCTGTCCTGCCCGGTCTGCAATTCCGTGCAGGTCTCCAAGCTATTGATGGCGCCCTCGGTCTCCACCGCCCGCAAGAAAGACGAACGCCAGACGCTCGCCATGGATACGGCCAGGAAAGAGGCGATGGCGAAAATCCGCGAGGCTGTCGCCAATATCCGCGCCAATGCCGAGGATGTCGGCGATAAATTTCCCGAAGAGGCGCGCAAGATCCATTATGGCGAGGCGGATGAGCGCGGCATCATCGGCAATGCCTCTGCGCAGGAAGCCAAGGCCCTGCTGGATGAGGGTATAGAGATCGCGCCGCTGCCGGTTTTGCCTGATGACGTCAACTGAATTTCTTTAGAACGACATCACTCACAGAGCGCCCCGTGTTAGCCTTGCGCCGGTCGTTTCGCCAGCATCATGTAGTTGACCTCCATGTCAGGTGAAAGATTCCAGCGGTCCTGCAGCACGTTGTAGAACACGCCGGTGCGGTGGATGATGTCCATGCCGCTTGCCACCAGCGGCCGTTCAAGCTCTTCCGGGCGAACGAGCTTTTCATATTGGTGCGTGCCGCGCGGCAGCCAGCGCAGCACGTTTTCGGCGGCGAAGATTGCCAGTGCCCGGGCTTTGAGCGTGCGGTTGATGGTGGCGGCGAACATCAACCCGCCGGGTCGCACCATTTTTGCGCAGGTGGTGACGAAGAGATCGACATTGGCCACATGTTCGACCACCTCCATGTTGAGGATGACGTCGAAGGTCTCGCCAGCTTCCTGCAACTGTTCGGCGGTCACGGCGCGGTAGTCAACGATTACCCCGCTTTCGCGGGCGTGGGTGGAGGCGATGCCGATATTTTTTTCCGAGGGATCGGCGCCCACCACATCCGCGCCCATGCGCGCAACGGGTTCGGAGAGAAGGCCGCCGCCGCAGCCAATATCCAGTATGCGCAGCCCTTCCAGCGGGCGGTGCGCCTTCGGGTCGCGGCCGAAATTGTCGCAGATCCGGTTGCGGATATATTCGAGCCGCACCGGATTGAACTTGTGCAACGGGCGGAACTTGCCGGTCGGGCTCCACCATTCCGCAGCCATCGCGGAGAAGCGATCCACTTCGCTCTGGTCGACGGTCGTCTGTGCGGTTTCGCTCATGGTTCTGCTCCATATTGCTGTTGCATTGAAGTCGGATGATTGCCCCCCGAAGTCAAGACCGGCGGTCCATTCCGGCGGCAATTTGTCGGGCGCTCATTGCCGCAGGTGGAACTGATGAGGCGTCTCATTTGTTTCATGCTGCGTTCATGCAGCAACGCGTATTTTCCGATCGTGGCAGTATGCGGAACGCATACTCGTCCATCGAAGTGGTGGATGCCGACAAGGGCAAAGCGGGCCTTTGCTTGAGGAGAAAGAAGTGAAGAAAAAACTGTTTGGCGCAATTGCGCTGGTGGCCATGCTCGCCGCGCCGGCACTTGCCGAAGCTGCGACGCGCGGTTTCGCCACCGCGAATGTGAATATGCGCTCCGGCCCGAGCACGGCCTATCCGGCTGTTGTGGTGATCCCGAATGGCGCGCCGCTCACCGTCCATGGCTGCCTTTCCGACACGCCCTGGTGCGATGTCGCGTTCGTGGGCGGTCGCGGCTGGGTAGCTGGGCGTTACATCGCCACGACCTACCGGCAGAACCGGGTCTATGTCGAACCGCGTTATTACCGCGATCTCGGCGTGCCGGTTATCACCTTTGAAGTCGGCCGTTATTGGGACCGCTATTATCGCGACCGCGACTTCTACCGCGAGCGTGACCGCTGGCGTCGTCCGCCGCCATCAGGTGGTTACTGGAACGCCCCGCCGCCGAGTGCCGGATGGGATCGCCCGCGTCCGCGTGACGAGTGGCGTGACGGACGCCGGGATGACTGGCGTGATGGTCGTCGTGACGAGTGGCGCGATCCCCGTCAGGGCGGCGGTCCGAATGACGGACGCTGGGAACGTCGTTATGGCGACTGGAACCAGGGCGACAGAAATCAGGACAGGCCCCGTCGCGATGACGATCGCCGGCGCTTCGAAGATGAGAACCGGGATCGCAATCGCGATCGCCAGCCAAATCAGAATGAGGGCCGGCTTCCTGCCGAGCGTCGCCAGTGGGATGACCCGCGCCGTGCGCCTGCGTCGGAAAACCTCCGGGATGGCTGCCGGGTCGGTGATCCGGGTTGTGACCCGCGCTAAACAGACAAAGCCCGGCGAATTTCGTCGGGCTTTTTCATTGGTGGCTTCAGCTTAACGGCACGAGCCCCTATTTCGTGGCAGCAGCCTTGCGGGCACGGCTCTTGGGTTTCGCCGGGGTTTCTGCATCCGGTGCGGCATCGGCAGCCGCGACCTTGGGAGCGGCCTTCTTGCGCGTTGCGGGTTTTGTCGCTTCCGATGTCTTCAGCAGCGAAAATTCATGCCTGGCCTGTTCCCAGTGGTGCGCGTCGCGCCCAGTGGGATGGCCTTCCTTTTCCCAGAGTGTATATGCCCGTTTGCTGATCCATTCGTGTTCCGAAACCTGCATGCTCGTCTCCCGTTGCTGTTTACAGCGCCTTTGAGAAGGCGACATTCCGCTTGGTCCGGCACACGCTCGACAGGAATCAATGCCGGCATTTCCAGAGCCCATTACATGCCATGATTTTCCGGGCGTCAAGCAAACATGCTGCATTGCAAAAACGGATTTCTGGCATTTTGTCCCCGTTAAAGCGGTTTGGGCGAAAGACGTTCCTACAAGAGAAGATCAACGTTGCGTGATCGGCCCAAGGCCGCCAAGATGGCCGGATGAATGGGCAGCGGAGGAGGCGGTCTTGGAACAGACAACGGAAGCGGATGCGCAGGTCATCGTCAAGAAGGGGGGAGGGGCTGGCATCATTCGCCTCAACCGCCCGAAGGCGATCAACAGCCTGACGTTGGCGATGGTTCGCGGCCTGTTTCAGGCGCTTCAGCGTTTCGAGGAGGATGCCGGTGTTGCCTGCGCGGTGTTGACCGGGGAAGGCGACAGGGGGCTTTGCGCCGGGGGCGATGTTCGCATCATTCATGATCTTGGCAAGGCCGGCGACCCGCAGGTGCTTGATTTCTGGCGGGAAGAATTTCCGCTCAACTATCGCATCGCCCGCTTCAGCAAGCCCTATATTGCCCTGATGGACGGCATCGTCATGGGCGGCGGTGTCGGCATTTCAGCCCATGGCAGCCACCGCATCGTCACGGAACGCACAAAACTCGCCATGCCGGAAACAGGCATCGGTTATTTCCCTGACGTTGGCGGCTCCTGGCTCCTGCCACGAGCGCCGGGCGAATGCGGCACCTGGCTGGGGCTGACGGGCAACGCGGTTACGGCCGCTGATGCCATCTACGCCGGCTTTGCCGATTATATTGTTCCTTCGGACCGTCTCGACGGTCTGGTCCAGAACCTGTCGCAAGCGGCGGATATAGACAGCATCGAGACGGCGATCATGGCGCAGGCGGTTGAGGCCGATGAAGGCGTTTTATCCCTAAATCGGGATATTATCGACGCGACATTCCGTTTTGATACCGTCGAAGAAATTTTCGCGGCACTTTCGGCGCGCCAAGATGCGTTTTCGCGCGAGACCCTTGAGGTCCTGCAAAAGCGCTCTCCCACCAGTCTGAAACTGACCCTGAAGCTGCTGCGCCTCGGCCGCGAAAGCGCGAGCCTCATCGAATGCCTGGAGCGGGAATTTGCCGCCGGCACGGAGATATTGCGCCAGCACGATTTTTACGAAGGCGTGCGTGCGGCCCTTATCGACAAGGACCGCAATCCCCGCTGGCAACCGGCGCGGCTGGAAGAGGTGCGGGAGGAGAATCTGGCGCCCTATTTTGCCGGGCATTCCGGCAATCTGTTTCCCGATCATCGCCTTTAGATCAGTGGAGACCGCGCCTGTTGCCTGGAGACTGGCGAATCTCCGCCCTCATTCCTGTGACAAGCACAAGGACGAGGGCTACGCTCAATGCGAATACATGTTGCGGGCGTAATGAATTTCATGGTTCTCTCCGAGATTTTGGGAAGGGTGACGCAAAAGAAATTCGGCTTCTTGCCCTATATGAAATCATCACCTTTTGAGTGCTTATTCTTTGGGTGAAATTTCCAATCCATACCCCTGCAAGGCACAGTTGTTTCTCGCGGGCGTTGCCGCCGCCCGCTATGTTGAACACCATTCGAATTGCCGGGGGTATTCATGAAACGTCTTCTCATTATCGGTACTGCCGTTGCCGCTCTTTTTGCAGGTGCGGCGCAGGCGCAGTCTCCGACCACCATCCTCAACGCATCCTACGATGTCGCCCGCGAAGTTTTTGCGGCCGAGAACGAGGCGTTTATCAAGCAGCATCCGGGCGTAACCGTCGATCAGTCGCATGCCGGCACCTCCAAGCAGGCGCGCGCCATTGTCGAGGGTCTTGAAGCCGATGTTGTCACCTTCAACCAGGTGACCGATGTCGATTTTCTGGTGAAGCAGGGCTTCGTTTCAGCCGACTGGAAGAAGGATTTTGCGAACGACGCATCGCCGTTCTATTCCTTCCCGTCCTTCCTCGTGCGCGCCGGCAATCCCAAGGGTATCAAGGACTGGGACGATCTTGCCCGCGACGATGTGAAGATCGTTTTCCCCAATCCGAAGACCTCGGGTAACGCCCGTTACACCTATCTCGCCGCCACGGCTTACGCCAAGGAGAAGTTCAACGGCGACGAGAAGAAGGTCCAGGAATTCGTCAAGAAAATCTTCGACAATACGCCGGTTTTCGACACCGGAGGCCGCGCCGCCACCACCACTTTCGTGGAACGCGAGATCGGCGACGTGCTGATCACCTTCGAAGCCGAGACCCGCGGCATCGCCAAGCAATATGGCGCCGACAAGGTGGAAGGCGTTGTGCCCTCCGTCAGCCTGCTCGCCGAATTCCCGGTGGCCGTGGTGGACAAGGTGGTCGACAAGCGCGGCTCGCGTGATCTGGCGAAGAGCTATCTCGACTTCCTCTATACCGAGGAAGGCCAGCGCATCGCCGCCGAATTTGGCCACCGCGTTCACAATGAAAAGGTCGTTGGCGAGTTCAAGGATAAGTTCCCGGCCATTCGCCTCGTCAACGTCGATGATGTCTTCGGCGGCTGGGACAAAATTCAGAAAGAGCATTTTGCATCCGGCGCGACGCTTGATACGCTTTACGGCAGCCGTTAATCACAACGACAAAGAACAGATAGAAGACCCGGCGGGAAACTGCCGGGTCGCTTTTTGATGAATTGGGGGCGGGGTTTGAAACGGAATGTTCTGCCGGGGCTGAAATTGTCCCTTGGCGTTACCCTGACTTACGTCGCCATCATCGTGCTTCTGCCGCTCTCGGCGCTGGTGTTCAAGGCGGCAAGCCTAGGCCCTGCCGAATATTGGTCGATCATCTCTTCTCCGCGCGCCGTCGCCAGCTATCGTGTTACCGTGCTCTGTGCGCTGGCCGCCACGCTGTTCAACGTCATTTTCGGGGTGGCGCTTGCCTGGGTGCTGACACGTTACCGCTTTCCCGGCTGGCGCATCGTGGACGCCATCGTCGATCTGCCTTTTGCGCTTCCCACCGCCGTTGCCGGCATTGCGCTGACGACGCTTTTTGCGGGCAACGGTTGGTTCGGCTCGGTGCTTTCCCAATTCGGCATCAAGGTGGCCTACACGCCGCTTGGCATCATGGTGGCGATGGCCTTTACCAGCCTGCCCTTCATCGTTCGCACCGTGCAGCCGGTTCTGGAAGACCTCGATCCGGCGCTGGAAGAAGCGGCGCAATCGCTCGGTGGTTCCGATCTCGAAATTTTCCGCAAGATAATCCTGCCGCTCCTGACGCCGGCGTTGCTCGCTGGTCTGTCGCTGTCCTTCGCCCGCAGCCTCGGCGAATTCGGGGCGATCATCTTCATCGCCGGCAACCAGCCGTTTTCGACTGAGATCACCGCGCTGCTGATCTTCATCCGGCTGGAGGAATATGATTATCAGGCGGCGGCCGCCATCGCCTCCGTGCTGCTCATCACCGCCTTCGTGATGCTGGCGGTGACCAATTACCTGCAGGCGCGCGCGCTTCGTTACACGGTGAGGGGCTGAGACATGAGTGCCGTTTCTTCACACCGCAAGCCGCCACGGGTTGGCGACGCGCCTCTTGTTCGCCGCAGCCTGATTGCCTTCGTGCTCGTCATAGGTGCCCTGCTGGTCGTCGCACCGCTTGTCATCATCGGCGTCGAGGCCTTTTCGCAGGGCTGGAAGGTCTATTCCGCTACCATCACCCATCCCGATACCCGCCACGCCATCATGCTGACGGTACTGACGGCGCTGATCGCCGTGCCTGTTAATACCGCCTTCGGTGTGGCCGCCGCATGGGCGATCACCAAGTTCGATTTCCCGGGCCGGCGTTTCCTGCTGGTGCTGATCGAAATACCCTTCTCGATTTCGCCGATCGTCGCCGGCGTCGCCTATCTCTTCGTTTACGGCCTTCAGGGTTTGTTCGGCCCGTTCCTCGATGCGCATGACATCAAGATACTCTTTGCGCTGCCCGGCATCGTCATCGCCTCGATGTTCGTGACCGCGCCTTTCGTGGCGCGCGAACTGATCCCGCTGATGCAGGCGCAGGGCCGTGATCTTGAGGAGGCGGCGACCTCGCTTGGCGCATCCGGCTGGCGCACCTTCTTTTCGGTGACCTTGCCGAATATCAAATGGGCGCTGCTTTATGGCGTCGTGCTGTGCAACGCCCGCGTGATGGGTGAATTCGGCGCGGTATCGGTCGTATCGGGCAATATTCGCGGCCAGACCAATACGCTGCCGCTGCATATCGAGCTGCTTTACCACGACTACCAGACGGCCGGCGCCTTCGCGTCAGCCTCCATCCTTGCCTTGCTCGCCGTCGTCACCATCATCGCCAAGGTGGCGCTGGAACGACGCGGCGCCGGGCGCGGGGCCAAGAAGACCAACGGCGACGCCGCCATCGCCACGGAGACCTGATTCCCATGAAAATCCGCCTCGAAAATGTGGTGAAGACCTTCGATACCTTCCGCGCCGTGCGCGATGTTTCGCTGGATATCGAAAGCGGCGAGCTTCTGGCACTGCTCGGTCCCTCAGGCTCCGGCAAGACGACGATTTTGCGCATGGTCGCCGGTCTCGAATATAGCGATGGCGGCCGTATCTTTTTCGGCGACGAGGACGCCACCAATATTCCGGTGCGTGACCGCGGCGTCGGTTTTGTGTTCCAGCATTATGCGCTTTTCCCGCATATGACTCTGCATCAAAACATCGCTTTCGGCATGAAGGTCTCGAAGGTGAAGCGGGACAAGGCGGCGATCGACGCCCGCGTTGGGGAGCTTTTGCGGCTGGTGAAGCTTGATGGTCTGGGCGACCGTTTCCCGGCGCAGATTTCCGGCGGGCAGCGGCAGCGCGTGGCGCTGGCGCGTGCGCTTTCGGTCGATCCAAAGGTACTTCTGCTCGATGAGCCTTTCGGGGCGCTGGACGCCAATGTGCGCCGCGACCTTCGCCGCTGGCTGCGCGAGATTCACGATTCGCTCGGCATCACCACGATTTTCGTGACGCATGACCAGGAAGAGGCGCTCGATCTTGCCGATCGTGTTGTCATCCTCAATCAGGGCGAAATCGTACAGGAGGGCACGCCGAAGGAGGTCTGCCGCCAGCCGAACAGCGCCTTCGTCATGCGCTTTCTGGGTGATGCCAACCGGGTCTCCGGCGTGGCGCGCGGCGGCAAGGTCTATGTCGGTGACAATGAGCTGCCTTTCTCCTATGCGCAAGGAGATGGCGTCGTGGATATCTATGCCCGCCCCGGCGATCTCGAATGGGAAGATCTGCATGAGGGCATTCCGGCCTCGGTGGCGCGGGTTCTCGACCGGGCGGGTGAACGCCGGGTAATCGCCAGCACCGATGGCGGCGACATCCTGGAATTTGACGTGCCGCCGGAAAACGACGTCGCCGCCGGTGACCGCGGTTCCGTCATCATCCGCCGGGCGAAGATTTTCCCGGCGGCATGAGCCGTTGTCAGCCCAGAAGCTCGAAGGCGCTTTCTGCCACAAGCTTGCCGTTGATCATCAGCTCAACCCTGTGAAGGCCGGGATAGTGTTTGCGGGTGGTGAAATCGCGTATGGCGCGGCTGATCGACAGCGCGCATGTCTCACCGGGCTGAAGCTCGATTTCTTTCCACTTGAAGACTTTCGCCGAGGCGTCGCCGCTCTTCTTCACGTAGTGCACGGCGTAGTCGATCACCAGTTTCTGCGGGCGTTTCGCCGTCGAGGTGAAAGAGGCTGAAATCCGCACAGGGTTGCCGAGAGCCACCTTGTCCGGCGTAACCTGAAATGCCGCAAGTGCAATTTCCGCTTCCTCATGTGCGCCAAGATGGGCAAGCGCGGCGGCGTCGCCCTTCTTGATCAACGTGCGCAGGGCTTGGCGTGTAATCCAGCGCGTATGCGGGTTTTCCTTCGGCCATGCATCGATGAGCGCCAGCACGAAAGCGGGATTGTCCTTGGTGATGTCGTTCAGATGATTGGCGACGGATTTGCGCACATAAAGCGCCTCATCAGCTTTCATGGCCTCGAGGATACCAGTGACCGGGGATGGATCGTCGATCAGGGGTTTGAGCTGGAATGACCATGGCAGGCGCGGCCGGCAGCCCTCGCTCGCCAGCCGCCGCACATGTTCGTTTTCATGTCGTGACCATGTCTCCATCACGGCAAGGGTACGGGCCATATCCCTTTGCAGGAAATGACGGATGGCGAATTCCGAGGAGCCGAAACGGGTGAAATAATGCAGCGCTTCCATGGAAAGATCGAAATCATCGAGGCCGTAGAGCGCCACATATTCCGGCAGCGAAATGGAGGCAAAACCGTTGCCGATGCCCGGCGCTGCGGCGGTCAGGATTTCGATGTTGCGGGCATAGTCGCCGGGAAGTGTCGCATGCAGGCTCGTCGCCACCTGCCGCATGCGCTGCATGATGCCCAAGGCCTCGAGGTTTTCGGTGGCGAGCGCCATGAAGGCTGAGATGTCAAACTGCGGATGAACGGCCCTGGTCTGATCGGCGATGTGCCGCAGTTTCTCGCGGTTGAAGATTTCCTTCAATGAAGGTGCCGCCGTGTCGCTCATATTGCCCTCAAAGTTCACTTTTTGTTCTTTTAGGGCAGGATGAGGCTGGAGGCAAGGGCTGAGCAACTTTCGAAGAGTGCTGACGGACCGAGTGGGTACCGCTTACTTCTTCTCCCCGACGGGGAGAAGAAGTTTCGTGACAAACTAACTTCAGCTCATCTGGCTGACGAATTTGGTCTCCAGATAGGCCTGAACCGCTTCCGAGCCGCCTTCCGTGCCATAACCGGAATCCTTGATGCCGCCGAAGGGGACTTCGGGAAGCGCAAGGCCATTATGGTTGATGGTCAGCATGCCGGCCTCTACCTGCTGGCCAAGTGCGTGCGCGGTCTTGACCGAACCGGTAAAAGCGTAGGATGCAAGGCCGAAGGGCAGGCGGTTCGCTTCGGTGATGGCGTCATCGAAGCTCGAGAAGCGGTTGATGATCGCGACCGGGCCGAAGGGCTCGTCATTCATGATCTTGGCGGTGGTGGGCACATTGGCGAGAACCGTCGGCTCGAAGAAATTGCCCTTGTTGCCGATGCGACGGCCGCCGGTCTTCAATTCTGCGCCATGGGAAACGGCGTCGCTGATGAGGCCTTCCAGTGCCGGAATGCGGCGCTCATTGGCGAGCGGGCCCATGATGACGCCATCTTCGAGACCGTTGCCGACCTTGATGGCCTTCGTCGCTTCCACGAAACCTTCAAGGAAGCGATCGGCCACGCCGTCCTGCACGAGGAAGCGGGTGGGGGCGACGCAGACCTGACCGGCATTGCGGAACTTGGCAAGCGAGGTCACTTCGATCGCCTTGTCGATATCGGCATCGTCAAAGATCATGACAGGCGCGTGGCCGCCCAGTTCCATCGTGGCGCGCTTCATGTGTTTGCCCGCAAGTGCGGCCAGATGTTTGCCGATGGGCGTGGAACCGGTGAAGGAAATCTTGCGGATGACCGGATGCGGGATCAGATATTCCGAAATTTCGGATGGAACACCGTAAACGAGACCGATGACGCCGGCAGGCACGCCCGCATCCACGAAGGCGCGAATGAGTTCGGCCGGCGATGCCGGTGTTTCCTCGGGCGCCTTGACGATGATGGAGCAGCCGGTGGCGAGCGCTGCGGAAAGCTTGCGGACGATCTGGTTGATCGGGAAGTTCCACGGCGTGAACGCCGCCACAGGGCCGACCGGCAGCTTGATGGCAAGCTGCGAAACGCCGCTCGCGCGGGCCGGGATGACCTGGCCATAGGTGCGGCGTGCTTCTTCCGCGAACCAGTCGATGGTATCAGCGGCACCCATGATTTCGGTGCCCGACTGCGCCAGCGGCTTACCCTGCTCGCGGGTCATGATATAGGCGATCTTGTCCTTGCGCTCGCGCAGGATATCGGCCGCCTTGCGCATGATCTTCGAGCGCTCGAAGGGGGAGGTGTCGCGCCACAGCTTGAAACCGCGCTCGGCGGCGGCAAGCGCCAGATCGAGGTCTTCCTTCTCGGCGTGCGCGATCGCGCCGATGATCTCGTCGGTTGCCGGATCGGACACGGCGATCGTCTTGCCGGAAACGGCGTCTCGCCATTCGCCATCAATGAGAAGTTTGATGTCGGGATAGGTGTGCATAGGGGCTACCTTCATGATGCGGCCGATACGGCGAATGCCGTCCGGCCCGGAGACGTGAACAGAATTGTCCTGGCCGGACGAAACCGGCATCGCGGCTTTCGCTGCGCGGAACATGTGTCTGGATATTTCCGACAAGAGGCTTCTGGAATTGCCGGAAACGGAAACGACAGCCTTTATATTAAGTTCCGGGCGGTATGTTTCAACCATGCGCCCCGGCAATCGTCATGATTTTTCTATGATGCGGAATTTGTCATTCGTCATTTCAATCCGGCGCGGAGATGGGGCGACGCCTGCCCGGCCGCCTCACGCGAATCAGATGAACCTGTGCGGCGACGGCGAGGCTCTCGCCACAATTCGGCCTTTGTCGCACCTGACGAATTATCGGGAGGGGTCTCCGGGGCTTGCCGCCTGCGTCATAACAGGGCGTCGAGTGTAAAAAACTACAATAAGACGGAAAAATTATCCAAAGGGTTTACTCAAAACCTAGAGAAAATACGGATAAAATCTCAGTGAGGATATAACATCAGTTCCTGATATATATTGCTAACGTCGGTTCCCTTGACCTTCAAAGGTTGGTGAAAACCCTCGACCTGAACGTTATCGATGGAGAAAAAGTATGAGTTTCGCCCGGGTACTTCTCAGTGCGTTCTTGTCGCTTGCGTGGCTTTCCTGTGCCGAAGCCGGGGAAATTGCCAAACCGCAGGGAAAGCCGATATTAACCATATCCGGAAACATCAGTAATACGAATGCCGATGGCGCCGCGGTATTTGATCGTGACATGCTGGAAGCGCTCGGCATGGAGACGGTGGAGACGACGACGCCCTGGCATGACGGCCGTGTCCGTTTCGATGGTGTCTCGCTGGCGAAACTGATGGATGTCGTCGGTGCAAAGGGCACCAGCGTCACGGCGGTCGCTCTCAACGATTATGTCAGCACGATACCTATTGAAGATTTTAAGAAATTTAACGTTATCCTGGCGATCAAGCTGGATGGCAATTACATGACAGTTCGCGAAAAAGGCCCGTTGTTCGTCATCTATCCCTATGACAGCGACCCGGAGCTGCAGAAGCAGACCTATTATTCGCGGTCCGCATGGCAAGTTGCCAAACTGATAGTGGAATAAAGGTGCCGTTTGCGAAAACTTGTGGCGGTGATCATCTGTTGCTTCGTCCTGGCAACGGGCTATATCGCTTTCGTCATTGCCGAGCGGCAGACCGCTCTGCAGAAATTCGCCCGCTACAATGATTCCTGGGCCGTCAGCCAGACCGTAGCCGAATATCTGCGCCTCCAGAACAAGCTGGCCGTCTTTGCGCTCAATCCCGGCAAGATCGACCGGGACGAGTTGCAACTGCGTCTGGACATCATGCTGAGCCGCCTTGAGCTTCTGAAGCAGGGCAATCTGGGCGCCTTCATCGACGAAAAGCAGCAGTGGCGGGATCTAGTGACCCGTCTTGATGCCGTTCTGGCCCGTCTGGAGCAGCAGGTGAACAACCTTAATCCGGCCGATGTGCCGGATCTGCTTTCGGCAATGAGCGCACTTGACGCGCCGATGACGACGCTGGCCTCGTCTTCCGTCGCTTATGACGTCAATCTCATCGATACGGCCCATGAGGATGTGCGCAAGCTGCATATCGTTTACACCGCGCTGGCAGGCGGCCTCATCCTGTGCGGTATAGCACTTGTCATATTGCTGCTTCGCCAGAACGACCTCCTGAACCGCGCGCAGAAAAGCATGCGCGGCCTGACGGACGATCTGCGCGCCGCCACGCTGGAATTGCAGGCGAAGAATGTCCGGCTCGAGCATGATGCCTATCACGATGCGCTGACGGGCCTGCCGAACCGTGCGCTGTTCCGGCAGGAATTGATAGAGAGATTGCGCCGATCCTTCGGCGGTACGGGAACGACGGCCATCCTTCTCCTCGATCTCGACGGCTTCAAGGACGTGAACGACACGCTCGGCCATGATGCGGGCGATGCGCTGCTTCAGGCCGTGGCGCAGCGCCTTTCGGCCATCGGCGGCGATTATGACATGGTCTGCCGTCTGGGCGGCGACGAATTCGCCGTCGTCTCCGACGATCTGAACGAGGACGCCGCCCGCCGCCTTGCCACCAAGCTCATCGACCAGATCAGCCGCACCTACCAGCTGGGTGAGCAGGAGGTCAAAATTGGCACCTGCATCGGCATCGCCATTTCGCACGGCGCCGTCGATGCGGATGAATTGTTCAAGCGTGCCGACTTGGCGCTTTATGAGGCCAAGGCTATCGGCCCCGGCCGGGCGAGCGTTTTCAAGGTCCGCATGCAGAAACAGCTGACCGAGAAGAAATCCTTCGAGGCCGATCTGCAGACCGCGCTGCAGAACGACGAGATGGAAGTCTATTACCAGCCGCAGGTGGCGACGCAGACCCGCAAGCTCTGCGGATTCGAGGCGCTGCTGCGCTGGAAACATCCGGTGCGGGGCGATGTGCCGCCCAGCGTTTTCATTCCCGTGGCGGAAAGAACCGGTCTCATCCATTCGCTCGGAAAATGGGTGATGGAGACCGCCTGCCGCGAGGCGATGGGCTGGGACGAGGACATGAAGGTGGCCGTCAATCTGTCGCCGGTTCAGTTCCACAGCACCAGTCTCATCCAGAACGTCATGGGCGCGCTTGAGAAAAGCGGGCTGGAGCCGAGCCGGCTCGAGCTTGAAATCACCGAATCGATCCTGCTCAACAAGAGCGACCAGACGATCAATACGCTGTCGCGGCTGAAGGCCGTCGGCATCAAGATCGCCATGGATGATTTTGGCACCGGCTATTCATCGCTCGCCAACTTGCGCGGCGTACCCTTCGACAAGATCAAGATCGACCGCTCGTTCCTGCGCGATATCACCAGCGACCGCGATGCGCTGGCGATCGTGGAATTCGTGGTCGGTGTCGGTCGCAGTCTGCGGATGACGACGATTGCCGAAGGTATCGAGACGGAAGAGCAATATGAATGCGTCAGGCGTCTGGGATGCGATCAGGTTCAGGGATATCTGATCAGCAGGCCATTGCCGGCCAAGGAGCTGGTGGCCTGGAGTTCCGTCTGAGACGGGGTCTGTTTGACGGCGGTCGTATCTTGAATTTTTACCAAGTCATATTGTTGCTTGCGAAAACCGATACCGGTTGCCGCAACGATGCTGTAGAGCATTCCCGGTCGATATGGGATCATTCCGACGAAGCGGCCGGGTTTTGCGAAAAGGCTTGAGACATGGAAATACTGGACGTGCATGGAGTTGCCCTGCCTCTTTCTTCCGACGAGGTGTCGCCCGTCATCTGGCAGGCGCTGACCGACGGCAGCTACGAGGCGAAAGAGGCCCGCAGCGTCCTGAAAGCCATCAAGCCCGGCGATCGTGTGCTGGAGCTGGGCTCCGGTATCGGGATCATCACGTCGATCATTGCTGGCATTGAGGACGTTTCCGTCTGGGCTTTCGAGGCCAACCCCTCCACGGCGGCGCTGGCAGAGCGGGTGATCAAGGCGAATTGCCGCGGCAATGTCGTGTTGTCGCAGGGACTTCTTACCGCCGACGAGCCGAGCTCCTATTCTTTTTACGTTCGCAAGGATCTCTGGATGTCGTCCATGGACGAAAACCAGGGCCCCTATGAAAAGCGCATCGAAATCTCCTCCGCCAATATCGATGAATTTATCGCCAGCCGGGGCATTACCGCGCTTGTCATGGATATCGAGGGCGCGGAACGCGACCTGCTTGGCAGGGCCGATCTGACCGGCGTGGAGCGGATATTCGTGGAGCTGCATGACCATCTTTACGGTCTCGCCGGGGTTCGCGATATCATGCAGGCCCTGACCGCCAAGGGATATGCCTATGATCCGCGCGGTTCACGCGGGCCCTGCGTCCTGTTCTCGAAGGACGAGAGCCCCAGAGAGTACGATCCCGAGGTTGACTGAGGCCGAGGGGCGTGTCGAATTCAAGGAACCGTCCGCCTGTCATCTCGTTCTTACCCGTGCATGAGGGCGTGGAGCGGGTCGACGCGTGTGCCGGAATGGTATGCGGTTCGAAAAGATAATTTCATAAACAGCAATTCATTCTCAATTATTGTTGCAATTGTCGCAACCGTTATCCTGCGTCATCATCCCTCCATCAAACCGGCGCACAACAGGCTGCACCGGAGATGCCAACGCAACCGAAGGAGAAACGATCATGGGCTTTGTTAAGACGACAGACGGAACCGAAATCTTCTACAAGGACTGGGGCCCGAAGGACGCTCAGCCGATCATGTTCCACCATGGCTGGCCGCTCAGCTCCGATGACTGGGATGCGCAGATGTTGTTCTTCGTTTCCAAGGGTTTTCGCGTCGTCGCCCATGACCGCCGTGGTCATGGCCGTTCCGCCCAGGTTGCCGACGGTCACGATATGGACCACTACGCCGCCGACGCCTTTGCCGTCGTCGAAGCTCTCGATCTGAAGAATGCTGTCCATATCGGCCACTCCACCGGCGGTGGCGAAGTTGCCCGTTATGTTGCCAAACATGGCGAACCCGCCGGCCGTGTCGCCAAGGCGGTTCTCGTTTCCGCCGTGCCGCCGCTGATGCTGAAGACCGAGGCCAATCCGGAAGGCCTGCCGATGGAGGTTTTTGACGGCTTCCGTTCTTCGCTCGCCGCAAACCGCGCGCAGTTCTTCCGCGATGTGCCAGCCGGCCCGTTCTACGGCTTCAACCGCGATGGTGCGACCGTTCATGAAGGCGTTATCCAGAACTGGTGGCGTCAGGGCATGATGGGCGGCGCAAAGGCCCATTACGATGGCATCAAGGCCTTCTCGGAGACCGACCAGACCGAAGACCTGAAGAATATCAGCGTTCCGACGCTGGTGCTGCATGGCGAAGACGACCAGATCGTGCCGATTGCCGACTCTGCACTGAAGGCCGTGAAGCTCCTGAAGAACGGCACGCTGAAGACCTATCCCGGTTTCTCGCACGGCATGCTCACCGTCAACGCCGATGTGCTGAACGCCGATCTCCTGGCCTTCATCAAGGGCTGATCCTTCTGCAAAATCATAATGCGGCCGATCATTCGGCCGCATTTTTTGTTTCGCATCAGGCCAGACGGCCTCGCCAGGCATTGCGGTAAGAAGTGAGGCCGGGAATATCGTGCGGCGTGAAATGGCGCTCGCGACCAGAAAGCGGTTTGATGCCGGTGAGCAGGGCCGCGCCTGCGCTGGTGCCGGTAGACCCTTCGACTGCCGTTACTTCCGTCTCTGCAAAGCCGGCCAGCGCCTTCAGATAAAAGGCGTTGCTGGCGAAGGGGCCTTCCACAAGGATTGGACCTTTCCGCCCGATGAGCGAAAGGCTGAATTCCGTCATCAGGGCAAGATAAAGCGACGTCGCCGCGTGCCGTTCCGCAGCCGTGGCATTTTCATCGCCGATCCAGTGCGCTGCCTTGTCCGGAAAGGGGCCGGAGCCGCTGACGACGCTCGGCAGCAGCATCATGCCCCTGTCAACCACGCCGCCGAGAGCCGCGTCTATCGCTTCGTCTTCCGTTGTCCCGAATTGCTGCGCGAGCATTTCATATTCCCTGCCGCCCATGAAGCGGGAGGAGGGAACGGGACGGCCGAAAGCATCGACATTCAGGAGTGTGTCACGGGTGGGATCGAGCGCACCCGCCGCGCCGCCAATGGCGAAATTCACCACCCAGGTGCCGGTGGAGACGACCGAAAAATCACCGTCCCGGCGCAGAAGATGCGGCAGGAGCGACGCGTTGGAATCGTGGATGCCACAATAGACCGGCATATGCGGCGAAAGGCCGGTTTCCATTGCCAGCGATGGGCGGATTGTTCCCAGCACATCAAAAGCGGAGCGAACCGGCGCCATCAGCTGCTCGATGCCGAGACGCGCGACGAGCGAGGAGAAATTCTTCCGCCGCGGGTTCCAGAGATCCGTATGGCAGCCGAGCGAAGTCGTTTCCGTGGCCTGAACGCCGGTCAGCCGCCCCGCCCAATATTGCGCATAGGTGACGATACTTCGCACTCTGGAGAAATCGTCCGGAAAGGCCTCTTTCTGGAAATGGATTTGCGCGCCAAGGTTCAGCCCGGCGGGAAGTTGCGGTGAGCCGGTCTCGGCAAAATCGGGCCTGATACCGCGATAGGCTTCCTGAATGGCTGCGGGATAGCTGTGTTCATAATCGAGCACGGGCATGGCGAGATCGCCGGTCCCATCGAGAAGCGCTGCCGAAGCGCCATGGGTGGTGATGGAAATCGCATCGAAACCGTGCTGCTGGCCGAACCGCTGAAGGGCGGAGAGAATGAAGCGCCAGAGCATTTCCACATCGTAATGCGGATAAATTCCATCGCGAAGGACAGGGTTCGCCTGTTTCTCGGCAGCAATCTCCTCTCCGCTGCCGGTGTCGATGACGACGACCTTGGCATTGGTCTTGCCGATATCGATGACCGCGACACGGCCCGGTTTGATGCTGTCGGTCATGGCAGATGGAACACCGTCACCAGATCTTTCGCAATGGGCGAATTGTCCGGATTACTCTCCATGATGTCAGCCATATGCGCCCACCACTTCTTCATCACGGGATGGTCGGGCAGTGCCGCCATGCCGTGGTTCTTCGGCCGCGTCAGCACGCCGAAAAGGATGTTGGTTTCCGGGTCGAGATGGATGGAATAATCGCTGACGCCCGCCTCATGCAGCAGCGCCACCAGTTCCGGCCATATCTCGTCATGGCGCTTTTTATATTCGGCCTCTTTTCCGGCAAAGAGTTTCATCCTGAAGGCGTGTTTTTCGAATTCCGGCATGGCTCAGCCTCTCATGGCCCGAAGGCGGCGCACAACGATGGGGATGGCGATGGTGATGATCAAAAGCAGGCCGACGAAGATCGACATGACGATACCAGGCACATTGAGCAACCCAAGCCCAAAGGTGACGAGGCCCATGACGAAGGCCGCGATGACCACACCTGCGATGGTGCCGGAACCGCCGAGAATGGAAACGCCGCCCAGCACCACCATGGTCACCACCTCAAGCTCCCACCCTTGAGCGATCGACGGGCGGGTGGAGCCGAGGCGCGAGGTGAGGCAGACGGCGGCGATGCCGCTCATCAGGCCGGTGAGCAGGAACAGGATGAACTTCACGCGTTCAACGGGAATGCCGGAGAAACGGGCGGCGAACGGGTTGTTGCCGATCACATAGACCTGCCGGCCGAAATTGGTGGCGTGCAGCAGGATGGCGAAGAGGATTGCCATGACGATAAACAGCACGAATTCGAAGGAAATGACGGAGATGACGTAACCCTGACCGAAATAGGCGAAATCGGCCGGGTATTTGCCATAGGCCTGATCGCCCAGCACCATGTAGGAAATGCCGCGAAACAGGCTCATCGTGCCGATGGTGACGACAATGGAAGGCAGTTTCAGCCCTGCGACCAGAAAACCGTTAAATGCCCCGCATAAAAGCCCGGTGCCGATGCCGATGGCGACGAGGCCCGGCGTGCCGATGCCCATCTGCACCGCAGCGCCCATGGCGGTGGAGGCGAGCGCAATGATGGCGGCGACGGAAAGATCGATTTCGCCGGCGATGATCAGCAGCGCCATCGCAAAGGCGATAATCGCCTTTTCGGTGAAATTGAAGGTCGCGTCCGACAGGTTCCAGGCATTGAGGAAATAGGGCGAGGCCAGCGAATTCGCGATAAAGATGAGGATCGCAACGCCAAGCAGCAGCACTTCCCAACTGGCCATGATGCGGCGTAGTGGCGTGCCGAGCTTGTCTGGAATGATGCGCGCGTTCTGCGTCGGTTGAGATGGCGTGCTCATGCTGCGGCCTCCTTGGCCTGATCGGCTGCGGCTCGGTCACGCAGGATGATGCGGCCTTTTCTGGCTTCGGCGCGGGCGTTGAAGACGACGGCGAGCACGATCACTACGCCGGAAATCGCCATCTGCGCGAAGGGCGAGATGCCGATGACGGGCAGGGCGTTCTTGATGACGCCGAGGAACAGCGCGCCGAGCACTGCACCTGCCACCGAGCCGATGCCGCCGGCAATCGAGATGCCGCCGATCACATTCGCCGCCACGCTATCCAGCTCGAAACCGGCGGCGATGTCGACATAGGCAACCGCATAACGCGATACCCAGAGATAGCTGGCGAGGCCGGCAAGTGCGCCTGACAGCACGAAGGCGAAGAAGCGCGTGCGGCCCACATCGATGCCCGCATAGACGGCCGCGCTCGGATTACCGCCCGACGCATAGGCCGAGCGGCCAAAGGAGGTGCGGCTGAGCACCAGCCAGGCGCCAGCGATGATGAGGATCGCCACCCAGGAAAGGACAGGCATGCCGAGGATCATGGTGCGCGGCACATTGAGGAAGGTCGGCGAAAGCTGGTGCGCATTCACCCAGCCGCCGCCCGACAGCACGAATGCCATGCCGCGATAGATGGTAAGCGTGCCGAGCGTGACGACGATGGGCGGGATGCCGAGCCACCAGACCAGTACGCCGTTAAGCGAACCGAGAAAAGCGCCGATGCCGACCGCCATGACGATGAGAAGCGGCAGCGGAATGCCCGGAAAGGCGGCATTGGTCATCGCCACCGCCATGCCGGTAAAGGCGAGATTGGCGGCAACGGAGAGATCGATGGATTTGGTGAGAATGACCGCCATCTGGCCCAGCGCCAGAATGATAAGGATGGAAGTATCGTTGAAGATATTGACGAGATTGGCCGGCCGGCCGAAACCGGGCGCGCGCAGCGCAAAACCGGCGATCATGATGAGGATGATACCCGCCAGCAGCCATTCGCGATTTTTGAGTAGACGTTGCATGGTTTTGCCCCTCTCAGGCATTGCCGGTGGCGGCGCGCACCAGCTTTTCCGGAGAAAAATCGGCGCGTTCGAACTGGCCCGCCATCAGGCCTTCGCGCATCACGATGGCGCGGTCGGACATGCCGAGGATTTCGGGAAGTTCGGATGAAATCATGATGATGGAGAGCCCCTCGGCGGCAAGCTCGCTGATGAAGCCATGCACGGCGGCTTTGGAGCCGATGTCGATGCCCTTGGTGGGTTCATCGAGAATGATGACCTTTGGCTGGGTGGCGAGCCATTTGCCGATCACCACCTTCTGCTGGTTGCCGCCAGAAAGCGTGCCGACGGGCACCGAGAGGGCGGCGGCGCGCAGATCGAGCCGCGAGGCATATTTGCGCGCCAGCGCGAATTCATTGGCCGCGGCCAGAAATCCCTTGCGCGAGGTTCGCGTGAGGGAGGGCAACGACATATTCTGGTAAATCGGCATTTCGAGCGCGAGACCGTGGCGGCCGCGCTCTTCAGGCACATAAACGATGCCGGCGCGGATCGCATCTTCCGGTGAGCGGATCGCAATCGGCTGGCCCTCCAGTGTCACCTGTCCCGAAGCGGGGCGGGTAATGCCGAAAAGCGACTGGCAAAGTTCGGAGCGCCCGGCGCCGATCAGCCCGTAAAGGCCGAGAATCTCGCCCTTGCGCAGCTCGAGCGAAATATCGCGGAACTCCGTCTGATGGGAATAATCGCGCACCGAAAGAACTGTCGGACCAAGGGTGACAGCCTGCTTGGGAAAAGCGTTCGTCACGTCGCGGCCGACCATCAGCCGTACGATTTCGTCCTGCGGTGTGGCCGCAAGATTGCCCGCACCGACCATCCTGCCGTCGCGGAACACGGCATAGTTTTCTGCAATTTCATAGACTTCATCAAACTTGTGGCTGATGAATAGGATGGCCTTGCCCTGCCGTTTCAGGTTTTCAACGATGCGGAAGAGATCGTCGATTTCCTTGCGGGAAAGAGCAGCCGTCGGTTCGTCCATGATGACGATGCGCGCCTCGACCGACAGCGCGCGGGCGATGGCGACGAGATGGCGCTGGGCAATGGACAAGTCCTTCAACCGGATCGTCGGATCGATGGTGCTTTCGAGCTGTTCCAGCAGAACCTTTGCGCGGGCATTGATGGTCTTCCAGTCAATGAGGCCGAAACGACCCTTTGGCGCATGGCCGAGAAAGATGTTCTCACCGACGGAAAGCTCATCAAAAAGAACGGTTTCCTGATGAATGGCGGTCACGCCGGCATCGATGGCGTCTTGCGCGCTGTGAAAATGGACAGGCTGGCCATCGAGAAGGATTTCGCCCTCGTTAGGACGGTAAATGCCGGTGAGGATTTTGACGAGCGTGGATTTTCCAGCACCGTTCTCGCCGATCAGAGCGGTGACCTTGCCGGGATAAAGCGCGATATCGACACCATCCAGCGCTTTGACGCCGGGGAATATCTGGCTGATGCCGCGCATTTCCAGAATGGGCGTCACGCTGGAAGCCTCGGTAACGTCTAAGATTTTGGTTTCAGCACGCATCATCCGTCTTACCGGTCAGTTTTGAGTGGAGCGGCAAGGGGCACCCCCCTCTGCCCTGCCGGGCATCTCCCCCTCAAGGGGGGAGATCGGCAAGCGGATAACACCCTGCCTATGGAACGGGCGGGTGCGGCATATCGATCTCCCCCTTGAGGGGGAGATGCCCGGCAGGGCAGAGGGGGGTGCCCTCCGCTCGCCGTCAGCTGCTACTCAGGTCAAAAAATCTTCGAGAACTGATCGATATTCTTCGCGTCATAAACGAAGGGATCGGCCATAGCAGCTTCGCTGTTTTCGCCAACCTTGATCTTGCCCATGCGGCCAGCTTCGATTTCCGAGCCCGGCTTGCCATCGGCTTCGCCCTTTACGAGGCGATAGGCGATCTGGGTGGCGGAGTAACCGAGGTCGATCGGGTTCCAGATGGCGAATTCCTTGGTCGCGCCTGATTTGATGGCGCCGGCCATTTCGGACGGCAGGCCAAGGCCGGTCACAAAGACCTGACCGATCTTGCCCGCATCCTTTACAGCCTGCGAGGCGGCGAGAACGCCAACCGTCGTCGGTGCGACGATGACCTTCACATTCGGCTGCGAGGAAAGCAGGCCCTGCGCTTCGCGGTAGCTCTTGTCGGCAAGGTCGTCACCGTAAACTGTCGTGACGAGGTTGAGGCCGGGGAAATCCTTCAGCTGCTTTTTCATCTCGTCGATCCAGATATTCTGGTTCGTGGAGGTGGTGGTGGCCGAAAGAATGGCGAAATCGCCCTTGCCGCCTTCCAAATGTGATGCGGCAAGCTGCAGGCACATCTTGCCGATCAGTGCGTTGGACGAGGGGTTGAGCTGGAGAATGCGGCCTTCAGGTGCAACGCCGGAATCCCAGGAAATGACCTTGATGCCGCGCTGCGCCGCCTTTTTCAGCGCCGGAACCACGGCGTCGGGGTCATTGGCGGAAATGGCGATGGCGTCGACACCCTGCGCGATCAGCGAATTGATGACTTCGATCTGGCCTTCCGCCGTGGTGCTGGTCGGGCCGGTATAGATGATCTCGACGCCGCCGAGGTCTTTTGCGGCCTCCTGCGCGCCCTTGTTGGCGGCTTCGAAAAAGCCGTTGCCGAGCGATTTGACCACCAGTGCGATCTTCACATCGGCTGCCTGGGCAACGCCGCCCAGTCCTGCGACGGAGAGCGCCGCGCTGAGCGCCAGAGCGCTCGTCAATGTTCTGCGTGTAAGTTTCATGTCCCTTTTCCTCCCGTTTTGAACCTTTTTCCTCCCTCCGGTGCTCCTCAGGCGACCGAAGAAGAATCCTCTTCATCCGATGGGGTGGCTGTCTTGCCATCCTTCACCGCGCCGGCGATCAGCAATTCGACGCCGGCATCTTCCACCATCCTCGCCGCCTCATCGGAAATCCCGTCATCGGTAATGATGGTCGAGACGTTTTCGAGCGGGCATAAAATGAGGCTGGATCGTTTTCTGAATTTCGAAGAATCGACCATCACGATCAGTTCTTCCGCCTGTCGCATCAGCTTCTGCTCACTCTGGATGACCAGTGCGTCTGACTCCATGATGCCGAGCGCACCCACGCCCTGTGCGCCGAGAAAAATGCGTCGTGCATAAAAATTGCGGATCGCATCATTCTCGAATGGCGACAGGATGAGGCTCTGGTCGCGATAGATCGCGCCGCCCGGCACACTGACATTGCATTTGGAATGCTTGACCAGATGTTCCGCAATCGCGAAGGAATTGGTCATCACCTGCAGACGGCGCGCCGCCATGTAATGCACCATCTGGAATGTCGTCGTGCCGCCATTCAGGATGATCGCATCGCCATCATTGCAGAGATCAACCGCCTTGCGCGCAATTGCGCGTTTTTTGTCGATGTTGACCGATTCGGACACACGGAACGGCCTTGCCGCGAGATTGCCGAGCTGCGGCGGATGTACCGCTTCGGCTCCACCACGCACGCGGCGCAACTTGCCCTGAACGTGCAGCGACGCGATATCCCTGCGGATCGTCGCTTCCGACGCATCCGTCAGTTCGGCAATATCCTGCACCGTCACGACAGCTTTTTCCTGTGTGGCGCTCAAGATGATGCGATGGCGTTCGCGTTCGTGCATGGGGTCCTCCTGATCGTGATTATTCGCAATCTCTTTACGTTGTCAATCAAGAACGATCAAATTAATCAATATCGCACTGCAACATGAAAATTTATGATCGTTTTTGATTGACATTGTGCTTTTGGATGCGCGATATCTGTCCTCAAAGGAGGCGGGCCGGTATCGGCTCCGCGAATGCAGACAGATATTGGGAGGAAGACATGACGGGAAAATCCCGCCTTCTCGAAAGCCGTTGGGACGATGCTTACGCCAAGACGCTCGATGAGCCGGGCAAGCTGCTTTATCGCTCCAATCTGCTGGGTGCGGACAAGCGCATCACCAATTACGGTGGCGGCAACACATCCGCAAAGGTGCTCGAAACCGATCCGCTGACGGGCGAGAAGGTCCGTGTCATGTGGGTGAAGGGTTCCGGCGGCGATGTCGGCACCATCAAGCTCGACGGTTTTGCGACGCTTTATCTCGATAAGCTGGAAGCGCTGAAGGGCATTTACAAGGGTGTGGAGGACGAGGATCGCATGGTCGGCTTCCTGCCGCATTGCACCTTCAACCTCAATCCGCGCGCGGCCTCCATCGATACGCCGCTGCACGGTTTCGTACCTTATGATCATGTCGACCACATGCACCCCGATGCGATCATCGCGATTGCCGCCTCCAAAAACTCGAAAGAGCTGACGCAGCAGATCTTCGGCGATGACATTGGCTGGCTTCCCTGGCGCCGTCCGGGCTTTCAGCTCGGCCTCGACCTTGAGGCTTTCGTAAAAGCCAATCCCCAGGCCAAGGGCGTCGTGCTGGAAAGCCATGGCCTGTTCACCTGGGATAATGACGCCAAGGCGTGTTACGAACTGACGCTCGCCATCATCAACAAGGCGATCGAATGGTTTACGGCGCAGACCGAAGGCAAGACGATTTTCGGCGGTGCTGTGGCGAAAAGTCTGCCCGTTGCCGAGCGCCGCGCCATCGCTGCCCGACTAATGCCGGAAATCCGTGGCCGCATCGGCCGCGAGGAGCGCAAGCTCGGCCATTTCGACGATCAGGATCCGGTTCTCGAATTCGTCAATTCCAAGGATTTGAAGCCGCTCGGCGCGCTCGGCACCTCCTGCCCTGACCATTTCCTGCGCACGAAAATCCGCCCGCTGATCCTCGATCTCGATACCGCACATCCTGATGTGGACGCGTTGATGGCGGGTCTCGACGAGGCGCTGGAGGCTTACCGCGCCGATTATACGCGCTACTACGAAGCCTGCCGCCACGACAATTCACCTGATATGCGCGACCCGAACCCGGTGATTTTCCTGATCCCCGGTGTCGGCATGCTGTCGTTCGCCAAGGACAAGGCGACGGCCCGTATCGCCGGCGAATTCTACGTCAACGCCATCAACGTCATGCGCGGTGCTTCCACCGTGTCCGACTATCAGGGCCTTCCCGAGCAGGAAGCCTTTGATATCGAATATTGGCTGTTGGAAGAGGCAAAGCTGCAGCGCATGCCGAAGCCGAAGAGCCTTGCCGGTCGCGTGGCTTTTGTCACCGGTGGCGCCGGCGGCATCGGCCGTGCAACCGCCGAACGCCTGGCGGGCGAGGGCGCCTGCGTGGTGCTCGCCGATATTGACGAAGCGGCGCTGGATGCGGCCAAGGGCGATTTCGCCAAGCGTTACAGCACTGACGCGGTGCGTACCGTCAAGCTTGACGTGACGAAGGAAGATGCCGTGATTTCCGCCTTCGCGGAAGCGAGCGTGGAATTCGGCGGCGTGGATATTCTCGTCTCCAATGCCGGCATTGCCTCTTCCGCTCCGGTGGAAGACACGACACTTGCCATGTGGAACAAGAATATCGACATTCTCGCCACGGGCTATTTCCTCGTTTCGCGGGAAGCATTCCGGCTGCTGCGGCGTCAGAACCTCGGAGGCAACGTCGTTTTCGTTGCGTCCAAGAACGGCCTTGCATCCTCGCCCAATGCTTCCGCTTATTGCACGGCGAAGGCTGCGGAAATTCATCTGGCCCGTTGCCTCGCGCTGGAAGGGGCGGAAGCGGGTATTCGCGTCAACACCGTCAATCCCGATGCCGTGCTGCGTGGCTCGAAAATCTGGAACGGAGAGTGGCGCGAGCAGCGCGCGGCCTCGTCCAAGATCGAGGTGACCGATCTGGAGGAGCATTACCGCAAGCGCTCGATGCTGAAGCTCAATGTGTTCCCGGAAGACATCGCCGAAGCGATCTACTTCCTGGCGTCCGATGCTTCCGCCAAGTCGACCGGCAACATCATCAATGTCGATGCCGGCAACGCGCAGAGCTTTACGCGGTAGGACGTTCGGCACGTTCTCACTTCCGTCATTCCGGCCCTGAGCCGGAATCCAGCCAGCCCAAGTCCTTGGGCTGAAAAGACTCTCTCCGCCGCACAGACGTGCGTCGGCTGGATTCCGGCTCAAGGCCGGAATGACGGAGGTGAGCGCGATGAACTAGCATGCACTGGACCGATTCCCGGGAGGAAGAGATGACCGAGACGAAAATCGCCGCCGACAT
This sequence comes from Agrobacterium sp., assembly GCF_059499945.1. Taxonomy (NCBI): domain Bacteria; kingdom Pseudomonadati; phylum Pseudomonadota; class Alphaproteobacteria; order Hyphomicrobiales; family Rhizobiaceae; genus Agrobacterium; species Agrobacterium sp. The sequence goes on along the minus strand of NZ_JCABZP010000011.1, from coordinate 401,004 downwards.
CATCGCGGCCGAAAACGAAAAACGCGCTGGCGCGCTGAAGGACGATTATCAGGCGCTTGGCAACCAGCTGGCCCGTCGCAATATCGATATCGACGCAGTCACGGCCAAGGTCGCGGAGTTTTTCGTTGCCGTGCCGTCCTGGGGCGTTGGCACCGGCGGCACCCGCTTTGCCCGTTTTCCCGGCGCGGGCGAGCCGCGCGGTATTTTCGACAAGCTGGATGATTGCGCTGTCATCAACCAGTTGACACGGGCGACGCCGAACGTCTCCCTTCACATTCCGTGGGACAAACAGGACCCGAAGCGTTTGAAGGCCCATGCCGCTGCGCTGGGTCTCGGCTTCGATGCCATGAATTCCAACACGTTTTCGGACGCGCCGGGTCAGAGCCATTCCTACAAATATGGTTCGCTCAGCCACACGGATGCCGCGACGCGCCGGCAGGCCGTCGAGCACAACATCGAATGTATCGAGATCGGTAACGCCATCGGCTCGAAGGCGCTGACGGTTTGGGTGGGCGATGGCTCCAATTTCCCGGGCCAGAGCAACTTCACCAGAAGTTTCGAGCGTTATCTTGCGGCCATGGCCGATATCTACAAGGCGCTGCCGGATGACTGGCGTATCTTTTCCGAACACAAGATGTATGAGCCGGCTTTCTATTCCACTGTCGTGCAGGACTGGGGCACCAATTACCTGATCGCCAATACGCTCGGTGAAAAGGCCTTCTGCCTCGTTGATCTCGGCCACCATGCGCCGAACACCAATATCGAGATGATCGTCGCCCGGCTCATCCAGTTCGGCAAGCTCGGTGGTTTCCACTTCAACGATAGCAAATACGGCGATGACGATCTGGATGCCGGCTCAATCGAGCCATATCGCCTGTTCCTCGTTTTCAACGAACTGGTGGATGCCGAATATCGCGGCGTGAAGGGTTTCCATCCCGCCCATATGATCGACCAGTCGCACAATGTGACGGACCCGATAGAAAGCCTGATTTCCAGCGCCAACGAAATCCGCCGCGCTTACGCGCAGGCGCTGCTGGTGGATCGCGCGGCTCTCGATGGCTATCAGCAGGATAATGATGCGCTGATGGCATCAGATATGCTGAAAAGGGCTTACCGTACCGATGTGGAGCCGATCCTCGCCAAGGCCCGGCAGCTGGCGGGCGGCGCTATCGATCCGGTGGCGACCTATCGGGCGAGTGGTTATCGCAAGCAGGTTGCGGCGGAGCGCCCGGCTTCGGTTGGCGGTAGTGGCGGGATTGTGTAGTCGTTCGCTTTGCTGGATGCAAAGCCTGCGATCAGGCCGAATATACCGCTGAGAGCTGACAGCGTCGCCTCAACCTCTCCTCCGTCATCCTCGGGCTTCACCCGAGGATGACACCGAGTTTTAGTCAGGGCGTTGTCCAGCAAGTCAGTCCGGATCCTTCAATCGCGCGAAGGCGATTGCCTGCGAACCTGAAACGTATGCTCCGGCCCCGGAAACACGCCGGAGCGCACCTCATCTGCATAACTTGCCGCCGCTTCCGAAACGGTCGAACCTAGATCGGCGAAACGCTTGACGAATTTCGGTTTGAAGTCAGTGAAAAGGCCGAGCATGTCGTCGGAAACGAGCACCTGCCCGTCGCAGGCCGGAGATGCGCCGATGCCGACCGTCGGCGCGGCGAGTTTTTCGGTCAGTTCCCGGGCCAGCGGCTCGACGGTGCCTTCCACGACGATGGCGAAGGCGCCGGCCTGATCGACTGCAATCGCGTCACGCCAGATTTTCTGCGTTTCCGCGTCCGAATGTCCGAGCGAGCGGAAGCCGCCGGCGGTGTGCACCAGCTGTGGCATCAGCCCGACATGGCCGAAGACGGGAATGCCGCGCGCCACCAGAAAGGCGATGGTCTCCGCCATCTCCTCGCCGCCCTCCAGCTTAACGCCGTCGCAGCCGGTTTCCTGCATCAGCCGCACGGCGTTGCGGAACGCCTGTTCCTTTGATTCCTGATAGGTCCCGAAGGGGAGATCGACGATGACGCAGGCGTGTTCGACACCACGCATCACGGCGCGGCCGTGGGCGATCATCATATCCAGGGTGACGCCGACCGTCGTGTCCATGCCATAAAGTACCATGCCGACTGAATCGCCAACCAGCAGCAGGTCGCAATGCGGATCGAGCAGGCGGGCAATCGGCGTCGTATAGGCGGTCAGGCAGACGATGCGCGCCTCGCCTTTCATCTGCCGGATGGAGGCTGTTGTCAGCCGCTTGTGTTTTCCATGGGCGCTCATTGGGCAGCCTCCCGTTGATCGATCTTGACGCGCCCGATGACGCGGTTGTCGAGGAGCCGTGTACTTCCGACCCTGACGAACAGCGCCACCAGCACCGGCCCCGCCTGCAATGAAGCAATGGGGGCGAGCGTATCGGGATCGCGCACGGCGACGACTTCCGGTGAGGCCAGCGGCTCGGCTGCGATGAGTTTTTCTATGGCTGCCTCGAATGCGGCTGGGTCGTCGAAGCCTTCAGCATAAAGCCGTTCAGCTTCGTCCAGCGCGCGCGGCACGATCACGGCGGCGGCGCGTTCTGCGGGGTTTAGATAAACGTTACGCGAGGAGCAGGCGAGCCCATCCGCCTCGCGCACGGTGGCGACGGGCACGACCCTGACCGGCTGGGCGAGGTCCTCGACCATGCGGCGGATCAGTGTCACCTGCTGATAGTCCTTCTCACCGAAATAGGCGGCATCCGGCTGGACGAGGTTAAAAAGCTTGGTCACGACGGTCGTGACGCCGGCGAAATGCCCCGGCCGCACCGCGCCTTCCAGTTGGCTACCCAGTTCGGGCACATCCACGACGGTCTGCATCGGGCGCGGATACATCTCGGAGACTTCGGGCGCGAAAAGAATGTCGACATCAGCCTCTTCCAGCAATGCGCTGTCGCGGGCGAGATCGCGCGGGTAACGGGCCAGATCCTCATTCGCGCCGAATTGAAGCGGGTTGACGAAGATCGAAACCACTGTCACGCCGTTTTCCGCTTTGGCTTGGGCAACGAGCGTCAGATGACCGATATGGAGAAAGCCCATGGTCGGCACGAAGCCGATGGTTTTGCCCGCACGGCGAAAGGCAGCGGTGGCATCCCGCAATTCGGCGACGGTTTTTACAAGCTGCATGGGTCTCCTCCGGCTCCCCCAATCGCGGTCCGGCGAAAGGTGCTGGATAGAACGCGATTTGCCCAACGGGGTCAACGCACGCATCGGGATTATATCGATTGACCCCAGGACGACTTTCGAAAAAATCTGTCCTCGGGCAGCGCGGCGGCGATCACTCCACCCAGTGCGGCTTCCTTTTTTCGACAAAGGCCAATCGCCCCTCCCGCGCCTCGTTGCTGCCGCTGATCGTGGCAATGACGCTTTCGGCAAAGGCAAGCCGCTCGGCGGACGACATATCGCGCATCTCTAGCAATGCCGCCTTTCCGGCCGCGATCGCGCCCGGCGCATTCTGCCGCAGCCGGGCGAGAACATCCACAACCACGCCGTCGAGTTCGGCCGACGGGACGGCCCGAGTGACGAGGCCAAGACGCTCCGCGTCAGCAGCGCTGATCGCGACGCCGAGATAGGCCATTTCCTGAAGCTGGCCCAGTGGCATCTTCGCCAGAAGCTTCGCCGCCACCATGGCCGGAAAAAGCCCAACGCGCACTTCCGGCAAACCGAATTCGGCATGAGCGGCGGCATAGGCAAGATCACAGGCGGCGACGATGCCAAGCCCGCCGGCCAGAACTTGGCCATTGATGCGGGCCATGACGATCTTGTTGCAGCCCTCGATGGCGCGCATCACATCGGCAATGGGGTTCGTTCCATCAGGCGAGAGGAACATACCCCCGGCGCTTTCCTTGAGGTCTGCCCCGGAGCAGAAACTGCGGTCTCCCGCGGCCGTTATCACCACGGCGCGCAGGCCACTATCACTCGATGCCGCGCGGATGGCCTTCGCCAGGGCGTCCGTCATCGCAGCATTCAACGCGTTGTGTACCTCCGGCCGGTTGAGCGTCAGCCAGAGAATGTCCTTGCGCCTTTCGCTCAGCAGCTCATTCGCCATGCGCGTCACCCTTCCTGTCTTGCCGCAAGCAGCGCCTTGCCGGCGCGGGCCGCATTCGGTCTGCCGAGATGCAGGCTGATCCAGTCGCCGGTTTTCGCCACTGCCATCAGGTCGATACCAGTTTTAATGCCAAGCCCCTGCAGCAGATAAACGACGTCTTCGGTGGCGACGTTGCCGCTGGCGCCCGGCGCGAAGGGGCAGCCGCCCAGCCCGGCGACGGAACTGTCGAAGACGGAGATACCTTCATCCAGCGAGGCCAGCACATTGGCGACGCCCTGGCCATAGGTATCGTGAAAATGCATGGCGATTTTTTTGCGCGGAATGTTGGCCGACACCCGTTCGATGATTTTGCGAATATGCGCGGCCGTGCCGATGCCGATCGTATCGCCGAGCGAGATTTCGTAACAGCCAAGCGCGATAAGCGCCTCGGCCATTGCCGCCACCTCATCGGGCGCGACCGCGCCGTCATAGGGGCAGCCGGCAATGCAGGAAACGTAACCGCGTATGAGGATGTTTCGCCCGCCCGCCGCCTCCGCGACATCGCGCAGGCGCTCGAGGCTTTCGGCGCGCGAGCAGCCTATATTGTGCTGGCTAAAGCCTTCGGAGGCGGACACAAAAACGGCGATTTCCGTCACGCCGGCTTCAATGGCGGCCTCGAAACCTTTCATATTGGGAACGAGCACCGGATAGGCGGTGCCGGATCGTCGTTCGAGGCCCTGAAATACCTCCTTCGAGTCAGCCATTTGCGGCACTTTTTTGGGCGAGACGAAAGCGCCCGCTTCCACCGCAGTCAATCCGGCTGCGGCCAGCCGCTCGATCAGCTCGATCTTGATGGCGGTTGGAACCTCGGCGCTTTCGTTCTGCAGGCCGTCGCGCGCGCCCACTTCGACGATTTTTACCGTTTGGGGCCAGCTCATCTCACGCCCCCTCCGGTTCGAAATCCACCAGCACCGCACCGGCCGCGACCATATCGCCCTCGACGCAATTGATGGCCGTGACCGTGCCTTTCGCTGGTGCACGGATCGTGTGCTCCATTTTCATCGCCTCCATCACCACTAGCGCCTCGCCGGCTTCAACCGCAGCACCGTTCCGGCTCAGCAAAGCACGGATAACGCCGGGCATGGGTGCTTCCAGACCGCCGGTGTGGGTGGAGGAATCCTCGATATCGACGGGATCAGGCTGGGCGATGCGATAATGCTCGCCATTCAGGAAAAGCGCGTAACTGCTGCCTTCTGCAAAAAAATGGCCCTGCCTTTTCCTGTCTTCCATGGTTGCACGGAATTTGCCGTCGTCCGAGAGGCTGCCATGGGCGCTGATCGTCCGCCCGTCGATGGCAAGCGACAAACCGTCCGCCTCATGCGTGACGCCGACGTTAAGCGGCTGGTTCTCAAAGGTGAAATACAGCGTTTCCCGCGACGGCGCGTTGAGGCGGAAGGCGGCTGCCGTGTTCCACGGGCTATAGGGATCGGCCTCTGAACCTGACTTTCCGTTTTTCTGCCGCGAGAGCAGCAGGCCAAGCGCGGCCGTGGCTATCTCGTTCCCATCCTTCGGGGCCGGGGCAAAAAGCACGACATCGCTGCGGGCTATGAAGCCCGTATCGAGTTCGGCTTTTGCGAAGGCCTCCAGTCCCGCAAGCCGGGTCAGAAAGGCGGCATTGCTGGCGACGCCACAGATCGCCAGATTTTCCAGCGCCAACCGCAGACGCCGCACCGCCGATGGGCGGTCACGATCCCAGACGATCAGCTTGGCGATCATCGGATCGTAATGCACGGTAATGGCGTCGCCGGCGCGGATGCCGCTGTCTATCCTGACGTGAGGACCTTGATCGGGAAAAACGAGATGGCTGACCGTGCCGATCGACGGCAGGAAATCGTGCGCCGGGTCTTCGGCATAAATCCGGGCCTCGATGGCGTGGCCGTTTATGTTGAGATCCTCCCAGCCCTCCGGCAGTGCCTCACCATCCGCAACACGGAGCTGCCATTCGACCAGATCCAGGCCGGTAATATATTCCGTCACCGGATGTTCGACCTGAAGCCTTGTATTCATTTCCATGAAATAGAACTCGCCGGAAGGGTCGAGCAGGAATTCCACGGTTCCCGCGCCGCGATAGTCGATGGCGCGGGCGGCGGCGACCGCCGCTTCATACATGCGTTGCCTGAGCGCATCGGGCAAGCCGGGGGCGGGGGCTTCCTCTATGACCTTCTGGTGCCTGCGCTGGATCGAGCAATCGCGCTCGAAAAGTGAGAAACAATTACCGTGGCCATCGGCAAAGACCTGCACTTCCACATGTCGCGGCCGCTCCAGATATTTTTCGATCAGCATGCGGTCATTGCCGAAGGCGGCCAGCGCCTCGCGTTTTGCGCCGGCAAGTTCCGCCGCAAATTCGCGTTTCTTCCGCACGATGCGCATGCCCTTGCCGCCGCCGCCGGCCGAGGCCTTGAGCAGAACGGGATAACCTATGGCGTCCGCTTCACTGCGAAGCCGCTCTTCCGCCTGATCCTCACCGTGAAAGCCGGGAACGACGGGAACGCCCGCCTTCGCCATCAGCGCTTTCGCCTCGCTTTTCCCGCCCATGGCGCGGATCGCTGCCGCCGGCGGGCCAATGAAAACAAGACCGGCGGCGGCACAGGCTTCGGCGAAACCGGCATTTTCCGAGAGGAAACCATAACCCGGATGGACCGCTTCCGCGCCGGTCGCTTTTGCGGCGGCGATGATTTTTTCGCCGTCGAGATAGGAGGCACGTGCGGGCGCGGGGCCAATGGCGATTGCCTCGTCGGCCAGTGCCACATGCATGGCGTCACGGTCGGCATCCGAATAGACGGCAACGGTGCGTATGCCCATCTTGGCGGCGGTGCGGATGATGCGGCAGGCGATTTCGCCCCTGTTGGCGATCAGTATTTTCGAGAACATCGTCGCCTCACATCCTGAATATGCCGAAACGGGTGGGTTCTATCGGTGCGTTGAGCGCGGCGGAGAGACCGAGGCCAAGCACGAGGCGGGTATCCCTGGGATCGATGATGCCGTCATCCCACAGCCTCGCGCTGGCATAATAGGGATGTCCTTCCCGCTCGTATTTTTCCCGGATCGGTTGCTTGAACGCCTCTTCGCCTTCCTTCGACCAGTGGCGGCCATCGGCCTCGATACCATCGCGGCGGATTTGTGCCAGAACAGAGGCCGCCTGTTCGCCGCCCATGACCGAAATGCGGGCGTTGGGCCACATCCACAAAAAGCGGGGCGAATAGGCGCGACCGCACATGCCGTAATTGCCCGCACCGAAGGAGCCGCCGATGATGACGGTGAATTTCGGCACTTTTGCCGATGCGACGGCGGTGACAAGCTTTGCGCCATCCTTGGCGATGCCGCCGGCCTCATAGGCCTTGCCGACCATGAAGCCGGTGATGTTCTGCAGGAAGACCAGCGGAATACCGCGCTGGCAGCAGAGTTCGATGAAATGTGCGCCCTTCAGCGCCGATTCCGAGAAGAGAATGCCATTATTGGCGATGATGCCTACGGGATAGCCATGAATATGGGCGAAACCGCAGACCAGCGTGGTGCCGTAAAGCGCCTTGAATTCGTCGAATTCGGAACCATCCGCCAGACGTGCGATGATCTCGCGGACCTCGAAGGGTTTTCGCGTATCGGCGGGAACGATGCCGTAAAGTTCATCCGGCGGATAAAGCGGCTCCATCGGTTCGCGAATGTCCAGCTCCACCTGTTTGCGGCGGTTGAGCGTGGAGACGATCCGCCGGGTCAGTGAAAGCGCGTGGCGGTCGTCATGGGCGTAATGATCGGTGACGCCCGATTGCCGCGAATGCACATCCGCGCCGCCCAGTTCCTCCGCGCTCACCACTTCACCAGTTGCAGCCTTCACCAGCGGCGGGCCGCCGAGAAAGATCGTGCCCTGATTTTTGACGATCACGGACTGGTCGCTCATGGCGGGCACATAGGCCCCGCCAGCCGTGCAGCTGCCCATCACCACGGCGATCTGCGCGATGCCCTCCGCAGACATATTGGCCTGATTGTAAAAGATACGGCCGAAATGATCGCGGTCGGGAAATACCTCGTCCTGATTGGGCAGGTTCGCACCGCCGGAATCCACCAGATAAATACAGGGCAGGCGGTTTTCAGCGGCGATTTCCTGCGCGCGCAGATGTTTCTTGACCGTTAGCGGATAATAGGTGCCGCCCTTCACCGTCGCATCATTGGCGACGATGACGCATTCACGGCCCGACACCCGGCCAATGCCGGTGACGATCCCGGCGGCGGGAACGGGTTCGTCATAGACCTCGTAAGCGGCGAATTGCGAGAATTCGAGAAATGGGCTGCCGGGATCGAGAAGCGCTTCGATCCGGTCGCGCGCCAGCAATTTGCCACGGGACAGATGCCGTTCGCGGGCCTTGTCGCCGCCACCCCGCGTGATTTTTTCGACGTGCTGCCTCAGGTCGTCCACCAGACCAGACATGAACGCGGTATTGGCGGTGAAGGTGGGATCGCGGTTCAGACTGGATGTAAGCTTCATCGCGTTCCTCACCCGTTGCCTTTGACCAGTTCGCGGCCGATCAGCATCCGGCGGATTTCGCTGGTGCCCGCGCCGATTTCATAAAGCTTGGCGTCGCGCAGCAGCCGTCCGGCCGGGCTTTCATTGACGTAGCCGGAACCGCCGAGAAGCTGGATCGCATCCAGCGCCACCTGCGTCGCCCGCTCGGCAGCAAAAAGAATCGCGCCTGCCGCATCCTGCCGCGTGATGCGGCCATTGTCGCAGGCGCGTGCCACGGCATAGACATAGGCGCGGGAGGCGTTCATGGCCGAATAGATATCGGCGAGCTTTCCCTGCACCAGCTGGAATTCACCGATCGGCTTGCCGAATTGCTTGCGCTCACGGGCGTAAGGCAACACCAGATCGATTGCCGCCTGCATGATGCCAACAGGGCCGGCGGCCAGCACGGCGCGCTCGTAATCCAGCCCGCTCATCAGCACCGTCACGCCGTCATTGAGACGCCCGAGGATGTTTTCCTCGGGCACCTCGCAATCCTCGAAAACCAGTTCCGAGGTGGGTGAACCGCGCATGCCGAGCTTGTCGAGTTTCTGGGCGGGGCGAAAACCCTTGAAGCCCTTCTCGATCAGAAAGGCCGTGATGCCGCGTGGGCCGGCGGACATATCCGTCTTGGCGTAGACAACCAGCGTATCGGCCTCGTGGCCGTTGGTGATCCACATCTTCGCGCCGTTCAGGAGATAGCGGTCGCCCCTGCGTTCCGCCTTCAGCCGCATCGAGACGACATCCGACCCGGCTTCCGTCTCGCTCATCGCGAGCGAACCGACATGCTCGCCGGAAACCAGCTTTGGCAGATATCGGCGTTTTTGCTCTTCCGTTCCCCAGCGATGAATCTGGTTGATGCACAGGTTGGAATGCGCGCCATAGGAAAGGCCGATGGAAGCCGATGCCCGGCTTATCTCCTCCATTGCCACGCAATGGGCGAGATAGCCCATGTCAGCACCGCCGAATTCCTCCGAAACGGTGATGCCGTGCAGGCCCAGTTCGCCCATCTGCGGCCAGAGCTTTCTTGGAAATTGGTCGTCGCGATCGATCTCCGCCGCTAGCGGGGCGATTTCATCGTCGGCGAATGCTCTCACGCTGTCGCGCAGCGCTGCGATTTCCGGGCCGAGATCGGCGTCGAAAATGGCGGCGAGGTTCAAACTCATCGCGTCTCCTCCTCCGGACGGCCGTTTATCTCCGTCCCTCTCGTCAGCGGCCAGCACCTCCTCCGTGCTGGCAACTCTCATTTATGGCGCGTCACCTCCGGTGAAGGCGGCGGAACGGCGAACGAATGTCTTGATGGCGAAATTGGACTGGATGCGCGACACACCGGGAACCGTGGTCAGGAAATCCAGAAGCTGCTGATAATGCGGTAGATCCCGCACCATGGCATGAATGAGATAGTCGGAACTGCCGCTCGTCTGGTAGCCGCCCACCACTTCCGGAATGGAGGCGACATGGTGCTCGAACGTCGTCAGCGCTTCCTTGATCTGCCGTTCCAGCGTGACGGAAATGAAGACGCCCATATTGCCGAGCAGCCGGTTCTCATCGAACACGGCGGTATAACCGCGAATGATGCCTTCCTCTTCCAGCTTGCGGACACGGCGCAGCGTCGGCGTGAAGGAAAGGCCGATCCGGGCCGCCAGATCGCGCCAGCTCACCCGCCCGTCATCGCCGAGCACATGGAGAATCTTCTGGTCGAAACTGTCGAGCTCAATCATGGATCATTTGCTCTATGATATGACTAATTGTTGGATCAAAGATATCGTCAATCAAAAAACTGTCAATCAAAATAGCTTTGAAATGAATTCGAGATAGTGATAGCGTTCACATCAGTCGCGGTCTGGAGGAGATTGCGATGATGGTCGTTCTCTCTGTGGGAGGATGGCCCAGGGAGGTGAATTTGGCTGCGCATGACCCTGTCGTTATCGTCGGGGCCGCCCGTACTGCTATGGGTGGGTTCCAGGGCGAATTCAAATCGGTAGCGGCGCCCGATCTCGGGGCGGCGGCGATCCGCGCGGCCGTCGAACGGGCCGCAATTTCACCCGCTGATATCGACGATGTGCTGATGGGCTGCGTGCTCTCGGCCGGACAGGGGCAGGCTCCGGCCAGACAGGCGGCCATTGCCGCCGGCATTCCCAACTCGGTTGGCGCGACGACCATCAACAAGATGTGCGGCTCGGGCATGAAGGCGATCATGCTGGCGCATGACCAGCTTGCTGCGGGAAGCTCTTCCATCGTGCTTGCGGGCGGCATGGAAAGCATGAGCAGCGCGCCCTATCTGCTGGATCGCGCCCGCAATGGCTATCGTCTCGGCCACGGCAAGCTCACCGACCACATGTTTCTCGACGGCCTTGAAGACGCTTATGACAAGGGCCGGCTGATGGGCACTTTCGCGGAAGATTGCGCGCAAGATTATCAGTTCACGCGCGCCATGCAGGATGATTACGCGTTGGCATCATTGGAACGCGCCCGACGCGCTATCGCGGAAGGGGCTTTCGAGGCGGAAATCATTTCTGTCGGCGATGTTGCCGTAGACGAGCAGCCGGGGAAGGCCCGCCCGGAAAAAATCCCACAACTGAAGCCCGCCTTTCGCGATGGTGGAACGGTGACGGCGGCCAATTCCAGCTCCATTTCGGATGGCGCGGCCGCTCTTGTTCTCATGCGCAGATCGGAAGCGGAAAGGCGGTGTCTTTCACCTCTGGCAACGATCATCGGCCAGACCTCCCATGCGGATGCGCCTGCAAAATTTCCGACGGCTCCCATCGGCGCGATGAAAAAGCTGTTCGAAAAAACCGGATGGGCGGCGAAGGATGTCGATCTGTTCGAAATCAACGAGGCCTTTGCCGTAGTCGCGATGGCGGCGATGCGCGATCTCGATCTGCCGCATGAGAAGGTGAATGTGCATGGCGGCGCCTGTGCGCTCGGCCATCCCATCGGGGCTTCGGGTGCACGCATCGTCGTCACCTTGCTGTCCGCCTTGCAGCGTCACGGGCTGAAGCGCGGCGTGGCCGCCGTCTGCATCGGCGGCGGCGAAGCGACCGCGCTCGGTATCGAGCTACATTGAGGGGAGGCGGCGATGATCCTGAATGAAGCCCAGCAGCAGATCAGGGACATGGCCCGCGATTTCGCCCGCGAGCGGCTCGCCCCCGGTGCTAGCGCGCGCGACCGGGAAAGCCGGTTCCCGAAAGACGAGCTGAAAGAAATGGGCGGGCTCGGTTTCCTCGGCATGCTGGTCTCGGAGGACTATGGCGGGTCGGAAACCGGTGCCGTCGCCTATGCCCTGGCGCTGGAGGAGATCGCCGCCGGTGACGGCGCCTGTTCCACCATCATGAGCGTCCACAATTCGGTTGGGTGCGTACCGATCCTGAAATTCGGCACGGAAGATCAGAAGCAGCGTTTCCTGCCCAAGCTCGCCGCCGGCGAATGGATCGGCGGTTTTGCGCTCACTGAACCGCAGGCTGGTTCCGACGCCTCCAATCTGAAGACACGCGCCCGGCGCGATGGCGACCGATACATTCTGGATGGCGCGAAACAGTTCATCACATCAGGCAAGAATGGCGACGTCGTCATCGTTTTTGCCGTCACCGATCCGGCGGCGGGAAAGAAGGGCATCAGCGCCTTCATCGTGCCGACTGATACACCGGGTTACGAGGTAATCAGGGTTGAGGAAAAACTCGGCCTGCATTCGTCCGATACCTGCCAGATCGCCTTCACCGACATGGCAGTCCCAGTCGAATTGCGGCTCGGCGAAGAGGGGCAGGGATATCGCATTGCGCTCGCCAATCTGGAAGGCGGCCGCATCGGTATCGCCGCGCAGGCGGTCGGCATGGCGCAGGCCGCTTTTGAGGCGGCGCGGGATTATGCCCGCGAGCGCAAGGCCTTCGGGCAGGCAATCATCGAGCATCAGGCGGTGGCGTTTCGGCTTGCGGATATGGCGACGCGGATTACGGCGGCGCGGCAGCTGGTGCTGCATGCGGCGGCGCTGAAGGAGGCGGGCGAACCCTGCCTTTCGGAAGCCTCGATGGCCAAGCTCTTTGCTTCCGAAATGGCCGAGCGTGTCTGCTCGGACGCCATCCAGATTCACGGCGGTTACGGCTACATGGCGGATTATCCGGTGGAGCGGATCTATCGCGATGTGCGCATCTGCCAGATTTACGAGGGAACCAGCGATGTCCAGCGGATGGTCATCGCGCGCAACCTCTGAAAATTGTTTCGTCGTCTGGAGGAGATGGCGATGGGAGGAGTAGAATGGATATTACCGAAACCACGCATCTCAGCCTGCATGTGCCGGAGCCAGCGGTGCGGCCCGGTGACCAGCCGGATTTCTCCAATGTGAAAATACCCAAGGCCGGCTCCGTGCCACGCCCGGAGGTGGATGCCGCCCCTGAAAGCATGCGCGATCTCGCCTATTCCATCATCCGTGTCCTCAATCATCAGGGTGAGGCCGTCGGGCCGTGGGCCGGGCTGCTCTCGGACGAGGAATTGCTGGTGGGCCTCAAAAACATGATGCGGCTGCGGGCTTTCGATGCCCGCATGCTGATGGCGCAGCGGCAGGGCAAGACGTCCTTCTACATGCAGCATCTGGGCGAAGAGGCTGTCAGTTGCGCCTTCCGCAAGGCGCTTTCCAAAGGCGACATGAATTTCCCGACCTACCGGCAGGCGGGACTGCTCATTGCCGATGACTATCCGCTCGTCACCATGATGAACCAGATTTACTCCAACGAGCTCGACCCGCTGCACGGGCGGCAATTGCCGGTTCTCTATTCCTCGAAGGAACACGGCTTCTTCACCGTGTCAGGCAATCTCGCCACGCAATATGTGCAGGCCGTCGGCTGGGCGATGGCATCTGCCATCAAGGGCGATACGAAAATCGCGGCCGCCTGGATCGGCGACGGTTCGACGGCGGAGTCGGATTTTCACTCGGCAATGGTCTTTGCCTCCACCTATAAGGCGCCGGTCATCCTCAACATCGTCAATAACCAATGGGCGATTTCCACCTTTCAGGGCATTGCGCGCGGCGGTTCTGGCACCTTTGCGGCGCGCGGGCTGGGTTTCGGCATTCCCGCACTCCGGGTCGATGGCAATGATTATCTCGCCGTTTATGCCGTTGCGCGCTGGGCCGTGGAACGGGCGCGCCGCAACCTCGGTCCGACGCTGATCGAATATGTCACCTATCGTGTCGGCGCCCATTCCACCTCGGATGATCCGAGCGCTTATCGCCCCAAGACGGAGTCCGAGGCGTGGCCCCTGGGCGACCCGGTTCTGAGGCTCAAGAAACATCTCGTCCTGCGCGGCGTCTGGTCGGATGAACGGCACCGGCAGGCGGAGGCGGAAATCGCCGATGAGGTGCTGGAAGCCCAGCGCGAGGCGGAAAGCCACGGTACGCTGCATGAGGGTGGAAAACCGCCGAAAAAGGATATTTTCGAAGGCGTCTACGCCGAGATGCCGCCGCATCTCGTCCGCCAGCGCCAGAAGGCAGGGTGGTGAGACATGACAAGAATGACGATGATCGAAGCCGTCCGCAGCGCCATGGATGTCTCCATGGAGCGCAGCGACGATGTCGTGGTTTTCGGTGAGGATGTGGGCTATTTTGGCGGCGTGTTCCGCGCCACTCAGGGGCTGCAGGGAAAATACGGCAAGACCCGCTGTTTCGACGCGCCGATCAGCGAATCCGGCATTGTCGGCACGGCGATCGGCATGGCCGCTTATGGTCTGCGGCCTTGCGTCGAAATCCAGTTCGCCGATTATATGTATCCCGCCTATGACCAGATCACCCAGGAAGCGGCGCGTATCCGGTATCGCTCCAATGGCGATTTCACCTGCCCGATCGTTCTCCGCATGCCCACCGGCGGCGGGATTTTTGGCGGGCAGACACACAGCCAGAGCCCGGAAGCCCTCTTCACCCATGTCTGCGGGCTGAAGGTGGTGGTCCCTTCCAATCCTTATGATGCCAAGGGGCTGCTGATCGCATCCATCGAAGACCCCGACCCCGTGATGTTTCTGGAGCCGAAGCGGCTTTATAATGGCCCCTTCGACGGGCACCATGACCGGCCGGTAACGCCCTGGTCCAAACACGAGATGGGCGAGGTGCCGGAAGGTCACTACACCATTCCCATCGGCAAAGCCGAAATCCGCCGCCCCGGAAATGGTGTCACCGTCATCGCTTATGGCACCATGGTGCATGTGGCGCTGGCGGCGGCGGAAGAGACCGGCGTGGATGCCGAGATTATCGACCTTCGCAGCCTCTTGCCGCTCGATCTCGATACCATCGTGAAATCGGTTTCGAAGACCGGCCGCTGCGTCATGGTGCATGAGGCAACGCTGACCTCCGGCTTCGGGGCGGAAGTCGTATCGCTGGTGCAGGAACATTGTTTTTATCATCTCGAGGCCCCCGTCGTCCGCGTCGCCGGCTGGGATACGCCTTATCCCCATGCGCAGGAATGGGACTATTTTCCGGGACCTGCCCGCGTCGGGCGAGCCCTTGTCGAAGTCATGGAGGCCTGATTATGGCGGAATTTGTTCTCACTATGCCTGATGTCGGTGAAGGTGTGGCGGAAGCCGAACTGGTGGAATGGAACGTCAAACCGGGTGATCTCGTCCATGAGGACATGGTGCTGGCCGCGGTGATGACGGACAAGGCGACGGTGGAAATCCCCTCACCCGTGGCGGGCGTGGTCACCTGGCTCGCCGTGACGGTTGGAAACACCGTGCCGGTGAAGGCGCCGCTCCTGCGCATTGAAACCGATGTCGCTGCCGTCGCGCTCAATGGCAGCGTGCCGGAAACGGAAGCGCCCGCCCAGATAACGGAAGCGCCTGCCGACATGACGGACACGCCGCCACCCGTTGAAACCCAGCCGACGGTGCGCCAGACCGAGGAGGGGCCACCGGCGCCCGCAGCCGAACTGCACCACAAACCGCTGGCATCCCCCGCCGTCCGCCAGCGCGCCGACGATCTCGATATCGATCTCGCACAGGTCAAGGGAACGGGCCCGGATGGGCATATTACCCATGCCGATCTCGATGGGTTTTTAACCGTGCGGGGGCGGCCGGAACGCCCCGAGCCGATAGCGCCCCACGATAGCGCCGTCGAGGAGGTGAAACTGACAGGGCTGCGGCGCAAGATTGCCGAGAAGATGGTGCTTTCCGCCTCCCGCATTCCCCACATCACCTATGTCGAGGAAGTCGACGTGACCGATCTGGAGGATTTGCGGGCGACCATGAACGGCAACCGCCGTTCCGGGCAACCGAAGCTGACGATCCTGCCGTTTCTGATGCGCGCGCTGGTGAAAGCCGTTGCGGATCATCCCGGCATGAATGCCACCTTTGATGACGAAAAAGGGGTCGTCAGCCACTATGAAGCCGTTCATATCGGCATCGCCACGCAGACGCCGTCGGGCCTGACGGTCCCGGTCGTACGCCACACGGAAACGCTCGGCCTCTGGGAATGCGCAGAGGAAGTCGCACGCGTTGCAGAAGCCGCCCGCACCGGCACGGCCCATCGGGAAGAACTGATCGGCTCCACCATCACCATCAGTTCGCTAGGAGCATTGGGCGGCGTGGTCTCGACGCCCATCATCAACCATCCCGAGGTGGCGATCATCGGCGTCAACAAGATCATGACGCGGCCGGTCTGGGATGGGATTCGCTTTGTGCCTCGCAAGATGATGAACCTGTCTTCCAGCTTCGACCACCGGGTCGTCGATGGCTGGGATGCGGCGGTCTTCATCCAGGCCCTCAAGGCTCTCTTGGAAAAGCCGGCGCTGATTTTCATCGAGTGAAGGCGACCCGTGCTCCCTCATCCCTGTGCCTGTCACAGGGATCCAGCCAGCCCAAGTCATTGGGCTGAAAGGACTCTCCCCGCCGCGCAGACGCGCGTAGGCCGGATTCCTGTGACGAGCACAGGAATGAGGGCGCATGCGTGTCATGACGGCATTTTTGAGCTCGCGTTTTCAACCTTCACGGAACTGTTTCGGTGTCGGTATAGGCTTGCGTTCGTCATCTTCGGGTATAGAAGAGAAGAACGAGAAGCATGTTTTCTCATCATGATCATAGTGGCGGAAGAGGGCGCTCCGGTGCCCGGCGGTCCGCCCTCCGCCGGCAACCGAACGAAGAAGGTCCTCCCATGCAAACTCCCAGACCCGTTGTCCTGACTATTCTCGATGGCTGGGGGCTGAGTGAGGATACATCCAGCAATGCGCCTGTTCTGGCGAACACGCCGACCATGGACCGGCTTTTTGCCACCTGCCCGAATGCGACGCTGACCACCTTCGGCCCGAATGTCGGCCTGCCCACCGGGCAGATGGGCAATTCTGAAGTGGGCCACACCAATATCGGCGCGGGCCGCATCGTTGCCATGGATCTCGGCCAGATCGATCTGGCGATCGAGGATGGCAGCTTTTTCCGCAATGCGGCGATGCTTGATTTCGCAGCCAGGGTAAAAGCCGCGGGCGGTGTGGCGCATCTGATGTGCGTGGTTTCCGATGGCGGCGTCCATGGCCATATCCTTCACGGCCAGGCGGCGGTGAGGTTGATGATCAGCCACGGCCTGAAGGTCGTGGTGCATGCCATCACCGATGGCCGCGACGTCGCGCCGCAATCGGCTGAAGATTTTGTGGCGGCGCTGGTAGCGAGCCTGCCGCAAGGCGCCAGCATCGGCACGGTAATCGGCCGTTATTATGCGATGGATCGCGACAATCGCTGGGAGCGCGTCGAGAAAGCCTATGACGCCATGGTTCTGGCGAAAGGCGAACACGCGCGGGATGCGGTGAGCGCCGTTGCCCAGAGCTACAAAAACAATGTCACCGACGAATTCATCCTGCCGACTGTGATCGATGGTTATGAAGGTTTCAAGGCTGGCGACGGCCTGTTTTGCCTGAATTTCCGCGCCGACCGTGCGCGTGAAATCCTGCTTGCCATTGGTGCCAATGATTTCGACGGTTTTCCGCGCGAAAAGCCCGTGCTTTCGGCGCTGCTCGGTATGGTCGAATATTCCACCCGCCACAGCCATTTCATGACGACGGCCTACCCCAAGCGCGATATCGTCAATACGCTCGGCGCCTGGGTGGCAAAACAGGGGCTCACGCAGTTTCGCCTCGCCGAGACGGAAAAATATCCGCATGTCACCTTCTTCCTGAATGGCGGCAAGGAAGAGCCGGAAGTCGGCGAAGACCGCTTCATGCCGAAATCGCCGAAGGTTGCGACCTACGACCTGCAGCCTGAGATGAGCGCGCCCGATGTGACGGAGAAATTCGTCGAGGCGATCGGCAAGGGTTACGATCTTATCGTTACCAATTACGCCAACCCTGACATGGTCGGCCATACCGGCGATCTGCAGGCCGCAATCAAGGCCTGCGAAGCCGTGGATCGCGGACTTGGTGCGGTCGTTGCCGCGCTCGAAAAAGTGGGTGGCGCGATGCTTGTCATTGCCGACCACGGCAATTGCGAAACCATGGTCGACCCGGTGACCGGCGGCCCGCATACGGCCCACACCACCAATCCGGTGCCGGTGATCCTTTTTGGCGGGCCGGAAGGTGCAAAGCTGCATGCCGGTATTCTCGCCGATGTCGCGCCCACCTTGCTGCAATTGATGAATGTGCCGCTGCCGCCGGAAATGACGGGCAAGAGCCTGATCGACCTCTAATCAAACGAGTCGCGCGGGAGCGTTCCAGCCCCGCGCGACTGCCCGTTTCCCGCGTTCGGGACGAGCGTCTTTGCTATGGCTGTTTTGCGTAGAGACGGTCGTGGACCAGCATGCCGGCAATCATGGCGCAGACGAAAAGAACGACCGGCATCAGCCCGAGGGCGAGAGCCGATAGTGCCGGGCCGGGGCAGAAACCGGCAAGCCCCCAACCGATGCCGAAAATGGCCGAGCCTGTTATGAGCGGCCGGTCGATGCGGGTTTTTGCGGGCAGGTTGAAATCCTCAGTGAGGACGGGCCTGGCAAGACGTCGGCTGAGCAGCACACCCGGCGCGGCGACCATCACAGCACCGCCGAGAACGAATATCAGGCTCGGGTCCCAATGGCCGCTTGCCACGTCGAGAAAGCCGGAAACACGGGCGGGATCGACCATGCCTGACAGCGAGAGGCCGAAGCCGAACAGCGCTCCTGCGGCCAATGCCAGGGCAACACGGGCCACGGCCGGATTTTTCATGACAGGGCTCCTGCTATCGTAGCGGCACAGATGCCTGATATCAGGAAGGTTACGGTCGCGGCGATGGAGCGCCGGGAAAATCGCGCCAGTCCCATGATGCCGTGGCCGGACGTGCAGCCGGAGCCCATGCGTGTGCCAAAACCCACCAGCAGGCCGGCAATGAGGATGAGCGGCCATGGTGCAACGAGGGTGATGGCAGGCAGCCGGCCGAATGCCGCGGCATAGATATAAGGTCCGGCCAGCAAGCCGGTGACGAAGGTGAGATCGGCAAGACGCCGCTCCTTGCCGAGCATTTTGCCCATGATCCCGCTGATGCCGGCAATACGGCCGTTAAAAAGAAACAGCATAATACTGGCAAGACCGAGCAACATGCCGCCGAAAAGAGAGGGCCAGTAGGGGCTCACAGGGTCTCCTCCTCCGGCGCGCAGAATATGGTGTAAAGGGCCTCGATCAGTTGCGCTGCTTTCGCTTCGCTCAGTTGGTAGAAGATTTGCTTGGCGTCGCGCCGGGTTTCGACCACGCCGGCTTCCCGCAGCACGCCCAGCTGCTGGGAAAGCGTCGGCTGGCGGATATCCAGCTTGACCTCCAGTTCGCCGACGGAAAATTCCCCCTGCGCCAGCGTGCAGGCGAGCATCAACCGCGCCGGGTGGGCAAGTGTTTTCAGAAGCAGCGCGACCTCGACAGCCCTCTCCTCCATGGCGGGAAGGGGAATTTCAGCAATGTGCGGAGTCTTTTCCAGCGCGTTTTCCTTTACCATGTGCTGCCCTCCAGCACGTCGAGCGGGAATTTCAGATAACGTTTGCCATTCGCTTCCGGCTCCGGCAGGCGGCCGCCGCGAATATTGACCTGCAGGGCGTGCAGAATGAGCTTTGGCATCGGCAATGTGCGATCCCGTGTTTCCCTGAGGCGGATGAAGCCCTCCTCCGTCATGCCGGCCAGATGCGGATTGCTGCGCTTCTGTTCGCCGACCGTGCTTTCCCATTTCGGAGCGCGGCCACCGGGCTGATAGTCATGGCCGGTGAAAATCCGTGTTTCGTCGGGAAGGGCGAGAATATCCTGAATAGACGCCCAGAGTTCTCTGGCGCTGCCGCCCGGAAAATCGGCGCGCGCAGTGCCTGAATCGGGCATGAAAAGCGTATCGTGCACAAAGGCGGCATCTCCCACCACATAGGTCACGGAGGCCAGCGTATGCCCGGGTGAAAACAGCACGCGCGCTTCCAGGGAGCCGATATCGAACCTGTCGCCCGCCTCGAACAGCCGGTCCCATTGCGAGCCGTCGGTTTCGAGATCCGGCCAGTTATATTTCTCCTGCCAGAGCCTCTGTACGCCGGTAACTTTCGCGCCGATCGCCGTCTGCGCACCGGTCTTCTGCTTCAGGTAATGGGCGGCGGAAAAATGGTCGGCATGGGGATGGGTATCGAGAATCCATTCCACCGACAGGCCCTGGCTCGCCACATAATCCAGAATGGCGTCGGCATTCATGGTTCCGGTTGCACCGGACTTCTCATCGAAATCATAGACCGGGTCGATAATGGCGCAGCGCTTGGTCGCAGGATCGGAAACGACATATTGCACGCTCCATGTGCGCGGATCGAAGAAGGCCTTGACGTGTGGA
Source organism: Agrobacterium sp. (assembly GCF_059499945.1). Classification (NCBI taxonomy): domain Bacteria; kingdom Pseudomonadati; phylum Pseudomonadota; class Alphaproteobacteria; order Hyphomicrobiales; family Rhizobiaceae; genus Agrobacterium; species Agrobacterium sp. The sequence goes on along the minus strand of NZ_JCABZP010000011.1, from coordinate 380,642 downwards.
ACCGCCGCCGCGCGTCGCTCCAGCCAGCGGGTGGCGCCGGAAAGGTCAAAGCCATGCGCCTTGCCGAAAGCCGCGATGTCGGCCCACTCGATGCGCCCATCCAGCGCTTCGCCGAGAACATGAAGCGTGAGTGCGCGCGTGCCGCCCTTGCAATGGGCAAAAACGGGGCCGTCCGCTTCCGCCATTTTCTGCTGGAAGGCGCGGATATCGGCTTCGGTGATGGCAGGGCCGCTGACCGGGATGAAGCCATATTCCATGCCTGCCGCGCTGGCGGCGCTTTTTTCCTGCACATTGCCTGGCTGACCGGGCTCTTCACCATCAGGCCGGGCATTGATGATGCTTTTATAGCCCTGGGCGGAGAGCGATTGGAAATCGGCGATCATCGGCTGGCCCGCAACGGTCAGACGCTCGTTGATCTTCACGGCATTCATCGGCATCTCCTGTTGTAATAAATTAATATATATTATTATATAATGTATATTGTTTGTTTGCAAGAGGCGAAAAGCGTCTTCGTTCCGGATATCTCCCGCTGGATTTCAAGAGAGATTCGGGAGGAAACCCTAGAGACGGGATTTCTTCGTTTTGTGACGGATGAGCGGAGATTGCCTGTATTCGGCATGCAAAAACATGCCTAGTGCCTGAAAGCACTCAGGCACAAGGCATTTCCCCGGAAGCCGGTTCGAACTTCGGCTCGTTTCAGACGGCGAGCCTGCGGCGTGTCGCTTTCCAGCCGAGACAGATGGCTGCAACAAGCAGAACCGTCTGGGCGACTACAAAGGGCGGTTCATTGCCGTTCGGTGCCAGGTTGTTGAGTGTTTCGACCTTGAGAAAGGCCTGAACGATCAACACAAACATATTGAGATAAAGGCTGATCGTGGCGGTGATCGTATAAATAATGCGCGCCCTGCCATTCAGACCGTATCCGTAAAGCGCAACCAGTGCGATTGCCAGAACGAGGGTCGAGATGATGCCGACGCCGAGTGCCGGTGTGAAATTTCCGATTGGAAACAGAAAGCCAGTGAGTGTGGTGGCGAGCGTGGTGACGAGGAAAAGCGCCATCATGCGCGGCATCCACCGCCCCGCCGCATAAGCGGGCAGGGCGATCAGTCCGGTTACGATGCCAATGAGGCTCAGGGCAACGTGCAATGTCGTGAATTGGGGAATGGTCAGTCCGAGGATCATGATGCGTCTCCCTCTATTCGGTTTGAGTTGCACGATACCGGCTGGCGGCAAGTGCATGCGACAGATTGGGCCTCAATGCTGCGCGGGCTGCAAGGAAATTTTCGAAATCGGCCGCATCCGGCAGCGAAGGAATGGTCAGGGTCTCGCCAAGATCGAGACCGGCAAGGGCCGCATCCACCATCTCGTAAACATCCATGACCATGGCGGCCGGAATGGCCTCGAGCCGCTCCTCTTCCCAGATCGCCGTGCGGGTAATACCCGGCAGGACACCCTGAACCCGCACGCCGGACGGGGAAAGCTGCGCCTGCAGCGCTTCGGTGAAGGCGAGCACAAAGGCCTTGGTTGCCGGATAGACGGCGGTAAATGCCGCCGGCATCAGGGCCGTTACCGATGTGATGTTGATGATCGTGCCTTTGCCATCGGCGGCAAGCCGCGGCGCGATCGCCGCTGCAAGCCGGGTGACGGCAAGGATATTGAGGTTGATCATCGTCGTGACATAGGCCGGGTCCAGCGCCGTGATGGCGCCTTCACCGGCAATACCGGCATTGTTGACGAGGCCTGTGATCCGCCGGTCATCGCGCAGTCGTGCCTCGACCTTTTCGAGGTCTTCTGCTCTGGAAAGGTCGGCGGAGAGAACCTCGACCGCGATATGGTGATCCTTCTCCAGTTGGGTTGCCAGTGTCTTCAGCTTTTCGGCGCGCCGCGCCACGAGGATGAGATCATGGCCGCGTTTTGCCAGACGTTCGGCATAGACCGCGCCGATGCCGTCGGATGCGCCGGTGATGAGAAATGTATTCTGTGTCATGTCCCGTGTCTCCTGTGTCCGGTGGTTTCAGGCGTTGATGAAGGCGAGGAGGTCGGCGTTGAAGCGGTCCTGATGGGTCTGCGTCAGGCCATGGTCGGCGCCTTCGTAGATTTTGAGGACCGCGTGTTTGACGATCTTGACCGTGGAGAGTGCCGAAGCGCCGACCGGCACGATCTGGTCGTCATCACCGTGCAGAACCAGCGTGGGTTTGTCGAAGGCCTTCAGATCCTGGTGGAAATCGCTTTCCGAGAAAGCGCGAATGCTGTCGAGCTGACCCTTGAGCCCGCCCATCATGCCCTGACGCCAGAATTCGTCGCGGATGCCTTGCGAAATCACGGCGCCTTCGCGGTTGTAACCGTAGAAGGGAATGGTCAAATCCTTGAAGAACTGGCTGCGATTGTCGTAGGTGCCCTTGCGGATGCCGTCGAAAACATCGATCGGCAGGCCGATGACATTGCTTTCCGTCTTCAGCATCAGCGGCGGCACCGCGCCGATGAGGGCGATCTTGGCGACGCGGGCCGTACCATGGCGACCGATATAGCGTGTGACCTCGCCGCCGCCGGTGGAATGGCCGACCAGAATGATGTCGTGAAGATCGAGCTGTTCGATCAGTTCGGCCAGATCGTCGGCATATTGATCCATGTTATTGTTATGCCAGACCTGGTCGGAGCGGCCGTGGCTGCGGCGGTCGTGGGCGATGGTGCGGAAACCGTTGTTGGCGAAGAACACCATCTGCGCATCCCATGTATCGGCGCTGAGCGGCCAGCCGTGGGAGAAGATGATGGGCTGGCCGTCTTTCGGACCCCAGTCCTTGTAGAAGATGTGCGTTCCGTCTCTGGTGGTGATCGTTGTCATGGCTCTCTCTCCTGTTGCAGGGAGCTTGCTTGCGTCCCGTGGGAATAGAGATACTCTGGAGGCAGCCGGGGCTGGATTGGCGCTTCTGACAGAAAGCGAGCCGAAACCGACAAAACGGGGGTGTGGGCGCATGGCGGGTGTAACGGGAAGCGCGCTGGAAGTCGGTCTGGTCCTCTATCGGGACTGTCAGATGGCCATGGTACATGGCATCACCGATCTTTTTGCCATCGCATCGGTATTTTCACAGGATCGCGGCGGGCCGAAATTGCGGGTCAGCCACTGGAGCATGGGCGAGGGTGGTGAATTTTCCCGCTGTCACGACACTCATTCCGGGCAGTCAGGACATCCCGACATTTTCGTTGTACCCGGCCGGTTGACGGGGCCCGCTGAGATCGAGGAAGCCGAGCCTTACGCCCGCTGGCTGCTGGATCGGCATGCGCAGGGGGCGACGCTCGCAGCCAGTTGCGGCGGCTCCTTCATGATTGCGGCCACGGGCCTCCTGTCTGGTCGCCCGGCCACCACCCACTGGCTGTTTGCCGAGCGGTTCCGCGAGCGTTTTCCCGATATCCGGCTGGAGATAGACAAGATCGTCATAGAGGATGGCGATATCATCACGGCTGGCGGGCTGATGGCGTGGACCGATCTTGGCCTGCGCATCGTCGACCGGCTGCTTGGACCTTCGGTGATGATCGAGACCGGCAAATTCCTGCTGATCGATCCCTCGGGGCGTGAACAGCGCCATTATAGCAGCTTCGCCCCAAGGCTGACGCATGGCGACGAGCCGATCCTGAAGGTGCAGCACTGGCTGCAGGCCCGCGCCGGGCGGGCGACGAGCGTTGCCGACATGGCCGGCCATGCCCGGCTGGAGGAGCGAACCTTCCTGCGCCGCTTCAAGGCCGCCACCGGCATGAAGCCCATCGAATATGTCCAGCATCTGCGGGTCGGGAAGGCGCGGGAATTGCTGGAATTCACCCGCCGTTCGGTCGATCAGATCGCATGGTCAGTGGGTTATGAGGATGCCGCCGCCTTCCGCCGGGTGTTCCACCGCATTCTCGGCCTCTCACCGGGTGAATATAGAAGCCGCTTTTCCAGCAGTTCGGCCATGGCTGCGGCGTGAGGGCGGCAACAGTCGCGGTGGTGCAGAGGTCCGGCCCTTGCAATGTGGCGGGTGTTTGCTAACATGCCAGACAAGTTTAAAACAGGTGGGCCGGAATGGACGTTGAGAGCAGCACGAAGCAGGGGGTATCGCTCGCGGCGAAAATCAGTTCGGCATTGCGGCGGGATCTGGCGGAAGGCGTTTTCCGCCCCGGTGATCGTCTTCCGAGCGAAAGCGCCCTGACGCGGGAATATTCCGTCAGCCGCACGGTGGTGCGCGAAGCCATCGCCATTCTGCGCGCCGATGGTCTCGTTGAAGCCCGCAAGGGCGCGGGCGTTTTCGCCGTTGAAGTGAAACCGGCCAAGGAACTGCCTTTTAACGATCTGGCCGTGGGGCGAATTTCCTCGGTGATCGAATTGCTGGAATTGCGCACTGTCTTCGAGGTCGAATCCGCCGGGCTTGCGGCATCGCGCCGTTCCGCCGTGCAGGTGGAGGCGATTGTGGATGCGCACCGGCGCGTCGGCGACTGTCTTGCCGCCGGGCTGCCGACGCGGGATGCTGATTTCGAGTTCCATCTGGCAATTGCGCAGGCGACGCAAAACAGGCGGTTTCCCGAGTTTCTTCAGCTCATTCGCTCCGGCATCATTCCCCGCGGCGAATTGCAGGGGGCAGCGCCCGGGTCGCGTCCGAAGGACTACAACCTGCATCTCCAGGAGGAGCATGCGAGGATTGTCGATGCCATCATCGAAGGTGATGCCGATGCCGCCCGTCAACATATGGCGGCGCATCTGCGCGGCAGTCTTGAGCGCTACAAGGTGCTTCTGCGCTCACGCACTGCCGCTGAATGAGCCGGAAATGGCCTAGAGGTCAATGGGTTACGCAGTCGCCCGCCGATAGAAGGCCAGGGAGGCGGCAAGCGTCAGAAGCGCGCCGCCGCAAATCCGGTCGAGCCACAGGGCTCCGGTTTTCCGCAACAGCCGGACGGCCTGCGAGCCGAGCAGGGCATATCCGAACATCACGATGAAATCGATGCCGGCGAAGATCAGCGCAAGCGCCGCATATTGCTGGATCTGCGGCGCGGCGGGATCGATGAATTGCGGCAGGAAAGCCGAAAAGAACAGATATCCCTTGGGGTTGGTGACCGCCACGAGAAAGCTCTTGAGGAAAATCGAGCGGGCGGAAGCGACCCCGTTGGCCTCCGCGGATTGAAGAGCACCATCGAGCGTGCCTCTTGAGCGCAAAAGCATGATGCCGAGGAAGGCTAGATAACAGACGCCCACCCATTTGACGACGCTGAACCAGAATTCGGAGGCGGCGAGCAAGGCACCCAATCCTAGTGCTACTGCGCCGATCAGGACGAAATCCGAGAGGACAGCGCCAGCCATGCCAATCATGGCGCGGCGTACTCCGAATCTTGAACCATTTGCAAGCGCGAGCAAGACGGTAGGGCCGGGCGTGGCAATGCCGATAAAGGCGACCACCGCAAACGCCAGAAGTGTCACGTCAGCCATATTTTCCTCCCCCTGTCGGCACGGATGTCATCGGTGCCACCGCCCAGCTAGCCTCCGCGCATTCCGCGAAGTCGGAGAATACAGGCTTTTACGGGTGCCGCAACACAAGTGCTTTTTCCCAAAGCAACACGAAAGCCGGATGATTTCAGCATGAGATTCCTCCTCGAGGCACGCCTTTCAGAGCCCTGGGCGATGCGGATTTCACAGTCACGCGCTTGACAGCTCTCAACACCTGTGACAACTTGCGAATAGTTGTCAGACAGGATTGCGCCTTGGTCACTTGCGCAGTCGATCTCTGGCAAGGGAGGAATCATGTCAAAAAGACGCCTTTCGCTTTATGGCCTGTCCGGCCAGATCGGAAGTATTGCCGTTACGCTGCTTGGATTGCTGCTACTGACCTTTTTTATCGGTCGCCTGATGCCGGCCGATCCAGTGCGGGCCATCGTTGGCGAGGATGCGACGCGCGAAACCTATGAACAGGTCTATCATGCGCTCGGTTTCGACCGTCCGCTGTGGCAGCAGTTCATCTATTATCTCGGTGATGTCTTCAGCGGCGATTTTGGAACCTCGATCCGCACCGGTCGTCCGGTCATCGAGGATATCATCAGGGTCATGCCGGCGACGATGGAGCTTGCGACCTTTGCGATCCTGATCGGTGCCGGCCTTGGCATTCCCATGGGTGTTTATGCCGCGGTCAATAAAGACCGCTGGCAGGATCATCTGGTACGTGTGCTCAGCCTGTTCGGCCATTCCATGCCGATCTTCTGGACCGGCATGATCGCGCTGATCGTTTTTTACGCCTATCTCGGCCTTGTCGGCGGCGGTGGCCGCATGGACCAATTCTATATCGGACTGGTTGAGGAGCGGACGGGCTTTCTGCTGATAGACAGCCTGCTTGCGGGCGATATGGAGGTTTTCTGGTCGGCCATCAACCACCTGATCCTTCCCGCCGCTTTGCTCGGTTATTCCTCCTCGGCCTATATCACCCGCATGACGCGCAGCTTCATGCTGGACCAGCTGGGCCAGGAATATGTGACGACAGCGCGCGTCAAAGGTCTGTCGCAGCGGCAGACGGTGTGGCTGCATGCCTTTGGCAATATCCGGGTGCAGCTCGTCACCATCATCGCCCTTGCCTATGGTTCGCTGCTGGAAGGCGCGGTTCTCATTGAGACCGTCTTCGCCTGGCCGGGTTTCGGGCAATATCTCACCAGCAATCTTATCATCGGCGACATGAATGCCGTGATGACCTGCGTGCTTATCGTCGGCGTCATCTTCATCGGGCTCAACCTCCTGTCCGACATTCTCTACCGCTTTTTCGATCCGAGGACCCGCTGATGACGGCCCGTGCAGAAACTTCCTCTCGCCTTCCCGTGCCCTTGAACGCGCTGAAGAACATCGTTGTTTTCCTGCTGAAAAGCCCGACATCGGCTTTCGGTCTGGCCGTCCTGCTGCTTCTCGTCATCGCCGCTGTTTTCGCGCCCTGGCTTGCGACGCATGACCCCTACGCGCAGGATCTCGCCAATACGCTGCAGGCGCCCGGCAACGGCCATGTCTTCGGCACGGATGAGCTGGGGCGCGACATCTATAGCCGCCTTCTCTGGGGCGCGCGCATCACGCTCACCATCATCTCGCTGGTATCGATCATTGTTGGTCCCGTCGGCCTTCTGGTCGGCACGGCCTCCGGTTATCTCGGCGGCAAGTTCGACACGGTGATGATGCGCATCACGGATATCTTCCTGTCGTTCCCGAGCCTCATCCTGTCGCTCGCCTTCGTCGCAGCGCTCGGCCCCAGCCTCAACAACGCGATCATTGCCATCGCGCTCACCTCATGGCCGCCGATCGCGCGCCTTGCGCGCGCCGAAGCCATGACCTTCCGCAAGGCGGATTATATTGCCGCTGCGCGGCTTCAGGGCGCGTCGCCTCTGCGCATCATCGTTAAATCGATCATGCCCATGTGTCTGCCCTCGGTCCTCATCCGCCTGACGCTGAACATGGCGACCGTCATTCTCACCGCCGCCGGCCTCGGCTTTCTCGGTCTCGGCGCGCAGCCGCCGCTGCCGGAATGGGGGGCGATGATCGCCACCGGCCGCCGTTACATGCTGGATAGCTGGTGGCTGGTGACCTTCCCCGGCGTTGCGATCCTGTCCGTCAGCCTCGCCTTCAACCTTCTGGGAGACGGCCTGCGGGATGCGCTCGACCCGAAGCAGATGAACCGGAGATAGGTCATGGAAAAACCAATTCTTGACGTCGAAAATCTCCGCATCCGTTATGGCGGCTCACCCACCGAGGCGGTGCGGGGCATTTCCTTCACCCTTGGCCGGGAACGGCTTGGTATCGTCGGTGAAAGCGGCTCGGGCAAATCCACCGTCGGCCGCGCCTTGCTGCGCCTTTTGCCATCGGCGACGATCACCGCCGACAGGCTGGATTTCGATGGCCTCGATCTTCTCTCGCTCGATGAGAAAGAGATGCTGAAGGTTCGCGGCCGGCGCATGTCGATGATCCTTCAGGATCCGAAATTCTCTCTCAATCCCATCCGTAGGGTCGGCGATCAGGTAACGGAAACCTATCTGCGCCACTTCAAGGCTTCGAAACAGGAGGCCCGGGAAAAGGCGCTTGCCATGCTCGATGCAGTGAAAATCCGCGATGCCGCCCGCGTTTACGAGCAATATCCGCATGAAATCTCCGGCGGCATGGGCCAGCGCGTCATGATCGCCATGATGCTGCTTGCCGATCCCGATCTCGTCATTGCCGATGAGCCGACGTCGGCGCTTGACGTGACGGTGCGGCTGCAGGTGCTGAATATTCTCGACGGTCTCGTGCGTGATCGCGGCATCGGCCTGATCATGATCAGTCACGACCTCAATCTCGTGCGCAATTTCTGCGACCGGGTGCTCATCATGTATTCCGGCCGTGTGGTGGAAACGCTGGCCGCGCGCGATCTCGATCAGGCGCAGCATCCCTATACGCGCGGCCTGCTGGCGGCACAGCCGCGCATCGGTGGCACACGCGCGCCGCTTGCGGTGCTGGACCGTCGCCCCGAATGGCTGGAGGAGAACGTATAATGGCCGTTTCCGTCGAAACCCGCGATCTCTCCATCACTTTCGGCAGCGGCCACACGGCGCTGAAAGTGCTGCCTTCCGTATCCTTCCGCGTCGAGCCGGGCGAGTGCTTCGGGCTGGTCGGCGAAAGCGGTTCGGGCAAATCCACCGTGCTTCGCTGCGTCTCCATGCTCAACGATTTCTGGACCGGCGATATCCTTATCGACGGCAGATCGGTGCGCGACATGCCGCTGATCGAGCGGTGCCGCATGCTGCAGATGGTGTTTCAGGACCCCTATGGTTCCCTGCATCCCCGCCAGTCGGTGCGCACCGTGCTTTCGGAATCGCTTGCGATCCACAAGCTTGGCGACCGCGAAGAGCGCATGCGCAAGGTCATCACCGATGTCGGCCTGCCCGTATCGTTTCTGGATCGTTTCCCGCACCAGCTTTCCGGCGGCCAGCGGCAGCGCGTGGCGATTGCGCGGGCGCTGATTCTCGAGCCGTCGCTGTTACTGCTCGATGAGCCGACGTCTGCGCTCGATGTCTCGGTGCAGGCGGAAATCCTCAACCTGCTGCAGCGGCTGCGCGAAGAGCGCGGCTTTACCTATATCATGGTGACCCATGACCTCGCCGTCGTCGATCACATGTGCGACCGGTTCGCGGTGATGCTGCGCGGCGAAATCACCGAAATCCTGCCGCGCGAGGCCATCGCCGACAATCGCGCGACGCATCCCTATGCGCGTGAATTGATCGGCGCTTCGCTGGAATATGAAGGCGCGTGACGGCTCCAAGAACGTGACCGTCCTCCTCCGGGGCGTCACGGATAATAACATCCTCCTTCCTTGCCCGGCCTCCCCGCCGGGCATTTTTTTGGAGGTAGCTAGGCGGGATGGCGGGCCGCCAACTGCGCCTAGGCTGCTGACATAGTGCGAGACCGGCCTTTCCGTCATGCCGGACTTGATCCGGCCTCCAGCCACGGCGCGTCTGCGCCGTGAACAGACTCTTTCGCGATCAAGGACTTGATCGCACTAGACCACGGATCTAGTCCGGGGTGACGGAGTGCGGAGGCTTCGCTTGCGCCTAACACATTGGGTGAGTGGGGCTTTGTTACAGCAAAAAGGCGCGGGGTTAGCCGCGCCTTTTTATTCGCAGATAGGACGGCCGATTACCGCTCCTTGCTCACCTCTTCAAACCGCGAAAGCCAGGGGCTGACGATCATGCCCTTGATGTCGCTGCGGAAGGCGGCGGTGTCGATGACTTCGGAGAAGGGCTGGATCGACATGACAGTCTCGTCCATATAGCCCTGCAGGTCCTCATAAAGCTTCGTCTGTTTTGCCACATCGCGCTCGACCAGCGCTTCCTCGATCATCTTGTTCAGTTTCTCATCGAAGAAACTGGTGCGCCAGCTCTGGTAATTGGTGAGCTTGGCATCGTCGGCATTGTTGGGGTTATAGGCGATCGAGCGCAGGTTGTTGTCCGGATGCGGCTGCTGGCCGCCGCCGCCGCGCCCGAGCAGCAGTTCGAAATTCCGTTCGCGCATTGCACCGTAAATCTGGTCGCCCGAGCCGCTGATCAATTCAGCCTGAATGCCGGCCTGGGCAAGCGTGTTCTGGATCGCCGTTGCCGCCTTCATGAAGGGATCTTCCGAAAGAACGCGCAGCGTGGTCTTGAAACCATTGGGATAACCAGCCTCGGCCAGAAGCGCCTTGGCTTTTTCGACATCGAGCTTGTAGCCCTGATCGGGCAGCGCGCCCATGACACCGGTGCTGAGGGAGCGCTGATGCAGCTTGCCGTAATAGGGCATGACCGCCTTGTCGAGGCCGTCGTAATCGATCAGGTAACGCAGGGCCTCGCGCACCTTCTTGTTCGCGAATTTCTCATCCTTCATCGAAACGCTGAGGTAATAAAAACCGGAGCCGGGCGTGGATTCGATGGTGACGGCCTTGTCGGCCTCAAGCGATTTCAGGTCCGGGGCCTGCAGGGAGTAGGCAACGTCGATATCGCCCTTTTCCAACATCAGGCGCTGCGACTGCGATTCCGGCAGATGGCGCATGAGGATGCGTTTCATCTTGGCCTTCTCACCCCAATAATCGTCGTTGCGGGTGAGGATGATATATTCGTTGGACTTCCATTGGGTGAGCTTGAAGGGACCGGAACCGGCGGAATTCAGCGTCAGCCATGCGCCGCCGAGATCGCCGTCCTTTTCATTGGCAAGCGCCGTCTGGCTGTCGATGATCGAGCCCGGACCATTCTGTGCAAGAATCATCAGCAGCAGATTGGGATCATCGGGCTTTGGAATATTGAGCACGAAGGTCTGGTCGTTTTCGGCAACGAAGAGCTTGTCGGCCTCTTCCAGCTTGAAACCGCGCGTTTTGAGGAAAGACGATTGCGCCAGATTACGGGCGAGCAGCCGCTTCAGGCTCCACGCTACATCCTTTGCCGTCACGGCGTTGCCGGAGGCGAATTTCGCATCGCGGCGCAGATGGAAACGGATGGATTTGCGATCTTCGGCAATTTCCCAGCGTTCGGCAAGACGTGGCTGGACGCTGCGATCTCTCGGTGAAAGCACGACCAGCGTGTCATAAACGTTGTTCAGAACCTGCACGGTCTCGCGGCCGGTAATGGCGGCGGGATCGAGGGTCAGAATATTGCTCATGGTCGTGGCGACAATGAGCTGGTCCTTCGGCGTTTCGGCAAAGGTGCTGAGCGGCATCGCGCCGATCAGCAAGGCGCCAAGCGCTGCGGTTGCAAGAAAATGTTTCATTTTTCCTCCCAATACGGCCGGTTCATACGGCCTTTCCACGTTTTGATCCACGCGCCTGGTTCCTCCACAGGCTTCGCATGATCAGCCAAGAATCTCTCTGACCGGGGCTGCGAGCGCCCGGCCGATTGCGGCCGTTGCCGGCGCATCCAGATGCACGCCATCCACCGGTGAAGCGCTGGCGACCGATCCGGCATCGAAGAAGGCGTGCCCCAGTTCGGCGGCGAGTTTGCGGTAAAGCGGCGCAAGCCGCAGCGATTGCCCGATATCCCGCCCGCCCGCCGGCTCTTCGCCCGGACCTGCAACGCAGGGCGGCGGGGCGACGATCAGCAGTTTCGGCACTGCCTCGCGTGGTTTGTAGATGAAGGTCTCGACGATCTGCGCCAGTCGCCGCATGCCGGAAACCGCCGTTTCCGCCCGCCCGCCATGCACCGGCTTGATGTCGTTGGTGCCGAGCATGATGATGACGAGATCGAGCGGCATATGGCAGGAGAGCGCGACTTCAAGCGCCCGTGCGCCATTGCGGCAGGCGGGGCCGGTATGGTCGTCATAACAGGTGGTGCGCCCGCCAAGGCCCTCGGGGTGAACCTTCGCCTTTCCCGCGAGCTCTGCCTCCAGTACCTCCGGCCAGCGGTGTTCGGCCGGGTGCCGGAGGCCCGTTGCCGGGTCTGCGCCCCAGGTGAGGCTATCTCCGAAGGCGAGCACGGTTTTCATCGCCCGTTACCTCACCCGGTTGTTGTCGATGAAGGTAAAATCGATGTCCTCGCCAAGGCCCGGCCGATCAGGGACATGCACGAAGCCGTCGCGATCCATCGGGTCGGACAGCGACTTCAGATAGTCGTGGCCGTCATCATATTCGAGGAAGGGGTGCAGCAGGCCGCGCTCGTACCAGCGGCAATTCTTGGTGGCGGCGACAACGTGCAGGTTCATGGCCGTGTTGCCATGCACTTCGCATTCCATGCCGAAAGCCTCGGCCAGATGCATGGTCTTGAGCGCCGGGGTGATGCCGCCGACATCGTTGACGCCGGTGCGCAGAATATCGCAGGCACCGGCCTTGATCCATTCTGCCCGATGCCAATGCTTGCCGGCCGCACTTTCAGGGCCGACGACGGGGATATCGAGATTGTCGGAGAGCCACTTGTAGGAGGACAGCGACTGCTCATCCATCGGCTCTTCGATCCAGTCGAAGCCGAGTTTTTCGAGACCGCGCCCGAGAGCCAGCGCGTCGGTGCGGGAATACCAGTGGAAGGCGTCGATCATCAGCCGAATATCAGGGCCGACCGCCTCACGCACGGCGGCGCAGGCCTTGAGGTCCATCTTCACATCCGGCGCCCAGCTGACTGGCGGCATCCAGGTGTGCAGCTTGATGCCCTTGTAGCCGCGTTTCACCAGCGTTTCGGCAAAGCGGCCGTAATCTTCAGGCGTCGCCAGCCCGCCTTCCAGCTCATCGCCGCACATGATGGAGCCATAGGCCAGCACCTTGTCGCGATAACCGCCGATCAACTTGTATACAGGTTGCCCGAGCGAGCGGCCGGCAAGGTCCCACAGCGCGCAATCCACCACCGCCAGCGTGCGGTCAGTCAGCTGTGCGGCCGAACCGCGCTGCCAGTGGGCAAGGTCCTGCCACAGCCGTTCCCGGTCGCGATGATCCTCACCGATCAGGACTTTCTTGACGAATTTTTCAATGACATGCGGGCGAACGATCTCCGGCGCGGTGAAGGAATGACCTTCCTGACCGTCTTCGGTGCGGATGGTCAGCATGGCCTGTTCCACCTGATGCGCCGGACCCGGATGCGCGTGACCGGCACTGTCCGAGTGGCGACGGGTCGTCGTGCGGAAAACACGGACCTCGACGTCGGTGATGATCATAATTCCTCCCTCATGCAGGTATGGCAGCGTTTGCGGCTGCTGCAATGTCATACATGTGTGCGATATTTGTCAACATGTATGATAATCTGTATTACATGTTGCCGCGAAAAATCAAGGCCATTTACAGGCGGTGTTGCACAGATCTTCGGTGAAGAGGGCGGTTGGGGAGATTTTGCCGCTTCGCAGAAGAAAATCGGGTGGGCGCGGCCTATGCTATCCGAGATTAATCTATAATTTTAGTAGACTATTAAATCGCGCAATGATCTTTCAACAATGACCGGGACTATAAACGAACATGCCGTGCCAGCCGTGCCTGTCATCATGCATTCTGCGTGAGCATGCGCCGCATTGAACGGCTGTCCCGCAACAAGGATGGCTGCGTCTGCGCCGCTGAGCTTCAACACTCGTTTCCGGATGCACAACCATGCCCCTTTCCCATATCTCCCACTTTGCTTTTCTCGTGCCCGGCAATTATCAGGACGACGATCCGGCGCAGGGGCTGGAAGAAACCCTGCAGCTTTTTGAAGCCGGGGAGGCGCTGGGGTATCACAGCGCCTGGGTTCGCCAGCGCCACCTGGAACGGGGCGTTTCCTCGGCGGCCACTTTTCTTGCAGCGGCATCGCAGCGCACTAAGCGGATCGGATTAGGCACCGCCGTCATTCAGCTTGGTTACGAAAATCCCTTCAGGCTGGCGGAAGATCTGGCCACCGTGGATGTGCTGTCGCGTGGGCGGCTGAATGTCGGGGTTTCCGTGGGCGCACCGCCCTTCGCCCATCTGATTTCGGATTATGTCGATACGGTTCCCGATGCGGATTACAGCCATGCCCGCGCCGAAAAGCTGGCGAGGGCTCTGAGATCGGAACCGCTGTCCAGCGAGACGGAAGCGGGCAATGCGGCCGGTGCGCAGGTGCCGCGCCTGCGGCCCGTCGCCGAAGGGTTGTCGGATCGGTTATGGTATGGCGGCGGATCTCAGAATTCCGCCCGCTGGGCGGGCAAGGCAGGGTTCAATCTTCTGACGGGCAATATCGTCAGCGGTGAAAATACCGATGATTTTCTGATTGCGCAGGCTGCTCTCGTTGCCCGCTTCCGGCAGGAATGGGCGCATGAGCGTCAACCGCGTGTTGCTCTCGGGCGCGTGATCCTGCCGACGGATAGCGCCAGCCCCGCGACCCGCCGCCGTTACGAGGAATTCGCCGCCGAGCGCGACAAGCGTACGACCACGGCGCATGGCGCGCGCCGCACGCTTTTCCTGCCCGATATCGTTGGGACGACGGACGAAATTCTGGAGAAACTGTCGCGCGATCCCGTTCTGCCGCTCGTCTCGGAGTTCCGTCTTGAACTACCCTATGAGTTCCAGCCGGAAGATTATCGCCAGATCGTCACGGATTTCGCTTCCGTCCTGCCGCAGCTTTCCGGCGGGCGGCCCGTTTTGAAAGTGGTGACCGGCCAATAATATTTCCCGTTCCCGCCACTCCCGCTTCCAGCGGGAAGCGGCGATAGATGGACGTGTGGCGCTTTACCTGCGCCACATCCTATTCAGTCGGGATAGGGCAGGCCATAGCGGTCGCGTATTGTCGCGCCTTCGTATTCGCGCGGGTAAACACCGCGATCCTGCAGCACCGGCACGACCTTTTCGACAAATTCAGCAATATCGTCTGGCGCGCGCGGCGGCTGCAGGGTGTAGCCGTCCACCGTGCCATCCTGCCAGAGATCGATAATGCCATCCGCCACATCTTCTGGCGTGCCGAGTAGCAACCGGTGGTGTCCCTCCGAACGGCGTACGGCCTCGCGGGCTGTGAGCTTTTCGTGGGTCAAAAGGTCGGAAAGGCCAAGCCCCATGCCCACCGCCCACTGCCGGTTCTGGTCCGGGATGAAACGCTCTGCATCGAGCTTTGCATCGGGATCAAAATCGCGGGGATCAATGCCGTTTTCCCTGGCGAAACGCGCCAGCAGCCCGTCTTCCGAACCGGCTCCACTGTATAGCTCGTGTTTGCGCAACGCTTCCTCCCGGGTCTCGCCGAGAATGACAACGAGGCCGGGAACGATGCGGATGCCGGAGGGATCGCGGCCGAGGGAGGCAGCGCGGTCGCGGACCTTTTTGCCGAAGGCCTGGCCCGCCGGCCGGGACAATATGTTGCAATAGATGATCTCGCCATGGCGTGCGGCGAGATCGATGCCACCTTCGGAGGCGCCGGCCTGCGCGATGACGGGATGCCCCTGTGGTCCGCGCGGAACATTGAGCGGCCCTTTTACATGGAAATATTGCCCCTCGTGATCGATGGTTTCGGCCGTCGCCGCATCCCAGAAACGCTCTTCCGGCACCTCGCCTTCGCGGCGCGGATCCCAGCTCGACCAGAGTTTTTTTGCAACATCGAGAAATTCGGTGGCCTTGGCATATCTCTCGTTGCGCGGCGGCAGCGGGTCGTTGCCGAAATTGGCGGCGACATTGGGATTGAAGGAGGAGACGATGTTGACGATCAGCCGTCCGCCGGTGACGAGATCGATGGATTGGGTCCGTCTGGCAAAGTTATAGGGCGAGTTATAGGTGGAGGATATCGTTGCCACAAAGCCGATATCCGGCACCTGCGCGGCAAGCGATGTGGAGAGAATGAGCGGATCGATGGTGTGAAACGGCCGGCTTGCCGGGTCGGTCAGCAATGCGGGATGGTCGGAAAGGAAAACGGCGTCAAAACGGCCCTTGTGGGCCAGTTCCGTCAGCCGCCGGTAATATCCGATCTCGTTGATGTCGTGCCGATCTCCGCTCCGGTATTTCCAGGCGTTGGCGAGGTATCCGGTCGTGTTGATGCCGACATTGAGATTGAGCCGGCGTTTGGTCTTGCTCATGCTTTTACTTTTTCTTCTCGGTCTGCTGGGATTTCCGGCCACGGCCGGTGCAATTGCATGAAAGCGTAACAGCCGGGGTTCGGCCCGCGAGTTAAAAATCCTTGCTGCTCGGAGAAGAAAAACTTTCATCAGTACGGCAGCCAAGCTGCAGTGGACTTAAAGAGCGGATAGAGTCCGGGCGATGATCCGACCCGAAATCCGGCCACCATCGAAAGGATATTCCGTCATCCCGGTGAAGACGTGACAAGATGGAAACGAATTTCCTCAATCGCACCTGAAATAGTACACTTTATCTATAGAAAATATCTCACGACGTGTAGCGTGCCGTTCAGATCGCAATTTCGAGGACGAACGCCATGGCTGATGCCGCCCTTCGCCAGGTAACCCAACCCGTAACCGTGTGGTATACACGCTGCCCGGCGCCCACCCCGCTTTCCATCGCGGCGCAACTCGGCTGGATTGAGGACAGTTTCGCCACCCATGGCATCTCCGTTTCCTCCATTCGTGATGCGGCCGACCCGGCCATTCGCCAGAGCCATTTCGACCATCGTCTGGACTGGTCCTTCCGTCAGGGCGGCAATATCCCGCCGATCTGGGCGAAATCCGGTGGCCGGAAAACCCGGCTGGTGGGGCTGACGAGAACCGATGAGTTCCAGGCCGTCATTGCCTTGCCCGCAAGCGGGATAAGCAAGGGCAGCGACCTGAAGGGGCGGCGCATCGGTTTGCCGAAGCGCCCGAACGAAACCATCGATTTCCAGCGCGCCACATCGCTCAAGGGCATCGTGTCGGCGCTGACGGTCTCGGGTCTCTCCGTCGCGGAGGTCGAGCTTGTCGATCTCACGGCTAAAGAACCGGTGTTGCTCGGCCCAGCGGATGAGCGGTTTCACGGTCTGCGCCGGCGGCTTCCCTATGGCGAAGAAATTGCAGCGCTGCACCGGGGCCAGATCGACGCGTTTTTCGTCAAGGGAGCGGAAGGCGTCACCGTCGCCAATCTCATCGGCGCGCAGGTCGTGGTGTCGACGGGGTTTCACCCCGATCCGAAAATCCGCATCAACAACGGCACCCCGCGTCCCTTAACGGTGGACGCCACCTTTGCCGATGAGCGGCCCGATCTGGTGGCGGAACTGGTGGCTACGGTTCAGCGTGTCGCCCAATGGGCAAATGACAATCGGGCCGAAGCCGTGCGTTTCATCGCCCGCGAGATCGGCGTCAGCGAGGAGGCGGTTCTGGCTGCGAATGGGGCGGATGTGCATCGCAATCTGAGGCTTGATCTCGATCCGACCGAGCTGGATGCGCTCAGCCACTTCAAGGATTTCCTGCTGGAATGGAAATTCATCCCCGAAGATTTCGACGCGCAGGAATGGGCTGATCCACGCGCCCTTTCTTTACTGCAAGACGCCACGCAACACAGCGCCGGAAAGTGAGGGAGCCATGGCATCCACCATTCTTGTGACAGGTGCAACCGGCAAGCTCGGGCAACGGGTCGTCAGCCGTCTTTTGCAAAATCACGCAGAGGTTCGCGTGCTGACCCGCCGGCGAGAAGATGCGCTGAAGCTCTGGGGCGACAGGGTCGATATTTCGGAAGGCAATTTTTCCGATCCTGCCAGCCTGAAAGAAGCTGTGCGGGGAATAGACCGGTTGTTCCTGCTTTCCCCCATCGGAGAGACGCTGGCGGCGGACCAGAAGGCGGTCATCGATGCCGCTCTTTCCGCCGGTGTGTCGCGGATCGTGAAAATATCCGGTTCCGACTGGACCATTAAAAATGCCGCACGCTCCATTTCGGGGGCGGCCCATGCAGAGGTGGAACAGCATCTGGCCGCAAGCGGCATCGCGCATGCGGTGCTGCGGCCGAACGCCTGGATGCAGGTTGCGCTGGAGCCCGTTGTCGCCGCGCTGCGCAAGGGGGAGGATGTGCCCGCCCGCTTTGGCGATGCGGCCGTCTCCTTCATTGATGCCGATGATATTGCCGATGTCGCCGTTCACGCCCTGACATCAAGCGCGCCGGTTTCCGGTACTTTTGTGCTGACTGGCGGCGAAGCCCTGACGGCGCTGGAAATCGCCCGCATCGCGGCGCGTATCCTGCATCGCCCTGTCGGGATTTCCCATCATGCCGCCCCGGCCCTTCCGCCCCATCTCGGTGCGTTTGAACAGACGGCGATCGGTGAATTCGGAGAGCTCATCCGCGAAGGTCTCGCCGCATCGGTCACCGATACCATCCACCAGATTACGGACCGGCTGCCCCGCGGCGTCGAAGATTATCTGCGCGCCCGGCTGGCGGCGACCGCCCCGCAGGGCGGCAATTCCGAGGGAGAAAAGACATGGCGCTGACTGTTCCATTGCCCGAAGGTCCCGAGCTGAAAGGTCTTGAACTGAAAAGCCCGGCCGATTTCGACGACAGCCCGCTCAGCCGCGCGGCGAAGCAGCCGCTGATGCTGGGCCTGTTCCTCAATCTGCAGGACATCAATTTCTCCAGCCTGCCGACCAGCAACAGCTGGACCTTCGATTACAACGTCGAACTGGTGAAGCGTGCGGAAGAGCTTGGTTTCGAAATTGCTTTCAGCCGAACGCAATGGCTGCCCAAGGGTGGTTATGATGGCGAATCCTCGCTCGACAGCTTCATTGCGCTCGGCGCCATGGCGGCGGTCACGAAGAGCATTTTGCTGATCTCCACCATCCATGTGCTCTATGGGCCTCTGCATCCGCTGCATCTCGCCAAATATGGCGCGACGCTGGATCACATTGCCAAAGGACGATGGGGCATCAACATCGTCACCGGCCACCGCGCCGTTGAGCATGAAATGTTCGGCTGGCAGCGCATCGACCATGACAAGCGTTACGATATGGCCGGAGAATTGTTCGATGTGCTTCATCGCCTGTGGGGCGAAACAGAAAACTTCTCCTATGAAGGCAAGCTCAATCCCTGGGCGATCAACAATGGCTGGATCACGCCGAAGCCCGCCTTTGGCCGCCCGCCGCTGGTGACGGCGACCGGTTCGCCCGCTGGTATCGATTTCGCCGCCCGTCATTCCGATCTGGTTTTCGTCACCTCGCCAGGTGGTGCGCATATAGACAGTGCGCTCGAAACGCTTCCCGATCATGTCGCCACCGTCAAGAACCGCGCCAAAGCCTATGGCCGGCAGGTGAAGACGATCATCAATCCGATCATCGTCAGCCGCGACACGAAGAAGGAAGCGATAGCCTATGCCGATGCCATCGAGGCCGGAAAACCGCAGCCCGGCACCCGCGCCTTCGCCACCAATAATTATGACAGCGATGCCCATGCCTGGCGCGGACGCGGCGATGCGCGCCACAAGCAGGGGCGCAATCTCGGCGGTAATATCGAAATCATCGGTTCGCCCGAGCAGGTGGTCGAGCAGCTTGTCGGTCTGAAAAAGGCAGGGATCGATGGCGTTCAGCTCAATTTCTACGATTTCCGCGAAGACCTCGACTATTTCGCCGAGCGCATTCTGCCCTTGATGAAGGAGGCTGGCCTGAGGCTCTGACGTCTTTCCAGCCCTGATTTTCCATATCCGAAGCCAACCCTTCGCAATCGCCCGATTGCGAAAACGATATTTTTTGCCCTGAGGAGATACCGTGAATATCGCCGTCGATCCCATCAAAACGCCTGCTCCTAAAATCCTTGATCGGATCGGGACTTATGTTCCCGAACTTGTCTCCATCCGCCACGATCTGCACCAGCATCCCGAAATCGGTTTCGAGGAGGTGCGCACTTCCGGCATCGTCGCCGAAAAGCTCGCTTCCTGGGGCATCGAGGTCCATCGCGGTTATGGCAAGACCGGTGTGGTCGGTGTGTTGCGCGGCCGGCATGCAGGCAACCGCTCCATCGGGCTGCGGGCCGATATGGATGCCCTGCCGATGCCGGAGGAAACCGGTCTGCCCTATGCGTCCGTCTATCCCGGAAAGTTCCACGGCTGCGGGCATGATGTGCACACCACCATCCTGCTCGGCACCGCCCGCTATCTGGCGGAAACCCGGGATTTTGCCGGTACGGTGGTGTTCATTTTCCAGCCGGCCGAGGAAGGGCTGGGCGGCGCACGCGCCATGATTGCCGACGGGCTGTTCAAGGATTTTCCCGTTGACGAGATTTACGGGCTGCACAATTCCACCCATGCCGCGCCCAATCACCTGAAGGTTTCGCCGGGCACCATTCTGGCAGGAGCGGATTTCTTCGATATCCGGTTGAAGGGCAGGGGCGCTCACGCTGCGCATCCCGATGTCTCTCGCGACCCGGTTCCGGCGACGGGCGAACTGATCCAGGCGCTGCAGACCATTGTCAGCCGAAACGTGTCGCCGACCGATCCCGCCGTGTTGTCGATCACGCGTATCGAGGCGGGATCAGCCTATAATGTCATTCCCGAAACGGCGGCGATTGCCGGGACGGTGCGGGCCTTCTCCGACAGCGTGCGCGAAACCATAAGGCAGCGCATCCGCACCATCTCGGATCACGTTGCTGCCGCCCATGGCCTTACCGCCGAGGTGGAGATTCGCGACATATTCTCGGTCCTGACCAATGATGACGCATCGGTGGATATCGTCGCCGGCGTGGCGCGCGAGGTTTTGGGAGATGAGCGCGTTTCCACGGAACCCGGCCGCTTCATGGGCAGCGAGGATTTCGCCGATCTCCTGAAACACGCACCCGGCGCATTTTTCACCCTCGGTCATTCCGGCACCGTGCCCGCCCATAATCCTGGTTTTATCGTTGACGACGACATCCTGCCCGTCGGCGCCACCTTGTTTGCCCGGCTGGTGGAGACCCGGCTGAGGGCTGCCTGAAAATTTTAAAAACAAGTCTGCAAGAGGAAACATCCATGGATATTACAAGACGTAAGACATTGCTTCTGAGTGCTGCCCTTGCCGGGGCCATGCTCCTGCCGTCCTTGCCGGTGCTGGCGGCGGAAACGCCGAAGAAAGGCGGGATCGTTACCCTTGCAGGCCTTGGCGAGCCGACGACGCTGGTGCCGCTTTCCGATTCCAACACACGAACCCGCGCCATCTCCACGAAAATCCTCGAAGGATTGGTACGGTTCGACAGCGAGTTCAAACCGCATCCGGTTCTGGCCGAAAGCTGGGAAACATCAGCCGATGGGCTGCGCTACACTTTCAAGCTGCGCAAGGGCGTCAAATGGCATGATGGCAAGGATTTCACGTCGCAGGACGTCAAATTTTCCCTGCTGGCCTTCAAGAAGGTTGGCCCGCGCGGACGCATCACCTTTGCCAATGTTGCCGATATCGAAACGCCCGATCCACTGACGGCCGTGGTGGTGCTTTCCAAACCCGCACCCTATCTCTTGAGGGCGCTGACGGGCGGCGAAACGCCCATTCTGCCGGCTCATGCCTATACCTCGGAAAAATACAATGAGAGCCCGAACGGCAACGCGCCTGTCGGCACCGGCCCCTTCGTGTTTGAGGAATGGAAACGCGGCAGCTATGTGAAGCTGAAGAAGAACCCGAATTACTGGCAGGCCGATCTGCCCTATCTCGACGGTTTCGTGGCGCGCTTCGTCGCCGATGCGGCCTCCACCACCATTTCGGTCGAAACCGGTGAGGCGGATTACACCGCCGATGTCTCCTACAGCGATCTGGAGCGGTTGCGGCAGAATCCGAAACTTGCGGTGGAGGTCTATACCGACGCCTATCTCAACAACGCCGCCATATTCGAGTTCAATCTGGAGAACCCGATCCTCGCGAAGAAGGAAGTCCGGCAGGCACTGGCCCATGCCGTTGATCGCGATTTCATCAACGATGCCATCTTTTTCGGAACGGCCAAACCAGCCGGTTCAAACATCCCGGCGGTCTTCACTGCCTATAATGACGAAAAGCCCTTCACCTATCCCTTTGATCTCGCCAAAGCGAATGAGTTGCTGGACAAGGCCGGTTATCCGAAGGGCGCGGATGGCACCCGCTTTTCGCTGCGGCTTGCCTTCCTGCCGTCAGACGTCTTCCGCAAGACCTCCGAATATCTGCGTTCATCCTTCGGCAAACTGGGCGTGAAGGTGGATATCGTCGAAGGCGATCTCGCCACCTTCATTAAGCGCGTTTATACGGAGCGCGGTTTTGACCTGACGGTGAACGGCATCAGCCGGCTGTTCGATCCGACGGCGGGCGTGCAGCGCCTCTACTGGTCCGATGGCATCAAGAACCCCGCTCCCTATGTCAACGCCGCCCACTACAACAACCCCAAGGTGGATGATCTCTTCCGTGCTGCTGCCATCGAGGTCGATGAAACGAAGCGGGCCGGGCAGTTTCACGACATCCAGAAAATCACCGGGGACGATCTGCCGAATTTCTCGATCGTCGCCCTGCCGACAGTCATTTTACGCAACACCAGTCTGCAGTCCCTCGTGACGACCATCGACATTGCCTATGGGGATCTGGCGACGGCCTGGAAGAAGGAGTGAGCGTTTTCATCCAAACTCCGTCACCCCGGACTGGATCCGGGATCCAGCCCGCTCAAGTCCTTGATCGCGAGAGACTTTCTTCACGGCACAGATGCGCCGTGGCTGGAGGCCGGGTCAAGCCCGGCGTGACGGAAGAGGGGGTCTGCGATCATCAACATTAACCCGGCAATTCTGCCGGGTTTTTTATTGTCGAAATTCGCCCTCCATCCTTTTTGCGCCTTCGCGCGGCACGCCCGTTTTCGAGAAAAACTTTGCGCATGAAACATGTCGGCCGAAACGGCGATGTCACCAGTGGAAATTTCGAAAAAATAAGTTTCATCAATAATTTAGCGCAAAGGAATTCTTCGTCTCAAAGCAAGAATTGCTTTCTGGACCCACGCTTTGGCCGCCTGCACTGTGCGCTGGAAATCTCACCGCAAATGATGGACGCCATGGCCAAGGATACGCTTTTTTTGATTGCCCCCGGTTTTGAGGACCCAAAGCACCCCGGTGTCCGCTTCGTCTGCCCGCATTGTAACCAGATCGAAGGTCTGCTTGCCGCCTTTCCGGATCTTGCCGCCGGCATCGATATCCACCGAGTCGATTTTCAGCGCCCGCGCGAGGCGGTCATCGCCGCCGTGGGTGAGGAAAACCAGTCGCTGCCGCTGCTCATCTTTGCTGGGGATGCACCCGGTGACGCGACCGCAAGGGGCGACACGCACTTCATTCAGGACACCAAACGTATTTTGCAAATCCTCGCCGAGCGCCACGGGTTCCCGCAGCTGCATTAAGCTGCCGCACCTCGCATATCGGATTTTTTCGGAGACAGACATGACCTTTTCCCGACGCCAGTTTCATAAAATTGCACTTGCCGCCGGCGCATTCGTGGCGCTTCCGGGCGGTTCTTTTGCCGCCGCCGAAGAGCCGGTTTCGGGCGGCACACTCAAGATTGTTTATTTTCCCGAGCCGACCCAGCTTGTGGCCATCAATACGAGCGCGGGCGGCCCGCAATTCATCGGCTCGAAGATCTATGACGGGCTTCTGACCTATGACTACGAGCTTTCGCCCAAGCCGAGCCTTGCCAGGGAATGGAGCGTTTCGGCCGACGGGCTGGAATATGTCTTTCACCTGCAGCCAAAGGCGAAATTCCATGATGGCAAACCGGTGACATCGGCGGATGTGGCATTTTCCATCCTGCGGCTGAAGGAGGCCCATCCGCGTGGCCGGGCGACTTTCGCAAATGTCGAGAGCGTCGATACCTCCGATCCGCTTGTTGCGAAGGTGAAACTTTCCAAGCCGGCGCCGGGTCTGATCACGGCGCTCGCCTCCTCGGAATCGCCTGTTGTGCCGAAGCACATCTTCGAGACCTTCAAACCGACTGATAATCCGAAGCCGGCGCAGATCATCGGTAGCGGTCCCTTCGTGCTGAAGGAATGGGTGCCGGGCAGCCATATTCTGCTGGAGAAAAATGCCGATTACTGGGATGCACCGCGCCCTTATCTCGACCGCGTCATCATCCGCCTCATCAATGATGCGGGCGCACGCGCGGCGGCGCTGGAAACCGGGGAAGGCGACATTGGCCCCAACCCGGTGGCTCTTGCCGATCTGGAACGGCTGAAATCCATCCCGACGCTGAAAGTGGATGACCGCATCTATGCCTATGCCGGCCAGCAGAACCAGCTGGTGATCAATCTTGAGAACGAATATCTGAAGGAATTGAAGGTCAGGCAGGCGATTGCCCATGCCATTGATGTTCCGGCGCTCATCGATACCGTGCTTTACGGTTATGCCGTGCCGTCGCCGACGCCGATCAGCCCCGGCCTTGCGAAGTTCCACAATTCCGATATCGGTTTTGCCAAATTCGATATAGCGCTGGCGGAAAAATTGCTGGATGAGGCAGGCTTTCCGCGCAAGGACGGCGGCAAGCGCTTCAAGCTCAGGGTCACCACCAACCCGTTCAATCCGCAGACCTATTCGGATTTCATCGCGCAGGCGCTGTCGAAGATTGGCATCGAGGCGGATATCCAGAAGTTCGATTTCGGCACCTATGTGAAGGTCGTTTATACCGACCGCGCCTGGGATCTTTCGGTGGAATCCCTCTCCAATACCTTCGATCCGACGGCCGGCGTGCAGCGTGTCTACTGGAGCAAGAATTTCAAGATCGGCCTGCCGTTCTCGAATGCCAGCCATTACGCCAATCCGGAAGTCGACCGGCTGCTGGAAGCGGCGGCGGTGGAGCCTGACATCGAGAAGCGCGCCGCCTTCTTCAAGGAATTTCAGGCCGTTGTCGCCAAGGATCTTCCCGTCATCAATCTGGTCTCACCCATCCAGCCGGTCGTCGGCAGCGTTCGCATCAAGGATTATGCGACCGGGGCGGAGGGGCTGAGCGGCAATCTCGCCAAGGCCTGGGTGACGAAGGAGGCGTGAGCCTCCTCACCTTTCGGTTCGTAGAGCGAAGAAGAGGTCATTTCCATGAGCAGAAAATCCGAAAAGCTGGTTCTCAATGCGTTCATCTATCCGGGCGGACATCATGAGGCGGCCTGGCGGCATCCGGACTCGGAGCCCCACCGCGTCACCGACATAAAGCTCTATCAGGATATTGCCCGCAAGGCCGAGGCAGCAAAGCTGGACGCCATCTTCTTTGCCGATGCGCCGGTGCTGGACGCCAATATCCGCTATGCCGCCCGCCACCGGCTGGAGCCTATCACCATGCTTTCGGCTCTCGCCGCCGTCACGGAAAAAATCGGCTTCATCGCCACGGCGTCCACTACCTATTATGAGCCGTATAATCTCGCCCGGCTGTTCGCTTCGGTCGATCATATCAGCGGCGGCCGCGTGGGCTGGAACATCGTGACGACTTCGGCCGATGCTGCGGCCGGCAACTTTAACCTCCAGAAGCACCCGCCGCATGCCGATCGATACCGTCAGGCCATTGAATTTGTCGACGTGGTAACGAAGCTCTGGGATAGCTGGGAAGATGACGCCATCGTCGCAGACAAGGAGAGCGGTCTGTTTGCCGAGACCGACCGCATCCATCCCGCCAATCACGACGGCGAATTTTACCGGGTGCGCGGCGCGCTGAACGTGCCCCGTTCACCGCAGGGACGGCCGGTTTACGTGCAGGCCGGCTCTTCGGAGGAAGGGCGCGGCTTTGCCGCCCATTATGCCGAAGCGATCTTTACCGCGCATCAGACTCTGGAGAGTGCGCGGTCTTTTTACTCCGATATCAAGCGGCGGGTTGCAGCCACCGGGCGTAACCCCGCCCATGTGAAAATCCTGCCGGGCATCAGCCCCTTCATCGCCTCCACGGAAGAGGAGGCGCGCAAGCTGGAGGCTTCGTTCAACGATCTCATCCAGCCGGCCTTTTCGCTCAAGCAATTGCAGCGCATCACCGGCATCGATCTCTCATCCGCCGATCTCGACAAGCCTTTGCCGAAAGAGGCAGTCGAGTCGACGCGGGCGCAGGCGGATAGCAGCCGCCATCAACTGGTTCTCGACGTCATCGACAGGGAGAACCCGACGATCCGGCAATTGCTGCACCGGCTTGCCGGCGGACGCGGGCACAAGGTGATTTCCGGAACGCCGGAACAGGTGGCGGATTGGATAGAAACCTGGTTCCGTGAGGGCGCGGCCGACGGCTTCAACATCATGCCGCCCTGGCTGAACGGCGGGTTCGATATCTTCGTGGACGAGGTGGTTCCGATCCTGAAACGGCGTGGTCTGTTCCGCGAGGAATATGAGGGTGATACGCTGCGTGACCACTATGGCCTGCCCCGACCGGAGAACATTTACGCGGCCAGAGAGTTGCAAAGGGAACGCGCCTGAGGTGGGACGGGCGTGTTCAGGCGGCGGCCTCAAGAGAGTGCATATCCTCGCGCAACAAAGCGAGTAGAGATGCAACCTCCGGCAGCCGCCGCCTGTCAGGACTGGTCAACAGGTGATAACGGCTGGCGGTCGGCTGTGGCGCGCCGAAGGGGGCGATCAGGCGCCCGGTTTTCAGGCCTTCGGAAATCAGCGAGTGACGCACAAGACCGATGCCGTGGCCGGAGGAGATCGCTTCTATCAGTGCGGTCTGGCGTGAAAAACGCGGACCCGTCGCCGACAGCCGGAGTGGAATGCGGCAGGCGCGAAGCCAGTTTGCCCATTCGAATGCCGGGTCCAGACCATTGCCGCGCAGCATCGCAAAACCGAGATCCCGCAATCGCTCCGGTTCGCCTGCAAGCCCATGGCGGGCTGCGAAGTCCGGAGTACAGACGGCGCTGACCGTGTCGGTGAAAAGTGGCTCATGGATGAAACCCGGAATTTGCGCAGAAGTAGCGACGATCGCGCAATCGGCGTCGAAATGGGTGAGGTCGATGGTTTCACCATCAAGGGATTCGATGGAAAGCTCGACGTCTCCCAGCGCCGGAACGATATTTCCCAGCCGCGGTGCCAGCCAGCGGGCGGCAAAGCAGCCCTCGGCCAGAACCTTCAGCTGCGGTCGGGCGTTCGAAACCATCAGGTCGGAAAGGCTGCCGATCATGGTCTCGAAGGCATCCGCAAGGCCGGGATAAAGCGCGCTGCCGGCATCAGTCAGCAGCAACTCTCCGCGCTGGCGGCTGAAAAGCGGCTGGCCGAGATGGGTTTCGAGAATGCGGACCTGCTGGCCGATGGCAGCGGTTGATACATGCAGTTCCTCCGCCGCCCGCGAGAAGCTGGCGTGGCGGGCGGCCACGACAAAGGCGCGCAAGGCCGTCAGCGGCGGCAGCCGGGAAAGTGTCGGCAGGCGAAAAGCCGTCCGGCTCCCGGCGGGAGCGACAAACTCCGTTCTCATTGCTGTTTCTCCTTTGCCGCCTGGACCTCCGGCATGGTCAGAATACCCGGCCTTCCCTAAGGTGCGTCGTGGTGCCGTTGAGGTAATAATCACCGATGACACGCGCCTTGTGGGCAAGCGGGTTGTGGTTGTAGACGGTGCGGATGTTGCGCCAGTGGCGATCGAAATTCCGATCGCTTGACGTCGCCGAGCCGCCGCCAAGTTCGTAGAGATTGGTGGCGACCGTCAGCGAAAGCTGCGAGGCGATGATCTGGGTGCGGGCGGTGGCGAGCGAGCCTTCCAGCAGGGCTGCCTCTATGGCCTCTTCGTCGCCGGTGGCAAACGCGATGGCGCTGCGGTCGAGCGTTCTGGCCGCTTCACGTATCAGGGTCTTGACGGCGAAAGCGCCGGCGCTGATTTCCCCGAGCATCTTCTGCACGAAGGGATCCTGATTGGCTGTTTCCGCGCTGCTGTGGAGCGTGGTGCGCGCCTGCCGCAAGACATAATCGACGCCGTCCTTGAGCGCGCCCTGAACGGCGCCGGCGGCGGAGGCGGCAAGGTGCAGCTGCCGCATGGCCGAGCTGTGGCGGCCGATCTGGCTGCCGAGCTTGCGGGCCGTCAGCTCATGCGGCAGCACTTCGACATTTTCCAGCAGGACGCCGCCGCTTGCCGTCATGCGCTGGCCCATGCTGTCCCAGTCGTCGAGAATGGTGATGCCGGCGCGATCGAGCGGAATGAGCACGCCGATCGGCTGGCCGTCGTCACCGATGGCGCTGAAGGTGCCGAAATCGGCAAAGGCCGTGCCGGTCGCATACCATTTGCGGCCGTTAAGGCGATAACGCTCACCATCGGCGCTGAGACGCGTGGTGATTTCGCCGGGGCGCTTGGTGCCCTGTTCGGTGCTGGCGCCCGCGAAGAGCTTGCCGGCGAGGACATGTTCGAGATGCCGCCGGTCCTCCAGTTCGATGGGGGAGAGAGCGAGGTTCTCGGTGAAATTGAAATGGCTGCGAAGTGCGTGCGGAATATTGCTGTCGGCTTCGCCAAGGATCATCAGCACCTCGATGTAGTCCGAAATCGAGCCGCCCGGGCCGCCCTTGGCTTCGGGAACGCGCAGCGTGCCGATCTTCGCCTCCTTGATAAGGGCGAAGATGTCGAAGGGAAGTTCCCGCTGGCGTTCGCGACGGGCGGCATCCTTTGCCGCAATAGCCGCAATGTCCTTTGCCCGGGCCAGAATCTCGTCCCGGCTCGGCACGCCGGCATTGTCGGTGGTGGTTGTCTGCAGTTTCGGATTGGACATTGCGGTTTTCCCTGAGCGGATGTGAAGGCCTGCGGCGCGGTCGCGCCGCAGGCATTTGTACTTCTGGACGATCAGGCGACCGCGCGCGGCTTGAGCGCCGGGCGGTGTGCCGGTTCGAGATTGCGCGGCACGCGGCCTTCGACGGGGTGGCTCGGATCGTTGAAGCCCGGCGTCGAGGGATGGCCTGTCGTGACGAGGCTATCGATAAGCGCCTCATCTTCCGCATCGATCTTCACATCGAGCGCACGGACGTAACCGTCCCAATGCTCCTCGGTGCGCGGGCCGGTGATCGCGGCGGTGACGAACTTGTTGTTCAGCACCCAGGCGAGCGCAAAATCCGCCGCCGAAACGCCCTTCGATGCGGCATGGGCCGCGACCTTCTGGGCGATTTCGACCGATTCCGGACGCCATTCCGTTTCCAGAACACGCTTGTCGCCACGGCCGACGCGGGTATCGGCGCCCGGCTGTTCGCCCGGCTGATATTTGCCTGTCAGCACGCCGCGTGCGAGCGGTGAATAGGACACCACGCCAAGGCCATAATGGTTGGCGGCCGGCAGCTGTTCGGCTTCCGCCGTGCGGTTGACGATATTGTAGAGCGGCTGGCTGGCAACGGGCCGGTCGATGCCGAGCTGGTCGGCCAGATGCGAAATTTCAGCGATGCGCCAGCCGCGGAAATTCGACACGCCGAAGTAACGCAGCTTGCCTGCATGGATGAGATCGGCGATGGCGCGCACCGGCTCTTCCAGCGGCGCATCGAAGACGGCGCGGTGGAAATAGAGGATATCGATATAGTCGGTGTTGAGACGGCGCAGCGAATTCTCGACGGTCTCGATCACCCACTTCCGGGAATGCCCACCGAGGTTGGGGCCCTTGGTGTGGGAATTGACGAATTTCGTTGCCAGAACCCAGTGATCGCGATTGGCCTTGATGCCGCGGCCGACGACTTCTTCCGACTTGCCGTCGTGATAGACATCAGCTGTGTCGATGAAGTTGATGCCCTGCTCGCGCGCCTTGTCGATGATGCGGAAGGCCACGTCATCCGGCGTCGGGCCTCCGAACATCATCGTGCCGAGGCTCAGCGGTGACACTTTCAGCGCGCTGCGTCCGAGATAGCGATAGTCGACCATTATGGTTGCTCCTTCAGTTTATTGGGCATGGTGGCAGGCCACGGCGTGGTTCTTGCCGAAGAGGGTGTAATCCGGCGCTTTTTCGCGACAGAGATCGGTGGCGAGCGGGCAGCGGGTGTGAAACCGGCAGCCGGATGGCGGATCGTGCGGGCTCGGCAGATCGCCGGAAATGGGGGCTGCCTGCTTGCGGCGCGCGGGATCGGGAACGGCTGCGAGAAGCGCGCGGGTATAGGGGTGTTTGGGTGAGGCCCAGAGTTCCGATGTCGGTGCGCTTTCCACGATCTTGCCAAGATACATGACCAGCACGCGGTCGGAGAAATAACGCACCACGGACAGATCGTGGGAAACGAAGAGATAGGAGAGCGAAAGCCGCTTCTTCATCTCCACCAGAAGGTTGAGAATCTGCGCCTGTATCGACAGATCGAGCGCTGAAACCGGCTCGTCGCAGACCACCAGTTCCGGTTCCAGAACCAGCGCGCGGGCAATGCCGATGCGCTGGCGCTGGCCGCCGGAAAATTCATGCGGATACCGGTCGAGCGAATCCGCCGGCAGACCGACCTGCGTGACGATGGCTTCGACGATTTCCCGCTGGCGCGCCCGGTCTCCGATACCGTGCACCTTCAGCGGCCCGGTCAGAATGGTGCGCACGGTCTGGCGCGGGTTGAGCGAGGCGAAGGGGTCCTGAAAGATCATCTGGATGCGGCGGCGGATGCCGCGCAGTTCGGACGATGTCATTGCCGTGACGTCGGCGCCCTTGAAGGTGATCCGGCCGGAAGATGGCTCAACCAGACGCATCAGCGACTTGCCGAGCGAAGACTTGCCGCAGCCGGATTCGCCCACCAGCGCGACGGTTTCGCCAGCCTCGATATCGAGCGAGACGTCATCGACGGCGCGCACGGTGCCGCGCCCTCCCGAATAGTGGGTGGACAGGCTATGCACTGACAAGAGCGCCATCGGGCACCTCCTGGGATGTGGGAGCAACGAAGGGGCAGGCAGCGTAACGGCCTTCCGAAACCTGCCTCAGCGGCGGTACGAATTGCCCGCAAAAGCCGCGGGCGCTCGGACAGCGCGGTCGGAAGGCGCAGCCGCGTTCCCCCGTGGCGGAAACGATGGAGCCTGGAATTTCAATGAGCGGCCCATCGCGATAATGCTGGCCGTCTTCCGCGCGCGGCGAGGCGGCAAGCAGGCCGCGCGTATAGGGATGGTAGGGATTGGAGAAAACCGGTTCCGGCAATCCCTCTTCCACCTTGCGGCCGGCATACATGACCATCACCCGGTCCGCCCATTGCGCCACGATGCCGAGATCGTGGGTGATGAGAATGACGGCCATGTTGAGATCGCGGCGCAGATTGTCGAGCAGTTGCAGGATTTGCGCCTGTATCGTCACGTCGAGCGCCGTCGTTGCCTCGTCGGCGATCAGCAGTTTCGGATTGCAGGCGACGCCGATGGCGATCATGACACGCTGGCGCATGCCGCCGGAAAGCTGGTGCGGATAATCATCCACACGGCGGGGGGCATCGGGAATATTGACCAGTTCCAGAAGCTCGATGGCACGTTTGCGCGCCTGGTGCCGGTCGATCTTTTCGTGGATGCGCAGTACCTCGATGATCTGCTCGCCGACCGTCAAAACCGGGTTCAGTGAGGTCATCGGCTCCTGAAAGATCATGCCGATATCGCGGCCGCGAATGCCGCGCCATTGCCGCTCGGAAAGCGGTAGCAGCTCGCGGCCTTCGAGCAGAACCCGCCCGCCGGTCTTGGCGTGTGATGGCAGGAGGCCGATCAGGCCGAGCGCTGTCAGGGATTTACCGGAGCCGCTTTCGCCGACGATTGCCAGCATCTCGCCCGGGCTGACATCGAAACTGACGCCTTTGACAGGCTGGGCCGAGCCGAAGCTGACGGACAGATCATGGACTTCAATCAGTTTGCTCATCGGCGTTCCTCCGAAAAGCGGGGGTTGAGCGCATCGTTGAGACCGTCGCTGATGAGGTTCAGCGAAATGACGGTGAAGACGATGGCAAGGCCGGGAAGGGCGGTCAGGTACCAGGCGGTGCGGATGACATCGCGGCCGGACCCGATCATCGATCCCCAGGAGACGCGGTTGGGATCGCCAAGCCCCATGAAGGAAAGGGCTGCTTCCATGAGGATTGCACCCGCCACCATGACGGAGGAAGTGACGATAATAGGCGGCAGCGCGTTGGGCAGGATTTCCTGAAAGACGATCCGCGCATGGCCGTAACCGAGGCTGCGGGCGGCGAGCACATAGTCCTTTTCGCGGATGGCGCGGAATTCCGCGCGGGTAAGGCGTGCCACCAGCGGCCATGTGATGATGCCGATAGCCGATGTGACCGTGGTGACGGAGGGCTGGGCGATGGCGACGAGCACGACGAGCAGCACGAAGTTCGGCAGGGTCTGGAAGATTTCGATCAGCTTCACGAGAATATCGTCGATGACGCCACCGAAATAACCGGCGAAGGCGCCGACGGCGATGCCGATGGTGAGCCCGATCAACGTCGCCACGACGCCGACGGTGAGCGAGATACGCGCGCCATGCACGATGCCGGCCAGAACATCCCGGCCCATGGAATCGGTGCCGAGCGGATAGGCGGCATTCTGGCCGGGCCAGAGGAACGGGCGGGCCACCATTTCCAAGGGATCACCGGGATAGATCAAGGGGGCGATCAGTGCGGTGATGATGACGGTGGCGAGAAACAGCAGGCCGACGATGGCGTTGGGATTGGTGAGGAAAATCTTCAGTTCCCGCCGCAGGCCGCGCCGCGGCACGGAGACGGAGCGGGCCGAAAGCGCATCCGGTGCGTGGATATAGGGCCAGACCTTTTCTTCCGGCTTTTTCGGTTTGGGATTGGTCTCTCCAGTGCCGAGTTCGGCCGTGTCGAGAACCGCTGACGTATGGGAGGAATTCATCGGCTTTCTCCGATGCGGGGATCAAGCCATGCCTGCAACAGGTCCACGGCCGCATTGACGATGATGACGACGAGGGAAGAGAGGAGCAGAATGCCGAGCAGCACGCTGAAATCGCGCGCCATGACGGCTTCGAAAGCTAGACGGCCAAGGCCGGGCCAGCTGAAGACGGTTTCAACCACGACAGCGCCGCCGAGCAGGCCGCCAATGTGCATGCCGGCCATGGTGGTGATGGGGATGAGCGCGTTGCGCAGGATATGGCGTGTGGTGAGCCTGATCGGCGAAACGCCCTTGGCGCGGGCCGTGCGCACATAATCCTGCGATTTCACTTCCAGCATCGCCGCGCGGGTGAGGCGGGCATAGATCGCCAGAAAATAAAGCGCCAGCGAAAGGGCGGGAAGAACGATGTAACGTAACCGGTCCAGCAGGGCGGAAAAACCGGTGAGGCTGCTGCCGATGGTGCTGTCGCCGCCCGAGGGAAGCCAGCCGAGCTTCACCGAAAAGGTCAGGATCAGCATCAGGCCGATCCAGAAGCCCGGCACGGAATAAAAGATCAGCGAGCCGATGGAAATGATCCGGTCCGGCAGCTTGCCTGAGAAAAGCGCCATGATGGAGCCGAGGAACACGCCCACGAAAATTGCTATGCCAAGCGCTGCTCCCATCAGCGCAAGCGTACCGGGCAGTCGCTGGCCGATGAGATCAGCAACCGGCATACCGTAACGGGGCGAAAAGCCGAGGCTGAACTGCGCGAGATTGCCGAGATAATTCATCAGCTGGTGCAGAACCGGCAGGTCCAGTCCGAAACGATTGCGGATTTCCGCCATGGTCTCGACCGTCGCCGAACCCGCTTCCGCGGCCAGCACATCGGCGGCATCGCCCGGCGCCAGCTGCAGCAGGAAAAAGTTCAGGATGACGATACCGAGAACCGTCGGAATGGCCTGAATGGCCACCCGCCTCGCCTGCGATAAAATCCTTTTCGAATTCGACATCGGCTCCAGTCCGTAAGCGTGAAATCAGGAAATCGGCCCCGCTGGGGCGTTGGTATTAGTTGACTAATTTTATGGAATTTGTCAAAGAGTAATAGAATTATTTTCTGAAATTTACGAAAATAAGCGCAATAAAGAAAAGATAATTCCTATTTATGAGAACGACTGGTTCTTCATGCCAAGCTCGCTCTCGTCTGCGGAACAAACTTCTTCCTAAGCGCAACTGTTGAGATTTGTCGGTTTTTCGCCGGTTCAATCAAGGAGAGGGTATCGCATGACTGTTTTCAACCAGACGACGCGGCGTGGATTTCTGCTGGCGTCGGTGGCGCTTGGCGTGGTGTCATTGCCGGGGCTGAAGCTAGAGGCTGCAGAGCCGGCCCGTGGCGGCACGGCCACGCTGCTGATCTCGTCAGAGCCGCCGGTGCTGACGACGATCGCGCACACGGCTTATAATTCCGTCTATATATCGCCCAAGGTCACAGAAGGGCTGCTGACCTATGGTTTCGATCTCAATCCCAAACCGCTGCTGGCCAAATCATGGGACGTGAGCGCAGATGGTCTTCGTTATACCTTCAAGCTGAGGCCCGGCGTGAAATGGCATGACGGCAAGCCCTTCACTTCCGCCGATGTGGCATTCTCCATAAACACCATCAAGGAAGTGCATCCGCGCGGCCGCAATACATTCCTGAACCTCACTGCTGTCGAGACGCCGGACGAGCTGACGGCGGTTCTGGTTCTTTCCAAACCCGCGCCGTACCTCATAACGGCGCTCGCGGCGGCCGAAACGCCAATCGTGCCGAAACATCTTTATGAGGGTACGAAGGTTACCGAAAACCCGGTCAATCTCGCGCCTGTGGGCACCGGCCCGTTCAAGTTCAAGGAGTGGGTGCGCGGCAGCCATATCGTTTTCGAGCGCAATGCCGATTATTGGGATGCGCCGCGCCCCTATCTCGACAAGCTCATCGTCCGCTTCATTCCTGACGCTTCTGCCCGCGCGATTGCCATAGAAACCGGCGAGATCGATCTCGCCCCCAGCACGCCGGTCGCCTATAGCGATCTCGACCGTCTCAAAGAACTGCCGAGCCTCGGCTTTGAGACCAACGGCTATCAATATACCAACTCGATCAGCCGCGTGGAATTCAACCTCGAAAAGGACGTATTCAAGGACGTGCGCGTTCGCCGCGCCTTCGCGCATGTGATTGACCGCAACGTCATCTTCAACACGGTCAATTACGGTTATGGCGCGACGATCACCGGCCCGATCAATCCGAAGCTGACGAAATGGTTCGTGGATGATCTGAAGACCTATCCGATCGATCTGAAGGCGGCGGAAGCGCTGCTGGATGAGGCCGGATACAAGCGCGGCGCGGATGGCATCCGTTTCAAGCTCAATCTGGATTACGTGCCGAGCACCGAAGCCTATCCGCGTGGTGCGGACTATATTCGCCAGGCGCTGGCGAAGGTCGGCGTGGATGTGACGGTGCGGACGCAGGATTTCGCCACCTATACCAAGCGCATCTACACGGATCGCGATTTCGATTTTGCCTATGAGGGCATGAGTAATCTCTTCGATCCGACCGTCGGCGTGCAGCGGCTTTACTGGTCCAAGAACTTCAAGAAGGGCGTGCCTTTCTCCAATGGCGCGGCTTACAGCAATCCCAAGGTGGATGCGCTTCTCGAAGCCGCCGCCATCGAGATTGATCCGGACAAGCGCGTCGCGCAATGGAAGGAAATCCAGCAGATCCTGGTTGAAGACGTGCCGGCCATCGACATCGTCGCGGCACCTGAGATTACCATCTTCAACAAGCGCATTTCCGATCACACCATCGGCGCAGAAGGCGTGGCGGGAAGCCTCGCTTTCGCGCATATCGCCGCATCCTGATCGTCTCGCCAAACCCGGCTCGCCCTTTGGTGCGGGCCGGGATGTCCCTTCAGTCGACAGGCGCCGCAGCATCGCTTTCCGGTGCCATCGTTTTCATCGAGGCCAAAGCCATGAGCACGAAACTTTCTGAAATCTGGTACACACGCTGCCCGGTGCCCACCCCAGTAGGGCTGGCGGCACAGCTCGGTTATCTTTCGCAGACCTTCGAGGAGGTCGGCATAGCGCTGAAATCCATCATCGATTCGCCTGACCGTTCCGTTCGCCAGAGCCATTTCAACCACACGCTGGAATGGTCGTTCCGCCACGGCGGCAATGTACCTCCCATCCGCGCCCGCTCGGAAGGGCGCAATACGCGTCTCATCGGGGTTACCTGGACGGACGAGTTTCAGGCAATCATCACCCTGCCGGAAACCGGTATCCGTTCGCTTGCCGATCTCGTCGGCCGCCGTTTCGGTGTGCCGCGCCGGCCGGAGGGCATCGTTGATTTCATGCGCGCGACGGCGCTGAAGGGTATCGTCTCGGCGCTTTCGCTGGAAGGGCTGAAGGTCGAGGATGTCGAGCTCAAGGATATTGTCATCAAGGATTCGGTGCTAGCCTCGCAGGAAGGGCCGTCGCTGTTCGGCCTGAAGCGCCGGCAATCCTTCGGCGAGGAAATCATCGCGCTGCTGCGTGGCGAGGTCGATGCGATTTTCATCAAGGGAACGGCCGGCATTGCCGCCGCGAACCTGATCGGTGCGGTGCAGGTGGCGGAGTTCGGTTTTCATGCCGATCCGAAAATACGCATCAATTCCGGTTCGCCCCGGGTGCTGACGGTCGACGGACGGCTTGCCGATGAGCGCCCCGATCTGGTGGAGCGGCTGGTTGACGCCATCGCCAGGGCCTCTCTCTGGGCGGAGCAACATCCGGAAGAAACGCGCCGTTTCATCGCGCGCGAGGCCGGCGCGACGGAGGAACAGGTTCTGGCTGCCAACGGAGCTGAGGTTCACCGTCATCTTGGTCTCGGCCTCGATGCCGATCTTGTTGGCGCTGTCGGCCATTACAAAGACTTCCTGCACCAATGGGGCTTCCTTGAAAACGACTTCGATCTTGGCGACTGGATTGACGATCGTTTCGTCACGGCAAATGAAAGGGCGGTGGCATGAGCGTTGCACTTTCCGCCGTTGCGAACACGCCGGCGCAGCGGCCCGATCCCGTTGCCATCGCAACCGCGCTGGCCGGGGATTTCAGCCTGACGGCTGCGGACCACGACAAGAGCGGCGAATTCGCCGCCGGTAATTTCGAGGCGCTTTTCAAATCAGGCCTGCTTGGTCTCGTCACGGCTGAAAAGGATGGCGGCTGGGGCGAGGGTATGGAAACGGCCCATGCCGTCATTACGGCCATCGCCAAGGGCGATCCGTCGACCGCTCTCATTCTCGCCATGCACTACAGCGTTCATGCCGCGATCCGGCGTGGCAAGTGGCCGGCAGCACTTGCTGCAAAGGTACTGGCCGCCAATAGCACGGAGCCGGCGCTTTTGAACAATGCGCAGGCGGAGCCGGGTGTCGGTTCGCCGGCCCATGGCGGCCTGCCGGAAACGACGGCGCGGATCGAGGGCGATGTCTGGGTGGTCAATGGCCGCAAGAGCTTCGTCACCGGCCTGCCGGGTCTGAAATGGGCGATCGTGCTTGCCGTGACGATGGAAGAGACGCCGCGCCTCGTCCAGCTTCTGGTGCCGCTCGATGCGGCTGGTATCGCCGAGGAAAAAGCGTGGGAAGCGACCGGCATGTACGCCACCGCCAGCCATGATCTGGTGCTGGAAGAGGTGAAGGTGCCGCTTGCCGACGTCGTTGCCGAACAGCCGGCGGATGAGCCGCTGCGGCGCGATGAGGCAGATGGTTATAATTTCTTCGTGCTGCTGGCTTCCGTCTACCACGGTGTCGCGCTTTCGGCGCGGGACGATCTGTTGAGCCATCTGAACGGCCATGTTCCGGCAAGCCTTGGCGCACCCCTGTCCTCCATTCCTCGGATTCAGGAAGGTCTCGGCCAGATCGAGGTGCTGCTGGCGGCGAACCGGCGCCTCCTTCTCTCCGTCGCCCGCGACGTCGATGCGGGCGAGAGGGTGGGAACCGATGCGCTCGCCGTTCGCCATGTGGTGATCGACAATGCGGTGGCGGTGACGGATCTGGCGCTGGAGCTTGGCGGCAATCGCGGCCTGCGCCGGGACTACAACCTTGAACGCCATCACCGCGATGCCATCACGGCAAGGGCACATGCGCCGCAGAGCCATATGATCCGTACGATTCTTGGCCGTCAGAGCATCAAGGCGGCGGGTGGCTGATCAATGAAGCAACAGGGCGGCCTTGTCTGGGGCGGGCCGCCCATGTTCAAGCCACGCCAATCAATCCCGCAACAGCGGCAGCAAGCTGTCGCCCTGCCTTTCGATTTCCTTGAGATAGGGCGTGTCGGAAAGCACGAAATGGGTGATGCCCAGCGCGCGGTATTTACGCAGTGACGCGGCGACATCCTCCGCCGAACCGACAAGCCATGTGGTTCCCGCACCGCCACCGCCGAATTTGCCCGGCGCGGTATAAAGATTGTCGTCCAGCACGTCGCTTTGACGGTGCAAATCCAGCAGACGGCGCTGGCCGACAGCTACGGCCTGAAGGTGGTCGTTCCAGCGTACGCCACTGTTTGCGGCCATCTCGGCAACTTTCGCTTCCGCATCGCGCCAAGCCTCGGCCGTGGTTTCGCGTACCAGCGTGGTGATCCGCAGGCCGAATTGCAGCGGCGGCAGATCGCGGCCGAGCTTTTCACTGAAGTGCCTGAGCCGCTCGATCCGTTCGCGCACGCCGGCGAGCGGTTCTCCCCAGAAAAGCTGCACATCGGCCTCGGTTGCGGCAACCTGCTCGGCTGCTTCGGAAGCGCCGCCGAAATAGAGTTTGGGATGCGGTCGGCCTTCGCGTGCGGTGATACGTGGTGAGACGGTGGAGTTCGTCACCCGGAAATGGTCGCCATTAAACGTGACGTTTTCCTCGGTCCAGAGCCGCCGTACCAGCCGCATGAATTCTTTCGTGCGCGCATAACGCTGCGCCTGATCATCTTCTTCGTCGCCATAGGCGGCAAGCTCATCCCTGCCGGAAACGATGTTGATCCGCACCCGGCCGGCGGAAAGCTGATCGAGGGTGGCAGCGGCCGATGCGAGGTTGGCCGGCTTCCAGTAGCCGGGACGGATAGCGATCAGCGGCTCGAATGTGGTGGTGCGCGCCGCAAGCGCCGCCGCCACCGTAAATGTATCCGGACGTCCCCAGCCGGTGCCGATCAGCGCGCCTTTCCAGCCATGGGTTTCAAGCGCCCTGGCATGGCTCGTCAATGTATCGAGACTGTTGTGGTTTTCGCTGACGGCGTCGCCCCGGTGGCCGGGTTTGATGTCATTGGGGATGTACCAGAGAAATTCGCTCGTGCTGCTCACATTATCCGCCTGAATTTTCGTTTTATGTTGCGGTGGAATGGCCCTGCCGACGCTTTGCCTTCACCACTTGGGGCTCGCGGAGGCGCAAGCCTCCGCTGGTGCGAGAATGGCAAAGCGGCGGCGGCCCGGCGAAGCAGCGACGTTTCTTTTGTCATCCGACAGAGGAAAAGCTTTCCGTCTGGAAAGACTATATTGCACATATTTTCTATATAAAAAATTTGAGGAAATGATTCCCTGCGATCGACATTATCTCCGTCGGTGGGAAAGCATTTTCTGCGCTACCGAAATTGTCTGGATTGATTTTTCTCGTGCGTCCGAAAGGTGAGCAAGGCAATAGTCGACTGGAATCGCGAAATTCACCATGCTTGCCACACACCGCCCACAACTCACGGAGCCGGCATGTGTACCACCTTGATTGTCCCTGGCCTGAATGGTTCGGATGAAGGACATTGGCAACGGCACTGGTTGCTGGATGATCCCGAAGCGCAACTGGTCGATCAGGACAATTGGCAATGCCCGGTTCTCGAGGACTGGCTCGACCGTCTCGAGGCAGCGCTGGCGACAGTCGACAGCGCTTATATCGTGGCCCACAGCCTCGGTTGCCTGCTGGTGGCGAATATGGGGGCTCGACCCTCTGCCGCCAAAATCAAGGGCGCGCTTCTTGTCGCACCCGCCCATCTCGACCGCGTAGAGGCGATGCATCCCTGCATCGTCAGGTTCGGTGCCTTTCCGCAGCAACCGCTTGCTTTCCCCAGCCTCGTCGTGGGCAGCATGAACGATCCCTATATGGATTCCGAAGAGCTCTCGCGCAGTGCGAGCCTGTGGGGCAGTGGCCTCATCAATCTCGGTCCCGTCGGACATATCAATATTGCCAGCGGTTACGGACGATGGCCTGAGGGTTATGCTCTTTTCGAGCGGTTGAAGGCAGATGGCGCACCTTCAAAGGCGGTGGCGGGATCGAGACTGCGCAGACTGACTGCCCTGGGCGACGCGCATTTTTAGAGAAAGATCGGGTTTTTCCAGCCTTCCTTGCTAAACGGGATGGATAGCGGTCGGTTTATCGCTCTTTTCGGTTTTGACATCATTTACAACCTTTGGGGGTTTTATTGGTAATTTTTATTGATGGAATTTTGAATTTCGCCTGAAGATTGTTTTTGAGTGGCCGCATTTATTTTCTACAGAAAATATAGAAAAGCGTTTCTTCGCTCCGGACGGTTTTGTCGTCACCTTTCATTGGTCATCAAATCAGGGAAAGGGGTAAGGAAATGTCCAGAATCAAGCTTGTAACGTCGGCTCTCGGCGGATTGTTTTTGTCGGCGATATCGTTGGCCACGGCTGGAGCATCGGAAGCGCTTGTCACGGCCGACTGGCTGAAGGAGAATCTCGACAATCCGAAAGTGCGGGTCTTTGAAGTCAGCGTCGATACGGGCGTCTATGAGCGCGGGCATATTCCGGGCGCAGTGAACCTCAACTGGCATACGGATCTCGTTGACAAGGAAAAACGCGACATTGCCGCGCGTGAGAATTTCCAGTCCCTGCTGCAGAAAGCCGGCGTGGGTGACGATACGACGATCGTTTTATATGGCGACAACAACAACTGGTTTGCCGCCTGGGGTGCGTGGATTTTCGAAACCTACGGTCTTGGCGACCGCGTAAAGCTGCTGGATGGTGGCCGCAAGCTTTGGGAGGCGCAGGGCCTGCCTTTCGACACATCCGCACCGGCAACGGCCGAAACGAAACTGAAACTCGCCGAGCCCGACACCTCGGTCCGGGCGCGCTTTGTCGACGTCGTTGCGGTGGCCGAGGGCAAGCACAACATCAAGCTGGTGGATATCCGTTCGGCGGATGAATATTCCGGCAAGATTTTCGCGCCGGATGGCGTCAAGGAGCTGTCCGTCCGTGCTGGCCACATTCCCGGCGCCGTCAATGTTCCGTGGGGCACAATCGTCAACAAGGATGGAACCTTCAAATCGGCAGAAGAGATCAAGGCGATCTATGCCGAGAAGGGCATCGACGGCTCGGCGCCCATCATCACCTATTGCCGCATCGGCGAGCGCTCCAGCCACACCTGGTTCGCGCTGAAGAAGATACTCGGTTACGACGTCCGCAATTATGACGGTTCCTGGACCGAGTACGGAAATGCGGTCGGTGTTCCCATCAGCAATCCGACGGGAACGGTCTGGACGGGCAAATAAGCCTCCACTGCCTTCACCATAGGGCCGGTGCGTCGGATGGCGCACCGGCATTTATTCTTCCGACATCGCCGGTATTCCATGCATTCGACCCTTTCCCGCCTCGCGGCGCTTGCCATTTTATGCGCCCTGACGGTCGCTGTTTATCAATTGGGGCTGCTTGAGAATGGCAGGCCGCTTGCCTTTTCCCTTCTGGCCGGCGCCGCTTTCGGCATCGTGATGCAGCGCGGACGGTTCTGCTTTCTCTGCAACTTTCGCGATTTCATCGACGACAGGCGTTCGGACGGTGTTGTGGCCATTCTTGTGGCATTGCTGGCGGGCGTGGTGTTTTACCAGGTCGTCACCGCGGCGTGGATGCCGGTGCCGCAACCCGGCCGCCTGCCGCCCAATGCGCATATCGGCCCCGTCGGCTGGATTCTGGCGTTGGCTGCGAGCGTCTTCGGTTTGGGCGCAGCGCTTTCCGGCTCCTGCCTGTCCGGGCATTTTTACCGGCTGGGCGAGGGGGCTTTCGGTTCCGTGCTTGCCATAGCCGGAGCGGGGCTTGGTTTCCTGCTGGCATTTCTCAGCTGGAATTTTCTCTATACGGTCAGCATTTTTGACGATCTGCCCATCTGGTTGCCGCATCATCTTGGATACGGCCCGGCGCTGCTGATTGCCTGCACTGTGTTGGTCATTCTGATCCTACTCGTTCTGTTTTTCGATAAAACCGAGCCCGCTTCATCGACTGCCGCCACGGCAAGCCGGCTGCAGCAGGCGCTCCGAAGCATTTTCGTCGAACGCTGGCCGCCCGTCATAACCGGCGTTCTTGTCGCGGCCATCAGCGCCTTTTCCTATTTCCGTGTCGCACCGCTCGGAGTGACGGCCGAACTCGGCAGCATCGTCAGAACGACGGGGGCTGCGGCGGGCTGGGTGCCGGAAACGCTTGCGGGACTAGACACGGTGCGGGGATGCATCAGCGCCGTTAAAACAACGATCCTGTCGCCGAACGGTGTTTTCGTCCTGGGACTGATGTTTGCGAGTCTGGCGTCCGCGCTTTCAGCGGGGAAATTTCAGCCCGCATGGCCTTCCGCCGGTGGGTTGGCGACACGGTTTGCCGGTGGCGTGCTGATGGGCTGGGGTGGCATGACCGCGCTTGGCTGCACCATTGGCGTGCTTTTGTCAGGCATCCACGCGGGCGCGCTTTCCGGCTGGGTATTTCTCGTTTTTTGCGGTTTAGGTGCATTTGCCGGCCTTTTTCTCAAGCGCCGGTTTGCCTTGCCATGAGGCCGGACGCTTGAAATTTACCACCATCGTTAGATGAGGCGGCGATGGCCCATTCTCGGCGGCCGGAAACGGATTTTTTCCCGTCGCCGCAACCTTAGTCCACATTTGCCGGTGATCCTCCAATTATAGAATAGTAATTTTATGGAAAATATTGACGATTTCGGGCCGTCGCCCGAGGATAAGGGAATTGAGCAAAGGAGGCGCACATGCCGCAGGGACTTCATGCGTTTACTTTCGATCTGTTCGGTTTGACCCGGCGCCAGCCGCGTAGCGAGGAACAGGTTAGTCTTCATCCTCTGGATCATTCCGGACGCATCAGGCAGGAGAAAAGCGATCTCGAACTCGAAAGGGAAGAGATCTGCGAAATGAACTTTGCGATGCTCGGCCTTTATCCGGTCTTCTGACGACCATTAACGAAGGCTCCTTTTCCTTTCGGAGCGCGGTTTATCGGGGAGAGAAACTCTCTTCGCCGGGTGGAAATTGGAACAAAATTTCTTAAACGCGCCGGGGAATTGGCTACCCTTTTATCATCAAGCCGCATTGCCCGAGGGCAGATTGCAAAGGACCTGCCGATGAGCACACCCGATAAGCCACTCGATTTTCTGTGGTTCATACCCACCTCAGGCGATGGCAGCTATCTCGGCTCAGACGATCTTTCGCGTCCTGCCGATCCCGGCTATTTCCGGGAAATAGCCCAGGCCGCTGATCGGCTCGGTTATTCAGGCGTGCTCATTCCCACCGGCGTTGCCTGTGAGGAATCCTTCATCCTTGCGGCCAATCTTGCCGCCTATACCGAAAAGTTGAAATTCCTGGTCGCCATCCGTCCGGGCGTCGCATCGCCCGCTTATTATGCGCGGCTCGCCTCCACGCTGGATCGCGTTTCCCATGGCCGGCTGCTGCTCAACATCGTGGTCGGCGGCAGCGCCCAGGAACTTGCCGGCGATGGCATTTTTCTGCCCCATGACGAGCGTTACGATCACGCCGGGGAGTTCTTCCAGGTGTTCAATTCGCTGATTGAAACCGGCAAGGGAAACCTCGACGGCAAATATATCAAGGCGGTGGACGCAAAACTCGGCCTGCCGCCGGTGCAGGAACCGCGACCGCCTATTTATTTCGGCGGCTCCTCCGATGCCGGCATCGAATTTTCGGCCGGTATCACCGACAAATACCTGACCTGGGGTGAACCGCCGGCGCAGGTAGCTGAAAAAATCGCCAAGGTGCGCGCCGCCGCCGCCAAAAAAGGGCGAGAGGTTACCTTCGGTATCCGGCTGCATTTCATCGTTCGAGAAACAGACGAGGAAGCGTGGGCCGATGCCGACCGGCTGATCTCGAAGCTTTCCGACGAAACCATCGCATCCGCTCAGGAGGTCTTCTCCAAGGCTTCGGATTCCGTTGGGCAGGCGAGAATGCAGGCGCTGCACAATGGCCGGCGCGACCGGCTGGAAGTCTCCCCGAATTTGTGGGCGGGCATCGGTCTTGTCCGTTCGGGTGCAGGCACGGCGCTGGTCGGTTCGCCGAAGACGGTGGCGGCGCGGCTCAGGGAATATCAGGCGCTGGGCATCGATACCGTCATCGCCTCGGGTTATCCGCATCTGGAAGAAGCCTATCGGCTATCCGAACTGCTGTTTCCGGAAATCGGGCTCGGTGGGCCCCGTAACCAGATACGGTCCTCTTTCGGCGCGAAACAGGTTTTCGGCGGCGGCGGTCATGGCGGTAACGTCAAGCTGGTGTCCGGATCCTGATTCATCGGCGGGAGGCGGCTTATGCCTTCTTCCGTTTCGGCAGACATCCTTGCGGCGCAATGAAATCAGGCAACGGCATATAAGACATTATTTCTATAGAATATTATCAATATGGAAAACGATGTCTATTTCACCCCCCGCCATCGCTGCTAGCTATTGAACAATTCAGCTGTTTTCAGGAGCAACCCGATGACATTGCAATATGCGGCCAAGGATCAACACTTCATCAATCTCCGCGACCCGGTTGGCGGCAAGTCGGCGGATGCCGACAGCCTCAAGGCGGCGTTGAGAACGCTGGGCGGCGGTGTCAGCGTGATTACGGCGGGTGAGGGTGACGAGCGAACGGGAGCGACCGTGACTTCGGCCACCGCTTTGTCGGTCGATCCGCCGCGCATTCTGGTAGCGCTCAACCGTTCCTCGTCAACGTGGCCGGTGGTGCAGCGTTTCGGTCATCTTGCCGTCAACATCATCGGAGCGAACCATCAGTTCATTGCCAATCAGTTTGCCGGCATCGGTGGCCTGAAGGGCCCGGATCGGTATCGCGGCGCTGAATGGACACGGCTGTCGAGCGGCGCGCCCATCCTCGAAGACGCGGTTGCCGCGATCGATTGCACCATCGAAGAAACGATCGAACGGCACAGTCATGTCATCGTCATCGGCAAGGTGGAGGCGATCCGCATCGGCTCCGGTCATTCGCTGCTCTATCAAAACGGGCGTTATCATTCTCTGGACTGAGCGCCGGCCATTCGGCGCTTTCACTTTGTCATTCTTTGAGGGAGTTGAGCATGGGATCCGTCACGCCTCTCGGCGAAAGACTTCGTTTCGTTCCTCCACGCCTCGGCGCGGATATCGAT
The DNA here is from genome assembly GCF_059499945.1 of Agrobacterium sp. NCBI lineage: Bacteria > Pseudomonadati > Pseudomonadota > Alphaproteobacteria > Hyphomicrobiales > Rhizobiaceae > Agrobacterium > Agrobacterium sp. Next base: position 335,781 of record NZ_JCABZP010000011.1, on the reverse strand, counting down.
GTGCTGACCGTTGCCCGGACGATCGCCGAAAACTGCGCCGTTGAAAGTCCCGGGCAAATTCATGCGCGGATCGCCCGTTCCGGTCTTCTTGCTCTTTCCGTTCCAACGGAACTCGGCGGGGCGGATATCACAAATGACGTTCTGTCACAGGCGTTAGCCATCATTTCCGCAGCCGATGCGGGGGCGGCGCATGATCTCGTTGAACATTTCACCGCCCTGGAATTCATCAGGAACGCGGGTAGCGAAGACCAGCGCAAGGCGCTCTTCGCCCGTCTTGATCTTGGCGAGACCTTCGCGCTGGCAATATCTGCCGCTGATCTGGATCAGGCGGTTGTGGTGACGGAAGACGACTACGCCCTGCGGCTGCCCGATGAAGTTGCGGGGTCGGTCAAGGTCGATGCGGACTGGATCGTTGTGCCGGCTGTCAACACGGCCGGACAGCCCCTGCTTGTCGTCCTGCGCAATCGCCCCAATACGTCATGGGAGGGTCTCTTGCGCGCCGATCAGGTGGTGTTCCTTGCCCAGGGCGTAGGAAACCTGGCCGCTTCCGTTTCCGCCCTTTTGAAAGCCGCGGTGGCGCTGGGGCAGAAGCAGCGTGAGCTTTCCGTTCTGCTGATCGACAGACTGGCGGACGAGGGCGCAGCGCGGCCCGTGATAGGTGAAATATTTCTCGCCATCGAACTCCTGAAGGCGCAGATAACAAGCCTTGCGGCCAATATCGATGCGGCGCAGGTGGGGGCGGAGAACGTCACCTTTCGTTCGGTCCGCAACAATGCCATCACGCTTGAAATCCTGATGGCGCGCCTCGGTCTTGTCGAAGGCGTCAGCGAAGCCGGGCTGATCGCGTCGCTGGACAGTGATCTGCGCAGGCAATAAGCGACGCTCTGTCGTGGAACCCGAACGAAGGGCCGTGCGAAATCCTATTCGCCGGCCGGAATAGAACGGGCATCCTGCCCGTCCTTTGCCACGAACTGCGCAAGCGTCATATTGTCCAGAATGGTTGCGATGGCGTCACGCACGTCCGTCATCGAAACCCTGACCTGACAGGTCTCGGGATCATCACAGTCGTCACAGGCTTCAAAGGCCGTGCGACTTGCGCAGCGGATGGGAGCCAAGGGTCCATCCAGCGTACGGATAACCTGCCCGATCATGATTTCGGATGGCATTTTCGACAGTGAATAACCGCCATTCGGGCCCTTCTTGGAGCGCAGAATGCCGCTATTGCGTAGTTCCAGAAGAATAGTGTCCAGGAATTTTTTCGGGATGTTGTTGCGGGTCGCAATCTCCGTCACGAAGGCGGTCTCGCCCTGGGGCAACCGCGCCAGATCGACAAGAGCCTTTAATCCGTATTTGCCTTTTTTGGTCAACATCGCACGATCCGAAAAGAGAGTCGGCACAGTTTACAGTGCCGGGCCGTATTATTCCTTACTTACTAAGTAGTTTTTAGCGAATTCCGGCGCAAGCCCGTTTCGTCCGGGTTTGGTGCTGAAAGCGGCCTGTTGCAGCCTTTTTGAGACCAGGTCCCCCGTTTTGCCGGCACGGGCTTTCGAAAACATCACTGAAAACAATATTTTCTCTGATCGTGCTGCAACGTGGAACGATCATCCTTTATTAGAATATAAAATCGGTAGACAAAGTATGCATCAAAGACGCGAGGTGATGATGTATACGCTCAGTTTGCTGGACAAGAGCCCGGTTTCAACGGGGGAGGACGCCGCGAGCGCGTTCCGCGACACGATCAATCTTGCCAAACGCGCCGAAGAGTTGGGTTATCGCCGTTTCTGGGTGGCCGAACATCACAATTCGCCGGAGCTTGCCGGTTCCGCGCCGGAGGCGCTGGTTGCATGGATACTGGCGAAGACTTCCCGCATCCGTGTTGGCTCGGGCGGCGTCATGCTGCAGCACTATAGCCCTTACAAGGTTGCCGAGGTTTTCAACGTCCTGTCGTCGCTTGCACCCGGCCGGGTCGATCTCGGCATCGGCAAGACACCGGGCGGGTTGCCGCTTGCGACGTCGGCCTTGCAGCAGGCCCATGATCTCGGCCGCAAGCCGGATTTCGAAGCGGCCTTCGGTGAACTCACCACATTTTTATCGGGCGCTGCGCCGCAGGATCATGCACAGGCAGGGCTACAGGCAACACCTGCGCCGCCGGTCGCGGCAGAGAGATTTCTGCTCGGCGCCAGCCCGGAAAGCGCAAGGCTTGCGGCTTCAAGGGGATGGAATTTCGTCTTTGCCGGCCACCTCAATGGTGATGCGGAGGTTCTTCGCCGTAGCCTCTCGGCTTTCCGGGAGGAAAGCGGTGGAGCTGCCCCGATCCTTGCACTGTCGGCTTTTGCAGCCAGCGATCCCGCCCATGCCGCGAGACAGGTCGAAGGTCAACGCATCTACCGGGTATTCCTCAGCGACGGCAGGGCGTTCAACCTCGGCCGCCGCGAACAGGCGGAGGAATTCGCCCGCCAGTCCGGCGATGCCGACTATCGCATCGAAGAGCGCAAGCCCAACGTCCTGCATGGCGGGCCGGAGGATATTCACAAGGCGCTTCGTGCGCTTTCCGAAGAGCACGGCATCGAGGAATTCATCATCGAACCGCCCCATGTCGGGGCCGATCAGCGGCTTGCCTCGGTCGAACTCTTGGCCCCACATCGCCTTTCCCGGGCGGCATAATTTTCTCTCAGGAGGAATGACATGACGAGAAAGAAAATCCGTTTCGGCATCATGCTTCAAGGTCCCGGCGGGCACATGAATGCCTGGCGGCACCCCAAAAGCCCTGTTGATGCCAGCGTCAATTTCGACTTTTTCAGAAAGAACGCGCTGAAGGCGGAAGCAGCCGGCATCGCCTTCGCCTTCGTGGCGGATGGGCTTTACATCAACGACAAGTCCATTCCGCATTTCCTCAACCGGTTCGAGCCGCTGACGATCCTTTCGGCGCTCGCCGCCGTCACCTCCAAGATCGGTTTGGCGGGAACCGTTTCGACCTCCTATAGCGACCCCTTCACCATTGCCCGCCAGTTTGCCTCGCTCGATCTTTTGAGCGGCGGCCGTGCCGGGTGGAATGCCGTGACGACACCGCTCGAAGGCACGGCGAAAAATTACAGCCGTAATCACCCCGAACATGCGCTGCGTTACGAGATCGCCGACGAATACCTCGAGGTTATCAAGGGCCTGTGGGACAGCTGGGACGATGACGCTTTCCTGCGTAACCGCGAGACGGGACAGTTTTTCGACCGCGCCAAACTCCACACGCTCGGCCACAAGGGCCGCTTCTTCCAGGTGGAAGGCCCGCTGAACATCCAGCGTTCTCCACAGGGTCAGCCGGTGGTGTTCCAGGCAGGCTCGTCCGATGCCGGCATCGGTCTTGCTGGCAAACACGCGGATGCGGTCTTCACCAATTCCGCTTCGCTGGAGGAAAACCAGACCTTCCTCAAGCGTGTGAAGCAGAGCGCCGTTGCGCAGGGCCGGTCCGCTGCCGATGTGAAGATTTTCCCCGGCATCGGCCCGATCGTTGGCGAAACGCAGGAGGAAGCGGAGGCGAAATACGACGTCATCCGCAACCTCATCACTATCGAGGATGCGCTCGCCTATCTCGGTCGCTTCTTCGATCATCATGATTTCAGCGCCTATCCGCTGGATGAGCCTTTCCCCGAACTCGGCGAGATCGGCAAGAACAGTTTCCGCTCGACGACCGACCGCATCAAGCGGCGGGCCAAGGAAAAGAACCAGACGCTGCGCGAGGCGGCGCTGGAGGCTGCGACCCCGCGTGAAGGCTTCATCGGCACACCGGACAAGGTGGCCGACGAGATCATACGCTGGGTGGAACACGATGCGGCCGATGGCTTCATTCTGGGCTTTCCGGTGATTGCCGAGGGACTGGATGATTTCATCCGCCTCGTCATTCCGGTGCTGCAGCGGCGCGGTTATTTCGATCCGCATCTGGAAGGCGCGACATTGCGTGATCATCTCGGTCTGCCTTTCCGGGAAAGCGTCTATGCCGGCGGCGAAAACGCGTCTGACAAGGCCATCGCCTGAGCTTGCAGCCGGGCGGCGTTAATCGCTGCCCGGCGCATATTTCAAGACGCGGCGCGCAAAGGCCCCGCGCAGGAGACAGAACCATGAATATCCGCATTGACGGCGCGCGTCCGCAGGACGACGCCGAACGGGGAATCCTTGCCTTCATCGAAGAGAGCATCGCCATCCGGCATGATCTCCACCGGCATCCAGAGCTTTCGCTCAAGGAGACGCGTACGGCGGCGCTCATTGCCCGTTATCTCCTGTCTTTCGGATACGAGGTGACGGAGGGTGTCGGTGGTCACGGTGTCGTCGCCACGTTGAAGCGCGGTCATGGTGAAAAACGTCTCGGAATCCGCGCCGATATCGACGCCCTGCCCATTATCGAGGAAACCGGCCTTGCCTATGCCAGCCAGACGTCGGGCGTCATGCATGCCTGCGGTCATGATGGCCATACCACCATCCTGCTTTCAGCCGCCCGTTATCTTGCCGAAACATCGAATTTTTCCGGCACGCTGACACTGATCTTCCAACCGGCCGAGGAGATCGGTGCGGGTGCAAGGGCGATGATAAAGGACGGGCTGTTCGAGCGGTTTCCGGTCGATGCGGTCTTCGGCCTGCACAATTGGCCGGGTGTCGAAACCGGGCAGTTCGGCTTCGTCGAAGGTCCTGCCATGGCCTCCGTCGACAAGGCGAAGGTGCAGATCATCGGCAGGGGCGGGCATGGGGCGGCGCCGCATGAGACGGTCGATCCGGTTCTCGCCTCGGCAAGCTTCATCACCGCCCTGCAAAGCATCGTTTCGCGCAATGTCGATCCGCGCGAGATGGCGGTGCTGACGGTCGGCTCCATCCATGGCGGAACCGCCTCCAACGTCATTCCCGAGAGCGTCGAGCTGCAGATCACCGCCCGGGCTTTTTCGCCCGCCGTGCGTGACAGGCTGGAGGAGCGGCTTCCGGCGCTGGCCAGAGCGCAGGCGGAAAGTTTCGGCGCAAGGGCCGATGTCTCCTATTCCCGTGGTTTCCCGCCGGTCATCAATCACGCCCCGCAGACGGTCTTCGCCCGTGAGGTTGCCAAAAAGCATTTCCCGTCCGCGCAGATTGCCGAAGCGTTCCAGCCGCGCACGGCGAGCGAGGATTTTGCCTTCATGCTGCAGGAGCGGCCCGGCTCCTATCTCTTCGTCGGCAATGGCGACAGCGCGCCGCTGCACAGCCCCCACTATGATTTCAACGACGCGATCATCGCACCGGCAGCGCGCTTCTGGGTGCGTCTGGCGGAAGCATACCTCTCCTGACGCGAAATTTAGGACAAGGACATGAGCGACAGTTTTCTCTACACATCGGTCAAGAATCCGCTCGCAACGCCGCTTCTGGAGGAGTTGCTGTTTGAATATGACAGCCGTTACGGCACATTTTTCAACGCGGAAGGGGCGAAGGCCGAGCTGAACAAATATCCGCCGGAGGCCTTCAGCCCGCCATCGGGCAATTTCCTGCTGCTTTTGCGTGACGGTAAGGCGATCGCCGGCGGCGCCTTCATGCGCTACGACCACGAGACGGCCGAATTCAAGCGCGTCTGGACCCACTCGGCCCACCGCCGGCAGGGGCTTGCGAAAATCGTGCTTCAGGAACTGGAGCAGCAGGCGATCCGGCAGGGTTACGCCCGCGTTTATCTGACCACGGGTTTCCGCCAGCCGGAAGCGGTCGGCCTTTATCTCACCAATGGCTATCGCGCCCTGTTCGACACGGCGGCCGATCCCGAGACGATCCGGTCGCTGCCCTTCGAAAAATGGCTTTCCGACACTGCCGCCTCCATCCCGGATGGCGCGCCAGTACAGGCCGCCCGGCCGCAACTCTCTCCGGTTCATCCGTGAAAGGCTTTCTCCGATGACAATAGCCTCCGATTTTCCGCATGTTGCGGTGAACGAACAGAAGGGTGAGCCGGTCAAGGACGGTTACGCGCATTTTCGCGTCGTTCCCGCCCGTTATCCGCTGCGCACGGCGGGCACCGTTCTCTCGGTCCTCATCATCGCGGCCATTTTGCACTCCGTATTCGGCAATCCCCGCTGGGGCTGGAACGTGTTTGCGGAATGGTTCTTTGCCGAACCGGTGCTTGTGGGGCTCGGCCGGACGCTGTTGCTGACGGTGCTCGGGGCTTTTCTCGGTTTCGTGCTCGGCACGGTTCTGGCGCTTGCGCGCGTTTCAGGTTCGCCTTTGCTTGTCGCGATCTCCTGGACCTATATCTGGATATTCCGTTCCATTCCGCTGATCGTGCTTTTGCTGATCCTCAACAATCTCGGTTATCTCTACGAGACCGTGACGATCGGCGTGCCCTATACCGGCATCAATTTCTTCAGCTGGAATACCACGCAGCTGATGACGCCCTTTGCGGCTGCGGTGCTGGGGCTGACATTACATGCCGCAGCCTTTTCATCGGAAATCGTGCGCGGCGGTATTCTTTCGGTGGAACAGGGCCAGCTTGAGGCTGCGGCCTCACTCGGCCTGCCGCGGCGCAGACAGTTTTCACGCATCGTGCTGCCGCAGGCGATGCGCACCATTCTGCCGAATGGTTTCAACGAGATCATTCTGCTCGCAAAGGGCACCTCGCAGGTCTATATCCTCGCCCTGCCGGAGCTTTTTTATACGATCCAGATCATCTATCGCCGCAATCTGGAAGTGATCCCGCTGCTGATGGTCGCCACCGTCTGGTATCTGGTGATCCTGACGGCGCTTTCCATCGTGCAGCACCATATCGAACGGCACTTCTCGCGCGGCGCGCTGCGCAATCCGCCGCCCTCGCTGTTCGCCACGCTCTACCGCACCTTCCTGCCGCGCAAGCCCTTGCCTGAAGCGGTGGAGACGGCGACGCCTGCGGTTGCCGTGTCCCAACGCCCCGCCACAGTCAGGACGGGAAGTTTCCAGCTCGGAAATCGCGGCGGTTCGGTCAATATTCACGGTGTCTCGAAATCCTTCGGAACGCTGAAGGTGCTGGACGACGTCAGCCTTTCCATCCCGGCAGGCAGCGTCACCACCATTCTTGGCCAGTCCGGCTCCGGCAAGTCCACATTGCTTCGTTCCATCAACCATCTGGAGCGTGTCGATGACGGCTTTATCGCCATAGACGGCGAGCTGGTCGGTTATCGTCAGAAGGGCGATACGCTTTACGAACTGAAGGAACGGGAAATCCTGAAACGCCGCGTCGAAGTGGGCATGGTGTTCCAGAGCTTCAACCTGTTCCCGCATCTGACCGCACTTGAAAACATCGCCGAAGCGCCGGTCGTGGTTCGCGGCATATCGAAAGAGCAGGCCGAGGCCGAAGCACGCGATCTTCTGGCCCGTGTCGGCCTTGCCGAAAAAGCCGGCGCCTATCCGCGCCAGCTTTCCGGTGGGCAGCAGCAGCGCGTGGCGATTGCCCGGGCGCTGGCCTTGCGGCCGAAGGTGCTGCTCTTCGACGAGCCGACATCCGCTCTCGATCCTGAACTCGTCAACGAGGTGCTTGACGTCATCAAGGAGCTTTCCCGCTCCGGCGTCACCCTCATCATCGTCACCCATGAAATCGGTTTTGCCCGCGAAGTCTCCGACAGGGTCGTCTTTATGGAGCAGGGCCGCATCCTGGAAACGGGCACGCCGGAAAAGGTGTTCAACAACCCGGACCACCCGCGCACGGCCGAATTCCTCGCAAAAGTTCTCTAATCAACAACAAAGGAAACACTCGCATGGTATTTTCATCGAAATTATTGTCCCTGCTCGCCGGCGGTCTTTTCACCGCCACCGCCGCACTCATTCCGGCTGCGCATGCGCAGGAAGTGGACCTGTCGCCCGAACAGAAAGGCCGGGTGCGCGCCGAAAAGGTGGAAGAGGCGATCAAGCTTCTGCCCGCCAGCCACAAGTTCATCGCCGACGGAAAGCTGACGGTCGCGACCGTGCCCTTCCGTCTGCCGCTGGTGGATTATGCGAGCGACACCAAAACGCCGATCGGCGTGGAGCCGGATATCGCCCAGCTGGTGGCCGACAGCCTTGGCCTTGAGCTGCAACTTGTTCCCATCGCCTGGGCCGACTGGCCGCTCGGTCTCACCTCCGGCAAATACGACGCCGTCACCTCCAACATCACGGTTACGGAAGCCCGCAAGGAAAAATTCGATTTTTCCAGCTATCGCAACGATCTGCTCGGCTTTTACGTGGGCAATAACAGCAAGGTCACGTCAATCGGCAAGCCCGAGGATGTCGCCGGGCTGAAGGTGATCGTCGGCGCGGCAACCAATCAGGAGCAGATCCTGCCGAAATGGATCAAGGACAACAAGGCCAAGGGTTTGGCCGATACCGAGGTGCAATATTACGACGATCAGGCCGTGCTTGACGTTGCCCTGCAATCCGGTCGCGCGGATGCCTATCTCGGCCCTAACGCGACCTCTGCCTTTCAGGCGGCAAGCCAGAAGAAGACGAAGCTCGTCGGCACCTTCTCCGGCGGCTGGCCAGAGGCGGCGGAAATCGCCGTCGCTTCGAAAAAGGACGCGGGCATCGCCGAGGCCATCACCGCCGCGCTGAACGCCCAGATCAAGAACGGCAATTACGGCAAGGTTCTCGCCCGCTGGAATCTTGGATCGGAAGCCATCACCGAATCCCGCACCAATCCGCCCGGCCTTCCGAAGAGCTGAGTTCTGGTTTGCTTGCCAAAAAGCTGAGTTGAAGGTGGGACATCACTCAGCCGGTAGCGCGGGCATCCTCCCGCCCGCGCTACCTCCGTCCCGCAATCATTCTATCGGGAAACCACAATGACTTTCACCTCTCGTCTCGCCACGGCCACGCTCGGTGCTTTTCTGTCCGTTGCCGGTTTCGCACCGGCTTTTGCAACGGATGTCTTCGATCTGTCGCCGGACCAGCCAGGCCGCGTCAGGGTTGAAAAAGACCCCGGTGCTATTGCCGCTATTCCCAAGGATTTCAAATTCGTCACACCGGGCAAACTCACCGTCGCGGTCGCACCCGGTGGGCCACCGCTTGCGACCTATGCGACGGATGCAAAAACTGTGGTCGGCGCAGACCCTGATTACGCGCTTGCGGTGGCCGACAGCCTCGGCCTCGATCTGGAATTGGTGGCGGTGGCCTGGGCGGACTGGCCGCTGGGGCTTGCTTCCGGCAAATACGATGCGGTGATCTCGAATGTCGGTGTGACCGAACAGCGCAAGGAAAAGTTCGATTTCTCCACCTATCGTCAGGGCCTGCACGGATTTTTCGTCAAGTCGGATAGCGGTATAACCGCCATCCGCGAGCCGAAGGACGCGGCCGGCCTGAGGATCATCGTCGGCGCTGGCACCAATCAGGAGCGCATTCTGCTGAAATGGAGCGACGAGAATGTTGCCGCCGGGTTGAAGCCGATCGAGTTGCAATATTACGATGATGAAGCCACACGGTTTGTGGCGCTTTCTGCGGGGAGGGCGGATGTGATCGTCCAGCCGCATGCGCAGCTGGTTTTCATCGCCGCACGCGACAAGACGATCAAGCGCGTCGGAACCCTCTCCGCCGGCTGGCCGGAACGGTCCGATGTCGCCATCACCACCCGCAAGGGCTCGGGACTGGCCGATGCACTGACGCTTGCCACCAACGACCTGATCAAGAGCGGCGCTTACGCGAAGATCCTGGATCGCTGGCAGCTATCGGAAGAAGCCCTGCCGGAATCGCGCACCAACCCACCCGGCCTGCCAAAAAGCTGACCGGTCGAATAAATGCGGCGGACGACAATACCCGCAGGCTCAGGCCTTGCGGGTATTGTTTTGTCCGTCAGCCCTGGGCGGGAAGGGCGCGAAAGAGTTGTCGCAATTCGCCAACAAAGGGTTTGAAGAAACGTGAGAGCGGCCGCGCCGTGTTGGTGGAAACGGCGACATTCATCGTCACTTCAGGCATGAACGGGCGCACCGTCACTCCCTCGAAACTGTTCCACCGCACCAGGCCGTCGACAAGGGCGATGCCGATGCCGCCACGCACCAGCGGCACAGCGCCGACCGATGAGGTGACCTGCACCGAGACATCACGCATAAGCCCGTCGCGTTCGAAGACCTCGTTCAGCTGCGGGCCGATCTCGTCCGCCTGGTTGCCGTAGGAAATCAGCGGTCTGCCGGCGAGGTCGCGCGGCGTCACCGTCATCATCTCGGCCAGGGCATCATCATGCCGCATCACCGCCACAACAGGCACGGAGGCAAGAATTTCACTGCGCACTGTTGGTGCCTGAATGGTGGACAGCGTTACCGCAAAATCGATGTCTCCCAGCAGCAGCTGCTCGGCAATTTCCTTTTTGGGCAGGGCGTTGAGGTGGATTTTGACGGTCGGATGCGTCTGCCGGAAAGCGAGCAATGCTTCAGGCAGCACGGAATAGGTGACCGGCAGGCTGGCCCCGATGCGCAGAAGGCCAAGCTTGCGCTCGCCGATGGTGCGCGTCAGTTTTTTCAGCACTTCCAGTTCACGGAAAACCCGGTCGGCATCCTCGTAGATCAGATGCGCTTCCATCGTCGGCACCAGCCGCCCGCCGATGCGCTCGAACAGCTTGTAACCCAGCTGGCTTTCCAGATGGTGCAACACCTTGCTGACGCCGGGCTGGGAAACGGCAAGCGAATTGGCAGCCGCTGTCACGGAGCCGTCGCGCATGATGGCGCGGAAAATTTCAAGCTGTCGGGCGTTCATGGAAACCTCCGGCGTCATCTCTTCCATAACCCAAGGTTCTGTTCAAGCGACCATTTGCGATTGGTGAGAAACCTTCTGCCGTGGAAATCTGTGACGGTGCAGGAGAGGTGCCTGCGAAGGTTTTGGGAAAGGAAACGCGGATGCTTGCCAGATTCAGGCGCATCGCCGAAGAGCGACGCGCGGTTTGCTCTGTCCTGATCGACGGCATGCCGGTCGAGGCGCTGGAGGGAGACACGGTGCTGACGGCGCTGATGCTGTCGCGCGGGTTTGCCCGCCTTTCGGAATTCGCCGATGGCAAGCGCGCGGGGTTCTGTCTGATGGGCGCCTGTCAGGATTGCTGGGTCTGGACCGGGGAAGGGGAGCGGCTGCGCGCCTGTTCCACCGCCGTTCGCCCGGGCATGGATATCAGAACCGAGGTTCCGGAGGGGTTATGGCAGATTTGCGCGTCGTGATCGTGGGCGCCGGCCCCGCCGGTACGCGTGCCGCCGAGACGCTGGTGCGGGCTGGGCTTCGCCCCGTCGTCATTGATGAGGGAGATCGCAGCGGCGGCCAGATCTATCGCCGTCAGCCGCAGAATTTCAAGCGCTCATATACCGCTCTTTACGGCACGGAAGCGGATAAGGCGAAGGCTCTGCACGACACATTCGACGGGCTTTCAGACCATATCGATTACCGCCCGCAGACCCTGGCGTGGGCAATTCGCGACAATCGCATTCATATTCAGCGCGCAGAGACATCCGAAGCTCTGGATTTCGATGCCCTCATCATCGCATCGGGTGCGACCGACCGCATCATGCCCTTGCCGGGCTGGACGAGGCCGGGTTGTTTTTCGCTTGGCGCGGCGCAGATATCCCTGAAGGCGCAGGCCTGCGCGATAGGGCGACGGGTGGTTTTTATGGGCACGGGGCCTCTGCTTTATCTTGTGGCATATCAATATATGAAGGCAGGGGCGGCGCCTGTGGCGGTGCTGGATACCACATCATTCTTCACGCAGATCAAGGGCCTGCCGGGGATGGTGGCACGACCAATGCAGCTCCTCAAGGGCATGCGGCTTGTCGCGGCGCTGCTTGCGGGCGGCGTGAGGATCGAACGGGGCATCATGCCGATAGAGATTATCGGCGACGCTGAGAGTGGCGTGACCGGCATTCGCTATCGGGATGCGTCCGGTGAGGAAACACGCCTCGCCTGCGATGCCATTGGCATGGGCTATCATCTGCGGGCGGAAAGCCAGCTTGCCGACCTTGCCGGTTGCCGCTTCTCCTTTGATCCGCTGATCCGGCAATGGCTTCCGGATGTGGACAATATGGGACGCAGTTCCGTGCCTGATGTCTATCTGGCAGGCGATGGCGTGCGTATTCTCGGTGCAGATGGTGCGGAAGCCTCCGGCCGGCTCGCCGCGCTCGCGCTTCTTGAGGATCAAGGTTTGAAGCCATCCCGTGCGGAGATCGGCCGCTGCCGGAAATCGCTGAAAGCCGCGAGCCGCTTTGCGCAGGGAATGGCCCGGGCCTTCCCTTGGCCGCACCTGTTGGTGCGGTCACTTGCCGACGAGACGATTATCTGCCGCTGCGAGGTGGTGACGGCGGGCGAGTTGCGCGCAAGCGTGACCGAAAAGGGTGCGACGGAGGTCAACCGCTCGAAAGCTTTCTCGCGGGCTGGCATGGGCCGGTGTCAGGGCCGGTTCTGCGGGCAGGCGGGTCAGGAGATTGTCGCCGCCGCCTCTGGTATATCGGTGGAATTGGCCGGACGGCTGCGCGGGCAGGCGCCGGTGAAACCGCTGCCGCTGGCGATTGTGAAGGGAGGCGATGATGCGTAACACGCTTGCAGAGGCCGATGTCATTATCGTCGGCGGCGGCATTGTTGGAACCGCGACGGCGTTTTTCCTGCGGCATCGGGGTGTCAGCGTCATTCTGCTGGAGCGTTTCCTCGTCGGCCAGCAGGCGAGCGGCACCAATTTCGGCAATGTCCGCCGTCAGGGCCGTTATCTCGGGCAGCTTCCGCTCGCCAACAGATCGCGGGATATCTGGAGCCGGATCCCGCAACTGACCGGTGCGGATGTGGAATTCATGCCCGTCGGCCATATCCGGTTTCTCTGGGCGGAAGAACAGATCGCCGTGGTCGAGAAATACCGCGACGATGCCACGCAATATGGTCTGGAATTGCAGATACTCTCGCGCGAGGCTGTCAGGCAGAAATTCCCCTTCATCGGACCGGAGGCGGTTGCGGGATCATGGTCGCCGCATGATGGTCACGCCAATCCGCGCCTTGTCGCGCCCGCCTTTGCCCGCGCGGCGCGGCGGGATGGTGCAACCATCGTGGAAAATTGCGAAGTTCTGGCCATCGAAAAGGCGGGCGAGGATTTTCAGGTGACGACGGAGGAAGGGGAATATCGCGCGCCCTCGGTGCTGGTTGCCAACGGTGCATGGGGCGGCGGGTTTGCCGGCGCCCTGGGAGAGGCGGTGCCGCTGGAAGTGGCCGGCCCGCAAATGGGCGTGACGGAACCTTTGCCATGGTTCATTCACCCCGTCGTCGGCGTCTCCACCAAAATTCCCGGCGAGGTCATTTATATGCGGCAAATCCCGCGCGGAAACGTCATTTTCGGCGGGGTGAAACGATGCGCCGCCGCGCTGGACGAACGCCGGGCGAAATATGATCCCGCCGGGCTTGATGCTCAGCTGCGCCAGTTGCTGCGGCTGGCTCCCGCTTTGCGCCATGCCCGGCTGATCCGCACCTGGTCCGGTGTGGAAGGCTATATGGCCGACGATCTGCCGGTCATGGGGGGAAGTGCTGCGACCTCCGGCCTTTATTATGCCTTCGGCTTCAGCGGCCACGGTTTCCAGATCGGGCCGGGTGTTGGCGACGTGATGGCGGAGCTGATAGCAACCGGGAAGACTACGACGCCGATTGCGGATTTTCACATCGGCCGGTTCCATCGCGGTGAGTCTGTCGCATCCCATTAAGGGAGGGTCAGAAATCCGCGACCTTGCCCCAGGACGAATCGAGGAAGCGGCTGGGGTGATAGGGGGCGGCATCGACGATCGGGTTCGAGCCCGTCACGATATCGGCGATCAGATGGCCGGCACCCGGTCCGATGCCGAAACCGTGGCCGCTGAAGCCGGCGGCGAGGATGAAGCCGGGCAATTCGCTGGTTTCGCCAATGGCAGGCACGCCATCAGGCGTGCTGTCGATGAAGCCCGCCCAGGCGGCGGAAATCCGGGTTTTGCCGAGGGCCGGCAGAAGCTTCAGTGCCCTTTCATGGGTCTCGCGGATGGCGGCGGCATTGGGTTTCGGATCGAGAATACGAACCCGTTCCATCGGCGTCGGCGCATCGAGCCGCCAGCGTTTCAGCGTCTCGTGGCCGCCGCGAAGACCTTCCAGCCCGCCTGGCCGCAGGCTTCGCCAGCGCTTGAGAAACATCGGAACAAATTCACGGGCAAACCGCATCTGCTGCGCCGTCGGGTCGATTCGGCCCAGCCCGCTGATGGCGAGAGTATAACCGCCGTCTTTTCGCTTCGTGGCCGAGACGGCGGCGGTGTGCAGCGCATCCGGCAGCCCCTCCGCACCGGGCGTGACGGATAGAATGGAGGAGCGGACGGAGGCCTGCGGGAAACGAATGCCGAGCTGGCGGCAAAAGGACGACGCCCAGGCCCCGCCGGACATGATGGCGGTTTTGGTGCGGATCGTGCCTTTTTCGGTGACAACGGCGCTGACACGGCCGCCTTCCGTCTCAAGGCCGCGCGCGGCGCAATTCTGATGCACCGTGCCGCCCAGTTTGATGATGGCGCGCGCCACGGCGGGTGCCGCCATGGAAGGATCGGCCGTACCGTCTGTCGGTGAAAACACACCGCCCTTCCAGCGTTTGCCCGTAGATCGGCCGCGTTCGCTCGCCTCATCGGCGCTCAGCATATGGGTCGTCACGCCTGCGGTAATGGCAAAATCGCGCCAGCGCGCCCAGCCGGCAAGCTCGGCTTCATTGTCGCTCAGATAAAACAGCCCGCAGCGCCGAAAGCCCGTGTCCTCGCCGCTCTCTGCACCAAACTCTTCCCATAATGCCAGGCTCTTGGTGGAAATCGGCAATTCGCGGGCGTCGCGGTTCTGCTGGCGGCACCAGCCCCAGTTACGGCTGGATTGCTCCGCCCCGATCAGGCCCTTTTCGACCAGCGCCACCTTCAGACCGCGCCGGGCGAGGTAATAGGCGGCGAAGACACCGACGATGCCGCCGCCGATAATGACGGCGTCCGCAGATGTCGGCAGTTCCGGCGATGTCGTGATCTGTTGCAGCGGGGCGGGCATGGTCGGACTCCTTATATTCGTCCTAATTTACCTCAGCTGGCGTGTAAACGCTGCCAGACTGGGCGTCTTGCCGGAATCTCATGCTGTTGGTGGCCACGTCTGCAACTCTTTATGCTGCACCAAAAAAACATCTCCACGTCGACAGGGCGCACCCATGTGGTAAGATTTCCGATACCGCGCCAGAATTTTATGCCGCGTGTTCAAAAAACAAAAAAGGGGTTCCGCACGTGATGAAACTTGACCGGATCGATATCAAGATCCTCTATGAACTGCAGAAAAACGGTCGCATCACCAATGTCGAGCTGGCGGAGCTTGTCAATCTGTCGCCCAGCCCTTGCCTGATGCGGGTAAAGAAACTGCAGGCGGAAGGTTATATCGAGGGTTATTCGGCGCAGATCAACATCAACAAGCTCGGCCAGACGCTGACTGTTTTCACCGAGATTACGCTGAAGAACCACCGCCAGATCGATTTCGCCCGCTTCCTCGGCGTTGTCGAAAAGATCGACCAGGTGGTGGAGTGCCACCTCGTTTCCGGGGGTTACGACTACCTGCTGAAATTCGTCACCTCTGGCATCGTCGAATACCAGTCGATCATGGAGCGACTGACCGATATGGATGTCGGCATCGATAAATATTTCAGCTTCGTGGTGCTGAAATCACCGATCATCAAGTCGCATATGCCGCTGACCAGCCTGTTTCCGCTTTGAGGTGTGGGAAACGGCCCTTTGCAGGGCCGTACTATCTCGTTCTCACCGCTTCGAAAACGCCCGCACCAGCTCCGCATCCTGCTGCAGATTGTCGAGCCATTTCGGGTCGAGTTTCGGCACCGAGGAGAACAGCAGTTTCGAATAGGGGTGGGTCGGCGACTTGAGCGCTTCCGTCTCCAGATGCTCTACCTTCTGCCCGCCATACATCACGACGATTTCGTCACAAATGGTCTCCACCACCGAAAGATCATGGCTGATGAAGATGTAGGAGAGGTTCAGCTCCCGCTGCAGTTCCCCGAGAAGATCGATGATCGCGGCCGCGACCACGGTATCGAGCGCCGAGGTGATTTCATCGCAGATGATGAGCGATGGTTCGGCCGCAAGCGCCCGGGCGAAATTGACACGCTGCTTCTGCCCCCCGGAAAGGCCGGAAGGATGGCGATGGCGAACCGAGCGCGGCAGCTTCACCATATCGAGAAGCTGGTCGATCCGAGCATCGCGCGCCTTGCCCTTCATACCGTGATAAAAGGTCAGCGGCCGGCCGAGGATGTCCTCGATGGGTTTGGACGGGTTGAGTGCCGTGTCCGCATATTGGAACACGATCTGCATGCGGCGAAGCTGATCGCCGGCCCGTCGGCGTGCATCGGCATCCAGTTCCTTGCCTTCGAAGATCACATGGCCGCTTGCCGCCGGCAGAATGCCGGCAATGGCGCGCGCAAGTGTCGATTTTCCGCAGCCGGATTCGCCGATAATGCCGAGATTGCGGCCGGGATAGACTGAAAGACTGACGGAATCCACCGCACGCACTAGCGGCATCTTGTCTCCGCCCTTCGTTCCATATCCGGCGATCAGCTCCTCTATATCCAGGAGGGGCGTGGCCTGCTCCTGTTTGACGGGTGTGACAACGCGTGCCTTGTCGTGAAAAGCCGTCAGCAATTCCCTAGTATAGGGATGCTGCGCATTTTCGAGGATATCCGCCGTGGTGCCGGTTTCCTGCACCTCGCCGCCTTTCAGCACCACGATCCGGTCGGCTATCTGGGCGACGACGGCAAGATCATGCGAGACATAAACGCCGCCGATACCGCCCTTGCGCATTGCCGATTTGAAGGCGCGCAGCACCTCGATCTGGGTCGTGACATCAAGCGCCGTGGTCGGCTCGTCGAAGATCACCAGCTTCGGGTTGCCGATCAGCGCCATGGCGGCGGACAGGCGCTGAAGCTGGCCGCCGGACACCTGATGCGGGTAGCGCTCGCCGATGGTCTCAGGGTTGGGCAGCGACAGGGCCTTGAAGAGTTCTACCGCCCGCACCCGCGCCTCCTGCGGCGGCATCAGATGGTGGATGCGGGTGACTTCGATCACCTGGTCGATGATCCTCTGCGCAGGGTTAAAGGCGGCGGCCGCACTTTGGGGCACATAGGTCACCTTCGTGCCGCGGATCGTTGCTCGCTCGGCTTCGGAAAGCTGCACCATGTCGCGGCCCGCCACCTTGACGCTGCCGCTGGAAATGCGGCAGCCCGGGCGGGCATAGCCCATCAGCGTCAGCGCAATGGTGGTCTTGCCGGAACCGCTTTCGCCGATCAGCGCAACGATCTCGCCATCGGCGATGTCGATGTCCACACCCTTGATGATGTCGATGCGGCGGCCGGAATCGGTGGTGGCCTCGACTTTCAGTCCGCGGATTTCAACGAGATTGCTCATTATTCACTCCTGTCGCGGATTTTCTGCGGCAGATTGTCGATCAGCAGGTTGACGCTGATCGTCAGGCTGGCAATCGCCAGGGACGGGAAGATGACGGCGGGTGCCGCGAACGGCAGGCCGCCGATGTTTTCGCGCACCAGCGCACCCCAGTCCGCATTCGGCGGCTGCAGGCCAAGGCCAAGGAAGGAGAGGCCCGACAGCAGCAGCACGATGAAGACGAAGCGCACGCCAAGATCGGCCAACACGGGACGGACGATGTTCGGCAGGATTTCGGAACCGATGAGATAAAGCAGGCTTTCGCCGCGCACGCGGGCGACGGTGACGAAATCCATGGTGTTGACATTGACGGCGAGCGCCCGGGCGAAACGATAGGCGCCGGGCGTATAGATGACCGAGAGCGTGATGATCAGCACCGGAATGGACGAGCCGACGGCGGCGACGACGACGAGGCCGAAAAGCTTGCTCGGAATGGAATTCACCGCATCGAGAAACCGGCTCAATGCCGCATCGAACCAGCCGCCGATGACGGCGGCGCACATGCCGAGCACGACGCCGGAGGTGCAGGCGATGGTGACGGCTGCGAGCGATATGCCGACCGTGAAACGCGCGCCCATGAGAATGCGGGAAAACACGTCACGGCCGAGATAATCGGAACCGAGCCAGAGATCTGATGTCATCGGCCCGAAATAGTCGAGATCGACGATTTCACCGACTGGATGCGGTATGAGATAGGGCGCCAAGATTGCGACCATGGCCCAGGAAAAAATGATGAGAAAGCCGAAAACGCCGACTGCGTTGATCTTGTAACCCAAACGCGAAGTCCCCGAAGTTGTTTTGATATTGTCGGCCATCAGCGCAGCCTCGGATTGGACATGATGGCGATAATGTCAGCCGTCGTGATGAGGAGGAGATAACCGACGCAGAAGATCATCGCGCAGCTCTGGATCAGCGGCAGGTCGCGCGTCGCGACGCCATCCACCATCAGCTTGGCGATGCCAGGATAATTGAAGATCGTCTCGACGATGATGACGCCGCCGACGAGATAGGAAAGCGACAGCGCCACCGCATTGACGATGGGGCCGAGCGCATTGGGAAGCGCATGGCGAAGCACGATGCGCATGCGCGGTGCGCCCTTCAAAAGCGCCATTTCGACATAGGGCGTATCCAGCGTTTCGATGACGGCGGCGCGGCTCATGCGGATCATCTGCGCTGAGACGACGAAGGTCAGCGTGATGACCGGCATGGCATAGACCCGCAGTACATCGAAAAGCGTGTGAACCTCGCTGACCAGCGAAAGCGCCGGCAGCCATTTCAGGTAAACGGCGAAAAGCAGCACGGCGAGTGTGGCGATCATGAATTCCGGCACCGAGATGACACCGATGGTCAGCACGGTGACGGCCCGGTCATAAAGCGTTCCGCGCAGCATGGCGGAGCTGATGCCGAGGGTGAGCGCCAGCGGCACGGCGATGATGGTGGTAATGCCGGCAAGCTTCATGGAGTTGACGAAGCGTGGACCGATAAGATCGGCAATCGCCATGTTGTTGGCATAGGACGTGCCGAGCTCGCCATGCAGCAGGCCGAAGAGCCATCGGACGAAACGCAGCAGGGCAGGATCATCGAGATGCATGGCGGTCCGCAGGCCCGCCACGGCCTCCGGCGTTGCCGCCTGGCCGAGAAGGATCGTCGCCGTGTCGCCGGGCAGCAGGCTGGTGGCGGAAAAGACGATAAACGACACGATCAGCAGCGTCGTCAGCATGACGACCAGCCGCCTGGCGATAAGGGACAATATCCGGCTGTTCATTCACATGCTCCTGCGACCTGCCTGATTGTGGAGGCTTCCCGCATCCTGCGGAAAACGTGCCGGGCGCATTTTCGCGCCCGGCCCCATGGTCTATCAGGCTTCAAGCCAGACGTATTCCGCGAAGGAATAACCCATCATGCCGCCGAGCGGATTGGCTTCCAGCCCCTTCAGCTTGGAGGTGATGGCGTCGACATTCGAAATATAGGCGGGGATGATGGTGCCGGCTTCGTCGGCGATCATCGTTTGCAGTTCGAAGTAGATCTGCTTGCGCTTCTCCATATCGAGCATGCCGCGTGCTTCCAGCATCAGCTTGTCGAATTTCGGCGACTTGTACTGGCTTTCGTTCCACGGGGCGTCTGAAGCATAGAGCAGCGAGAACAGGATGTCCGGCGTCGGGCGCGGGTTGATGTTGCCGAAATGGACCGGCGCCTTCAGCCAGTAATTGCTCCAGTAACCGTCGGAGGGAACACGCTGCACATCCAGCTTCACGCCGATTTCGGCGGCCGAAGCCTGGATGATCATCGCCATGTCGACCGAAGAGCTTGCTGCATCCGATGCGATGACCGGAATGGACTGGCCGATGAGGCCTGCCTTCTGGAAGTGGAATTTCGCCTTCTCCGGATCGAAGGCTTTCGGCTTGAGATCCGGATTGTGATAGGGGTTCATCGGCGGAACCGGCTGGTCGTTGCCGACTTCACCGAGGCCGCGCAGGGCCGCCTTGACGATCTGCTCGCGATTGACGATCGACTTCATACCGGCAATGAAATCGGCATTGTTGCCGGGCGCCTGGTCGAGACGCATGTTGAGGTTGGTGTAGTTCCCCGATGTCGTCTTGGACAGAACGACACCTTCCTGCTTGTCGAGCAGGCGAAGCGCACGTGGGTTGATGGAGGCCGCGAGCTGGATATCACCCGAGAGAAGGGCGTTGACGCGGGCATTGTCGTCCGAAATCGCCATGAATTCGAAACTGTCGATGTGCGGCCCGCCGGACTTCCAGTAATTGGTGTTCTTGGCCATGATCGAACGGACGCCTGGCTCGAATTTCTCGAGCTTGAAGGCGCCGGTGCCGTTGCCCTTGGAGAAATCCGTGGTGCCGTCGGCAACGATCATGAAATGGTGCAGAGCCAGAATGGATGGCAGGTCGGCATTCGCGTTCGCCAGCGTGATTTCGACCGTGCTCTTGTCGAGAGCCTTGAAGCCGGTCATCTGCGCGGCAATCTTGGCGACCTTGGAGCCGACGGCCGGATCGAGATGGCGCTTCAGCGAATAGACCACGTCGTCGGCGGTCAGGGCCTTGCCGTCATGGAAGGTGACGCCGGAACGCAGCTTCACCGTCCAGGTCTTGGCGTCCTTCGTTTCGATGGCTTCGGCCAGCTCCAGCTGCGGCGTGCCGGAAACATCGAGGAAGCTCAAACGGTTGTAGAGCGCGCAGCAACGAACATAATCCGTCGAAAGCGAGGCTTTCGCCGGATCGAGCGTATCGGCGGTGGAGGAGGACCAGCCGGCGGCCTTTAGCGTGCCGCCGGAGACCGGCGTTGCGGCCACGGCATTTGAGGCGCGACCGAGAATGGCCGAACCGGCGGAAAGGGCGACACCACCCGCCAGCAGCATGTGAAGCAGCTCGCGCCGCGTTGCGCCGCGTCGGATCGCCTGTTCAACGGCGGCATCGTCGGAGCGGGTCCAGTTTGTAATCCTGTCACTCATGGTCTTCCCCTTTTGTATGATTTGTTGAAATGCATCTGAAGAAATTTCAGGCATGCCGCATCCCAGTTCGCGGCACGCCACTGGCGGTGCGGCTTAACCGCCCGCTTGCCTCGCGGCGTCGGCAAGGCCGGCCATTGAGGTAAAGTGATAGTCCGGCTCGGTGAAGTTTTCCGGTTCGATGGTGCCGCCATATCCCTTCTGGGCGTGACGCCGCTCGATCCAGCAATTGGTCATGCCCAGTTTCCGGGAAATGCCGATATCGTGATACTGGCTTTGCGCGACATGGAGAATGTCATCCTTCGATGCGCCTTCGCTCTCCACAAAAGCGAAAACCTTTTCGAAGAAGGCAGGATCGGGTTTTTCCGTGCCGGTATCATCCGCCGTGAAGGCCGCATGAAAGGGATTGCCGAGCTCCTTCGAGAAATATTCGAAGGCCCAGCGCTGGGCATTGGTCATGGCGATGAGGCGATGCGTCTTGGCAAGCTCGGCCATGGCGGCGCGGCTGTCTTCAAAGCCTTTCCAGCTTTTTGCCGCGTCGCGCAGGCGCTCGCCGAAAGCGCGTTCCGCCGGCAGTCCAAGTTGCGGAGCGATGATCAGGTAGACGCGGACGAGATCGTCAGGAAACAGGTCGGTCGCATCGGAGTAACGGGCTGCGCGATAAAGGGCGAGCGCCTTTTCACCATCGACCTCCACGCCGTTTTCCGCGCCGATTGCGGCCAGGGTCGATTTCAGGCCACCTTCGAAATCGATGAGAGTTCCCACCACATCGAAGCTCATATATTTGAAGTCGCTCAGTTTTTTGGGCAATGTCGGTCTCCGCTTTGCCGCCTCGGCCTCTTGGGGAGGCTGCGGCAGATTATTCTGTTCCCGGACGGGATCCTTGCCCCGTTCCCATTTGTAATTACGCCCTTTTTTATGGCGTTTAGTGCCTTTTGCATTAATAGTTTGGCACTTTCGGCACGCCGGATACGCCGAAATGGATCGGCTCTTCGGCAGAATATTGCGAATATGCGGTGCGTTGCGACATTTCGAGAGGGTGCCGCAACGCTGCCCTTCTATCGGCTCAGGCCATGGCGGCCCTGACGGCCGGGTCTTCGAGTGTCTGGTCGAGCGTCTTCAGCGTCCGCTCGATAATGGCGTCGATCTCACTATCGGTGCAGCAGAGCGGCGGCGCGTAACCGAGAATGCCGTTTGCAAAGGCGCGCACGATCAGGCCGTTTTCCCAGGCGCGGTCGAAAACCTTGCGTGCAGGGGCCGCTGCAGCCGGCAGCGGCGTCTTTTTGTCCTTGTCGGTCACAAGTTCGATGGCGGCAAGCATGCCGCGGCCGCGCACATCGCCAACAAGCGGATGGTTTTTCAGGCCTTCCAGGCCGGCCATCAGCCTTTGACCGGCACGGCGGCCGTTTTCCAGCAGTCCACCCTCGTAAAGTTTCAGCACTTCGAGACCGACGGCGGCGCTGACAGGGTGGGCGGAGTAGGTGTATCCATGCCCCACGGCGGCATCGCCGGCAAAGTCAGCTATTGTATCATAGACGTGATCCGCCATGAAGACAGCGCCCATCGGCACATAACCTGACGTCAGACCCTTTGCGGCCGTGATGAAATCAGGCACGATGTCCTCGTCGGTGCAGGCAAAGAGCGGTCCGGTGCGGCCGAAGCCGGTGATGACCTCATCGGCGACGAAGAGAATGCCGTAGGAACGGCAGAGGTCGCGCATGGCCTTGATCCAGCCCGGCGGCGGCACCAGAACGCCGCCCGAGCCCTGAATGGGTTCCGCATAAAATGCGGCGACCCGGTCCGGGCCGATGGCCTCGATCTTGTCTTTGAGAATTTGCAGGGAGGAGGCAACGATCGCGGCCGGATCGCTGCCGGCCGGATTGCGGTAGGCGTAGTGCGACGGAATTTTGTGCTGCCAGTCATAAGGCACACCGAAACCCGCATGGAAAGCGGGTAGCGCCGTGAGACCCGACCCAGCGGTAGTGGAGCCGTGATAACCCTGTTCGATGGAGATGAACTGGTCGCGTTGCGGCTGGCCTTTCGCGTGCCAGTAATAGCGGATGAAGCGGATGGTGCTGTCCACCGCATCGGAACCGCCAAGCGTGAAATAGACATGGTTGAGATCACCCGGCGCGCGGTCGGCGAGTTCGGAAGCAAGCCGGATCGCCGGTTCACTGCCGATATCGAAATAGGCAGTGGCATAGGGCAGCTCACGCATCTGTTTGGCTGCCGCTTCGACGATGCTGTCATGCCCGTAACCGGCATTGACGCACCAGAGGCCGGCAAAACCGTCGATGAGCTGGTGACCGGTCATGTCGGTGACCGTGGCGCCGCTTGCCGATTTCAGCACCCGCACACCAAGCTTCTCATGGCCGCGGAAGGAGGAGACGGGGTGCACCAGATGGGCGCGGTCCAGTTCGATCAGTGAATTGCTTAACATGGGTCTCTCCAGATTCAGCCCAGTGCCTGGCTGGTCAATGCGAATGTTTTCAGTTTTTTGTCGGCAGAGGTTTCCGTCTTCGCCCGGCGCATGGCGATGCCGCCGCCGACATGGGCAAGGCCACGTTCGGCAAGCCAGGGGCCAAGACCGGTATCGGCGGTGGTATCCACGCGCAGGAATGCGCCGGGGCGCTCGGAAACTCCAAAGGCGATCAAATCCCTAGCGATTTCAGCATTTTCCGCCACGACCGGGCCGATGACCTCGCCGCGCCCGAAGGTGCGAAGGGCGGCAAAACCCTTGATGACGCCCTGTTTCTCAACGATCGCGAAACGTGCCCTGTCGGCAAGCGCTGCAAAGAGCGCCGTGCGATCCGCGCCGAAAGCCTCCGCATCGAGTGCCGCAAGCGCGGCCGGATCAATGGTTTCGACCCAGATGACACCGGTTGGCCTGTCGGTCGTCACCGGAATTCCCTGATGTTGACGCACCTCGCCGCAGGCGACGAAGCCCAGTTTTTCGTAGAGCGGCAGGCCGTCGGCCGTGGCGACCAGACGGCATTCGCGGTCTTCTGCTGCGTCCATTGCCGCCTGCATCAGTTGACGCCCGAGGCCGCGGCCGCGCATGCTCTCATCCACGATCACCATATTGACGGTGGCGCAGCTTTCTCCGAGAAGCGTCGCCATGGCGGTGCCGACGACGCGTCCGTTCTCAAGGGCGACAAAACCCTTGCTCAGGGAAAGGACCAGCGCCCAGTCTTCCTTCCGGTGCGGCCAGCCGGCCTGGCGGGAAAGTTCAACGGCCGCGTCGAGGTGGTCCGGTTGAAACATTTGGATATCGATCAGGCTCGCCTGCATGCCGGAACTCCGTTTTTTCTTACTCTTCATTGATAGACTGACGCCGGAAGAAGATTGTCCCGACAAATGGGAAGGTTCGATATGTTTCGCTGTTGCTTTTATCCGCCGCCGCATCTTATGCCGCATCTTGTCCGCACCCGGTCGTAAAACCAGGGCGGGCGGCGGCTTTCGGTTGGGCTCAACGCAACTCTCTGCCAAACTGGCGGCTGCATACGCAACAATCTGCTTCCGCTGATGGCAATTGCGGTGCGCCGACCGGGCAAAGGCTTTCTATGATCAATTCATTCCGGCACGGCCGATCCCCAAGCAAGGATGACGACGATATGACCATCTTCCGCCCGAAATACATCTCCTTTGATTGCTACGGCACGCTGATCAATTTCCAGATGGCAGAGGCCGCCCGTGATCTCTATGGCGATCGCCTGGATGAAGCGCAGATGCAGCAGTTCATCAAGAATTTTGCGGCCTACCGTCTTGATGAGATCATGGGCGACTGGAAGCCCTATGCTCAGGTGGTCCACAATTCGCTTTCGCGCAGCTGCAAGCGCAATGGTGTCGCTTTCAAGGATGAAGATGCCACCTTCGTTTACGAGCGCGTTCCGACCTGGGGGCCGCATGCCGATGTTCCGGCCGGCCTCGCGAAGGTTGCGAAGGAAATTCCCCTCGTCATCCTGTCCAACGCCATGAATTCGCAGATCATGTCGAATGTCGAAAAGCTCGGCGCACCCTTCCATGCGGTCTATACCGCCGAGCAGGCACAGGCTTACAAGCCGCGTTTCAAGGCCTTCGAATATATGTTTGACATGCTCGGCTGCGGTCCGGAAGATATGCTGCATGTTTCCTCCTCGTTCCGTTACGATCTGATGTCGGCCCACGATCTCGGCATCAAGAACAAGGTCTGGGTCAATCGCGGCCACGAGCCCGCCAATCCCTATTATGGTTATGTCGAGATATCAGATATTTCCGGCCTGGCAGGCGTGGTTGGATTGTAAGGAAAGGTCGGGACCATGAAGTTCGTCTCCTATTGGCACGATACCGCGCCGCAATTTTCAGGTGCCGCGCAAGGTCCCGTCGAAGGTCATTATGATGTCGCCGTCATCGGCGGCGGCTTCACCGGTCTCGGGGCCGCGCGCCAGCTGGCCAAGGCGGGCGCGCGGGTGGTCGTTCTCGAAGGGGAGCGGGTCGGTTGGGGCGCCTCTGGCCGCAATGGCGGGCACCTCAACAATGGCCTTGCCCATTCCTATCTCTCCGCCAAGGCGGAACTGGGCAAGGAACGCGCGATCGCCCTCTACAAGGCGCTGGACGATTCAGTCGACACGCTGGAAGCACTGATCGCGGAGGAGGGGATTGATTGCAATTTCCGCCGTTCCGGCAAGCTGAAGCTCGCTTCCAAGCCGCAGCATTTCGAAGGTCTGGCAAGGAATTTCGAGGCGTTGCATGCCGAGGTTGATCCCGATACGGCTCTCTTGTCGGCTGCTGATCTCGAGGCGGAAATCGGCTCGCCCTTTTATGGCGCCATGCTCTCGAAGAAGAGCGCGATGATGCATATGGGCCGCTATGTGGCCGGCCTTGCCGAAGCCGCCAGCCGCCATGGCGCGGTGATCTTCGAAAAAGCGGCGGTGACGAAACACATCCAGAACGGCAAGCTCCATGAGCTGGAGACCGTCCGCGGTAAGGTCACGGCCAACAATGTGCTTGTTGCTACCGGGGCTTACACACCCTCCGGCTTCGGTTATTTCCGCCGCCGCATCATCGCGGTCGGCAGTTTCATCATCGCCACGCGGCCGCTGACGGATGCCGAAATCAAGGCTTCGGTTCCCGGCAACCGCACCTATGTCAACTCCATGAATATTGGCAATTATTTCCGGCTCTCGCCTGACAACCGGCTGATCTTTGGTGGCCGCGCCCGTTTTTCCGCAACTTCGGATCAGCGTTCGGACTCCAAAAGCGGTGCGATCCTGACGGAAAGCCTGCATCGCATTTTCCCGCAGCTTGCCCATGTGCCGATCGATTATTGCTGGGGCGGACTGGTTGACATGACCAAGGATCGTTATCCGCGCGCAGGTTTCCATGACGGCGTCTGGTACGCCATGGGCTATTCCGGCCACGGTGCGCAGCTTTCCACCCATCTCGGCATGATCATGGCCGACGCCATTCTCGGGCGGCCGGACAACAATCCGCTGAAGGGGCTGGACTGGCCGGCGGTGCCGGGTCATTTCGGCAAGCCCTGGTTCCTGCCGCTGGTGGGATTCTATTATAAGATGCTGGATAAGATTCAGTAGAAGGGCTGTTAGTTCTTCCGTCATGCCGGACTTGATCCGGCATCCAGCCACAACGCGGTGAAAGAATTTCTTGCGATCAATGACTTGATCGCACTGAATCCGGACTGTGTCCGGGGTGACGGCGTGTAAATGCTGCCGCTTTTTCAATCCCACGCTTCAAAAAAGAAGGGCCGCAGAGCGGCCCTTTAGGCGGGGATGAGAAAAAGGCTCAAGCGAGCCCACCGATATGGAAGGTCTTGATCTCCAGATATTCCTCGATACCGACCTGCGCGCCCTCGCGGCCGAGGCCGGATTGCTTGACGCCGCCGAAGGGGGCGACTTCGGTGGAGATGAGGCCGGTATTGAGGCCGACCATGCCGAATTCCAGCGCTTCGCCCACACGCCAGGCGCGCTTGAGGCTCTCGGTATAGAAATAGGCGGCGAGGCCGAAGGGCGTGCCATTGGCGATGGCGAGTGCTTCTTCTTCCGTCTCGAAGCGGAAGAGCGGTGCGACGGGCCCGAAGGTCTCTTCGCTTGCCAGAAGCATGCCGGTCGTGGCGTCCGTCAGCACCACCGGTGCCGTATATTGCGGACCTTCCGGCAGATTGCGCGGCTTGGTGATGATCGTCGCGCCCTTGGAAACGGCGTCGTCGATATGGGCGCGGATCTTGGCGATGGCCGGCTCGTTGATCATCGGGCCGATGGAGACCCCCGCTTCCGTGCCGGGGCCGACCCGCATGGCATCGACGCGATCCGCCAGTTTTTTCGCGAAGGCGTCGTAAACACCAGACTGGACGAGAATGCGGTTGGCGCAGACGCAGGTCTGGCCGCCATTGCGGAATTTCGAAATGAGGGCGCCTTCAATGGCGAGATCGAGATCGGCATCGTCGAAAACGATGAAGGGCGCATTGCCGCCCAGTTCCAGCGACAGTCGTTTTATGCTGTCGGCGGCGCCACGCATCAAAAGCGAACCGACGCGGGTGGAGCCGGTGAAGGAAATCTTGCGAACCGTCTCGTTGGCCATGATTTCGTTGCCGATTTCCGTCGGCATGCCGGTGACGATGTTGATGACACCTGCGGGAATGCCGGCCCGTTCGGCGAGCACGCCGAGCGCCAGAGCCGAATAGGGTGTGAATTCCGATGGCTTGATGACCACGGTACAGCCGGCTGCGAGTGCGGGCGCGACCTTGCGGGTGATCATGGCGTTCGGGAAGTTCCATGGCGTGATGATGCCGCAGACGCCGACAGCCTCCTTCAGCACCACGATGCGCCGGTCCGGCGTCGGCGAAGGAATGGTGCCGCCGCCGATGCGCCGCGCCTCTTCCGCAAACCATTTGACGAAGGATGCGCCATAGCGGATTTCGCCCTTTGCCTCATCGAGCGGCTTGCCCTGTTCCGTGGTCAGGATCAGGCCGAGATCGTCTATATGCTCGATCATCAGCGCGAACCATTTTTCGAGAAGTGCCGCACGCTCCGCATGGGTCTTCTTCTTCCACGGGCCGAAGGCGGCGTTGGCGGCCTCGATGGCCGCGCGCGTTTCCGCGCTCCCCATATCGGGAACGGTACCGATCACGGCCTGCGTCGCGGGGTCGATGACATCGACCGCCTTGCCCGACGCTGCCGTCTTCCATGCGCCGCCGATCAAGCCCGTCTGGCGAAAGAGTTCTTTGTCCTTCAAGCCCTGCATCATAATTCTCCGAAATCAGTCGAGTGCCGCAAGAATCGCGGCGGTGATGGCGTCTGTCTTGTCCTTACCCGGCACCGTGCCGATACCCCGGCCGGTCGCCTTTTCCAGCGCCGTCATGATGCGCACTGCTGCATCTTTTTCGCCGAGATGCTCGAGCATCATCGCGCCGGACCAGATGGCGGCAATGGGGTTGGCTATGCCGAGATGGGCGATATCGGGGGCCGAACCATGCACCGGCTCGAACATGGAAGGCGCGCTGCGGTCAGGGTTGATATTGGCGGAAGCGGCAAAACCAAGACCGCCCTGAATGGCCGCGCCGAGATCGGTCAAAATGTCGCCGAAGAGGTTGGAGGCGACCACGACATCAAGGCTTTCCGGGGCCATCACCATGCGTGCCGCCATGGCGTCGATGTGATAGCTGGAAACTTCGACATCGGGATATTCGGCAGCGAGCTTGTGTGTCACCTCATCCCAGAAGACCATCGAATATTTCTGGGCATTGGACTTGGTAATGGAAGCGAGCTTGCCGCGACGCTTCTGCGCCTGCTCGAAGCCGAAACGCAGGATACGTTCCACGCCCTTGCGGGTGAAGATCGAGGTTTCGACCGCAACTTCATCATCGGTGCCCTGATGCACGCGGCCGCCCGCGCCGGAATATTCGCCTTCCGTGTTTTCGCGGATGCAGAGAATGTCGAATCCATCGGCCTTCAAAGGTCCCTGCACGCCGGGCAGAAGCCGGTGAGGGCGGATATTGGCATATTGCACGAAGGCCTTGCGGATCGGCAGCAGCAGGCCGTGCAGCGAGACTGAGTCCGGCACTTCCGCCGGCCAGCCGACTGCGCCGAGCAGAATGGCGTCGAAGCCGCGCAGGGTTTCGATACCGTCCTTCGGCATCATCGCGCCGGTTTCCTTGTAGAAGGCGCAGGACCAGGGGAATTCCGTGCCTTCAAGTGCAAAACCGGAGGTTTGGGCGGCGGCGTTGAGCACTTGCCAGGCGGCATCAGTTACGCTTTTGCCGATGCCGTCTCCGGGAATGAGTGCGATGCGATGCGTTTTCAAGAGAATTCCCCTGTTACAGTCCAATCAGGACGCTTTTGCTCTTGCGGTTGGCGAGATAGGCCTCCCGTCCGAGATCCTTGCCGATGCCGGAGCGTTTGTAACCGCCTGTCGGCAATATGTGGTCGCGGGAGCGGCCGTAACGGTTGACCCAGATCGTTCCGGCCTGAATGGCGCGTGACAGGCGCATCACACGCGAGATATCACGGCTGAAAAGACCCGCCGCCAGACCGTAAGTCGGATGATCGGAAAGCGCCAGAGCCTCTTCTTCCGTCCGGAAGGACTGCAGCGTCAGCACCGGGCCGAAGATTTCCTCGGTGACGGCAGGAGAGGTCTGGTCGACATTGGCGATCAGCGTCGGCTGATAGAAATAGCCGGGGCCATCCATGATCGCGCCGCCCGTCAGGCATTCGCCGCCATGGGCGACGGCGGCCTGAACGATGCCGTCGATGCGCTTTCGCTGCACTTCGGAGATAATAGGCGAATATTGCGTCGTCTCGTCCCATGTCGGGCCGGGCTTCACCGCCTTCATGCGGGCGATGATCGCGGCGGAAAGGGCATCTGCCGCACTTTCTTCAACGATGATGCGGGAACCGGCCACGCAGGCCTGCCCGGCATTGGAGAGAATATTGCCGGCAATGGCCGCCGCCGCTTTTTCGATATCGGCATCGGCAAAGACCAGTTGCGGGCTCTTGCCGCCGAGCTCCAGCGTCATGGGCTTGATGCCGGTGCGGGCGATATTGGCCATGATGGCGGCGCCCGCGGCTGTGGAGCCGGTGAAGCTGACCTTGGAGATATCAGGGTGCCCGGTGATGGCATTGCCCGTCACAGGCCCGTCACCCAGTACGATATTTATGAGACCGGCGGGGAGCCCGGCCTTGATCGCCAGCTGTGCCATGAAAATGCTGGAGAAGGGCGTCATTTCCGAGGGTTTCAGCACCACGGCATTACCGGCGGCAAGCGCCGGGCCGAGCTTCCAGCCCGCCATGGAGACGGGGAAATTCCATGGCGTGATGGCGCCGACGACACCATAGGGTTCGGTCATGATCATGCCGAGGCTCGCATCGTCGGTCGGCACCAGATCGCCGCCTTCTTTGTCGGCGAATTCGGCAAAGAAACGGATTTGCTCGGCGGTGACGGCGATATCGCCGGCGATCAGCTGGCCCACGGGCCGCGTCGAGGAGAGCGCCTCGATTTTTGCCAGCGTCTCGGCTTCCTGTTCGATCAGGTCGGCCCAGCGCTGCAAGACCTTTGTACGCTCACGCGGGCGCACGCCGCCCCAGTTGCTGCTCTTCAACGCAGCCTTGGCAGTCTGCACCGCTTCATCGACCAGCGCTGCATCCGCCTTGGGACAACCGGCATATCCAACGCCATCGGATGGGCGGTGCATGTCGATGCCGTTTGCCGCCGTAATCAGCCGGTCGCCGATGAAGTGGCCGATCGGCAGGGACAAGCTGTCTGGATCGAAGCTGAGCGTCATGTGGAATCCTTTCTGGATATGCCCCAACGCTAATCCCTGACGGCAAGCAGCATCGACCGACTGCGGCGTGGGCGGTGAATGAAAATCCTGTTTTGCCACCGGCAGACAGCGCAATCTTCGGCGGCGAAGGCAGGCCGCCGGTCAAACGCCGTAGCGTGCACTTATCCGGTCGAAAATCCCGGCCATCCGCTCGCAAAGAGGCCGGGGATCGTCGCCTTCGTTTTCGACTGCTTCAAACACCCGGTGTTTCAGGAAGAAACGCCATCCCACGGGCGATTTTTGCAGAAATTGAGTCAACAGGTCATAACGTTCCCGGGTCCAGACCGCCTCGAAGGCGAGCCGCTCCGGTCCATAACTGATGATATCGTACGTCTTTCGGCGCGGTGTGGAGCGCAGGGCGGCCGTCGCTTCTTCATCGATCTCATCGCCGATGAGCGCGACCCCGTAGTGTCTTGCAGCATTTTCTGCCGAGACCGCACCACGCCGCACATCGCGAAGCACGGCCTGTTGCGGGCGGGTGAAGGGGTCGCCGTAACCGCCCGCTCCCGGTCCGATGACACGAATGACATCACCCGGGCCGCAATGGACGATATCGGTATTGCCGAGTGAGATTTCGCCCTCCGTATCGGGATTGCGGAGAAAGCGGGAAATCAGCCCCGGGCCCGCACCATTGACGCCCCAGCTTGCCATCAGCGAGCGATTGCGGTTGCGTGCCGTGACCACCGTTTCCGGCGAGGATATTTCAAACTCCATGATGGCCGAAAGCCCGCCGCGAAAATGGCCTGCCCCGCCGGTATCGCGTTGCAACCCATAACGACGGAAGAGGATCGGCACCTCCGCTTCGCTGATTTCGATCGGCGTGTTGCGCAGAAAGCCGGTGGCGCCGCCGGCGCCGTCGCTGCCGTCGCAGAAGGGCGTACCGCCGCCACCGCCGCCAACCGGGCCGATGGAGGCCATGACCGGGCGGCCGCTCCGGTCGCTGGTCTTGATGTTCATGATGGCGTTTCCGCCGGGGGAGGCAGCGGGAATAAGCTCGGGCAGGGCCTTTGCGAAAGCGCCGATGGTGACGATCTGGGTCATGGCGCAGGTGAGTGAGCGCATGCCGACAGCGGCCGGGCGTTGACAATTGACGATCGTGCCTTCCGGCAGCACGGCCCGTACCGGGCGCAGGGTCCCGGCGTTCAGAAGCAGGCTGTTATCGAGCGTATAAAGCACATAGGTCAGGCCGACCATGACGAGTGAATGTCGCTCGCGACCGCCGGTCGGCATATTCAGCGACGAGCCGAGCTGCGGATCGCTGCCGGTATAGTCGAGAACCGCCTCGCCGCCGCGGATTTTCAGCGTCAGCGCCACGCGGCATGGCCGGCCGCCAACGGAATCCTCGTCGGCATAGTCGGCAAAGAAGTAATCGCCATCGGGAACCCTGGTGAGGATTTGCCGGGTCTGCTCTTCCGCATAGTCGAAAATCTGGCGCACACCGTCCAGAAAATCGTCAAAGCCGAAACGGGCGACGATCTCCTGCATCTTGCGTTCGCCGATGTTGACGGAGGCGATCTGGGCGTGGAGGTCGCCGATATTCTGTTCCGGCATGCGAACATTGGCCTTCATCATGTCGATGATGAAGGGATCGAGCCTGCCTTTGCGAACGAGCTTGACTGGCGGGATGCGCAGGCCTTCCTGCTCGATTTCGGAAAGCGAGCGGGACAATGAGGCGGGAACCGCGCCGCCGACGTCGGTATTGTGAATGTGCCCGACCGCGAAACAGGCGATTTTGCCCTCGTGGAAGACCGGTTTCCAGATGTGGATATCCGGCGAGTGGGTGGCGACGAAACCGCTATAGGGATCGTTGGTGATGCAGATATCGCCGTCTTCATACTCCTCGAACATGGAAATCAGCGGCGCGTAATCGATGCCGCTATACCAGGGCGCGCCGAATTGCCGGGGATTGGCGAAGGCAAGCCCCTCGCGCGTCACCACCTGGCAGGAAAAATCCTCGGTTTCCTTGACGAAGGCGGAATGGGCGGTGCGCATCAGCGTGAAGGCCATGGCGTCGGCGGCGGCAGAGCAGAAATTGGCAAGGACCTTGAGGTTGCGGCGATCGATGGCCATGGATCAAAACTCCCTCTTGGTAATGACGAGATTGCCGAAATGGTCCACATGGACGGAGAAGTCGGGCGGCACCACGGTGGTGGTGTCGTCCTGAAGGATGATGGCGGGACCATCGAAATCGTGTCCGGCCGCCAGATCGGCACGATGATAGATAGCCATGTCGTGTTCCATGCCGCCAAACCAGCCTTTCGCGTGGAAGCGCGGTTTAGCGGGACCGGTGGCCATGCCTGTCTCCCGAAGAGGGGGCTTCGGTGTTCGGCCGGAAACGACGAGCCTGAGGTTGACCATCTGTACGGCCGCCCGTTCATCGGAATGGCCATAAAGACGGGCATGTTCTTCGTGGAAAGCCTTGTTGATGGCGCCGGCGTCACCTCTGCCCAGCCATTCCGGCTGCAGCGTGGTTTCGATTTCGTAGGACTGGCCGCGATAGCGCATGTCGGCGGAAAGCCGCATGTCGCAATCACCGTTAAAACCCTGTTCCTTCAGCCAGTTGCGGCCGGTCTCCTGCATTTCGGTGAGAAGGGGGGCGAGATCAGAGGCCGCCCTGTCGTCCACCTCGCAATAGGTGGTGCGGATGAAATCATTCTTGAGATCGGCAATCAGGCCGCCGAGCGCGGAAACGACACCGGGGGTGGGCGGCACCACCACACCTTTCATATCCAGTTCGCGGGCAAGGAAACAGGCGAGCATCGCGCCCGCGCCGCCGAAAGCGAAGAGGTGAAATTCGCGCGGGTCGATGGCGAAGCGGGAGGTCAGGGCGTTCACCTCCGCATACATGCCCGAGACGGCGATATCGACGATGTTGCCGGCGAGCGCCTCGACGGAAAGGCCGAGTTTTTCGGCAAGCGGCAAGAGGGCGGCGCGCGCTGCGGCGTGATCGACGGTCACTGCGCCATAACCGAGCGGCATGTGGCCGATGAGATTGGCGGCCGCCATGGCGTCCGTGATTGTCGGGCGGTCGCCGCCGCGTCCGTAACAGGCAGGCCCCGGCGTCGAACCGGCACTTTCCGGTCCGACCTGCAACAGGCCGAGACTATCCACCCACGCGACCGAGCCGCCGCCCTGGCCAACGGAACTGACGGAAACGGAGGGAACATGAATCTGGAAATCGCCGATCAGCTCACCGACCCCATATTGGGCCTCGCCATCAAGGATAACGGCCACATCGGCGCTGGTGCCGCCAATGTCCAGGCTCATCACCCGCTCAAAGCCGCTGGCCTTCGCCAGATAACCCGCGCCGATGACGCCGGAGGCGGTGCCCGACAGGATCATCTGCACACATTCGCGCCGCGCCTGATCGATGCCCATGACGCCGCCATTGGTCTTGGTGATGAGCAGCGGGCAGGCAATGCCTTGCCTGCGCAGCACCGTTTCAAAACGATCGAGGTAATGTGCGACGCGCGGCTGGACATAACCACTGATGACGGCGGTGACTGTGCGCTCATATTCGCGGATGATCGGCCATGTCTCGGCAGAGGAGACCACTGGCAATTGCGGTGCGATGCGCTCGATCATCGCCTTCACGGCCCGTTCGTTTTCGGGGTTACGGTAGGAATGCAGGAAGGCGAGAACGATGCCGTCGCAACCGGCTGCAATTGCTCCGGCGACAGCCTTCGCCACATTCTCTTCGTTCGGCGTGAGCTTTATCTCGCCGGTCGCCAGCATGCGTTCGGCTATGCCGAAAACCCGTTCACGCGGGATGAGCGGTTCCGGCCGCACGGAATAGAGATTGTGGATCTGCGGGATTTTCAGGCGTGCAACATCAAGCACGTCCTCGAAATTTTCCGTGGTGAACAGGGCGACGTTCTGGCCGTTGCGCTGGATCACCGTGTTGACACCGACGGTGGTTCCATGGGTGAAATAGGAAACGTCCTTCGCTTCGATGCCGTCGCGCTTTTTCAGCGTATCGAGCGCGAGAAGGATTTCTTCTCCCGGCGCATCGGGGCGGGAAAACACCTTCAGGGTGGAAAGCGAGCCGGTCCCATCGTCAAACACGGCAAAATCCGTAAATGACCCGCCCACATCAACGCCAATGCGATATCCCATCTCTTCCGTCTCCTTTTCCAGTCCTGATGATGCTGTCATCGGGACCGGAAAAGGGCCAAGCATTTATGGGGCAAGGGTCATAGCTCCAGGTTATGATGATGGCCGACATGACGTGCAAGTCAGGCTGATCAGCCTTCGCCGGGTTTTGGCACCGTCATGTAATATTCGGGATGCGGTGCGGCGCGATAGCCGGCCTTTTCATAGACGCCATGGGCGTCGCGGGTCGCGAGCATCCAGCTTGATACCGTTGAGAGCTCCGGATGCCTGCGTATCTCGGTGGCGATCCAGGAAGCAAGGCCGCGACCGCGATGATCCTCCACCGTGAAGACATCGCGCAGATAGCCGAAAACGGCATAGTCCGTCACCAGACGGGCGAAGGCGGCCATGGAACCATCGGGGGCGTAGACGCCAACCGGCAGCGAATGCGAAAGCGCCCGCTTCAGCCGGTCGGCGGTCATTCCCTGCGCCCAGTAGGAATCGCGGGCGAGAAAACCATGGACCAGATCGAAATCGACACGCGTCGGATCGGTGCTCATCACGTAGCCGTCGCGGGTAATTTCGAAAATGGTCGGTTCCCAGCTCATCCGTTCACCGTAACATAGATCTTGCGGACGGTTTCAATGGTTTTCCATACGCCGACGAAGCCCGGCTTCATGACGAAACTGTCGCCCGCCGTATAACGCAGCGGTGCGCCGCCTTCCGGCGTGATTTCGATGACGCCTTCGAGGATATGGCAGAATTCGAAGGTTTCGCCCTTGATCGAATGGCTTTCGCCCGGCGTCGCTTCCCAGATGCCGGTGTGGACGGTGCCGTTGCGGGCTTCGTCCAGCGGCCAGGTTTTGAAGGACGGATCGCCGGAGATGAGGCGTTCCGGCAGGGCCTTGGAAGCTTTCGGTTCGAAGGCGGGATGGGTGTCGATGGTCTTGAGAAGCGGCATGGGTGTCCTTTCCTGGAACGGTATGATCAATATCCGCGGTTGCGGTCGACGAGGCCGAGCGGCTCGAGGCCGGACTGGTATCGTTTGATGTTTTCGACAACGGTGCGTGCTGCCGAATGCGGCTGGGTGACGCTGGCGATATGCGGCGTCAGAAGAATTTTCGGATGGGTCCAGAAACGATGCTCTTCCGGCAGCGGTTCGGGTTCGGTGACGTCGATCACCGCGCCCGAGAGCCCGCCATTATCCAGCGCATCGACGAGGGCGTCGTGGTCGAGTTGTTTGCCGCGCCCGGCGTGAACGAGGCCAGCGCCTTCCGGAAGCATTGCCAGACGTTCGCCGTTCAGAAGCCCCACGGTCTCTTCGGTCAGCGGCAGCAGGCAGACGAGAATATCGCTTGTCGAGAGGATGGCGGCCAATCCGGCTTCGCCGTGATGGCAGGTGACGCCGTCGATCGCGCGCGGGGAACGGCTCCAGCCGGAAAGTGGAAAACCGAAGGGTTTCAGCCGCTCCAGCGCCGCAACACCCAGCATGCCGAGGCCGAGAACGCCCACGCGGCACTCTTCCGCCTGACGTTGCGGCAAAGCCTTCCAGAGTTGCTGGCGCTGCTGTTTTAAATAGACCGGCAGGTTGCGGTGAAGCGCCAGCACGCCAAGGCTTACATATTCCTGCATCATGCGGATGATGCCTTCATCCACCATGCGCACGACCTTCACATGCGCAGGGACCGCATCGATGTGGAACTGATCGACACCCGCACCGATGGAAAACAGGATTTCGAGATTGCGGTAGCGGCCGATATCATCAGGCACGGTCCAGGTGATGAGATATCGAACCGTATCGGCATCAACGCTGGCGGCATCCATCGAGAAGGGCAGCTCCGGCAGGTCGCGGGCCAGGGCCTGCCGGAAAATCTCGCCGCGCTTCGCGTCGGAATTGAAGAAAAACGTCATCTGATATCCGTGGTTCCGAAGGTTTAAACCGTGCAGCGGTTCGCCAGTGTTTCCAGCATTGACTGGCAGGCCGAAAGTTCGCCGGCCGTTATGAATTCGTCCGGCTTGTGGGCGCGGCCGATATCGCCCGGGCCGCAGATGATGGCGTCGATGCCGGCAGCCTGAAAGAGCCCGGCCTCCGTGCCGTAGCTGACGGCGGCGATGCAGGGCGCGCCGGTCAATTCTTCCAGAAGCTTCACGAGCGGCGCATCGGCGGCGAGGGACAGCGCCGGATAATCGCTCATCGGCGCCCATTCTATGTCGATGCCCTCAGCGGCGAGCGCTTCGACGCCGTCACGCACCGGCTGGAGCAGGGCGAGCGGCGACACACCGGCAATCGCTCGTGCTTCCAGTTCGATGGCGCAGAGATCGGGAATGATGTTGATCGCCTGTCCGCCTTTCACCGTGCCGATCTGTAGGGAAGAATAGGGGGGCTCGAATGTCGCCTCGAAGGGGCCCTGCGTGAGGGCCTGTGCGGTCTCGACAGCCTTCGCCATGATGCCGGTGATCAAATGGATGGCGTTCACGCCCTGATCCGGCCGCGAGGAATGGCCGGAGCGGCCGCGAATGGTGATGCGTGCAGCGGCCTTGCCCTTGTGGGCGCGCACGGCACGCAGATTGCTCGGTTCGCCGATGATCGCGCCCGCCGGTTTTGCGCATAGTTCCGGCAATCGGGCAATGAGGTGCGGGACGCCGCGGCAGCCCGCCTCCTCGTCATAGGAAAAGGCAATATGAATGGGGCGATTCAGCGCCATGCGCGAAAATGCCGGTGCCGCGGCGAGAACCGTGGCCAGAAATCCCTTCATGTCGGTGGTTCCGCGTCCGTAAAGACGCTCGCCTTCCGCTCTCAGGGTGAAGGGATCGGAGGACCATTCCGGCTCACCGGCAGGCACCACATCCATATGGCCGGACAGGATGTATCCGCTGGTATCTGTCGGCCCGAAGCTGGCGAAGAGATTGGCGCGGTCGCCCTCGGGACCGGCAAGCAGCGATACTTTCGCGCCGTGACTATCCAGATAATCGGCGATCCACCCGGCGATATCGCCATTGGCGGTTCCGACGACCGATGGGAAGCCGACAAGACGCTCCAGAATTTCGATTGCGTTCATGGCTGTCTCCGCCGCTTCAACGTCGAAAAGCTTAGAGCGGCCGGCGGCGTTTATCTGCTGAAATAGGGGTGTTTTCGGTAGATTGTTGTGTCTTTCCAGCGCTTTCGGAAAATTCCTGCCGGCAAGGCTGGTTATCTTCGGATGTCGTGGGCTGGGCTGCCGGGATCAAGGTTCCGCGCCGGAGGGAATGAGAGCCGTTTGTCATGGAGCTGCTCAAGGTCGATAGTTTCGAGTTGCGAACCGTGGATATCGCCGATGTGGAGGCCGATCATCTGCATGCCCTCTCCATGGCTGTCGGATGGCGATACCACGCGAATGAATGGTGTTTCCTGCGTCAATGTGGCATCGGCCTTGCTGCGCTTGACGAAATTGATCGCGTTGTCGCAACCGCCATGCTGTTTCCTTATGATGAAGGTTTCGCGACGGTCGGTATGGTCATCGTTTCCCCGCGTTTGCAGGGGCAGGGCGTTGCACCGTGGCTGGTGGGGCAACTCATGGCAGATTACCCTGACGCTGCACTGCGGCTGAACGCCACGGAAGCGTCGCGGCGGCTTTTTGCCCGGCTGGGTTTTGCCGGAGATGCGGAAAAAGTACATCTCCTTCGCGGCAAGGCGCGCTGCCCTGCCGAGATGCCGACGCTCGGAAGAAAACAGAGGATCGAGCCGCTTTCGGAGGACCATTTGTCCGCTGTTGCGGATCTGGATCAGGCGGCTTTCGGTGTCTCGCGCCAGCGCGTCCTGCAGCGTCTCCTGCGGGAAAATAAGGGTTATGGCCTGTTCGAGGCGGATCGTCTCGTGGCCTTTGCATTGCGGCGCGCAGCGGGACGGGGCCATATTGTCGGCCCGGTCGTTGCGGGTGAGGAAACGCAGGCCATTGCGCTGGTCAGGCGGCATTTTTCCGATCTGGACGATCAGCTCGTCCGTCTCGATGCCGTGCGTGACAGTGGTCTTCTGACCGACTTTCTGACGCAATCCGGCCTGGTGGTGATCGAAACGCTGACCACCATGTCGAAAAACGTGCCGCAACCGGCCGGCTCTGGTCCCGCAATGATTTTCGCCCTGGCTGGCCCGTCTTTGTGCTGAGGTGCGGCACTATCGCAATTGACGCCCCGCCCGTTGCCCCTTATGTGAGAAAGCGACGGTTCCTGCAGCCGAAAGGCGAAGGGATTAATAGGGAACATGGTGCGGGCGATCTTTTTCGCCCAATGCCGTGGCTGCCCCCGCAACTGTAAGCGGATTGTCGTTCATCCCAGTGACGCTTCAAGGCGTCATGCCACTGTATTCTCTGGAATGCGGGAAGGCAGATGAGTGACGCAAATCCGTGAGCCAGGAGACCTGCCGTCAAAATATGAACCATCGTTACGGGCGGGGAAGCCCGGAGGAGGAGATTGTAATGTTATTTCATAACATTTGGTTTGCGTCCCGTCGTCGTTCTCCGTACAAGACGTCCCGCTGTTGCTGCGCGTTCTGACGCCTGCTGCTCTGGAATAAGTTTTACTTTCGACTGGAGAACACATGTTTCGTTCTAGACGCCTGCCGGTCCATGCCGGCTTTCTGGCCGCCGCGTTTGCGGTTTTGCCTCTTGCCAACGCTAACGCTGCCGAAACCACTTACCCCCTGACGATCAACAGCTGCGGTCAGGAGATCACCTTCAAGCAGGCTCCCGCCCGCACCGTATCCGTCGGCCAGAGCACGACCGAGGTTCTTTATCTGCTCGGGGTTGCTGACAAGGTGGTCGGCACGGCGCTGTGGATCGGCCCGGTTCTGAAGGGCTACGAGGAGGCCAATGCCAAGGTCGAGCGACTGGCCGATAATGATCCGAGCTTTGAGGCGGTTGTCGGCAAGAGGCCTGACCTCGTGACGACGCAGTTCCAGTGGCAGATCGGCCCTGAAGGCGTCGTCGGAACGCCGGTGCAATTCGCCGAACTCGGCATTCCCGTCTATACCTCGCCTGCCGATTGCATCGGCAAGGATAATTCCGGCGGTGGCGACGGCGTGCGCAACACCGGCTTCACCATGGATCTGATCTATCAGGAAATCCGCGATCTCGCCAAAATCTTCAACGTGCAGGATCGCGGCGAGGAAGTCGTTGCCGATCTGAAGAAGCGTGAGGAAGCCGCCCGCACCAAGATCGCCTCGGCAAATGGCAAGCTTTCCGCCGTCTTCTGGTTCTCCAGCGCCGAGCTGGATATCGACCCCTATGTGGCCGGCCGCAACGGCGCGCCCGGTTACATCATGTCCGCACTGGGCTTAAAGAATGTCATCGAAAGCGATGAGGAATGGCCGACCGTCGGCTGGGAAACCATCGCCAAGGCAAATCCGTCCGTCATCGTCGCCGGCAAGATGGACCGCCGTCGCTTCCCGGCTGACGATGTCGCCGTCAAGCTGAAGTTCCTCGCCAGCGATCCCGTGGCCAGCATCATGCCCGCCGTCAAGCAAGGTCATGTGTTCGAAATGGATGCGCAGGCGATGAACCCGACCATTCGCACCATTGAAGGCATCGAAACGCTGGCTGAAGCGATTTCGGCTGCCGGCCTCGCCAAGTGAACAGTCTTTCCGTCCATTTCGGCAGGGTGGGACTGGCTTTCGCCGCGCTCGCCCTGCTGCTCGTCGCGCTGATGGCCGGAGCGGCCATCGGCGAGACCGCCATTCCCTTTGACGTCGTGGCGAAAACTATCGCCAACCGTGTTTTCCATGCGGGTTATCCGTTGGAGCCGCTGGATGAGGGCATTGTCTGGAGTTATCGCCTCAGCCGCGCCGTTGTCGCCGCCTGCTGCGGGGCTTCGCTGGCGCTCGCCGGGGCGGTGCTGCAATCGCTTCTGCGCAACCCGCTTGCCGATCCCTATATTCTCGGCATTTCCGCCGGCGCCTCCACCGGTGCCGTCGCTGTCGCGCTTCTGGGTTTTGGCGCGGGTTTCCTGACGATGCCGGCCGGCGCGCTCATCGGTGCTTTTGTGGCCTTTTCTCTGGTCAGCCTTCTCGCGGTGCGGGCGGGACATGGCAACAGCGCCATCATTCTGGCGGGGGTGGCCGGGTCGCAGCTGTTCAACGCCATGACCTCTTTCATCGTCACCAAATCCGCCAATGCGGAACAGGCGCGCGGCATTATGTTCTGGCTGCTCGGCAACCTCTCGGGCGTGCGCTGGCCGGATGTCTGGCTGGCGCTGCCGGTCAGCCTTGCGGGTCTTGCTGTGTGTCTCTGGTATGCCCGGGCGCTGGATGCCTTTGCCTTCGGCGGTCAAGCCGCCGCTTCACTCGGTATCCCGGTGCGGTGGGTCTATGCGGTGCTGATCTCGGTTTCGGCAATCATGACGGCCGCGATGGTGTCGCTGGTCGGCTCCATCGGTTTCGTCGGGCTCGTCATTCCCCATGCCGCGCGCATCTTCGTCGGCGTTCGCCATGGCATCTTGCTGCCGGTGACGGCACTGACCGGTGCGGTTTTCATGATAGTCGCGGATATTCTCTCGCGCATCGTCATTCCGGGGCAGGTGCTGCCCATCGGCGTCATCACCGCGCTGGTCGGCGCGCCCGCCTTCGCCTTCATCCTGGGGCAAAAGAGGGCGCGGTCATGAAGTTATCCGCCCACGGCCTGCATTTCCATGCCGGCAATATCGATATCGTGCGCGGCGTTTCGCTCAATGTCGGTTCCGGGGAGTTTCTGGGCATCATCGGCCCGAATGGTTCCGGCAAGAGCACGCTGCTTTCCATGCTGGCGGGAATTCGCAAACCACGCCGGGGGCACGTTACGCTTGGCGAGGAGCCGCTTGCCTCGCTGGGACGCCGCGATCTTGCCCGCCGGCTTGCCTTCGTGGAGCAACAGGCTGAAACCACCGAGCGCATCACCGCACGGCAGGCCGTGGAGCTTGGACGCACGCCCTATCTCGGGCCGCTTTCCGCTTGGTCACAGAATGACGACGCCATTGTTGATGCGGCACTTGCCAATGTCGACATGGCCGACAAGGCGGAGCGCAACTGGCATCATCTTTCCGGCGGCGAACGCCAGCGCCTGCACATTGCCCGCGCATTGACGCAGGAGCCGCATATCCTGCTGCTGGACGAACCGACCAATCACCTTGACATAGGCCACCAGATCGGCCTGCTCGATCTGGTGCGCCGGCAGGGTCTGACCGTCGTTGCGGCGCTGCACGATCTCAATCACGCCGCCATGTTCTGCGACCGCGTCGCCATCATGCATCGGGGTGAGATGATCGCGGTCGGCCCGCCGCGGGACGTTCTGACACCGGCGACAATAGCCGAGGTTTTCGGAGTCGAATGTGTCGTCACCACGGACGAGGGCGGCTTTTCCCATATTCGTTTTCTGCCGGCCCATGGGCGGGCCGAGCACCCAAGGAAAGTATTGGCACGATGATGATGTTGACGATGCTCGCAAACGCCGCTGCAAAGACCAGACTCTTTTACGCCGCTGCCGCAATTGCCGTGACGGTCACGGGCTTTCCGCTTCAGGCTTCAGCCGAGACCTTCGAGGTGAAAATGCTGAACCGGGGCGAAAAGGGCCCGATGGTATTCGAGCCCGATTTTCTCGAAATCGCGCCCGGCGACCGCGTACGCTTTGTGCCCACTCACAAGAGCCACAATGCCGCGACCATCGATGGCATGGTTCCGGAAGGTGTCGAAGGGTTCAAAAGCCGGATCAATGACGAGTTCGAGACCGGGTTCGAAAAGCCGGGCTTTTACGGCATAAAATGCTCGCCGCATTACGGCATGGGCATGGTCATGCTGATCAAGGTGGGCGATGCGACCCTGCCGCAGAGCTACAGGACGGTGGACGTGCCGGGTCGCGCCAAACCACGGTTCGACGATCTTTTCGAGCAGGCGGAAAAATAAAGCGATGTCGGAGGCCCAGCTGCGGCGGTTGATGCCGCCTCAGCTTTTGCCAGTAACATCCGGCTTCACCGCACATACCGCATAACGATGCTGCAGCCCGCGCAGGACGCCTTTTAGAAGGCTGAAGTTTTTCGCCTGGGCGCGGTGAATGGCCTGAAGTTCCTGATCGATCGCGACAGGTTCGAAACCGGTCGTGCGCAACAGCGCCGCGACATCGCCGGCCCTTGCGCCCTTCGAAAAATAGACCCGCGAGAGGATGCTGTTGAAGGTATTTTCCGGGTCCGCCGGCTTGTGCGGCTGGTCCGGTTTAATGAGGCCGATGTTTTCGAGGCTGGCCGCCAGTTTCTTCACCAGCTTTTCGCGCCAGCCGGTATTCACGAAATCGCCGTCAACGATCAGAAGCCGCCCGCCGGGTTTCAAGACACGGAACCATTCGGCAAAACTCGCCTGTGGGTCCACCAGCGTCCAGACCAGATGACGGGTGATGATGACGTCGGCGCTTTCATCCGGCTCCATGGTGTTTTCGGCATCGCCGACGAAAAAGCGGATGTTGCGTCCACGTTTTTTCGCTTTTTCCCGGGCAAGGGCCAGCATCGTTTCCGACCAGTCCATGCCGGTAACCTGAAAACCGAGATCGTCCATCAGGTGTGAGATGACGCCGGTGCCGCTGGCGAGATCAAGCGCCTTGCGGCCCTCTCCGCGGCCCAGATGTTTCAGGATAAGCGCGTGCCAGGCTGCACGCTCGTCTTCGGAGAAAATTTCATGCCCGGGCGAAAGGTCGAAAGTCGCGGCGCGGCCGGACCAATAGGATTTGATTTCGTCTCTCAGACTGTCGTTTTTGCCGTATTGGATGGTATCGATCATCGGTGTTCAACTCATGTACCGGTCAGTTAAGAATGGCTCTAAAACATAAATGTTGACTAGTACAGTCAGAAAATAATACAGCCGCGCCAGTCAACACTGGAGAGCAATATCCGATGCGCATCTCAGCCAAATCTGCGGCACTTGCCCTTGGCCTTCTCGTATCCGCCGCATGGCCGGCATTCGCCGAAAAGGTCACCGTCAAGGATGTGACGGGCCGCGATGTCGAGGTCAATGTGCCCGTATCGCACGTCATCCTCGGCGAAGGTCGCCAGATTTATTTCCTGGCTGCGCTCGACAAGGAAAACCCTTTCCAGCACGTCGTTGGCTGGCGCGACGATCTGGCGAAAGCTGATCCGGAAACCTATGCCGCCTATCTCGCCAAATATCCCGAGGTTGCCAAGCTGCCCACTTTCGGCGGCATGAAGGACGGCACCTTCGACATCGAGCAGGCCGTTTCGCTGAAGCCTGACGTGATCCTGATGAATATCGACGCCAAGACGGCGACCGAAGAAGCAGGCTATATCGAAAAGCTCGCCAAGGTCGGCATTCCGCTGGTTTACGTCGATTTCCGCGAAAAGCCGATGGAAAATACCGAGCCGAGCATGCGCCTCATGGGCCAGCTGACCGGCAAGGAAAAGATCGCCGAGGACTTCATCAAGTTCCGCGCCGACTCCATCGCCAAGGTCACCGATACGCTTGAAAAAGCCAATCCGAAGAAGCCTGTCGTGTTCATGGAGCGCGCCGGCGGTTACTCCGACGATTGCTGCATGTCTTTCGGCAACGAGAATTTCGGCAAGATGGTGGAGCTTGCCGGCGGCATCAACATGGCCAAGGACATCATTCCCGGCACCTTCGGCAACGTCAATCCGGAACAGATCATCGCCTCCAACCCGGAGCAGGTCATCATCACCGGCGGCAACTGGAACGGTTATGTGCCGGGCGGCAACTGGGTCGGCGTCGGTTATGGCGCGGATCTGAAGGAAGCGCATCGCAAGCTTGAAAACCTGACCAAGCGCCCGGCTTTCACCGGTGTGCAGGCGGTGAAGGACGGCAATGTCCA
The DNA here is from genome assembly GCF_059499945.1 of Agrobacterium sp. Lineage (NCBI taxonomy): Bacteria > Pseudomonadati > Pseudomonadota > Alphaproteobacteria > Hyphomicrobiales > Rhizobiaceae > Agrobacterium > Agrobacterium sp. Next base: position 291,180 of record NZ_JCABZP010000011.1, on the reverse strand, counting down.
CGCCATCTGGCATCAGTTCTACAACAATCCCTACCAGTTCGTGGCCATTCAGGAAATCGCCAAGTGGCTGCATCCCGACCTCTTTAAGGATCTGGACCCCGAGGCGACCTTCAAGGAGCTGCATGCCCGCTTCCTGCCGCTCGACTACAAGCCCGGCTACTTCGTTTCGCTGAAGGACGCCAAGTAATACAGGGACGGTGAAGGGGAGCGCCGTCCGACCGATGGATAAAGCCGCAGCCATGCGGCTTTATCGCTTTGTTTTGGAACTCAATGAGGACTTCTCATGCGGCTCAACGCTCTCAGGCATCTTGCGGTGCTGGCCTTCTCCCTTCTCGCCGTGACGGCTCGTGCCGGGGAAATCACCGATGTCACCGGGCGCAAGGTTGAGCTGGACCTGCCAGCCAAGCGCGTTATCGTTGGTGAAGCCCGTCAGGTGCACGTCATCGCGGCGCTCAAGGGCGAGCAGACCTTTGATACCATCGTCGGCTGGCGTGACGACCTTCTCAAGAAGGATCCCGACAGTTATGCCGCCTATGTCGAGCGTTTTCCGCAGATCGAGAAACTGCTGCGTTTCGGTTATGTGCCGCAGGGCGATTTCAGCCTGGAAACCGCCATCACCCTTTCGCCGGATGTGATCACCCTCAATCTGGAAGCGGAGAAGTCCGCGAAGGAAAGTGGTTTCGAAGAAAAGGCCGCCGCCGCCGGTATCAAGATCATCTATCTCGATTTCCGCATCGATCCTGAAAAGAACAGCGAAGCCTCGGTCGAGATTCTCGGCAAGCTGTTTGGCGCCGAAGAGCGCGCGAGGGAATTCATTGCCTACCGCCGTGCTGAAATCGCCCGCGTGACCGATCGGCTAGCAAGCGTCAAGGACCTGAAGCGCCCGAACGTCTTCATCGAACGTGCGCCCGGCATTTCCGGCGAAAACAATTGCTGCCGCACTTTCGGGCCAGTCAATTTCGGTGCGATGGTCGATCTTGCCGGCGGCCACAATATTGCCGACGGCATCATCAATACGACGTTCGGCGATCTCAATCCAGAGCAGCTCGTCGTTGCCGATCCGGACCATGTCATCGTCACAGGCTCCAACTGGGCGGCCGAATCCGACATCAACCAGTTCGTTCCTGTCGGCCGCGGCGCGGATATGACCCTTTCCCGCGATAGGCTCGCCAACCTGATGAAGCGCACGCCGTTTCCTGAACTGAAGGCCGTGAAGGAAGGCAATGTCCACGCCGTCTGGCATCAGTTCTATGGCGCGCCTTACGAGTTCTTCCCGATCCAGCAATTCGCCAAGTGGTTCCATCCCGATCTCTTCGCCGATCTCGATCCCGAAAAGAATTTTGAGGAGTTTCACCGCAAATTCCTTCCCGTCACCTACAAGCCGGGCTATTTCGCCTCGCTGGAAAAAGGTTTGAACCAATGAGTTCGCTGAATGAAAGCGCGGTTGGCATCAGTGGGCGCGATCAATATCGCGCCCTTGCCGCGCGCAGGATCATCATCCTCTTCGGGCTTTTTATCGCCCTGTGTTTCAGCATGGCCGCCGACATGGCGCTCGGCCCGGCGCGCTACACGCTCTCCGAGGTTCTGGCGACCATTGCCGATCCGGCTGCCGTCGGAAACCAGCTCCGGGTGGTGATCTGGGATATCCGCATGCCGATCGCACTGATGGCAGTCACTGTCGGCGCGTCGCTTTCGGTTGCGGGCGCACAGATGCAGACCATCCTGTCTAACCCGCTTGCCAGCCCCTTCACGCTCGGCATTTCCGCCGCGGCAAGTTTTGGTGCGGCGCTGGCGCTGGTTGGCGGCGTGGCGATCTTTCCGGGCGCGGTGCATTACATGGTGCCTATCAATGCTTTCATCATGGCCATGGTCGCGGCCCTCTTCATCCATTTCGCCTCGACGCTTCGCGGGGTGACGGTTGAAACCATCGTGCTGCTCGGCATCGCGCTGGTGTTCACTTTCAATGCGGCGCTGTCGCTGCTTGAATATCTGGCGTCTGAACAGGCGCTTGCCGCCGTGGTTTTCTGGACCATGGGCAGCCTGACCAAGGCGACCTGGGACAAGGTCTATATCACGGCCGCCATCCTCCTCGTCACCGTGCCGATGTTCATGCGCAATGCCTGGGCGCTGACGGCGCTGAGGCTGGGTGACGACAAGGCGGCCAGCATGGGCATCAATGTCCGGCGGCTGCGGTTGACGACCATGCTGACGGTCAGCCTTCTGGCGGCCATTCCGGTTTCTTTTGTCGGCACCATCGGTTTCGTCGGGCTGGTCGGTCCGCACATCGCCCGCATGGTTGTTGGCGAAGACCAGCGTTTCTTCCTGCCCGGCTCGGTGATCTGCGGCGCGCTGCTTCTGTCGGCAACCTCGGTCATCAGCAAGATCCTCATTCCCGGTGCCATCCTGCCGATCGGTGTCATCACCGCGCTTGTCGGCGTACCCTTCTTCTTCGCGCTTATTTTCGGCAACAGGAGACGCGCATGGTAGCGCTCGCACTGAGAGATGTCGGCGCCGCCTATGGGCGCATCACTGTACTCTCCAAGGTCGGCATCGATACGCTGGAAAGCGGTAGTGTTACGGCCGTAATCGGCCCGAATGCCGCCGGCAAGTCCACGCTTTTCAAACGCATCGCCAGCCTGATTTCTGGTCCCGGTCTGGTCGAGCTCTCGGACACGGCGCGTGGCAACCGCGCCATCTGCTATATGCCGCAGGATACCGGTGCGAACGCCGTGCTGACTGTCTATGAATCCGTGCTTCTTTCCGCCAAGCAGGGCGGCGGCTGGCGGGTTCACGATGACGAGCTGTTCGAGATCGACGCCATTCTCAAGGCGCTGAAAATCCACGATCTGGCTTTCCGCGGCCTCGGCGAGCTATCCGGTGGCCAGCGGCAGCTTGTTTCGCTGGCGCAGGCGCTGGCCCGCAAGCCGGAGGTGCTGTTGATGGATGAGCCTACCTCCGCGCTCGATCTCCATCGGCAGATTGAAGTTCTGGGCTTCGTTACCGATCTGGCGCAGAAGACCGGCATGATCGTGCTGATCGCCCTGCATGACCTCAACCATGCGCTTCGTTATTGCGAAAATACGATGGTGATCGCGCGCGGTGAAATGGTGGTGAGCGGCAGTACCGAAGCGGTGATAACCCCTGAAATGCTGCGCGATATCTATCGCATCGATGCCCGTATCGAGCCCTGCTCGCAGGGCAGACCCATGGTCATCGTCGACGGGGCCATCTGACAGGTCAAGACCCGGCCGCATCCGTTGCCGGGTCCGCTTGCCGACGGGGGCTTGGATTCGCAGCCTGCACAAATTCTTGATGATAAAAGTCATGAAATATCTGTTCGAGCCGCGGTTTGGATGCTAGAGCTTTGAACGGCAAAACTGCGCGGCCATTCGGGGGACGGCGGGTTTGGTCGATCCCTCAAATTTCTCTCGGTTGAGACATGGGCATACGGGAAGATGACAAGCGTTATAACGCTTACGTCGCGCATAGGGTCGACCTGATCAAATATGCCACCCTCATTCTGGGGTCGCGGGCGGATGCGGAGGACGTGGTTCAGGAAGCATTCCTGAAATTCGTTCCCGAGGCCTCCGGCAATCCTTCCAATCTCAAATCCTATCTTTTCCGCATCGTTCGCAATCTTGCACTCGACAATATCAGGCGCAGCCGCCAGGACCTGAGGGAACGGCCGGACGATACGCCGTTCTGGGGCATGCCGCAGGACAGTGGTACGCCGGAGGAGCACGCGCTTTTCTGCGACGAAGTCCGGCAGATGCGGACTATTTTGGCCGGCCTGCCGGTTCAGGCAAGGGTGGCATTGGAAATGCACAGATTCGGTGGTTACAATATGGAGGAGATTGCGCGTCACCTCGGCGTGTCCGTGGCCAGCGCGCACCGTCTGATCAAGGGCAGCATTGCCGCGATTACCAAAGAAATGAAGTAAATTGTCCTGATTGTCCCGCCCTGTGAAAAAAAACTCTTCGTCAAACGTCTTTATAGCAATGAAGAAGACGACGCTTCTCCTCCGCCCCCCAAAAGGAACTGGCCCGGTTCAATGACCATTGATCCAGAGAAAAAAATTGAACTGCCGGCCGGGAAGGCGGAAGAGGCGGCTGACTGGCTGCTGCGTTTGCAGTCGGGCTCAGCCGAACCGCGGCTGAAGGCGGAATTTGAAAAATGGCTGGCGGCTGCGCCCGCAAACCGTCTCGCCTGGGAACGAACATGCAAGACGTGGCGGAACCTCGGTCTGGTAGAGCCGGAATTCAAGAGCCTCTGGGAAGACGCGCCACATCTGCCGGGTGAGGCCGCGACAAAGCCGCAGCGGCGGCGCTGGTCCGTGCGGCATTATGCCGGCGCGGCCGCAGCGGCAGCATCGCTCTGTCTTGCGATGCTGTTCGTTCCAGCATTTTTCGTTCGCCTGGAGGCTGATTATCAGACCACCACCGCTGAAAACCGCACGATAACGCTGGAAGACGGCAGCAAGGTGCAGCTTGCGGCGGCGAGCGCGCTTTCAACGGATTTCACGGATGGCCGTCGCAATGTGACGGTGCTGAAGGGTGAAGCTTTTTTCGATGTCGTGCCGGACAAAACCCGTCCCTTTGTCGTGAAGGCAAAAAGCCTGACCGTTCAGGTGCTGGGCACGGCTTTTGACGTCGACCTGACGGATGGAGTGACGCAAGTGGCGCTGGCGCATGGTTCCGTGGAAGCGTCCTTCCGCAATGCGCCGTCAACGCGGCTCGTGCCGGGCGAGATGCTGATCATCGATGCTTCCGGCGCGATCCGCAAAGAGACTGTTTCCGTCGAGGATATTGGCGGCTGGCGCAACGGTGAACTCTACGTGGTCGATGCGACGATAGGCTCGGTCGTGGAGCAGATCCAGCGCTACCATCCGGCATGGCTGACGATGGCCGACAAGCGGCTTGCCGAACAGAGGGTGACGGGTTTTTACGATCTGCGCGACCCGGATCGCGCGCTGGAGGCGCTCGTGGAACCCTACAAGGGCAAGGTGCATGCGATCGGCGGCAGCGCCCGCATCATCACCCGTTTCTGAAACACTTCGAAACAAAAAATCATATTTATTTTCAGTAATTTATAAAATTTCTCCCGAAAGTCTGAAAAAAATCGACGAGGCAATCGTCTTTTTGTTGAGTAATCCGGTCAAGATATATCCGGAGCGAAAGACAGGAAGACGAAAGCAATATGCGCCTCCAGACATGCAAGACCGGTTCAGAGGAAAAAGCGGCAAAGCAGGCGCGCAGGGGCGTGCTGCTGGCGACAACGGCGATCGCCGTTTCATTCGCCGCGCCTATTTTTGCTCAGACCGGGACTGACACCGCAAATTCTCAGCGCCCCGGTGGTGAGCAGGGGGCAACGCGGCCATTCAATATTCCCGCCCAGTCACTATCCTCCGTCGTGGGCGCTTTCGGGCGTCAATCCGGCCTTCAGGTCACGCTTGCCACCCCGTCTGCCGGCAATGTGCGCACCAATGCCGTCACTGGCAGTTTCACGGTACGGGATGCGCTGTCGCGGTTGCTGGCGGGAACGGGGGTCAATTTCCGCATCACCGGAAACGGCAGAACCGTCATCATCGGCACGGGGCAATCGACCGTCGATCTCTCGGGGACGGAGGGGACGACGGTTCTCGAAACCATTACCGTGACCGGCAAAACCGGGCGTAATTCCATTGCCGGCTCCGGTTATCAGGGCACGCCCGACTGGGTTTATGAAACGCCTGCCAGCGTCAGCGTGGTTGGCCGTGAGGCGATCCAGTCGGCCGGCGTGCGCAACACGCGCGATGTTTTCAACCGGGTTTCGGGCGTTTATGCCGGCGAAGGCAATGGTAGTTTCCCAACCGTTTCGCCCAATGTGCGCGGTTTGCAGGAAAGCGGCCGCGTGGTCGTCTCCATTGATGGTGCGCGGCAGAATGCGCAGCGTGGTGCGGCTTTCGGCGGCGCGACGAGCTACACCGCAAGCGCCGGGCAGGGTTATGTCGATGTTGCTTTCATCCGTGCCGTCGAAATCGAGAAAATAACCAATGCGCGCTCAGGCAATGCCGGCTCTCTGGGTGGCAAGGTCGAGTTCCGCACCGTCAGCGCCGATGATCTGATTGCCGCAGGTGAGAACAAGGGTGGGGAAGTGAATGTTTCCCGCGGCACCAATGGCTATGATTTTCAGGGCTCGGTTCTCGGCGCCGTCCGCTCGCCGGATGGTCCTCTTTCCTTCGTCGCCGGCTACAGCCGCACGATCATGGATGAATACAAGATCGGAACAAAGGGTGAGGCCCGAAGCACCGCGCTGACGATGAAAGACCTGCTCGGCCGCGATGGCTGGTCCACCTTTTTCAAGGGTGAAGGCGACTTCGGCGACGTGAAGGCCTCGCTTTCCTGGATGCATCAGGAGAATGATTTCGTTCAGGGCGCGTCCACGGTGATCGACCGGGAAAGCGTGCGAAACGACAGCGTTGTTGCGAAGCTGGACTGGGACCCGGAGAGCGAGCTCATCGACTTCAAATCGTCGCTGTGGCTGAACGATAATATGACGCATGAACTTCGTGCGGCGCGCAATAAACTCGATGGAAGCGCTGGCTATGCTTCTGAAACCAATCTCGACATGGGCCTGCGCAGCTTCGGCGGTAGTCTGGAAAATACCAGTCGTTTCGACACGGTGGCGGGTGCACTCAGCCTGAATTATGGAGCGGAAGCCTTCCGGGACATCGCTACCTCCGTGGCCACGAGTGCCACAATCGTGCAAAATCCCGCTTATGCCAGCAGTTACACGGCTTTCAGTCCCGCTGGAAGGCGCGATGTCGCAAGTCTGTTTTTAAACGGGGAATTGGAGCCGGCGGATTGGATCACGCTCAGCGGCGGTGTGCGTTATGATTGGTCGCGCCTGAAAGGGTCAGCGACTTATTACAGCACCCGCAGCTATCTCATCGACACGTCTGTTGCTTGCGATCCCGTTCGTAACCACTATACGGCTCTAGACTATTTCAATCGGGTCTTTCTTCCGGCAAATCCGAGCTGGGCGACACGTTATGCGCTTTATCTCGCGCGTGCCTGGCCCAACGCCTCGGCGGGCTGCATGCCGGGAACCGGTACAACCACGCCGCCGATACCCGTCACCGAATACCCTGAGCACAATGTCGATATCGATCGCACCTACAGCGACTGGCTCCCCTCGGCCACCATCGAACTGAAATCCGTCGACTGGTTCCGCCCCTATGTGAGCTATTCCCAGAGCCTGCGTCCGCCGACAATTCTCGAGGCATTTTTCGCCGGTGCGCGTCCGGGCGATAGCGCCGGATACGAATACGCTCCGAACCAGGCCCTGCGCGCCGAAAAAGCGACGACCTATGAAATCGGTGCGAATATCAGCTTCGATGGCGTGCTGCTGGACGACGATTCCATCCGCATCAAAATGGCCGCCTTTCGCCGGGAGGTGAAGGACTACATCGCTCTCGGTTATCTCGTCACGGATCAGGTCCTCGACCGCACCTATACCAGCTTCATCAATCTTGATGGCACGACCTATATGCGCGGGCTTGAATTTGAGGGCAATTACGATGCCCGCAGTTTCTGGATCGGCGGCTCGGCGACGTTTCTGAAGACGGAATGGCCTGAAAAGACACAGGTTTTCTCCAACAGCACTACCACGACAACGGGTGAGATCGTCGCCTGGCCCGGCGATGTCGCGCCCAAGGTGAAGCTGACGCTCGATGGCGGCATGCGTTTCTTCGATGAGAAATTCTCGCTGGGCGCAAGGCTCAACCACGTCACGCCAACGCAGTCGCGCACGCTCGATACGGAGGGCAATCTGCGTGAGGTGACCGATCCCTACACGACGGTGGATCTCTACGGTTCCTATGCCTTCAACGACAAGGCCACGCTTCGCTTCGCCGTCAACAACCTGACGGACCGCAAATATATCCCGGCAGCCAGCGCCTACACGGCGCCGGGCCGTATCTTTATCGCGACGATGAACGTGAAGTTCTGAAGCGTGGAAGAAATTCTCCGGGCTGGGTTGCAGCCCGTCCCGGAGATGAAACGCCTTCGCTACAGGACGAAGGTACCTCTATTGGCCAGCAAAGGAGTACACCTATGGCTACCACAATTCAACTGACGCAGTCTTCCTCCGACCTGATCGGTTACCTCAACGGTTGGACGAGCGGTTTCGGTTCGACCTATGGTGCGTTCTACGACGCTCAGACCAGCTCTCTCGCCACCACCACCATCGATCCGAACACGACCTATGAGGCGTGGGGCGATGGCAGCTCCGGCGGCAAGGGCATCGTCATGAGCGGCGCTCTGCAGTACTCCCAGGGCAACCTGACGGGTTCGGTCGACAGCATCGTTCTCGGCACCGGCTACAGCCAGTCCACCAGCGGCATCGCCGTCAGCCAGCAGGAACTGCTGATCGATCCCGACAGCGCCTACTCGCTCGCCGGCGCGCGCGATCTTCTCGATCTCGCGGTTTACCAGCTTGCCCGCTTCGGTTCGCTGGCCGGCTTCTATGATTATTTTGCGGCCACCGGCACGGTGATCGAGGACACGGCTGCCTCCAACACCCTGACCGGCTTTGCCGGCGCGGATACCTTCGTATTCTCCGGCGGTAATGATGTCGTGCAGGCCGGCCCAACCGGAACCTACGGCTATCAGGATGGCACGGATACGCTCGATGTTTCCGCCTGGGGCGCAACTTCGGTGGACGATTTGTTGTGGTATAATGATAACGGAAATGCCGTTATCCTTTCTGCAGCAGACACTTCCGTCTCCATCACGCTGAATGGCGTTGATGCAAATGTGCTCGATGCATCGGACTTCATTTTTGCCAACGCATCGGCGCTTGCCGCGTAAAGGAAAAACAGGCTGTGGGCTTTCAAAACCACCAGCAGACGCCGCCGCAGTCCCTCACTGCGGCGGTTGTTTCGCCCCTTAAAAGCACGTTTCTCGGCGTCGCGCTCGTCAGTGGCGTGGTCAACATACTCGCGCTGACGTCGCCGCTCTTCATGCTGCAGGTCTATGACAGGGTGCTGGCAAGCGGTAGCCTGCCGACACTGGTCGGGCTCGCTCTTCTCGCACTTGGCCTTTATGGCTTTCAATGCCTGCTCGATATCATCCGCGCGCGTGTCCTGATCCGTATCGGCGAAGACTTTGATATGCGCCACTCCGGCAGGGTGCATGATGCGGTGGTGCGCCTGCCGCTCGTCAATCGCATGCCGGGCGATGGTCTGCAGCCGTTGCGCGATCTCGACAATGTGCGTGGTTTTCTGTCCGGCACGGGGCCGACGGCGTTTTTTGATCTGCCGTGGATGCCGCTTTATCTCGGCATATGTTTTCTGTTTCATTTCTGGATCGGCGTTACGGCCCTTGCCGGCGCGATACTGCTCGTCTCCCTTACGATCCTTACCAATATTTTCTCCCAGAAGCCGATCCGCGACACCATGGTGGAAAACATGGCCCGCAACCGGCAGCTGGAGGCCTCGCGCCGTAACGCCGAAGTAGTGCAGGCCATGGGGCTGGGTGGTCGGCTTGGCAAACGTTGGCAGAATTCCAACGAGGCCTATCTCGCCGCCAATCGCAAGGCGGGTGATGTGGCCGGCGGTCTAGGCAATATTGCAAAATCCCTTCGGGTGGTGCTTCAATCGGCCATTCTTGCTGTTGGGGCATGGCTTGTCATCAACCAGGAAGCCTCCGGCGGCGTGATGATCGCCAGTTCGATCATGATGGGTCGGGCCTTGGCGCCCGTTGATCTTGCCATCTCCAACTGGAAGTCCTTCGTGGCCGCCCGCCAGAGCTGGGCGCGGCTGAGGGAGCTTTTCGCGCAGATGCCGGCCAATGCCGCCGCCATGGCGCTGCCGAAGCCTGAAAAGGAATTGCGGGTCGAAAACGTCACCATCGTTCCGCCGGGAGAGAGAAAGCCGACGGTCACCGGGCTCGGTTTTGTCGTGAGCGCTGGAAACGCGCTCGGCGTTATCGGCCCCTCCGGCTCGGGTAAATCCACGCTTTCGCGCATTCTCGCCGGCGCGTGGATGCCGGCTGCCGGCAAGGTACGACTGGACGGCGCAAGTTTCGATCAGTGGGACCGGGAAACGCTCGGCCGCCATATAGGTTATCTGCCGCAGGGCGTTGAACTGTTCGACGGCACGATCGGTGAAAATATCTCCCGTTTCGAGGATAATCCCGATCCCGAGGCCATCATCGCGGCGGCCAGGGCTGCCGGCGCGCATGAGCTGATCCTGCGTTTCGAAAAGGGTTATGACAGCGATATCGGCGAGGCGGGTTCGGCGCTTTCCGCCGGGCAGCGCCAGCGCATCGGTCTTGCCCGGGCTCTTTATGGTGATCCCTTCATCGTCGTGCTGGACGAGCCGAACGCCAATCTCGATGCGGAAGGCGAAGCCGCCGTGGTGAAGTCGATTTCTTCGGTCAAGGCGCGGGGCGGTATCGCCGTCGTCGTCGCCCACCGGCCGAGCGCCATCGGTGCCGTCGATTTCATTCTGATGATGGAAGAGGGACGGATGAAGGCCTTCGGCCCGCGCGACGAGGTGTTGTCGAAGGTGCTGCGCGCTCCGCAGGCGCAGACAGCCAAGGGATTTACCGCATCCGCCCAGACGGTCTCGCCGCTGCGCGTCGTCGCCAATACCCAGCCTCAGGTTGCTGTGTTGGAAGAGGTCCGTGAAGAAAGCAGCCAGGAAGGAGATGCGGATGTCAAACATTGATCAGCGCAGCCATGTGTCCCACTCCATCCGCAAACATCTTCTTGCCGGTCTTGCCACTGGCGTTGTGCTGCTGGGTGGTGTCGGCGGGTGGGCCGCGACGACCAATCTTGCCGGCGCGGTGGTTGCCTCCGGCCATCTGGTGGTGGATTCCTACAGCAAGAAGGTGCAGCACCCGAGCGGCGGTGTCGTCGGTGAAATTCTGGTGAACGAGGGCGACAGGGTGAAGGCCGGCGATGTGGTCATGCGCCTCGACGCTACCCAGACCCGCGCCAATCTCGCCATCGTCACCAAACGTCTGGATGAGTTGAATGCGAGGATGGCAAGGCTGGAGGCCGAGCGTGACGATCTGCCGGAACTCGTCTTTCCGCAGACTCTCATCGTGCGAAAGGACGATCCCGATGTCGCCTCCGCCATGCGCAGTGAAACCAAGTTGTTCGAATTCCGCAAATCTTACCGCGAAGGGCGGAAAGCGCAGCTTTCGGAACGCATCACCCAATTCGAACATGAGATCGAAGGGCTAAAGGCGCAGGAAGTCGCCTATGATAACGGCCTTGCCGTGCTGGAGGCTGAAATCACCTCGCAGAAATCCCTGCGCGAACAGGGTGTCGTGTCCGTGCAGCGGCTGAACAGCCTGCAGACACAGGCCGCGACATTCGGCGGTGAGCGCGGCGAAAAAATCGCCTATCAGGCGCAGACGGCGGGGCGCATCACCGAAACCAGGCTGCAAATCCTGCAGATCGATCAGGAATTACGAACCGAGGTCGGTCGGGAACTGCGCGAGATACAGGCCCAGATGGGGGAATTCGTCGAGCGCAAGGTCGCCGCCGAAGATCAGCTGAAGCGCATCGATATCGTCGCGCCGCAATCCGGCATGGTGCATGAAATGGCCGTGCATACCGTGGGCGGCGTGGTGACCCCGGCCGATCCGATCATGCTCATCGTCCCTGACGGTGACGAGCTGGCGCTGGAGGTGCAGATCGTTCCGAAGGATATTGATCAGCTGCAGGTGGGGCAAAAGGCGATGTTGCGCATGACTGCCTTCAACCAGCGGGTCACGCCGGAACTGGAAGGCCATGTCAGCCGCATTGCGGCTGACATCACCACCGATCAGCGTAGCGGCCTCTCCTATTATCTGGCACGAATTTCCGTACCGGTCTCCGAGCGGCAGAAGCTGAACAATGCGCCGCTGGTGCCGGGCATGCCGGCCGAGGCCTTCATTCAGACCAGCGAAAGGACGGCGCTGTCCTATATCGCCAAGCCGCTGACGGACCAGATCAGCCGCGCCTTCCGGGAGGAATAGGAATTCGAACCCGGCTTCCGGGCGTTATCCATCGTCGCCAAAACGGAAGCCGGCGAACCCTTTTGTCTGTGTCGGGATCGCCCAGACGCCGCCCGAAAATGGTGCTTTGTTCAGCCGGTCCTCGGACATGTTGTGGCGGTGTGATGTCAGGAACAGGATATTGAAATCGGGCCCTCCGAAGCAAGGCATGGTGGGGTGCGGGACAGGGGCCGCGATGACCTCCGCCTGCTTGCCGTCGGGCGTGAAAACGTTCAGCAGACCGGCGGAAACGCCTGCGCTGTAATAAGTGCCGTTGTTATCGAGACAGCCGCCATCGGGTCTTCCTGTCTCTTCCGTCATCTGGGCCACCAGCACGCCTTCATCGAACCTGCCGTTACTGCTGTCGAATTTTCGCCGTCGTATCCATTTCTGGACGGAATCGCTCTGCCACATGATCGATCCGTCCTGGGAGAAGGCCAGCCCATTGGGGCATGTCAGCCCGGTCTGCATGCGTTCGGCGCTCTTTTCGGTGATCCGCCAAAGTTCGCCATATGGCTGCATGTCCGGGAGCGGCACATTGTGCATGGTTCCCACCCAGAAAGCGCCGTCGGGGCCGACCCGTCCGTCGTTCAGCCGGCAGGGGATGCCTTCCGGTGCCGGAATGGAATGGAGAAGGCGCGTTTTGCCGCTATCCGGATCGAGGATGATAATATCCATGCCGCAGGCGACGATAAGATCGCCGTTCTGACAAAGCCCGAGGCTCGATACCGTGTGCGGGAACGACCATTCGCGATAGAAGCCCGGCTCAAGCGCTGCAGACCGCACCGTTCTGCCGAGGATGTCACACCAGAAAAGCACCTGTCGCCGTTCGTCCCAAACAGGAGATTCCGCAAGTGTGCTCATCGTGTCGCAAAGAAGTTTCGCCTGTGACATGGCAAGCGTTTGTCCGGGATTTGCCGTATTCATGATGCTCGAACCGTTGAAAAAGATGCCGCAGAATTATTCGAAATAGTCCTGATGGTTCTCGAAAACCTGCGAAAGAATGCCGAGGACGCGCCTTAAGTGCTTGCGCAAATCGTCGGCCGCACGGGCTTCGTCCCCGGCCTTGATCGCGTCGTAAACCGCCTCGTGTTCGGAGAGCAGGCGTGCCATATGCGCCTCGTCGGTGATGGCGAGTGCACGCAGGCGATCCAGCCCCGCCTTTTCGCGGATCAGCAGCGTTTCCAGTCTCTCAAGACCCGTCGCAGCGGCAAGCGCGCTGTGGAACTGGTCATCATGCACGCGGAAAGCCTTTCTGTCTCCGCGGCGCATGGCTGCACGCTGGCCATTCAGGGCGTGTTCGATCTCCAGCTCGGCTTCCGCCGTCAGGCCGATCTGGCAAAGCCTGCTAACCGCTGCAACCTCCAAGGCCTCGCGGATGAATTGCGCGCTGCGAATGTTCTTTTCCGATAATCTCGAAACATAGGTCCCGCGGCTTGGCAGGGTGACGATCAGGCCGTCATCCCGCAGGCGGCTCAGCGCTTCGCGCACCGGCGTTCGGCTGGAACTGAAGGATTGCCCGATTTCGTTTTCCGAAACCGCCTGGCCGGGAAAAAGCTCCCGCGAAAGGATGGCCGATTTCAGCGCGGAATAGATCTGGTCAACGACCGGACGGTGAAGGTCCAGTCGTTCCATCGTCGGCACGGTGCCACCTGTTACGGGAATTTTCGGCATATACCCTCCAGCGTTTTCATAACCGGTATACCGGAACACAAGTGTGTTGACAACCGGCATACCGGTATGCAAATGATTGCGCATTGGGAAGGAGGCTCCCGAAATGCAAAATATCAAGACCTGCGTCATCGTCGGTGCCGGAATGGTAGCGAAGACGCATGTGCTTGCCTGTGCGGCAAGCCCTGAGAAAATTCGCCTGAAGGGAATCGTTGATGGTGGTTCCGGCCGCGCCAGGGCGCTGGCCGCGGAAGCGTCGAAACACGCCGGATACGATGTCGTCGTTTATTCCTCTGTCGAGGAAGCGGCGCGCGATGCGGATGTCGATTTCGCCATCATCGCGACGCCGCCCAATGCCCGCATCGATATCGTCGGACAGCTCGCGAAAGCGGGCAAACACATCCTGATGGAAAAGCCCGTCGCCCGGAATACGCAGGAAGCCAATGGTCTTGTGGCTCTCTGTCGTGACGCCGGCGTCACACTCGGCATCATCTTCCAGCACCGCATGCGGGCTGCATCGCAGAAAGCCCGTGAGCTTGTCGATGGCGGCACGCTCGGAGCGCTGGGGCTCTGCGAAATTTCCGTGCCGTGGTGGCGTGCGCAATCCTATTATGATGAACCGGGCCGCGGCACCCTGGAGCGCGATGGCGGCGGCGTTCTGATCTCCCAGGCAATTCATACGATCGATCTGGCATTGAGCCTCACGGGGCCGGTCGCCCGTGTTCAGGCCATGGCGGCGACGACGCGTTTCCATCGCATGGAAACCGAAGATTACGTTTCTGCCGGTCTGCGCTTCAAGAACGGCGCTGTCGGTTCGCTCGTCGCAAGCACCGCAAGTTTCCCCGGTGCTGCGGAATCGATCCTCCTGCATTTCGACAATGCCAGTATGCGGCTCGCCTCCGGCCTGTTGCATGTCGACTGGCGTGATGGCCGGCACGAGACTTTCGGCGGCGCGGCCGCCGGCACGGGCGGCGGCGCCGATCCCATGGCTTTCACGCATGAATGGCATCAGGGCGTCTTCGAGGATTTCGCAGACGCCATCTCTTCAGGACGCCCGCCGGTCGTCACCGGTGACGCGGCTCTTTTGTCTCACAGATTGATCGACGCGATCATCAACTCGGCCGACACCGGCAAGGAAGTGGAACTGCAGGATGACTAAAGCAATCAAGTTCGTCGCTCTTGGCATAGAGCACCGGCATATTTTCGGCATGGCCCAGAATCTGCTGGACGCTGGCGCGGAATTTGCCGGCTGGTGGACCGAAGGCGAACCCGATGTCGTGGAAGGTTTCGTCAAACGCTTCCCGAATGTGCCGCGTGCGGCATCGAAGGAAGCCCTGCTTGCGGATGGCACCATCGACCTCGTGGTGATTGCCGATATCCCCTCCAAGCGTGCCGACCTCGCCATCGCCGCCATGGAAGCCGGCAAGGATGTCATGTCCGACAAGCCAGGCTGCACCACCTTCGAACAGCTCGATCGCCTTCGCCAGACCGTGGCCAAGACCAAACGCATCTGGACCGTCGATTTCTCCGAGCGTTTTGAAGTTCCGAGCGTGACCAAGGCGGCTGAACTCGTCGCGCAGGGCGCCATCGGCCGCGTCATTCAGACTGTCGGCCTCGGCCCGCATCGTCTGAACCGCCAGATCCGTCCGAAGTGGTTCTTCGAGCGTGAAGCTTACGGCGGCATCATCACCGATATCGCCAGCCATCAGATCGACCAGTTCATGTTCTTCACCGGCTCGACCGAAGTGGAGATCGTGGCTGCCACCGTTGCCAATTATGCCAACCCTGATGATCCGGGCCTGCAGGATTTCGGCGAAGTCGTGCTGCGCGGTGACAAGGGCCACGGTTATATCCGCGTCGACTGGTACACGCCCGATGCGCTGCCGACCTGGGGTGACGGCCGCCTGACGATCCTCGGCACCGAGGGTTACATCGAGCTGCGCAAATATGTCGATGTCGGCAATACGGAAGGCACCGACCGCCTCGTTCTCGTGAATGGCGACCGCTGCGAGTATATTGATGCTTCCGATGCTGGTTTGCCCTATTTCGCCCGTATCTGCGACGATATCCGCAACCGCACGGAAACGGCAATGACGCAGGAACACGTCTTCAAGGTCTGCGACCTCTCGCTTCAGGCACAGGCCAAGGCTGAGGGAGTCTCGAAATGATCGGTGTTGCCATCATTGGCGCCGGCATCGGCGCCCAGCATCTGAGCGGCTATCGCGCACTGCCCAAACGCTTTGTCGTCAAGGCGATCTGCGATCTCGATCTGGAGCGCGCCCGCTCCGTCGCCGGCGATGATACCTCCATTCGTCTGACCACCGATCTCGATGAGGTTCTGGCCGACGAGAGCATCCAGCTCATCGACGTCTGCCTGCCGCCGCACCTGCATTTCCCTGTCACGCTGAAGGCGCATGCTGCGGGCAAGGATGTGGTCTGCGAAAAGCCGCTGGTCCGCTCGCTGGAAGAGGCCAACGCGCTGATCGACTCCGTCAAGAAGACCGGTCGCGGTGTGTTTCCGGTCTTCCAGTACCGTTTCGGACACGCCATGCGGCAGCTGCGCGCGCTGATCGATGCCGGTCTTGCGGGCAAGGCCTTTGTCGCAAGCTCGGAAGTCCATTGGAACCGGGGCGCCAGCTATTACGACATTCCGTGGCGCGGTACGTGGAAGGGCGAGTGCGGCGGCGCGATCCTCGGCCACGCCATTCACGCCCATGATCTTCTCTGCCACGTTCTCGGCCCGGTCGACGAAGTTTTCGCCATGGCCGACACGCGCGTCAACAAGATCGAAACCGAAGATTGCGCGGCGCTCAGCTTCCGCATGAAAAGCGGTGCGCTGGCGACGAGCTCGGTCACGCTCGGTGCGGCCGAAGATACCTCGCGTCTGCGCTTCTGCTTTGAAGGGTTCACTGCCGAGAGCGGCACGCTGCCCTACCGCCCGGCTGAAGACACATGGCGTTTCATCGCCCGTGCACCGACGACGCAGGATCAGATCGACGCCGTTCTGGCAACGGTGGCCGATGGCGAAAACGGCTTTGCCGGTTTTGTCGAAGCCATTGCCGACGCGATGGAAGGACGCGGCGGCAAGGAAGTGACGGTTCATGACGGCTTGCAGTCCATCGAACTCGTCACCGCCATCTATCGCTCGGTCAGGGAAGGAAAGCCGGTTCGCCTGTCCGACGCCGCTGAAGGCGAGTGGATCAAGGGCTGGGCACCGCGCGCATCCGCCAACGCATAATCATCTAAAGGGAGGAAACCAGATGACCAGAAAATACAGCATGGCACTGGCGCTCGCCATTGGCGCAGCGTCCTTTGCTGGCGCCGCCCAGGCGGCGCAGGAAGTGCGCTTCACCTGCGCTTATGACGGAAACGGCTGTGAGATCCTCAAGGACATTCTCGCCCGTTACGAAAAGCAGCATACGGACGTCAAGATCGTCACTGACGTCGTGCCTTACAAGGCGCTTCTGGAAGGCCTGCCCGTGCAACTCGCCGGTGGCAGCGGCCCGGATTTCGCAACCGTAACCGACCTTGGCGGTCTCAACCGCTATTATCTCGATCTCACGCCCTATGTGGACGCGAAATATTGGGAAGACAATTTCTCGAACGTGCTGAAATGGTACCGCAGCGGCCCTGACGACAAGGGCATCTACGGCATGCACACCCAGCTCACCATCACCGGCGCTTTCATCAACAGCACCCTGTTCGATCAGGCCAATGTGGCCGTACCCGGCAAGGATGCAACGCTGGACGATTGGGCGAAGGCTGCTAGTGCCGTCGCCAAGGCAACCGGTACGCCCTATCCGATGGCCATCGACCGTTCCGGCCACCGCATTGCCGGTCCGGCCATTTCCTATGGCGCAAAGATTTTCGACGCCGATGGTAAGCCCATTCTCGTCGATGAAGGCTTCACGACCTTCGTGAAGAAATTCGTCGAATGGAACAAGGACGGCACCATGGCGCGCGACGTCTGGGCCGGACAGGGCGGCAATACCTATCGTGACGCCGCACAGGAATTCATCAACGGCCAGCTGGTCTATTATTATTCCGGCAGCTGGCAGACCGCGCGTTTCGACAGCC
Organism: Agrobacterium sp.; assembly: GCF_059499945.1. Lineage (NCBI taxonomy): Bacteria > Pseudomonadati > Pseudomonadota > Alphaproteobacteria > Hyphomicrobiales > Rhizobiaceae > Agrobacterium > Agrobacterium sp. The sequence goes on along the minus strand of NZ_JCABZP010000011.1, from coordinate 273,403 downwards.
AGGTCGGCGATGCGTTTGACTGGGAAGTCGTGCCGCAGCCCTGTGGTGGCGCTGCCTGCACCGGCATGCCTGGTGGTACCGGCGTTGTCGGCTTCAAGCAGACCAAGAACCCGAAAATCGTTGCCGACATCCTGAACTTCCTCGCTCAGGACGAGAATTATCTCGACTTCACCGTTCGCACCCGCAACGTTCCGGCCCACAAGGCCGTGGCCGACAAGGGCGTGACCTATACCGGTGCGACGCCTGCGACGCAGAAGGCCATGAACGCCTGGCTGGACCAGATCCCCGGCCTCAGCCCGATTGCCTACACCTATCAGGGTTACAAGAACAATCGCGCCATGTTCAACATCTCCGTCCAGCGCATCACGCAGGCCATCGTCGGTGAAAGCACCGTTGATGAGGCCATGGCCCGCGCGAAGACGGACCTCGAGGAAGCGTTGAAACAGGCAAAGTGATCCATCGCCTTCCGGCGCGGTGCATGCCGCGCCGCGCCGGATCGAAGGAGGACCCTCATGTATAAATTTCTTGCGCCCGTCATGGGCATCGTCGAACTGCCCTTTGCCTTCCTGCAGAAGGTTCTCGGCCATCGGCGGATCGCGTGGGTATTTCTCACACCAAACCTGATCCTGTTCGCGGTCTTCGCCTTTCTGCCGATCGTGCTGAACATGGCCTATTCCGTGACCGGCAGCGAACACATATTGCTTTCCGAACGCCCTGCCGTGGGCGGCGAAAATTTCTCGGTCCTTCTTTCCTGTCAGAACTACCTCGACCCCAATTCCTGTGAGCGTGACCTGTTCTGGCGCTCCGTCTGGAACACGGTTTTCTTCGTGGTGCTGCAGGTGGGTTTTATGGTCGGCTTTTCGCTGATCACGGCCATCGTGCTCAACCGCGATATCCGGGCGCGGGGGTTCTTCCGTGCCGTCTTCTTCTTCCCCGTGCTGTTGTCGCCCGTCGTTGTGGCCTTGATCTGGAAGTGGATTCTCCAGCGTTTCGGCGTTCTCAACGCCGCGATGGAGGGCCTCGGTCTCGGTTCGGTCGACTGGTTGCTCGAAGCCAATCTTGCCTTCGGCTGGTCGGTCTTCCTCTCAGTCTGGGCGCATATGGGCTTCTACACGCTCATTCTTCTGGCCGGCCTGCAGGCGATCCCGCGCGATGTCTATGAGGCGGCGCAGCTCGACAAGGCAAGCCCTTGGCGCATCTTCCGGCGCATTACGCTGCCGCTGCTTGCACCCACCATGCTCGTCGTTCTCGTCCTGTCGCTCATCAAGGGCGTGCAGACCTTCGATGAAGTCTTTGCCTTCACGGGTGGCGGCCCGGGTTCGGCGACCACCTTCATCATTCAGTTTATCTATCAGACCGGCTTTGCCGGGACGCCCCGCAATTTCGGCCTTGCGGCTGCCGCTTCGCTGCTGCTCGCCGTGGTGCTCGTGGTGCTGACCGCCCTGCAATTCCGGGCAAACAGGAGCAAGGTCGATGGCTAGGATTGGCGCATTTCTGACCCGTACCCGCGGCCGCAACGGCAAGCTGCACTGGACCGACTGGCTGTCCTACGCCTATCTCGGCGTGGCCGTGCTGATGATGTTCGGCCCCGTCGTCTGGCTGGTGCTCTCCTCGTTCAAGACGGAAGCCGATCTGCAGCGTTTCCCGCCGCGCCTCCTGCCCTATACGCAGGAAACCGTGGTGGTGGACGGGCAGGCAGCGCCGCTGCCGGCCTATGTCGACAAGGATGGCCGCAAGTTCGGCATGATCAGGCGCATCGGCCTCGTTGCCCAGGTGGTTGACCCGGCAAAGCCCACTGAAGTCCTGAAGATGCAGTTCAACGAGCTGAAGCCTGCTGAAAAGGTGGCGCTCGCCACGGAAAACTACACCGAGCTTTTCCAGCGCTTCAATTTTCCGCTTTATTTCTGGAACTCGACCTTCATCACGGTGACGTCAACCCTCATCATGCTAATCGTCAATTCCATGGCGGCCTTTGCGCTCTCGAAATACCAGTTCAAGGGCAGGGGCGTGGTGCTGGCGCTGGTTGTCGGCACGCTGATGATCCCGCAGACCGTCGTGCTGGTGCCGCTGTTTCTCATCACCAGCCAGCTGGGCATGATCAACAGTCTCTGGGGCGTCATCATTCCCGGTGCCGCCACCCCGACCGGTGTCTTTCTGCTGCGGCAATATATGCTGACGATCCCGGATGAAATCCTCGATGCCGCCCGCATGGACAAGGCGAGCGAATGGAAGATCTACTGGCGCATCATCCTGCCGCTCTCGGCGCCGGCGCTTGCCGTTCTGGCGATCCTTGCGATCATGTGGCGCTGGAACGATTTCCTCTGGCCGCTGATCGTGCTGACCCGCAATGACAACTTCACCCTGCAGCTGGCGCTCAACTCCTTCCAGGGGGAGATGACGACGGAATGGAGCAATCTTCTGGCCATGACGGTGCTGACGCTTGCGCCGATCGCGCTGGTCTTCATGTTCCTGCAAAAATACATCGCCACCGGCATTGCATCGACGGGCGGCAAATAATCCTCAGGGAGGAAATACGACAATGGCAAGTATTCAGCTTCGTCAGGTCAAAAAGACATATGGTGCCCTCGATGTGATCAAGGGTGTCGATCTCGATATCAAGCACGGCGAATTCTGTGTTTTCGTTGGCCCTTCCGGCTGCGGCAAGTCGACCCTGCTGCGCATGATCTCGGGCCTTGAGGAATTGAGCGGCGGCGATATCGTCATCGGCGGCGATGTGGTCAACGCGGTGCCGGCCGCAGATCGCGGCCTTGCCATGGTGTTCCAGTCCTACGCCCTTTATCCGCATATGACGGTTCGCGAAAACCTGTCCTTCGGGCTTGAGAATATCGGCACACCCAAGAAGGACATCGTTGAAAAGGTCAACCAGGTGGCCAAGATGCTGCAGATCGACCAGCTTCTGGAGCGTCGTCCGAAGGATCTGTCCGGCGGTCAGCGCCAGCGCGTCGCCATTGGCCGCGCCGTCGTGCGCGAGCCGCGCGTGTTCCTTTTCGATGAGCCGCTTTCCAACCTCGATGCGGAACTGCGCGTCGACATGCGCGGCGAGATTTCCAGCCTGCACCGGCGTCTCGGCAATACCATGATCTATGTGACGCATGATCAGGTGGAAGCCATGACCATGGCCGACAAGATCGCCGTTCTGCGCGCCGGCAAGCTCGAACAGTTCGGCGTGCCGCTCGATCTCTATAACCGCCCGGCCAATCTCTTCGTGGCGGGCTTCATCGGCTCGCCGAAGATGAACTTCTTCGCCGGCGAAGTGACTTCGGATGCAACCCCGTCCCTGAAGATCGCCACCGGCGAACTGATCCCCCTGCCGCAGACCGGTTTTGCCTACAAGCCCGGTCAGAAAGTGACGCTCGGTGTCCGTCCGAACCATGTGCAGGCGGGTGGCGAAGGCGCACTGACCATGTCTGTGCGCACCGCCGAACAGCTGGGCGGAGAGTCCTATCTTTACGGCACTCTCGGTGATGGCACCCGGGTGACGCTGCATCTTTCCGGCCAGACCTCGACATCGGCTGACGAAGTCATCCGTCTGTCGGCGCCGCTGGAATACATCCATCTTTTCGATACGACGAGCGGGCTGACGCTCCGGCAGGACTGACAGCTCCAGGCGCAACCCGCAACGCAGGACCATTGACATGACCGATAAAAAACTCCGTTCCGACCGCTGGTTCGCGCCCGACGACCTGCGCAGCTTCGGCCACCGCTCGCGCATGATGCAGCTTGGTTATGCGGAGGAGGATTTCGTCGGCAAACCCGTCATCGGCATCCTGAATACATGGTCGGAGCTCAACACCTGTCATTCGCATTTCCCAGAGCGGGTGAAGGATGTGAAGCGTGGTGTCCTGCAAGCGGGCGGCTTCCCCGTCGAAATGCCATCGCTCTCCGTCGATGAGAGCTTCACCAAGCCGACATCCATGCTCTACCGCAACATGCTGGCGATGGAGACGGAAGAAATGATCCGCTCGCATCCGCTTGACGGCGTGGTGCTGATGGGCGGTTGCGACAAGACGACACCCGGCCTCGTCATGGGCGCGATTTCGGCCGGCGTGCCGATGATCTATCTGCCTGCAGGCCCGATGTTGCGTGGCAATTATGCCGGCAAGGTGCTCGGTTCCGGTTCGGACGCCTGGAAATATTGGGACGAGCGGCGTGCCGGCAATGTTACGGATGAGGAATGGCGGGGCGTGCAGGGTGGCATCGCCCGCTCCGCCGGTGTCTGCATGACCATGGGCACCGCTTCGACCATGACCGCCATCACCGATGCGCTTGGCCTCACCCTGCCGGGAGCTTCCTCCATTCCGGCGGTAGATGCCGAACACCAGCGCATGTCGGCAGGTTGCGGCCGGCGTATCGTGGAGATGGTGGGCGAGGAGCTGACGCCGGACCGTATTCTGACCGCGACGGCGTTTCGCAATGCCGCCATCGTCGCCATGGCGACCGGTTGCTCCACCAATGCCGTCGTGCATCTGATCGCCATGGCGCGCCGCGCCGGCGTGCCGATGACGCTGGACGAGCTGGACGAACTTGGCCGGGTCACGCCGCTCATCGCCAATGTCCGCCCCTCCGGCAAAGACTATCTGATGGAGGATTTTTATTATGCCGGCGGTCTGCGCGCGCTGATGAAGCAGCTGGAAAGCCGCCTCGACTGTTCGGCGCTGACCGTAACCGGCCGCAGCATGGGTGAAAATCTCGAAGGCGCGAAGGTCTACAACGACGACGTCATTCGCTCGCTCGACAATCCGGTTTATGCGGAAGGCTCGCTTGCGGTGTTGCGCGGCAATCTTTGCCCTGACGGCGCCGTCATCAAGCCCGCTGCCTGCGATCCGAAATATCATGTGCACGAAGGCCCGGCGCTGGTCTTCGACAGCTATCCGGAGATGAAGAAGGCGATCGACGACGAGAACCTTGATGTCACGCCGGATCATGTTCTGGTGCTGCGCAATGCCGGTCCGCTCGGCGGTCCCGGCTTTCCCGAATGGGGTATGCTGCCCATCCCGAAGGCGTTGATCAAGAAGGGCCACCGCGACATGGTGCGCATTTCCGATGCGCGCATGTCCGGCACGTCCTATGGCGCCTGCGTTCTCCATGTCGCGCCGGAAAGCTTCGTCGGCGGCCCGCTCGCGCTCCTGAAAACAGGCGATATCGTGCGCCTCGACCTGCCGCAGCGACGCCTCGACATGCTGGTCAGCGAAGAGGAAATCGCCAGCCGCCGTGCCGCCTGGCAGGCACCTGCGCCGCGTTATGAGCGCGGTTATGGTTATCTCTTCTCCAAGCATGTCACGCAGGCCGATCAAGGTTGCGATTTCGACTTCCTGCAGACGGATTTCGGCCGCACCGCCGGCGAGCCCGATATTTTCTAAGGGGCACCATCATGTTGAAGCGATTGCTCATCACCGGTGCCGGCGGCAAGCTGGGCAGCATGCTGCGCGGGCGGCTTGGCCATGTCGCCGAAATCATTCGTCTTTCTGACGTCGTTGATCTCGGTTCGCCAGCACCTCACGAAGAGCTCGTTCGTTGCGCGCTTGAGGACGAGCAGGCGGTCCATGATCTCGTGAGGGGCTGCGACGGCATCGTTCATCTCGGCGGAGTTTCCGTCGAGAGGGCCTTCGACCCGATTGAGTCTGCCAATTTGCGCGGGGTCTACAATCTCTACGAGGCGGCACGGCTGAACGGCCTGCCGCGCATTCTTTTCGCCTCCAGCAATCACACGATCGGTTATTACCCGCAGGGCAAACAGCTTGCCCCCGATTCTCCCTTTCTGCCTGATGGTCTCTACGGCGTCTCGAAGATTTTCGGCGAGGCGATGGCGAGCCTCTACCATTCCAAATTCGGCCAGGAGACTGCTATCGTCCGGATTGGCTCTTGCGAAGAAAAGCCCTCCAACTGGCGGATGCTGTCGACCTGGCTGAGCTACGGCGACTTCGTTTCGCTGATCGAGGCCACCTTCTGCGTGCCGAAGCTTGGATGCCCGGTCATCTGGGGCGTATCCGCCAATGATGACAGCTGGTGGGATAATTCCCATGTCGATTTTCTCGGCTGGCAGCGGCGCGATAATGCCGCGCGCTACCGCGCGGAAATCGAACGCGATGTGCCGCGCCCCGATCCCGAGGCTGCGATCGCAAAATATCAGGGCGGCGTCTTCATAGACGAGCCCATTCACAGAACTTGAAACACATCCATCCGCCCATTGCGAGGAGACAGACATGAACAATGAAACGCGCGAAAAACTGATGACGATTTCCGTCGCCACCCTGGCGACGGCGCTTTACAAGCGCGGCCTGCGCAACCAGGTCATCCAGGGCGTGCGCCCGCTGGGCTACAAGGGCAAGAACATGGTCGGCCCGGCCTTCACCCTGCGCTACATGCCGGCCCGCGAAGACCGTAACCAGCTCGTCGAATTCCGCAATCCCGCCCATCCGCAGCGCGTCGCCATCGAAACCTGCCCGCCGGGCCACGTGCTTGTCATGGACAGCCGCAAGGATGCCAGCGCCGCCTCGGCCGGCGATATTCTGGTGACCCGCCTGATGGTTCGCGGCGGTGCGGGCATCGTTTCCGATGGCGGTTTCCGTGATGCGGCCACCATAGCCGAGCTGGATATTCCGGCTTACCACACCCGTCCTTCCAGCCCCACCAACCTGACCAAACACGAGGCGATCGAAATCAACGGCCCGATCGGCTGCGGCGATGCGCCGGTCTTTCCCGGCGACATCATCGTTGGTGACGCGGATTGCGTCATCGTCATCCCCGCGGGCATTGCCGACGAAGTTGCGACCGAGGCGGTGGAAATGACGGCTTACGAAGATTTCGTGGTGGAGCAGGTCAAGGCCGGCCAGACGATCATCGGGCTTTACCCCTGCACCAAGGAAGAACACCAGACGGCTTTTGCCGAATGGCGCAAGAAGAACAACCGCTGAACCTTATAGCCAGCCCAGTGCTTTCGCCGCGCGGATCGCCTCCGCGCGGCGTTTGCAATCCAGCTTGCGGAACAGGTTGCCGAGGTGAAACTTCACCGTCACTTCGGAAATGTTAAGCGTCTGGGCGATCTTCTTGTTCGACATGCCGCTGGCCAGAAGTTGCAGCATCTGCGCTTCCCGCTGCGAAAGCCCGCCATGCAGGGCGCGCGCTTGCGGTGAATTCACCGAGGTGGCGAAAATCGACAGCGCGGTGCGGACATCGGAAGAGGTTTCGATGAAACTGCGGATGCGGCGATTGTTGAGAAGCGGCGACAGGAAGACGCGCTCTTCCGACAGAACCCCGCTGCAGCCAAGGCGGGTTGCCGATTCAAGCGCGGTCAGAATATGGGCACGGGCGGCGGCATTGTCGCGACGCTGGTGCGCGGCATAGCTCTGCCATATTCTGAGCGCGACTTTCTCGCGGTTGGTGACCTTGGGGTTGGCGATCATCGCGTCGATCTGGCGGGAGAGATAGGCGCGCGGCGTGAAAAGATGCACCGCATCGCGCAGCCAGGCCATGACATAGGCGATTTCATCGCGCCGCGTCAGCCGGGAAAGGTCCTCATGCGCACTTTCCACCCAGTTGCGGCCCATCGGCATGCGGATCGCGGAAAGGGTTGCAGCGGCATCCGCCCAGCGGTTGGCGTTCTGATAGGCGATGGCCGTCCTGATTTCCATCATCGCATGGAATTGCAGCCCTTCCGACAGATGAATCCACAGACCGTCTAGAAAACCCGGGCGAACGGTCATCGGAAAATGGTCGATCAGTACCTGCGAAGCATAGTGCAGTGCGAACTGCATGAGGCTCGGCCATATCTCGGCCGCAGCAAAATGATCGAATTCATGTTCGACGAAATGCAGGAGATCGCGGGGCTTTCCGGCCTCATAGGCAAGGCAGGCTTCCGCCAGCCGCAGCATCCGGAACTCCTGCACCGCATCATGCGGCACCTGTTCCAGCCGCGCGCGGGCCTCCTGTGCTGCGTGACGCGCCAGAAGCACATCACCGCTCATCAGCCGCAACACGATCTGGTGCAGGTGGATGAAGAATTCGAGCAAGGGCTGCCCGCCCATCTTGCGCAGATAGATCAGCGCACGGGCGGCAGCCGCCTCCGCCTCGCGGAAATTGCGGCGGCGAATTTCGAACTCCAGCAGCGCATTGTAATAGGCCGCCCACTTGCCGTGGTCGTCCATGGGATAATCGGCCATGAACTCGGCGAGACGCGTTATCACCGCGTCATTGGGCGTCAGATCCTCGGCAATCATCAGGTTCAGCCGGAAGGTGCGGGCGGCGAAGGAAAAACGTGAACTCCGGGCAAGCACCTTCAGCGGATCGAGATAATCCGATCCGAGGCTTTTGCCGAGCAGGTGGCGCACGCGCTGCAATTCACCCTGTTTCAGCAATGCGCGGGTAACGGCAAAGAGCACGGTTTCATTCGTTGCGATCATATCCTGCGAAAACCGCATGATGATCTCGCGAAACCTGTCGACGCTGCTTCGGTAGATCAGTTCGCGGCCATGGGCGCGTTCAAGAATTTGCGCGGCATGGGTCTCATAACCGCGGTCGAGCAGCATCGCCATGGCCGCGAGCGCATGTCCAGCCTTTTCAAAAGCCGATGCGACCTCCACCACGGCGCTGCCGGCCTGCAAGCTGGCGAGACGTTCTCGCGCAGCCAGGGTGAGAAGCCGTATCAGGGTGGGGTGATTTTCGGGGGTTCCAGTCAGGAAGGGCGGCAGCAGTTCTGTCCATTCCGCCTCGGGTTCTGCGGAGGGGTTTTCGAGCCAGAATGAAAGCTCAACCGTCTGGGCGGGTGAAAGATGCGGCAGGTAGTTTTCCCGAAGATAGTCGGCACACAGCTTTTCATCCGGATGCCGGGCAAGCGACAGAAAGGCCGGCCATCCTGCATAATCCTGCAGTACCAGACGCCGCTGTTGAGGGGGGAGGCTTTCGGTCTCATCTTGCCCTAGCGCCAGTTCATCCGGTCCGATGGTAAGCGAACCGCGATGCAGGATCTGCCGGGCCAGTCCGCTTATCCGTTGATCCGGGCGGCAGGCAATGACCATAAAACGCACCGTTTCCAGAATGGCGGCGGGCATGCGCACTGCCCGTGCGAAAACCGGCACGTCCCATAGAAGGCAGTCATTTGCTGCATCATCGCTTCGCGGCTGGTGCGTGCGGCATATCTGCGTTCCCAACTCCTTTGCCAGCATTTCCAGCAGCACGCTTTTTCCCGCGCCCGCCGGGGCGCGCAGAAAGATTATGCCGGCGGTTTCGCTGGCGATTCGGCGGCAGAGGCGGGTGCGGGGCAGGAGTGTCATTCACAAAGGGATAGGGCGTTTAAGCATAAAAACCTATACTCATCTTTCAAAAAACTATACCTTTCAGAGATTGTTCAAAAGGGATGGTGGTGAAAACTTGTGCTCAGGCAACTGATGCACAAGGAACGTTCCACCGATGCAGCAACATCCGCTGGTCGCGATTTTGAACAGGCTCGGCGCTTTCGTGCTGGTCATGATCGCCCTGTCCATCATGATTTTCGTTCTCGCCCGCGTGGTGCCGGGTGATCCCGCCCGCATGGCGCTCGGCCCCGCGGCAACACAGGAACAGGTGGACGCGCTGCGCGGCGAGATGGGTCTCGATAAACCGCTCGCCGCCCAATATCTCGACTATATCGGCAATGCCCTGCACGGCGATCTCGGTTTCTCGCTGGTTTCCCAGCGCCCCGTCACCACCGATCTCGCGCAGACTGTTCCTGCGACCGTCGAACTGGTTCTGGTCTCGGTCATCTTCATGTTTGCCGTCGCCATCCCGCTCGGCGTCATCACGGCGCATTACCGCGACCGTCCGCTCGACCATATCGGCCGTATCCTCTCGCTCACCGGCGTGACGATCCCGAGCTTTTTGTTTGCCATCACGCTGCAATTGCTGGCCGCTCGCTTTCTCTCCGGCTGGCCGATCATCGGTAGGATCGATCACTCACTTGGCTGGCAGGGTGGCCCGACGGGCTTCATCCTGATCGACGGTACGCTTGCCGGACGGTTCGATGTAGTGCTGGATGCGCTGAAGCACCTTGCGCTGCCGGCCTTTGCGCTCTCCATGGCCGGTATCGGCCAGATCACCCGCATCACGCGTTCCTCGATGATCGAGAACCAGCGCAAGGATCACGTGCTCACCCTGCAAAGCTTCGGCGTGCCGGAGCGGGTCATCATCTTCCGTTATCTGCTGAAGCTTTCCTCCATCGCGCCGCTGACGATCATGGGGCTCGAATTCGCCTCGCTGATCGGCAATGCCTTCGTGATCGAAATGGTCTTCGCCTGGGGCGGATTCGCATCCTACGGGCTGAACGCCATCCTTCAGAAAGACCTCAATGCCGTGACTGCCGTGGTGCTCGTGGCCGGCCTGTTCTTCATCGTTGCGAACCTGATCGTTGATGTCCTGATCTCGATCATCGACCCGCGCCTGCGCCGCAAGGAGGCTCGCTGATGGCTGACATGAAAATGCTCGAACCCACCGATCGGGGCTTAAGCGCCGGTTACATGATGTGGTACCGCTTCAGCCGCAATCCGGCAGCGGTCATCGGTTCGCTGATCCTGTTGTCGGTGCTGGTTCTGGCGATCTTTGCGCCCTGGCTTACACCCTATCCCAAACATATCGGCGCGGTCGTCGATTTCCGTGCCCGCCACATGCCGCCGGATCTGGAGCACTGGTTCGGAACCGACAAGGCCGGACGCGACATCTTTTCCCGCACTGTCTTCGGGCTCAGGGTCTCGCTTCTTCTCGTTATCGGCGTGCTCGGCATCTCGGTCCCGGTCGGCACTGTGCTTGGCCTGGTCGCCGGTTATTTCGGCGGCTGGACCGAGAAAATCATCAGTGGCCTGACGAATGTGATGCTGGCCATGCCGCCCCTCGTCATGGCGCTGGCGGTCTCCAACCTGCTGGAACCCACCTTGATGAACGCCATGATCGCGATCACGCTTCTATGGTGGACCTGGCATGCGCGGCTGATCTATTCGGTGTCGAAATCCATCGCATCCGAGGACTATATCGAAGCGGCACGTCTTGCAGGTGCGGGTCCGCTGCACATTCTCTTTCGCGAAATTCTGCCCAATTGCGTCTCGGTCATATCAGTCAAGACGACGCTGGATGCGGCATTCGTCATCCTCTTTGGCGCGACGCTGAGTTTCCTCGGTTTCGGCGTCAAGCCGCCAACTCCCGATCTCGGCTCGATGGTTGCCGATGGGCGCCAGTTCATGCCGGATTTCTGGTGGGAAGTCCTCTGCCCCGGCGCGGCCGTGCTTTACGTGACGCTGGGTTTCAATCTGCTGGGCGACGGCCTGCGTGACATGTTCGACGTGGAAAGCTAAAGCCATGACTGAACCGCTTCTCAAAGTCGAAAACCTCAACGTCACCTTCACCAACTACGGTCGCACGCGCCAGGTGCTGCGCGATGTCGCCTTCACAGTCTCAGCCGGCGAGCGGGTGGCGCTGATCGGCGAAACCGGATCGGGTAAATCGGTCACCGCCAAGGCGATCATCGGCACTTTGCCGAAGAATGCCACTATTGCCTCCGGCGCCATTGTCATCGACGGGCGGGATGTGCTCGCCATGCCGCGAAGGGAACGCGAGGCGCTTAAGGGAACGGCGTTTTCGCTGATCATGCAGGACCCGCTGTCTTCCTTCAATCCGGTCTTCAAGATCGGCACGCATCTCGATGATGTCATGCGCTTTGCCGACAAGCGCAACGGCATCAACTCGTCCAAGGCAGAGCGCCGCACCCGTATCGCAGCGGTTCTGCGCCGCGTGCAGCTTGGCGATACCGAGCGGGTCATGAATGCCTATCCGTCCGAGCTTTCGGGCGGCATGCGCCAGCGCGTGTTGATCGGGCTTGCGTTGCTGCATCAGCCGAAGCTCCTCATCGCGGATGAGCCCGGCACCGCGCTCGACGTCACCACGCAGGATGAAATTCTCAATCTCATCAACCAGCTGGTTGCCGAAGAAAATATGGCGCTGCTGATGATCACCCATAATCTCGGTGTCGTACGTAAGGTGGCGGATCGGGTCGTGGTTATGCACCATGGCGACATCGTCGAGACCGGTCCCTGCACGCAAATCCTGCACGCTCCCGCTGCGGACTACACGCATTCGCTGCTGGATGCGGTGCCGCCGCTCTACGGTCCCCGTGTCGCCGATCTGGCGCAGAGCACACGCTCGCCGATCGTTACCATCGAGGGCCTGAACAAGATTTATGGCAGACGCAACGGTTACCACGCCGTGCGCGATGTGAACCTGACGCTGAAGGACGGCGAAATTTTCGGTCTTGCGGGCGAGTCCGGTTCTGGAAAAACCTCGGTCGCCCGGATGATCATGGGACTTTCTCGCCCGACCTCCGGCAATCTTGTCATCGACGCCCCGTCTCCCGGCCGTGGCAAGCGGCTGACGCAGATCGTCTATCAAAATCCGGGCACTTCCCTAAATCCGAAGCGCACGGTCAGGCAGACGCTTACCCTACCGTTGAAATCCATCGGTATGGACGGTGAGGCGCGCGAACGCCGGATGCAGGAACTGATGGGGCTGGTGCGATTGCCGCAATCCTATCTCGGTAAATATCCGCATGAACTTTCCGGCGGACAGAAGCAGCGTGTCGCCATTGCCCGTGCACTCGCGGCTGAACCGAAGATCCTCATCCTCGACGAGCCGACGGCGGCGCTTGATGTCTCCGTGCAGAAGACCGTTATCGACCTTCTGCTGCAGCTGCGGGAAGAGCTTGGCCTGACCTATCTGATGATCTCGCACGACCTGTCGCTGATGCGCAATTTCTGTTCGCGCATCGCCATCATGCTGCGTGGCGAGATCGTCGAGGAAGGGGTGACGTCTGCGGTTTTCGCCGAGCCGAAGCATCCCTACACCCGCGCCCTTATCGCGGCGATCCCCGTCGTCACCGACGAGGAAGAGCGCCTGAAACCCACCGTGACAGAGGAAGAGCGTATGCGCTTCCTCGTAAAAACGACCGATTGATAAAAGAGGAGCCTGACGTGTATCGCGTTGGAATTGACGTCGGCGGCACAAATACCGATGCCGTTGTGTTACAGGATAAAACCGTTCTGGCGGGGGTGAAAGCCTCCACCACCGAGGATGTGACATCAGGTGTCATCGAAGCCCTTGAAAAGGTAATCGAGGCGTCGGGCATCGACAGGGCACACATCGGTGCCGTGATGATCGGCACCACGCATTTCACCAATGCGGTGATCGAGCGGCGGCATATGGACGAGGTCGCCGCCATCCGGCTCGGCCTGCCTTCCGGCGCCGGCCTGCCGCCGATGGTCGACTGGCCGGATGACCTCCGGGAAATCGTTGGTAACCACGGTTATCAGGTCCGCGGCGGATATGAATTCGACGGTCGCGAAATCTCAGCCCTCGATGAGGACGAAATCGTCCGCATCGCCGCCGATATCCGCGCAAAGGGCCTGAAGGCCGCGGCCGTCACCTGCGTCTTCAGCGGCATCAATGATGCGATGGAAGTGCGGGCGAAGGATATCCTGCAGGAGCGCTGCCCCGGCCTGCCGGTGGTTATGTCCAAGGATATCGGACGGCATGGTCTGCTCGCCCGCGAAAGTGCTGCGATCATGAATGCCAGCCTTCTTTCGCTTGCGGACCGCACCGTTGCCGCTTTCGGCGAGGCGCTGAAGGCAGCGGGCATAACCTGCCCGTTCTACATCACCCAGAACGACGGCACGCTGATGGCGGCGGATGTGGTGCGCGGCTTCCCTGTGCTCACCTTCGCCTCCGGCCCGACGAATTCCATGCGTGGTGCGGCCTTCCTCACCGGCCTCAAGGATGCCGTTGTGGTCGATGTCGGCGGCACCACCTCCGATGTCGGTTCGCTGTCGCACGGCTTTCCACGACAGGCTTCCACGACGGTGGATATTGGCGGCGTGCGCACCAATTTCCGCATGCCGGATGTGTTTTCCATCGGTCTCGGCGGCGGCTCGCTGGTGGTCAATGGCGACCATGGCCTGACCGTCGGCCCGAAATCAGTCGGTTACCGGGTCCGCCGTGAGGCGCTCTGCTTCGGTGGCACGACCCTGACCGCGACGGATATCGCGGTCGCGTCCGGCAAGGCGGATGTGGGCGAAAAGGCGCTGGTTTCCACTCTCGACAAGCGGCTTGTGGATGCTGCGGTCGAAAAGATCAACGCCATGCTCGAGTCCTGTGTGGAACGCAGCCGCATCTCGTCCTCGCCGGTGCCTGTCATCGCGGTTGGCGGCGGCTCCATTCTCATGCCGGACCGTATCGGTGAACTGGAAGTCATCCGCCCCGAAAATTTCGCGGTGGCGAATGCCGTCGGTGCGGCAATCGCGCAGATCAGCGGCGAGACGGACCGCGTCTTCTCGCTGATCGAGGGGCGCACGCGTGAAAGCGCGCTTGCCGAAGCCGAGGCCGAGGCGCGCGAGAAGGCGATTGCGGCAGGCGCGCTTGCCGAAACGCTGGAAGTGATCGAGCGCGAGGACATGCCGCTTGCCTATCTGCCCGGCAATGCCACCCGCATTCATGTGAAAGTCGTTGGAGAAATGGGAGCCAATCATGGCTGAGACGCGCAAGCTGAAATATGACGAGGCGGCATTGCGTACGCTGACGCGGGAAGATCTCGACGCGCTGGAAATCGGTGCGGGCATTCTCGGCACGGGCGGCGGCGGCAATCCCTATCTGGGCAAGCTTCTGGCGCTGGAGGCCATGAAGGCCGGTTACGAGATGAAGATCCTTGCGACTGACGCCATTGAGCCGGACGCGCTTTGCATGTCCATCGGCGGCATCGGCGCACCGGTGGTTGGTGTCGAGCGCATCCGCGAAGGCCGTGAAGGCCTGCGCTGCCTGCGCGCCATGGAAGAGCTGATCCGCACGCCAGTAGACGCGATCGTCTGCGAGGAAATCGGCGGTTCCAACTCCATGAACCCGCTGGTGACGGCTGCGCTCGGCGGCCTGCCGATCCTCGATTGCGACGGCATGGGCCGGGCCTTCCCTGAGATGCAGATGACGACCTTCTCCATCTACGGTCACAGTTCCACGCCATCGGTGATGTGCGACCTTCACGGCAATGCCGTGATCTTCAGCCACGCCGTTTCCGAGGTCTGGCACGAGCGTATGGCGCGTGCCTGCGTCGTTTCGCAGGGCGGCGGCGCGATGCTGGCGACCGCGCCGATGCAGGCGCATTACGTGCATCAATACGGCATTCCGAAAACCTATACCAAGGCGATTGCCATCGGGGAGGCGGTTATCCGCGCCCGCAAGCAGCAGGAAGACCCGATTGCGGCTGTCTGCGCGCTCGAAGGCGGACGGCGCATCTTCAACGGCAAGATCACCGATCTGAAGCGCCATCTGCGCGGCGGTTTCGCGGTCGGCGATCTCACGCTGTCCGGCTTTGATGATTGCGCGGGCCAGACGGCGGGCGTCGCCATCCAGAACGAGTTCCTGCTGTTTACCCGTGACGGCAAGGTGGAAGTGACGGTCCCCGACCTGATCGTCCTGCTCGATGTCGACACCGGTTATCCGATCACCACTGAAGTGCTGCGCTACGGCCAGCGCGTGGCCGTCATCGCCATCCCCTGCCACGATCTGTTGCGCAGCGCACGCGCGCTTGAGGTCGTCGGGCCGGCGGCCTTCGGTTACCCCGACATTCCCTTCTCACCGCTGCCCGTCCCGGTCAGCAAGGCTGCCTAACCATAAGCGGGGCAAATGACCCGCAATAAAGAGGAGAACGAAAAATGAAAATGCCAGGACTTTCTTCCCGCCGTGCCGTGCTTGCGCTCGGCACGGCAATCGCGTTGCCGCTTGGTCCTTCTGCTGCCTTTGCGGAAGACAAGGTGTCGGTCGCGGTCAATACCATGCAGATATTCAGCTCGCTCGACCCGGCGAAAGTGACTGATTATACCGGCTACATGGCCATCGTGAACATGTATGACGGCCTGACGACGGTGAACGCCAAGGGCGAAATCGTGCCGCATCTGGCGAAGTCCTGGGATATTTCGGAAGACGGCCTGACCTACACCTTCCACCTGCGCGACGATGCGAAGTTTCAGGACGGCACGGCGGTAAAGGCTGCCGATCTCGTCTGGTCGATCCAGCGCCTGCTCGGCATCAACAAGGGCCCGTCGAACCTCATCGTCGGCGTCCTGAAGCCCGAAAACGTCACCGCGCCTGACGATGCGACGCTCGTCATGAAGATCGAGCGTCAGTTTTCGCCCTTCATGGCCTCCACGCCGCTGATGATGGCGTTGAACAAGACGTTGATCGAAGCCAATGCCAAGCCCGAAGACAAGTGGGGCGAGGCCTATGTGGGCGAACATTCCGCCGGTTCCGGCCCATACAAGCTCGTCAGCTACAACCGTTCTGCCGATATGGTCATTGCCCGCAATGCGGACTATTTCCTTGGCTGGACCAAGGGCAAGCCGATCGACGAAGTACGCTTCGTCCAGACGAGCGACGACGCTACCGTCAAGGCGCTGGCTGAAAAGGGCGAACTTGGCCTTTCCTCGCACGGCCTTGGCAACGACACCTATGAATCCATCGGCCGGATGAAGGATTACAAGCTCATCCAGACCCGCACCGCCGGCGGTTTCGTCATCAAGCTCAACACCAAGGTTTACCCGACAGACGACGTTCACGTTCGTCGCGCCATTGCCTATGCGACGGATTACAAGACGATCCAGGAAGTGATCTATCCCGGTTTCGACATGCAGGGGCCGCTATCCGACGCTTTCAAGGACGCGCATAACGGCGATATTCCGCCCGGCGTCTACGATCTGGAAAAGGCGAAGGAAGAACTGGCGAAGTCGAAATATGCCGGCCAGAAGATCACGCTGGTCAACAGCTATGTCGCTTCGCTGGCCTTCGAGGCGGAAGTGGCACTGCTTTTGCAATCCAGCCTCGAGCAAATCGGTATTACGCTCGATATCAAGCCAGAGCCGTGGAACCGTATCGTCGAGCTTTCCTCCAAGCCTGAAACGACGCCTGCGTCGACGCAGGTGAATATCTCGCCGACCTATCCGTCTCCGGATGCGATGTTCTACAACCAGTATCACTCCAAGGCATCAGGCACATGGATGTCGATGGAATGGCTGCAGAACGCGGAAATCGACGGGTTGATCGACAAGGTCCGTGCCACGACCGATACCAGCGAACAGAACGCAACCTACAAGGAACTGCAGACCAAGATCGCCGATCTTCAACCGGATGTCTGGGCGGTTGCGCCGAACCGCCGTTATGCGGCGAACAAGTGCCTTCAGGGTTACGAGTTCATTCCCATGCAGAGCTGGGACCTGAACTTCTCCAACTTCCATTGGGACTGCAAGGCGGAGTGATCTCCGTCCCATGAAAAGCGGTCCCGCCGCAGGGCGGGGCCGATGAGACTTGGAACGATAAAGGGAAGGAGCATCGCTTGCGCCGGAAAGGCTGCGGCATGCCCGAGGATGACGCATGATCCAGGAATTTTCCGAAGACGATATCGAACCTCTTGCCACCGGCGCCTGGATTCTGGGAACGGGCGGTGGAGGCAATCCCTATATCTCGACGCTCAATCTGCGCCGTCTTTATGCCGAAGGCAGACGGGTGAAGGTCATGGACCCCATGGCGCTTGCTGATGAAGACATGGTTGCGGTCGTCTCCAAGATGGGTGCACCGCTTGTTGGTCAGGAACGGCTGGGAGACCCCGTTCATCTTGCCCGCGCGGTCGAGGTCATGGAGGATTATCTCGGCAAGCCTTTCCGGGCGATCATGAGCGTGGAAATCGGCGGCTCGAATGCGCTGTCTTCTTTTCTCGCCGCCGCCATGCTCGACCGGCCCGTCGTCAATGCCGATGCCATGGGACGTGCTTATCCCGAAGCGCAGATGACCTCATTCGCCATTGGCAATCTGCCGATGTTTCCGCTGTCGCTGGTCGATGTGCGAGACAATGAGGTGATCGTGACGCGCGCTGCATCGTGGAAATGGATGGAGCGCATCTCGCGCAAGGTCTGCACCGAAGTCGGCTCTACCGCCGCCACCTGCAAGGCGCCGCGCACCGGCAAGGAAGTGAAGGAATGGGGCATTCATTACACCGTCACAAAGGCGACCGAACTCGGGCGCGCGGTGATGGAGGCGCGTGCACGCCATGATGACCCGGTTCAGGCGGTTCTCAACCATGAGGGTGGCAAGCAGCTGTTCCGCGGCAAGGTGGTGGATGTGGCCCGCGAGACCACCGGCGGCTTCCTGCGCGGCAGCACCACCATTGAAGGTATCGACGCCGACAGGGGCTCGCGTCTGGAACTCGCCTTCCAGAATGAATGGGCGGTCGCCTTCCGCGATGGCCAGCCGGTTGCCATGACGCCGGACCTGCTTTGCCTTCTCGACACCGTTTCGGGCAGTGCCATCGGCACGGAATCGGTGCGTTATGGCCAGCGTGTAACGGTTGTCGCCCTGCCGGCGCCGGAACTCTTGACGACGCCTGCCGGCATCGCCGCCGTCGGCCCGCGTGCCTTCGGTTATGACATTGACTTTAAATCGGTATTCCCATGAAACGCATCGGTATTGACGTTGGCGGCACCAATACGGATGCCGTTCTCATAGATGGCGACACGATTGTCGCCTCCATCAAGGTTCCGACCACGCAGGATGTCCTTTCCGGCGTGAAGGCGGCGCTTGCCCATGTGGCGGGTCATGTCGGCGCGGCGGATCGCCCGATCGACGCGGTGATGATCGGCACGACCCATTTCACCAATGCGGTTGTGGAGCGCGCCCGGTTGGAGCGGGTTGCCGCCATCCGCATCGCGCTACCAACAGGTTCTTCGTTGCCGCCCATGTGCGACTGGCCGAAAGACCTCCACGAGGCCGTCGATCCGCTGATCTTCATGGTCCACGGCGGTCATGAATATGACGGCAGCCCGCTGGTGCCGATGATCCCGGATGAAATCCGTGAAGCGGCGATGAAAATCCGCGATGCGGGCATCACCTCCATCGCCATTTCCGCAACCTTCTCGCCGCTGACCACGGAGTGCGAGGTGAGGGCGGCGGAGATCGTCCGTTCGGTGATCCCCGATGCGCGCATCACGCTCTCCCACACGCTCGGACGTATCGGGCTCCTGGAGCGCGAGAACGTCGCACTTCTGAATGCCGCCCTTCAGACATTGGGCAAGACCACGGTACAGGCATTTTCCGATGCGCTATGGGAGGCTGGCGTGAAAGCGCCGTTCTATCTGACCCAGAACGATGGCACCGTGGCGCTGGCGGATGTGGCCGCCGCAAACCCCGTGCACAGCTTCGCTTCCGGCCCGACCAATTCGATGCGTGGTGCCGCCTTCCTCACCGGGCTTTCCGATGCCATGGTGGTGGATGTTGGCGGCACTACCTCCGATATCGGTTGCCTTGTCGGCGGTTTTCCGCGTGAGGCGAACAACATTGTCCATATTGGTGGGGTCCGCACCCTGTTCCGCATGCCCGATCTTCTACCGATCGCACTTGGCGGCGGGACGATTGTCGACCCGCAGACAGGCAAGATCGGCCCGCGCTCGGTGGGGTATCGCATCCTGACCGAAGCCCGCGTTTTCGGCGGCGAGACACTGACGACATCGGATATCGCCGTTGCCGCAGGCCTGATCGAGATGGGCGACAGGGACCGTGTAAAAGACCTCGATCCGGCATTCGTGCAGGCGACACTTCAACGCATTCGCGACATGGTGGCCGACAGTTTCGACCAGATGAAGACTTCTGCGGAAGACGTGCCGCTGGTCGCGGTCGGCGGTGGGGCGTTCCTGATACCTGAACGGGTTCCGGGCGCTTCCGAGGTGCTGCGTGTGGAAAATGCAGGGGTTGCCAATGCGCTCGGTGCGGCAATGGCGCAGGTTTCCGGCGAGGTGGATCAGGTCTTTTCCGGGTTGAGCCGCGACGAGGCGCTTGCGAAAGCCGAGACCGAAGCGCAGAACGCGGCGGTTGCTTCGGGAGCGGAGCGCGCGAGCCTCAAGACGCTTGAGGTGGAGGATATTCCCATCGCCTATCTGCCCGGCGGCGCGCGGCGGGTACGGGTGCGTGTTATCGGCGATATCGCCTTTCATTGATGGTAAGAGGCCCTGCCGGCGGCGGGGCGACAGTGGAGTGAGGACATGACGAAGATCGCATTGGCCATTCACGGTGGTTGCGGGGTGATGCCGGAAGACAGCATGACGCCGGAGGAATGGGAGGCGGCTCGCCACGATCTGGCGGCGGCACTGCGCGCGGGTTATGGCGTGCTGAAGGCTGGCGGCACTGCGCTGGAAGCGGTTGAGGCGGCGGTCGTCGTCATGGAGGACAGCCCGCATTTCAACGCAGGTCATGGGGCGGCGCTCAACGAGAATGGCATCCACGAACTCGACGCCTCGATCATGGATGGTGAAACGCTGGCAGCGGGTGCGATCAGCGCATCCCGCGCCATCCGCAATCCGGTCAAGGCGGCCCGCGCGCTGATGGCGGATGAGCGTGCCGTCTATCTGACGGGGGAGGCGGCCGATCGCTTTGCCAGGGAAAAGGGGCTTGTTACCGAACCTCAATCCTATTTCACCACGCAAAAGCGCCTTGAGGCGCTGGCGGCCATGAAGGTCCATGCCGCCGCCGGTACGGAAGCGACGGAAAACGAAAAACACGGAACCGTCGGCGCGGTGGCGCTCGATGCGGCGGGGCATCTCGCAGCCGCGACATCCACCGGCGGCTACACCAACAAGCCTGACGGCCGGGTGGGTGACAGCCCGGTGATCGGGGCGGGCACCTATGCACGCGACGGCGCCTGCGCCGTTTCCGGCACCGGCAAGGGTGAATTTTTCATCCGTTACGTCGTCGGCCATGAGATCGCGTCCCGTGTCGCCTATCTCGGGCAGGATCTGGAAACCGCCGCCGGCAACCTCGTCCACAAGGATCTGGCGCCCTACGATATCGGTGCGGGTCTTGTCGCCATCGATGCCGAAGGCGGCATTGCCGCACCCTATAATACGCCCGGCATGTTCCGGGGGTGGGTGACCCCATCAGGAGAGGCCCGTGTTGCCACCCACGACAGGGTCTACGACGTGGAATTGTAACCGGCGACCGAGCGGACCGCATGACAAAGCGAAAAAAACCGGTGACATGAAGGCCTATCGGCGGCAAAAGGTCTGAACCGAAACCGGCTCGTCATTTCATCCCATGGTGCTGGCCTCATGAATATCAAGCAGCTCGAAGTCCTTCGCACGCTTCTTTCCACCGGCTCGACCATCGCCACCGCCAAGGCCATGGGGCTAAGCCAGTCCGGTATCAGCCGGCTTCTGGCTCAGCTCGAGGCGGACCTGTCGCTGACGCTGTTTGCCCGCGACAAGGGGCGGCTGATCCCGACACCGGAGGCGGTGCTTCTTGCGCGGGATGCGGAGAATGTGCTGCTTGCGGTCGATCGCATGTCCGGCCACGCCGAGGATCTGCGCAATGGTGCGGCTGGCCCGGAAATCGTCCGCATCGGCCTGCCAAGCAGCATGTGGGAAAATTTCGCGCCCGCCATGCTGATCGATTATGTCAGGGATTTTCCCGGCGTCCGTATCGAGACCTTTTTCGAAACGACGACCGCCATCAACAAGCTCGTTGGCGAGCGGGTGATCGATCTTGGTTTCCTGCGGATGGAGGGCGAGATTGGCCCGGGCATCGATGTCGAGCGTGTCGCGACCGGCAAAAGCGTCTGCGTGGTCCGTGAGGATCATCCGCTGGCCAAGCTTGACGAAATCACAGTCAAGGACCTGCGCAATGTTCCACTCATTCTGATCGGCCGCCAGCGGCCGAACCGCATGGCGCTCGATCAGGTTTTCAAAAAGGCCGGCGTCAAGCCGATGGTGAAGATCGAGACCCACACCAACAGTTCCGCCTGCGCCTATGTGGCGCATGGGTTGGGAGTAACGATCATCAGCAGTTTTTATGCTAACCTCTACCGGCATCTTCCCGTTGTTGCCCGACCATTCGTTCCCCAGGCGGCGCAGGAGTTCGGTCTTGCCCGCGCTTCCGGCGCACCTTTGTCCATCGCTGCGCAGGCGCTGAGTGATGCCTTGAAGCGGGAAATCCAGCTTTCGCAAAAAATCGACTGAAAACGGGATTTTGGGCGGAAAATCTCATTGTCCTCATCAGGATCAAACGCGCCGTCATTCTGCATAGATATATGACATTTATGCATAATATTGCGCCTTATTTATCAATCCGTCATAGTCGCCAGCAACGAAACCGATAGAGGCGGGATACCATTCCCCGCCATCAATCGTGGGGAACCGATGATAAGATTCATACTGAGCCGTCTTTTGATGGCGCTGCCGACGATCGCATTCGTGTCGATCACGGTCTTCGCGCTCATCCGCTTTATTCCGGGTGATCCGGCTGCCCTGATGCTGGGTGACATGGCGCAACCGGAACAGATCGAAGCGATGAGGACCGAACTCGGCTTCGACAAGTCCATGCCGCAACAGTTCCTCATCTGGGCCGGCAATGTGGTGCAGGGCGATTTTGGCCGCTCCATCGTCAATGACGAGGCGGTGCTGCCATTGGTCGTCTCGCGCTTTCTCGTCAGCGCCGAGATCGTCGTGGTCGCCGTGCTGCTCGCCAGCCTGATTGCGGTTCCGGCAGGCGTGATCGCCGCCTGGAAACAGAACAGCCTGACCGATCTTGCGCTGGTGGGAACGGCAACCCTGCTGCTGTCCATTCCGACATTCTGGCTGGGTCTTCTGCTTCTTCTGTTTTTCGGCCTCAAGCTCGGCTGGCTGCCGGTGCTGGGATATGTGTCGATCGGCGACAATCTGGTCGGCGGCATGGTTTATCTGGTCCTGCCTGTCATGACGCTGGTGATCCATGAAATGGGTGTTCTGATCCGCATGGCGCGCGCCTCGACGCTGGAAGTGCTGCGGCTGGATTACATCACCCATGCCCGCGCCAAGGGGCTTTCGGAAAGTGCGGTTCTCTGGCGGCACGCGTTCAAGAACGCCTTCGGCCCGACCTGGACGATGATCGGCCTCATTCTCGGCAATCTTCTTGGCGGCATCGCCGTCATCGAGACGGTGTTCACCATTCCCGGCCTCGGACGGCTGATGGTCGACAGTATTTTTGCCCGCGACTATCCGGTCATACAGGGCTGCCTGTTGTTCGTCTCGCTGTCCTATGTGCTGGTCAACCTGTTCGTCGACCTTCTTTATCCCCTCTTCGATCCGCGTGTGGTTGCCGAATGAAAAAGTTCACACTTAACGGGCTTATCGGCGGCTTTCTCATCGCCCTCCTGCTCATCACTGCCGTGACCGGCCTGTTCTGGACGCCCTATGACCCGATGAAGCTCGGCTTCGCTTCGCGTCTGGCTGCACCCGGTCCGAGCCATCTTCTCGGCACCGACGAATTCGGGCGCGATGTTCTCAGCCGTCTGATGGTCGGCGCGCGCGCCAGTGTCTGGATCGGCTTTCTGACGGTCAGCTTCGCAACGATCTGCGGCACCCTGATCGGCCTTGTCAGCGGTTATGCACGCGGCTGGGTGGATGGCGTTATCATGGCCATCAACAATGCGCTCCTGGCCTTTCCGGGTATTCTACTCGCACTCGGGCTGCTCGCGGTTTTCGGCGCTAATCAGTATGGCATCATCTTCGCACTCGGCATCGCCTACACGCCATCCATGGCCCGCGTGGTGCGCGGTGCCGTGCTTTCTCTGCGTGAGCGGGAATTCATCGAGGCGTCGCTGGTAATGGGCAATGGCGAGATTTACACCATGTTCTGCCACATCCTGCCCAATTGCATTGCGCCGATCACGGTTCTTGCCACCTCCATGTTCGGCTGGGCCATCCTGTCGGAAAGCGCGCTGTCCTTCCTCGGTCTTGGTGTGCCGCCGCCGGCTCCGACCTGGGGCAACATGCTGGCCGCCGGCCGGCCCTTCATCCAGCAGGCCGTGTGGCTCGGGCTTTTCCCCGGTCTCTGCATCGCGCTGACGCTGCTTGGCATCAATCTTCTGGGCGACGCCCTTCGCGACAGGCTTGACCCGCGCATGAGAGGTCTCAAATGACTGATAGTACGCTTCTCACCGTTCGCGGCCTTTCGCTGGAGGTCGCCAGAACCGGCCACCCAGTCGTCAAGGATGTCTCATTCGATATTGCCGCGGGCGAAATCTTCGGCATCGTCGGCGAAAGCGGCTCGGGAAAGACGCTCGCAACCCGCGCGCTTATCTCGCTTTTGCCGCCGGCCATCGCCGTCACCGGCGGGTCGATCATCTACAAGGGGCAGGATGTCATGTCCTTGCCGGTGAAGGAGCTTCGGCGTCTCCGCGGCGCGGAGATCGGCGTGGTTTTTCAGGAGCCGATGACCTCCCTCAACCCATCGATGACGATTGGCCGGCAGCTGGAGGAGGGGCTGATCCTTCACACGAAGTTGTCGCCCGAAGAGCGTCGCGAGAAAATTCTCGACATGCTGCGACGGGTGGGCATCCGCGACCCCGAAGGTGCGCTGGCGGCCTATCCGCACGAGTTTTCCGGCGGCATGCGCCAGCGCATCATGCTGGCCTCGGTCATGCTGTTGAAACCCGCTTTGCTGATCGCCGATGAACCGACGACGGCGCTTGATGCGGTCATCCAGCGCGATGTCATGGAACTGATGGTCGAGCTGACGCGGGCGGAAGGCACTGCCGTTCTCCTCATCAGCCACGACCTGCCCATGGTGGCGCGTTATACCAGCCGCATCGTGGTGATGGAAAAAGGCGCGATCGTCGAGCAGGGCCGCACCGAGGACCTGCTGGATGCGCCGCAGCACCCCTATACGAAAAAGCTGCTTTCCTCCCTGCCATTTCGTGGCGAGCCGCGCAACATCGACACCTCCAAGGCGCCGATGGTTTCGGCTCGCGATATCGTCGTCGATTATGCCGGTCGCAAGTCGCTGCTCAAGAAAGCCAAATCGAAGCGGGCGCTGCATGGCGTCAGCATCGATATTCACGAAGGCGAGGTCGTGGCGCTGGTCGGTGGCTCCGGTTCTGGCAAGACCACGCTTGGCCGCACCATCGCCGGTCTCGTCAAGGAAAGCGAAGGGCAAATCCGCTTTCAGGGCCGGGAGCGCAACGAGGACTGGAAAGACTACCGTCTGAATTGCCAGATGGTGTTTCAAGATCCCTATTCCTCTCTCGATCCGCGCATGACCATTCAGGCGCTCGTGGAGGAGGCTCTGCGCCTCGTGCCCGGTCTCGACCAGGCCGCCAAGCGCAAACGCGCGCTGGAAACGCTGGAAGAGGTGGGACTTGGCGCTGATTATGCCACCCGTTACCCGCACGAGCTTTCCGGCGGCCAGCGCCAGCGTGTGGCGATTGCACGCGCCATTGCCCGCCGTCCGCGTTTCCTGATCGCTGACGAACCTGTCTCCGCGCTCGACGTGACGGTGAGGGCGCAGGTGCTCGATCTCTTTTCCGATCTGCAGAAACGTTACGGTTTTTCCTGCCTGTTCATCAGCCACGATCTCGGTGTGGTCGAGCAGGTGGCCGACCGTGTCGTCGTCATGCAGGACGGCCGCATCATCGAAGAGGGCGACCGCGACACGATTTTCGACAGTCCGAGAGAAGCCTATACGCGCCGGCTGCTCTCGGCCATTCCCGCCCTCGACCAGAATGAAAAGGGCGGTGTGACACTCAAATGGCGTCTGGAAGATGAAGTTTAACAGGAACATGACAATGACTGTGGCTGCCCAACTGAATGCTATCTGCGATGCACAGCCTTTCGTGACGCGCTTCATGGTGCGCAATCTCCTGACCGGCGAAGAGATCGGGCGGGGAGAAAACGAGGAAACGCCATCGGGCAGCACCCGCAAGACGTCGATCATGATGGCCGTGCTCAAGGCCGCCAGCGAAGGGCGGATCGATCTCGACCAGCCCGTCACCTATGAAAAGAGGCTGGCGGAAGAAGTGGCGAGCGGCATGTTCCGCTATCTGACGCCGGGCATTGTCATTTCCCTGCGCGATGCGCTCGCCGGCATGATGGTGCTGAGCGACAATGTCTGCACCAAGATGGTGCTGGAGAGGCTGACGCTGGAAGAGGTGGATGGTTATTGCAAATCACTCGGCATGGCCAATACCCATCATCGTTTCCTCATTCCGCCGCTGGCGCTGGCGGCCGATCATCCGCTGAAGACCGTCACCACCACCTCGGCGGCGGATCAGGTGCTGCTGCTTCAGACTATTCTCGATGCGCAATCCTCGCCGGAGGCACAGGCAAAACTCGGTTGCAGCCCGCAATTGTGCGAGTGGGCCATGCAGACGCTGAAGAACCAGATTTTGCGTTATGGAATCCGCTCCCGTCTGCCTTTCGAGGCCACGGTGGCGAGTAAGAGCGGACGCGGCAAGCGCGGCCGCATGGATGCCGGCATCGTCTACAGGAACGGCGCGCCGTCTTTCATCATCACCGCCTATACCGATGAAGTGCCGCACACCCTGCCGGACGGCACGCCGGGATACACCATCGCGCTCGAAACGATCGGCCGGCTGGCACAGGCCTGCTGGGACGGGTTTTAATCACTCACAATCAATGACAACAAAGAGGGTAGAACAGTGAAAAAACTTCTTCTTGCAGGCGTTGCCCTGCTCGTGACCGCCAATATCGCCGCAGCACGCGATATCACCATCGCGCAAAGCTCCGATCTGCGCAGCAACAATCCGGGCGTGAACCGCGACGGCAATACGGACGGGGTTATCCTGCACATCGTCGAAGGCCTCGTCGGTTATAACAATGCCGGCGAGGTGAAGCCGCTTCTCGCCGAAACCGTCGATGTCTCTTCTGACGGCCTGATCTATACTTTCAAGCTTCGCAAGGACGTGAAATTCCACAATGGCAAGCCGCTCACCGCAGAGGATGTCGTCTGGAACTGGACACGTTATCTGAAGCCGGAAACCAAATGGACCTGCCTCAACGATTTCGCGGAAGGCGGCGCAGCACACGTCACCGGCGTCAAGGCCACGGATGCATCCACGGTCGAGATCACGCTTGAAAAGCCGTCAGGCGTCTTCCTCGGCCTCATGTCGCGGCCGGAATGCGGTTATACCGGCATGATCTCGCCGGAATCGGTTGCTGCCGATGGCAGCTTCGCCAAGCCGATCGGCACCGGGCCGTTCCAGTGGGATGAGTGGAAGAAGGGCGAATATATCCGTCTTGCCAAATTTGCCGATTATGTTTCGCCGGCAAATGACGGTAAGCCGGATGGCATGTTTGGCTCCAAGCGGCCGCTCGCCGATGGCATCAAGTTCATGGTCATTCCCGATGCCTCGACCGTGAAGGCCGGGCTTGAATCCGGCGTGCTCGATACGGCCGAGATTTCTCCCGATCTCATTCCGGAGTTCAAGACCAATGAGAAGATGCAGCTCATCGTCTCCCGCAACAACGGCAAGAACCTGTTCTACATCCAGACCCGCGACAAGGTGCTGAGCAATCCCGGTGTGCGCCGCGCCATGGCGATGGCGCTCGATCTCGACGAACTGGTCGCGGCTGCATCGAACGGTACGGGTGAAGCCAACGGTTCGATGGTCTCGCAGGATTCGGTCTATTACGACGAGGCCCAGAAGAAGCGTCCGGCCTATGACATCGAAGCGGCCAAGAAGGAGCTGGCCGCCGCCGGTTACAAGGGCGAGCCGATCTCGATCATCGCCAACAAGCGCGGCAACGTGCCGAGTTTCCCGGCCGCCGTCATGGCGCAGGCGATGATGCAGCAGGCGGGTCTCAACGTGCAGATCGAGGTGCTGGATTATGCGACGCAGGTGGATCGCCGCCGTTCCGGCAATTATCAGGTGATCTCGCAGTCGGTCGCTCCGCGTCTCGACCCGGCACTGATGTACGCCTTCTATGTCGGCAACAAGGATAAGAACGCATCGCTGATGTGGGATGATCCGAAGGCGATCGAACTGATGAAGGCGGCCTATGTCGAGGCCGATCAGACCAAGCGCCAGAAGATTTTCGACGAGTTTCACGAATTGATGCTGAAGGAAATGCCGGGCATCTTCCTTTACGACATGGTCGATGTCTGGGGCGCGACGAAAAAGCTGAAGGGCCAGCCGGTCTGGCAGTCGAACGCCCGTCTTTGGGAAGTCTCGGTCGACAACTGATCCACTATCGCCCGCGCCGGAGGCGGACCCCGGCGCGGGCTTTCCATCATAGAGCGTAAGGATTTGGCGGAGTTTCCACCGAAGCGCTTGCGCGTGCCCGCAAAGGGCGGAAATGCGAGGACAAGCCATGAACCGTGATGCCGTGATGTCGATTGCCGCTGCAGTCGAGGCAATGAAGCCCGATTTCACTACCCTAAGTGACAATATCTGGGATTTTGCCGAGCTGAAATTCGAAGAACGGCAATCTGCCGGTGTCCTGGCTGCCGCGCTCGAGGAAAATGGCTTTGATGTTCACCGCGGCGTTGCAGGCATGGAAACGGCCTTTATCGGCGAATTCGGCAGCGGCAAGCCAGTTATCGCCTTCCTCGGTGAATTCGATGCGCTGGCCGGCATGAGTCAGTTGGCCGATGTGGCGCAGGTGCAGCCGCGCGAGGCAGGCGCCACCGGCCATGGCTGCGGCCATAACCTGCTTGGCGTCGGCTCATTGATGGCCGCTATTGCGCTCGCCCGGCATCTGAAAGCCAATAATCTTCCCGGCACCGTGCGTTATTACGGTTGCCCGGGCGAAGAGGGCGGTTCCGGCAAGACCTTCATGGTGCGCGCCGGCCTGTTCGATGATGTCGATGCGGCGCTGACCTGGCACCCGGCACCCTTCAATGGCGTACGTTCCACCAATAATCTTGCCGTGCTGGAATATTTCTACCGTTTCAAGGGTGTTGCAGCCCACGCCTCCAACGCCGCCCATCTAGGGCGTTCGGCGCTCGATGCCGTCGAACTCATGAATGTCGGTGTCAACTTCCTGCGCGAACATATGCCGCAGGATTGCCGGGTGCATTATGCGATCACCGATACCGGCGGCAAGGCGGCGAATGTGGTGCAGGCGAAGGCCGAAGTACTTTACCTGATCCGCGCCCCGGAAATGCGCCAGGCGCTCGATCTTGCCGCACGGGTGGACAAGGTGGCGCGCGGCGCGGCGATGATGACCGAAACGGAAGTGGAGATCGTCTTCGATACCGCTTCCACCAACCTTCTGCCCAACATCACGCTGGAAACGGCGATGCATGAAAACATGGTTGCGCTTGGCCCTGTCGCCTTCGACGAGGCGGATATCGATTTCGCCAAACGCATTCAGGATACTTTCACCGACGAGGCGATCAAAAGCAGCATCCGGCTCTACCAGATAAAGGGCGATGTTTTTTCCAACCGGAAGATCGACGGTTCGACGCCGCTGCATCTCGGCCTGCGGGATTTTGAGGGCCAGTCGCATTTCCGGGCGGGTTCCACCGATGTCGGTGACGTTAGCTGGGTCACGCCAACGGCGCAGTGCTGGACGCCGGCCTGGGCGATTGGGACCAATCCGCATACCTGGCAGGTGGTGGCGCAGGGCAAAAGCCCTGCCGCCCACAAAGCCATGGCGCATGCCGCCAAGGCAATGGCGTCGACAGGCCTTGCGCTGATGACCTCGCCGGAACTGCTCGCCAATGCCAGGAAGGAGTGGCAGGAAAAGACCGAAGGCAGCAACTATGTCTGCCCGATTCCCGCCGATGTCATGCCTGGCTCCCACCCGTAAGGCGCTACGCACTTCCATTTGCCGCCGTCCGTCTGCCGCCAGATTTCCACAGGCGGCATGGTGAATCGCATGAACGTTCCAAGGTGAATAAATCCGATGCTCCGCCGGCCTTCTGAAGAGAGGGCCGGCGGATTCCGGTTTGGAATAAATCTTCCATCTCAGCCGAGTTCATCCTGGCTCCGAACCGGGAGCCGTAATTTCAACGGCTTATGGCTTCCCTGCCTCAAGGGCAGGACGAGGCAAACGGAGCTTCAGCACCTTCATCGGCAATCCCGTCTGGAACGCTCGTCCGCTTGAATGTCCAATCATCACGGCCTTGTGCGCCGCTCCACAGCTGGGCTGCGAAGAAAGCATTGACGTTCGAACCAAAAATGGAATAAATATATCGAACAGGCAGAAAATCGGTTTCATTATTCCGTTTTCTGAATGTGAGGAGGTTGCGGCGGGCTTTCGGGTTCGCCTCCGGCTGGGAGAGGCGGCGCCGGACGCCATGGAGGAGAAAAACAATGAGGAAATTTATCATCGGCGCAGCCATGTCTGCGCTTCTCGGCACAGCGGCACATGCGGAGACAGTCGGTGTCTCGATGGCGTTGTTCGACGACAACTTCCTGACAGTGCTGCGCAACGGCATGCAGGATTATTCCAAGGAACTGAAGGGCGTCACCCTGCAGGTCGAGGACGCGCAGAACGACGTCGCCAAGCAGCAGAGCCAGATTCAGAATTTCATCGCGTCCAAGGTCGATGCGATCATCGTCAACCCGGTTGACACGGATGCGACGGCGGCCATGTCGAAGCTTGCCGCCGATGCCAAAATTCCGCTTGTTTACGTCAACCGCCAGCCGGTGAACGTCGACAGCCTGCCTGATGGCCAGGCATTCGTCGCCTCCGACGAAACGGTTGCCGGCACGCTTGAGGCCAAAGAGGTTTGCCGCCTTCTCGGTGGCAAGGGCAATGCGGTCATCATGATGGGCGAGCTTTCCAACCAGGCTGCGCGCATGCGCACACAGTCTGCGAAAGATGTTTTGAAGACCGACGAGTGCAAGGGCATTTCCGTGGTTGAAGAGCAGACCGCGAACTGGCAGCGTACGCAGGGTTCCGACCTCGTGACCAACTGGCTCTCCAGCGGCATCGAGTTCAACGCCGTCATCGCCAACAACGATGAAATGGCGATTGGTGCTCTCCAGGCGCTGAAGGCCGCGGGCAAGGATATGAAAGGCTATGTCGTCGCCGGTGTTGACGCCACGCAGGATGCGCTCGCGGCCATGCAGGCGGGCGATCTCGACGTCACGGTCTTTCAGGATGCGGCGGGGCAGGGCAAGGGTGCTCTCGATGCTGCGCTGAAGCTCGTCAAGGGCGACAAGGTCGAGAAGAAGGTCTACATTCCTTTCCAGCTCGTCACGCCTGAAAACGTCAAGGACTACGTGGCCAAGAACTAACGGCCCCTTCCGGCATCTGCGTCTGTTTCAGGTGATCCCGGAGGCAGATGCCGGTTCCCGTCAGCACTGGGGAGCAAGCTTCGGTGTGTGAGCGGATTGCGATTGGATTTCAGTGAATTCAAAGTGTTACAGCGCCCTTGTGTCGTGATCGGCACGGCGCTGTAAGCCTCCCCGGAGGCAAGGTGCGCCCTCTGGCAAAACCCTATCTCCGGTCATTTTTGTCTATTGTGGAGGGTGAGATGGTCGTCAGTCCATCGACAATGGCCGCCGTGCGCGCCAGCGGAGCCGTGCCGAATGCGGAGTTTCTTCTCGCAGCGGATGGCGTACGCAAGGAATTTCCCGGCGTCGTGGCGCTCGATGATGTGCAGTTCCACCTCAAGCGCGGCACCGTGCATGCGCTGATGGGCGAGAATGGCGCCGGCAAATCGACGCTGATGAAGATTCTCGCCGGCATCTACCAGCCGGACAAAGGCGAAATCCGCCTGAAAGGCGCGCCGATCCGTCTCGATTCCCCGCTCGATGCGCTGGAGAACGGCATCGCCATGATCCATCAGGAACTGAACCTGATGGCTTACATGACGGTTGCGGAAAACATCTGGATCCGCCGCGAGCCGAAAAACCGGCTGGGCTTCATTGATCATGGCGAAATGTATCGCCGCACCCAGACCCTGCTTGAGAGGCTGGGTATTGATCTCGATCCGGAAACCCGTGTTGGTGAGCTTTCGGTGGCAAGCCGTCAGATGGTCGAGATCGCCAAGGCGGTTTCCTACGATTCTGACGTTCTCATCATGGACGAGCCGACATCTGCGCTGACGGAGCGCGAGGTCGAGCATCTCTTCCGCATCATTCGTGATCTCAGGGAGCGCGGCATCGGCATCGTCTACATCACCCATAAGATGAACGAGCTGTTCGAGATCGCCGACGAGTTCTCGGTTTTCCGCGACGGCAAATATATCGGCACTCACGCTTCCACCGATGTGACGCGTGATGACATCATCCGCATGATGGTGGGCCGGGAAATCACCCAGATGTTCCCCAAGGAAGAGGTTCCGATCGGCGACGTCGTTCTGTCGGTCAAGAACCTGAACCTTGATGGCGTGTTCCATGACGTCTCCTTTGATGTCCGCGCCGGTGAAATTCTCGGCGTTGCAGGTCTTGTCGGCTCGGGCCGCTCCAATGTGGCGGAAACCGTGTTCGGTGTGACACCCGCTTCCTCAGGAACGATAACGATCAACGGCAAGCCGGTTTCGATCGACAGCCCGACGAAGGCTATCAGTCACCGCATGGCGTTTCTGACGGAGGACCGCAAGGATACGGGGTGCCTGCTGATCCTCAATATTCTTGAGAACATGCAGATCGCCGTCCTGCAGGACAAATATGTCGCCAATGGTTTCGTGCAGGAAAACGCGCTTTCGGAAGCCTGCGAGGAGATGTGCCGCAAGCTCCGGGTCAAGACGCCGCATCTTTACGAACGTATCGAAAACCTGTCCGGCGGCAACCAGCAAAAGGTTCTGATCGGTCGCTGGATGCTGACCCAACCGCGCATTCTCATTCTGGATGAGCCGACGCGCGGCATCGATGTCGGGGCGAAGGCCGAAATTCACAAGCTGGTTTGCGAGATGGCGCGCCAGGGCGTCGCCGTCATCATGATTTCCTCCGAAATGCCGGAGGTTCTGGGTATGAGCGACCGTGTCATGGTCATGCATGAAGGTCGGGTGACGGGCTTCCTTGATAGAAGTGAAGCCACGCAGGTGAAAGTGATGGATCTCGCATCGCGGTGAGGCGCGCCGGGATTTCTCGAGGAGGAACGATTATGAATACGAACGCCGCCGCCAACACGGAGTTGGATGCAAAATCCGGACGCAAGCCGCACCGGCGCATCCCGCCCGAGGCCAATATATTTTTCGTGCTGATCGGCATCGCGCTGGTTTATGAAATTCTCGGCTGGATTTTCATCGGCCAGAGCTTCCTCATGAACCAGCAGCGCCTGACGATCATGATCCTGCAGGTTTCTGTCATCGGCATCATCGCGGTTGGCGTGACCCAGGTCATCATCACCGGCGGTATCGATCTCTCCTCCGGCTCCGTCGTAGGCCTGACGGCGATGTTGTCCGCCAGCGTGGCGCAATCCTCCACATGGCCGCGAGCTCTCTATCCGGGGCTGACCGATCTGCCTTTCTTCATACCGCTCGCGGTCGGCATATTGGCCGGTACCCTGGCGGGTTTCATCAACGGACAGCTCATCGCGCGTACCAAAATTCCGCCCTTCATCGCAACACTCGGCATGATGGTGACGGCGCGCGGTCTTTCCAAATGGTATACGAAGGGCCAGCCGATCTCGGGGCTCACCGACGGTTTCAACTTCATCGGCACGGGTATCTGGCCGGTCGTGGTTTTCCTCGTCGTCGCCGTCATTTTCCATGTGGCGCTGCGTTATACGCGTTACGGCAAGTTCACCTATGCCATCGGCGCCAACCAGCAGGCGGCCCGCGTTTCCGGTATCAATATCGAGGCGCATCTGATCAAGGTCTATGCGATTGCCGGCATGCTGGCCGGTCTCGCCGGCGTCGTCACCGCTGCCCGCGCGCAGACGGCGCAGGCCGGCATGGGCGTGATGTATGAACTGGACGCCATCGCCGCGGCCGTTATCGGCGGCACGTCGCTCGCCGGCGGTGCCGGGCGCATCACCGGAACGGTGATCGGCACCATCATTCTCGGTGTCATGACGTCGGGCTTCACCTTCCTCAGGGTGGATGCCTATTACCAGGAAATCGTCAAAGGCCTCATCATCGTGGCCGCGGTCGTTGCTGACGTCTACCGGCAGAAGAAACGCGCAAAGCGCTAAATCCTCCTCCCAGACTTGGGGCAGGCCTTCAGGCTTGCCCCTTTTTTGTGTTCTTGTGGGCCGAGGGGATCAGCGGCGGTTCAGACCTTGCTGTTTCGATAGTCGTGGACGGCCTTGCCGAAGGCCTCGAACAATGCCCGTGAGGGTGCGTCTGTCTCGGCCCAATATTCCGGATGCCACTGCACACCAACGGCGAAGCCCTTGGCGTCGATGACGGAAACGGCCTCGATCGTGCCGTCCGCCGCCGTTGCTTCCACCTGCAGGCGTGGTGCGGTCTCGGCAATCGCCTGCCGGTGCAGCGAATTGATCTGGATTTCGCCTGATATGCCAAGATGCTGCGCAATGCAGGAGCCTTCGCGCACATGTACCGGCTGGCGGATGGCGAAGGCCACGTCGCGGTCGTCATGTTCCGGCTTGCGGTGGTCCCATATGCCGGGCTGCTCCTGAATTTCCGAAGCAAGCGTACCGCCCAGTGCGACGTTCAGTTCCTGAATGCCGCGGCAGATGGCCAGCATCGGAATACCGCGCTCGATGGCGCGGCGGATGAGCGGCAGGCTGGTGGCGTCGCGAGCCTGATCGAACGGGCCGTCGCTCTCCTGCGCTTCTTTTCCGTAAAGGGAAGGGTGCACATTGGTGGCGGAGCCGGACACGAGCAGGCCGTCCACCCGGTCGAGAATGGCGTCAACCTCGTTTCCGTCCTCGAAGGCCGGGATGATGAAGGACATGACACCAGCCACTTTCAATGCGGCGGAAACATACTGGTTCTGCGCGGCGTGCCAGTCGGCCCCGGTGAAATGCCTTATGTCGGCGGGTACGGCGATAATTGGTTTTGGCATGGTGGCTCCGGGACGAATCTTCGAAATTTGTGCGACTGCCGGCTGGCCAAGTCAAGCACGCGTTTTGCGTTCTGACGATCCTGTATGCGCCTAAAGTATAAGGCGGTGCCGGGATATTTCAGTTGCAAATAAAATGCGAAGCAGAGTTTCGGAAAATTCCCGGAAAGGCCGGTTTTTCCGTGATTAATTCTTGGCGCGGGTGCTTGTCAGCCGGGCGGTAACCGTGCTTACTTTGCTGTGATGCCTGAACAGCAACGAGGGGAATTCAAAGCTGCGGGCAGCGTTCATATCTGGGAGGATATAGATGGATCGCCGTTCCTTTATGAAAAAAGGTGCGCTTGCGGGAGCTGCCACTGCAGCTCTGGCTGCGCCCGCCATTGCACAGCAGAATACCAAGATCAACTGGCGCCTGACGTCGTCGTTTCCGAAATCGCTCGACACGATCTATGGCGGCGCCGAGGATATCGCCAAACACGTCGCCGCTGCCACCGACGGCAATTTCACCATTCAGCCCTTTGCTGCGGGCGAGATCGTGCCCGGCCTGCAGGCGGCCGATGCCGTGTCATCAGGCACGGTGGAAATGTGCCACACCTGCTCCTATTATTACGTCGGCAAGGATCCGACCTTCGCCATCGGCACGGCGATACCCTTCGGCCTCAACGCCCGTCTGACGAACTCATGGTTCTATGAAGGCAACGGCAACAAGCTACTCAATGAGTTTTACGCCAAACACAATCTCTACGGCATGATTTCGGGCAATACCGGCGCGCAGATGGGCGGCTGGTTCCGCAAGGAAATCAATACCGTCGACGATTTCAAGGGCGTGAAGATGCGCATTGCCGGTCTCGCCGGCAAGGTAGTGGAAAAGCTCGGCGTTGTACCGCAGCAGATCGCCGGCGGCGACATCTATCCGGCGCTGGAAAAAGGCACCATCGACGCGGCGGAGTGGGTCGGTCCTTACGACGACCACAAGCTCGGCTTCCAGAAGGTGGCCAAATATTACTATTATCCCGCTTTCTGGGAAGGTGGCCCGGTCATCCATTCCTTCGTCAATCTGGACAAGTGGAACAGCCTGCCGAAAAACTACCAGACGGCGCTGCAGGATGCCTGCGCTTTCGCCAACACCAGTATGATGGCGAAATACGACGCGAAAAACCCGATCGCCATCAAGCAGTTGGTGTCGGAAGGTGCGGTACTGCGGCCGTTCAGCCAGGAAATCCTCGAGGCCTGCTACAAGGCCGCACTGGAAGTGTATGCCAATATTTCGGCGTCCAATCCGGACTTCAAGAAGATCTACGAGGACCAGGTTGCCTTCAAGCGCGAAGGTTATTTGTGGATGCAGCTTGCGGAATACACTTTCGATACTTTCATGATGATCCAGCAGCGTAACGGCAAGCTCTGATTATTCGGTGACGGCGGACCGAGCAAAGGCCCTGGGGATTTCGATCTCCGGGGTTTTTGTTGTGCGCGCATGCCTTCACGTGTCCGACAACAAAGGATGATTTACGATCAAATCCGTTGTGAGCAAAAGCAGCAGGCTCCGCGACCAGCCGGAGTGTCGGCGGGGATTTGCCACGCCGACCTCGGCAAAGACCCTGCTCTCAACTGTGGAGGTGATGCGATGTGGAAACCACTGAGCATTGCGTTTGTCGTTAGAAAAAACCGGACAGGCTGGTCACTGACTGTCCGGCTTCATTTCAAACGATAAGCAAAACGGAAGGCAGGGCTGCAACCCTGTCTTCCACTCCGCAATCATAAGCGTTTCGCCAGGTCCTTACAAGACAGCTCTTACGGTCCGATCTTCGGTGGTTCGCCGAGATTAGGCATGCCTGGCAATCCACCCGGCTGACCGAAATTAGGCATGGTGTTGCCGCCCTGATTGCCAAATGAGGGTATCTCGATCTTGATGGAATTCAGATCGACTTCGGGTGCCTTGTCCAGCCAGTAGGTAACGGATTCCGGCCAGAAGATCACGATGGCGACGAGGATGAGCTGCATGCCGAGCCATGGAATGGCACCCATGTAGATATCCGACGTCTTGACCGTGCGCGGTGCGATGGAGCGCAGGTAGAACAGCGCAAATCCGAAGGGTGGATGCATGAAGCTCGTCTGCATGTTGATGCAGATCAGCACGCCGAACCAGATCAGGTCGATACCGAGCGCCTGTGCGATCGGGGCCAGCATCGGGATGACGATGAAGGCGATCTCGAAGAAATCGAGGAAGAAGGCGAGGAAGAAGATGAAGATGTTGACGAAGATCAGGAAGCCGATGGGGCCGCCCGGAATGCCCGACAGCATATGTTCGATCCACAGCGAGCCGTCCATGCCCTGGAAAACGAGCGAAAAGCAGGTGGCGCCGACCAGAATGAACACCACCATGGAGGTGATATGCATGGTGGAATGCATGCCCTGCTTGACGAGATCCCAGCTGAGGCGGCGGTGCGCGGCTGCCAAGGCCATTGCACCGACGACGCCGAGCGCACCGGCTTCGGTGGGCGTTGCGAGGCCGAGGAAGATGGTGCCGAGCACGAGGAAGATCAGCACGATGGAAGGGACCATGCCCGCCAGCACGCGGAACACCAGCTTGCGGTCGAGTTCGCCGCGCGCTTCCGGCGGCAGCGCCGGCAGGTCCTTCGGCCGTACGATCGACATGAACAGGATGAAGAGCATGAAGATGGCGACTTGCAGGATCGACGGGCCGATGGCGCCGAGATACATGTCGCCCACGGACTTGCCGAGCTGGTCGGCAAGAACGATCAGAACCAGCGAAGGCGGGATGACCTGCGTGATTGTTCCCGATGCGGCGATGACGCCGGTGGCAAGCCGCGGATTGTAGCCGTATTTCAGCATGATCGGCAGGGAGATGACGCCCATGGTGATGACCGAGGCGGCAACCGTGCCGGTAATCGCGCCGAGAATTGCGCCGACGATGATGACGGCATAGGCGAGACCGCCGGGAATGGCGCCGAACAGTTTGCCGGTCCCTTCAAGCAGATCTTCCGCAAGCCCACATCGCTCGAGGATCGCGCCCATGAAGGTGAAGAAGGGGATGGCCAGCAGAAGGTCGTTCGAGACGATGCCGAAGATGCGCAGCGGCAGCGCCTGAAGAAAAGCCGGTGAAAAATGCTCGGTGAAGATGCCGATGATGCCGAAAACGAGACCGACGGTGGCGAGCGAGAAAGCAACCGGAAATCCGTAAAGCATGAAGATGATCATGCCGAGGAACATCAGTGGCGGAAGAATACCATATTCGAACATGGGAAATATCCTGAAGGTTCAGATCGGTGTGATCATTGCAGGGGTTTTTCGTACTTCGTATCGAGCGCATAAAGCCCGTTAAGGGCCCCTATGCGCTTGATGAGTTCGGAAAAACCCTGAAGAACCAGAAGAGCGAAACCGGCGAAAATGATGAATTTCACCGGCCAGCGGATAAGACCGCCGGCATTGGAGGACATTTCGTTCTGATGCCAGGACAGGGCGAACATGGGCCAGGAAAGCCAGGCGAGGTAAAAGCAGCCGGGCAACAGGAACAGCACGATGCCGATAATATCCACCCAGATGCGGCTGCGCGGCGAAATCGCGCCATAAATGATGTCCACTCGCACATGTTCGTTCATGCGCAGCGTATAGGATGCGCCGATCAGCACGATGAAGGCGAACATGTACCACTGGATTTCCAGCCAGCCGTTTGAACTGTAGTTCAGGGCGTAGCGGACCATGGCGTTGCCGGCGCTGACGAGGCAGCAGATGAGCACGAGATAACCGGCGACCTTGCCCAGCGCTTCGCTTGCAAGGTCTATCAGCGCACTTAATTTTAAAAGCGACTTCATATAACTTTCCCCTCTTCCCTTTTCGGGCCCTTTGCGGGTTTATGGCGGAGAGCAAAGCCCGGTATCCCTGCTGCAGCCACGCCTCCACGTGCTTCCGCTGCCACAGGCTCCAGAGTTCCTCCCCACAGAATCCCGTGTATGGTCAGGCGGTTCGAAAAGCAACCAAAACCGCCATGAAACAGCTCGACCGAGTGCCCTTTTCAACCGTTTGCGAAAGAATGTTGCCCTATGGCATGTTTCGCCCGGTTGAGCGGTCGTGCTGCATGCCGTTGCCGCTCTTTCACGCAGAACGCATTGCGCTTTTCGGCGACTTCATGTTACCTCTGGCTACGGAGAATCCGGCATGGGTCCGTGATCGTCCGCGGGCAGATTTCCCCGTACGACGGGCATGACGGATGGAGCAAAGGGGAAGCGGAATGAGCGAACACCACACGGGTCCGGTCGAAGTTGGCGCCGAGATGAATTACGCCGAGCACGAAAAGACCTATAACGGTTTTCTGGCCCTGACGAAGTATGGCACCATGTTGCTGTGCGTGCTGATGCTGGCCATGGTCGCGGGTTTCTTCACCGCCGCCGGCTTCCTTGGCGGTGTGGTCGTCTTTGCGGTGCTGTCGGCCGCGGGTTTCTTTCTGCTGCGCTGAACAATCCCGTTCATGAGCGGTTTCCGTCCCGGAAACCGGGCGATGCCGGATAACCGGAGAGGCCAAGCCATGAAGCGTCTGTTTTATTGTCTGTTTCTGCTGGTGGCGATTGCGCATCCCGCATTGTCGCGCGATCTTTCGCCTGCCGAGCAGGATAGCCTGCGCACACGGATTGAGCGGTTCAGCACGGCTTTGAATGCACAGGATTTCGAGCTTGTCGGCAGGACCGTGCCGCCGAAAATCTTTGAATTCATCGCACGCGACGCGGGTGTTAGCGTGGAACAATTGCGCGGCGCCTTGACCACGCAGATGCAGATGGCGCTTGCGGCGGTCAAGATAACCGAATTCACCATGGATACGCAGGCAATCACTCTTGCGCAGACGCCTGATGGAACGCCCTATGCGCTCGTTCGGACGAAGACGGTGATGGAAACCGGCGGCCAGACGATCGAGGCGAAATCCCACACGCTGGCGCTGATGGATGGTGCGGACTGGTACCTGTTGAGGGTCAGCGACCAGCAGCAGGTGACTATCCTGCGCAAGGTCTACCCGTCCTTTGCCGAGGTGGAATTTCCTGATGATTCCATGCAGCCGGTAAAATAGACCGGCCTCTTTCGTTCAGGAGAAGCGTCCCGGACGGAATGGGTCGACCGAAATTGCCGTTTCCTCGCCGCTGGCCAGCTGCGTCACCAGACGGGCGGTGGCTGCGGATTGTGTCAGCCCCAGATGGCCATGGCCGAAAGCATAGATGACGGAGGGCGTGGCACGGGCCGTGCCGATGACGGGAAGACAGTCCGGCATCGACGGGCGGAAACCCATCCATTGTTTTCCATCCTCCAGCTTCAGTCCGGGCAGGAAACGCCCAGCCTTCTTCAGCATCGCCTCTGCACGGCGGAAATTCGGCTTCAGTTCCAGCCCGCCAAGTTCGACCGCGCCGCCGACACGGATGCCCGTCGCGAGCGGGGTGACGACAAAGCCATGATCGTTGAAGTAAAGCTGCCGCGTCAGGTTGAAAGCGCTGGCGGGAAGGGTGGTGTTGTAGCCACGTTCGGTTTCCAGCGGCACGATGTTGCCGAGCGTCGCGGCAAGCTTTTTCGACCAGGCGCCGCAGGCAATCACCACCTTGTCGGCATCGATCTTGTCGCCGTTTTCGAGCGTCAAGATCGTGCTTTCGCCAACGGCATCGATGCGTTCGGCTTCACCCTTGCGCAGGCTCGCGCCACGGGCAATCACCAGATCGAAAATAGCGCGGGTGAAATCATAGGGGTCGGAGACCTGCAGGCCATCGGTAGAGAATATGGCGTGGCGGAACTGCGGCGCGAGACCCGGTTGCAGCTCTTCGATTTCGTTGCGGCCGACGCGCTCAAAGGTGAAGCCCGCGTTTTCCTTTTCGTCCCAGGCCTTGCGGGCGGCGTTGAGGCTTGCCTCACTGTCGTAAAGATCGAGCGTCCCGGTTTTTGAAACGAGGTGCGATAGTTCCGGCATGGCGGCGATATGGGCCATTTCCATGGCCGCCAGTCGGTTGATTTCCGTCAGCGATTTCAGCCCGTGGCGGAAGTTGCGCTCGGCGCTGGCGCGCCAGAAACGCCACAGCCAGGGTGCGATCTTCGCCGCATAGGCAGGCGGCACGCTGAGCGGGCCGAGCGGATCGAACAACCAGCGCGGTGCTTTTTTTATGATGCCGGGAGCGGGAATGGGTATGATTTCGGGGAAAGCCAGAATGCCGGCATTGCCGGAACTCGCCCCCCGGGCAACCTCGCCGCGCTCCAGAAGCACGACCTCGCGTCCGGCATTCTGCAGATAAAGCGCCGCCATGGAACCGATAATGCCGGTGCCGATCACCAGCACATCGCATTTCAGGGTTTTGGTCATCGGCGCTCCTGCAACACAAATCTTTCAACCCCGCCATAACAATGAATGCCGCCCGGATGAAAGGCCGCATCGTGTCGCTGGCGCAGAAATATCAGCACTGTGGCAAATAAGCGGTCCCAAATAGACAAGGAGAATATAGTCGCCGTGAAGCATATCGGCAGTCGATTCAGGCTCCGGATCGATAGTTATGGAACATCATTAATCGCTATTTAACGGTGTCCGGCTAGTTTCGCGTGCAGGCGGACCGACCGTTTTTCATCTTTATATCTCGGGGATGGAGGAGGTCTGCACATGGATTACTGTTGGGGGTTCAAAAAAGATGTCTCACCTTTCTAAACTCGGTCTGGACGCTTATGCGGTGCTTGATGCGCTCAGCCGCTCGCAGGCCATCATCGAGTTCGATCTGACCGGCAAGATTTTGAAAGCGAACGATAATTTCTGCAAGGCTGTGGGTTATCAGCAGTCTGAAATCGTTGGGCGCTCCCACAGCATGTTCCTTTCTTCCGAGGATGCGGCCTCGCCTGAATACAAGGCCTTCTGGGCAAAGTTGTCGCGCGGCGAATACGATCAGGGCCAGTACCGGCGTCAGGCCAAGAATGGCGACGAAATCTGGATTGAGGCCTCTTACAATCCGGTGTTTCGTTTCGGTAAGCCTTACAAGGTGGTCAAGATTGCAACGGACATCACCGCGATCAAGCGCAAGAGCGCCGAGGATGACGGCAAGCTGGCAGCGCTTTCCCGCGCGCAGGCCATGATCGAATTTACGCCCGACGGGAAAATCCTCAGCGCCAACGAGAATTTCCTCGCGACGCTCGGTTACACGGCGGAAGAGTTGATCGGTAAGCATCATCAGATGTTCTGCGAGCCGGCCTATGCCCAGTCTCAGGACTATCGGGATTTCTGGAAGGAACTCGGAAAGGGCCACTTCTCGACCGGGCAGTTCATGCGCCTTGGCAAGGATGGCAAACGCGTTTTCATTCAGGCTTCCTATAATCCGATCATTGATGATCGGGGCCGCGTCTTCAAGGTGGTGAAATTTGCTTTCGATGTGACGGACCGGATGCGCGCAGTCGAAGAACTTGGTGCTGCGCTTGAGCGGCTTTCTCAATGCAATATCCGTATTACGCTGGACAAACCTTTTGTCGGCGAGTTCGAAAGGCTGCGTTGCGATTTCAATAAATCCATTGCGGAATTCCAGAAGACGCTGGAAAATGTTCTCGGCCAGACCGGAGACCTGACCCGCAGCAGCCAGGAGGTCAGTGAAGCCTCCGTCAATCTTGCCGAACGCTCGCGCGAGCAGGCGGTGGCGCTTGAGGAAACGTCGGCAGCGCTCGAAGAAATCACCGCGACGGTCCGATCTTCGACTGAGAATATGAAAGAGACGCGCAAGCTTGTTCAGAGCGCGCGGGCATCCACCGTGGCCTCCACCGAGGTCGTGGAGCGGACAGTCGATGCGATGCAGCGTATCGAGACGGCATCGCGTGAAATCAGCCAGATCATCGGCGTGATTGACGAAATCGCCTTCCAGACCAACCTGCTGGCACTGAATGCCGGCGTGGAAGCTGCGCGTGCGGGCGACGCGGGCAAAGGTTTTGCCGTGGTGGCGCAGGAAGTGCGCGAACTGGCGCAACGTTCCGCCAATGCCGCAA
This sequence comes from Agrobacterium sp., assembly GCF_059499945.1. NCBI lineage: Bacteria > Pseudomonadati > Pseudomonadota > Alphaproteobacteria > Hyphomicrobiales > Rhizobiaceae > Agrobacterium > Agrobacterium sp. The sequence goes on along the minus strand of NZ_JCABZP010000011.1, from coordinate 230,655 downwards.
AGGAAATCAAGGCGCTGATCAACAATTCCGGCACCGAGGTTCTTGAAGGCGTCCGGTTGGTGGGCGAGACTGGCACGGCGCTGAAGCAGATCGACGCGCTGGTCAGGCACATTGACGGCAACGTCGACATGATCGCCAAGGCGGCGGACGAACAGGCTGTCGGCATCAGTGAGATTAACAAGGCGGTCAATCGGCTGGATCGGATGACGCAGGAGAATGCGGCGATGAGCGCCCGCACCACCGTGATCAGCACCACGCTGGCGCAGGGTGCCGATGCGCTGGCGCAGCTTGTCAGCCTGTTCAAGTTGAACCGCCGCACGACGCAGCGCGAAGACGGATCTTCCGTCCGGTCGGAGTCTCCGAATACCGCCCGGCGGGATCGGACGTCGGCGCGGGCGGCATAAAGATCGGGCCCAGGTCCTCTTAGGGGCACTAACCAGATTTGGTGGATGCGGATGCCTTTGATCGGGCATCCGCAAAGGTTATCCCCGCAGAACCGGTCGTGTGATACCGAGATGGTCGCGCAGGGTCAAGCCTTCGTAGTCCTTGCGGAACAGGCCGCGTTCCTGCAGGAGCGGCACGACCTCGCGGTTGAATTCCTCCAGCCCGCCGGGGAAGAAGGGCGGCATGACGTTGAAACCGTCGGCGGCGCCGTTTTCGAACCATTGCTGCATGCGGTCGGCCACGTCTTTCGCCGTGCCCATGACGATGTGGTGGCCGCGGCCGGCGGCGACACGCAGCGCCAGTTCCCGGATCGTCAGCTTTTCGCGGCGCGCCAGTTCCGTCAGAAGTTCGGCGCGGCTGCGCAGCTGGTCGGAAATCGGAAGATCCGGCAGCGGGCCATCGAGATCGTAATCGGCAAGGCTGTGGCCGATGCGTTCTTCAAGCAGCGGCATGGCGCTTTTGATATCCGTCCACCGGTTCAGTTCCTTCAGCTTTTCACCGGCCTCTTCAAAGCTTCTGCCGATGATCGGCATGAAGCCGGGCATCACGGCGACGCTGGCCGGATCGCGGCCGAATTTTTCCACGCGCGCCTTGAGGCTGGTGTAGAAGGCCTGCGCTTCGGAAATAGCCTGCTGGGCGGTGAAGACGATGTCGGCGGTGCGGGCGGCGAGGTCCTGTCCCGGGCCGGAGGAGCCGGCCTGAATGAGAACCGGGTGGCCTTGCGGCGAACGCGGAATATTGAGCGGCCCTTTGACCGTGAAATATTTGCCTTCGTGGTTGAGGATATGGACCTTTTCCGGATCGACGTAACGGCCTGCCTGCTTGTCCTTGACGAAAGCATCGTCATCCCAGCTGTCCCAGAGGCCGCGCACCACATTCACATATTCTTCCGCCACGGCATAACGCTCGTCATGCTCAGGATGGTCCTTGGAAAAATTCGCCGCCGTGCGGGCGTATGAGGTGGTGACGATGTTCCACGCCGCGCGGCCGTGGCTCAGATGGTCGATGGAAGCGAAGGCGCGGGCGGTGTGGTACGGCTCGCCATAGGTGGTGGAGGCTGTGGCGGCCAGCCCGATCTTGTCGGTGACCATGGCAAGCGCGGCAAGCAGGGTCAGCGGCTCGAAACGCGCGATCATTGACGGATGGGCGTCGACGCCGCTGGTGAGGCCGTCGGCGAGGAATACCATGTCGAATTTCGCCGCCTCGGCCATTTTCGTAACACGGGTGAGCAGATCGAAATTCTCGCTGCCGGCCTCCGCGTCGGGGTGACGCCAGCCGGAAACGTGGTGCCCGGCGCCCTGCAGGAAAAGGCCGAGATGCATCTGTCTTTTGCGTGTCGTGGTGGTCATGGGGATCATGCCTTCATGTCAGTCGAGTTATATTTGCGATACCAGAAGCGTTTCAAGCTTTCTGAGGTCGGCTGCGGTTTTCATGGACCGCACCAGTGCCGGAATGCTGGCGAATTTTTCATTGCCGCCGGTCGCGTCGGCAAATTTTTCGGTCGGGTCATCAATGCCGGGGAGGCCGTCGACACGGCGCGAGAGCACCGTGCCGTCCTTCTTCGTTACGTCGACGACCACGAAACGGGTGGTGGGATCGGGCGAGAGGCGGCGGGCGGTCTCATCATGCCGGCGTGAGATCTTGGCGGAAAGGGCAAGCAGGTCGGCGCGTGTCGGGTGCTCGTCGAAATGGCCGATCCCGAGTGCTCCATCCGTCAGTGCTGCGGCAAAGACATATTCGGCGCTGAAGCGCGCATCGATGCCGGTGGTGGGCGTGGCCGGTCCAACGAGCGCGGCATCACCGCCGGGCGGGAAGGTGATGGTGACCGCCTCGACCTCATCCGGTGTCAGACCATTGCTGTTGCGGAGCGCCAGCGCACCGACGGCAACGGGATGGCTCGCGGTGCAGCAGGGAAAGGCCTTGAGGGTGAGGCCGGGCGAGACGATCTGCCAGGGTGCGCCCCAGCCGGAGAGAACGCGTTTCGGCTGTTCTGCACCGAAGGCGAAAGCGGAATAAAAGCCGATGGGATTTTCCAGAAAATCCGGCGCGCCCTGAAAACCGGATCGCGCCAGCCGCGCGGCGGTGAGGCCGGCGCGCGTGGCAAGCCCGGCATGCAGCGGCTTGGCGTCATAACCGAATTGCAGGCGAAGTCCGGCCGATTGCGTGGCGGCAAGGCCGAGCGCCACGGCCGTGGTCTGAGGATCGAATTTCAGGATATGCGCAATTGCTGCCGCAGCGCCGATGGGGCCGAGTGTGGCGGTGGCGTGGAAGCCGTTTTCGTAGTGTTTGGTCCCGAGCGACAGGCCGAGACGCGCCATGGTTTCCAGCCCGACGATATAGGCCGCGATGAAGGCATCCGCCGTTGATCCTTCCTCGACCGCGATAGCCAGCAAAGCGGGAATGATGGCGACGGTCGGGTGGCCGCGCACGCTGCCATGGACGTCGTCATAGTCAAGCACATGCCCGGCGTGGCCGTTGATGAGGGCTGCGGTAAAGGCATCCGTGCGCAGATCATGGCCGATAATGCCCGACGTGCCTGACGCGCCCGGTGTAAAGCTGTCGATCAGGATTTTCGTGCTTCTATCCGCAGCTCCGCCCAGCACGCAGGCGAAAAAGTCGATCAGCGCCGCGCGGGCGATGGCAACCGCCTCGTCGTCGCGCAACGGATCGGAGGCAGCGATGGCCTCGGCCAGATGAAGCGTGAGTTTCTCGTCGGCGGTCATGACATCAGATCCCTTCGCCGTCAGCGACCCGCGCTACCTGTCCTCCGAGACCCTTGACGAAGGCGTTGATGCGGGGATTGGTCGACCTGTAGAAGATGTGCTCCGGCGTGCCCTGATCGACGATCAGGCCGTTTTCGGTGAAGACGATATTATCACTGATTTCTTCGGCAAAACGCATTTCGTGGGTGACGAGAATGCTGGTCATACCGTCATTGACGAGATCACGGATGACGGCGAGCACCTCGCCCACGGTTTCCGGGTCGAGCGCGGAGGTGACCTCATCGAAGAGCACCAGTTCCGGCCGCATGGCCAGCGCCCGGGCAATCGCCACGCGCTGCTGCTGGCCGCCGGAAAGCTGGCCGGGATAGGCATCGACTTTTTGGGAGAGGCGCACTTTCTCCAGCAATTCGCGGGCATGGCGCTCGGCTTCAGCCTTCGGCGTGCCGAGAATCTTGATTGGTGCGATGGTGATGTTTTCCATGACAGTCAGATGCGGGAAGAGATTGAACTGCTGGAAAACGATGCCGATACGCTTGCGCAGTGCGATGCGTTCAGCCTCGGTCTTCAGCTGGTCGACACGGGTGCCGCCGACGGTGATCTTGCCCGATTGCGGAATGAGCAGGCCGTTGATGCAGCGCAGGATGGTGGACTTGCCGGAACCGGAAGGGCCGATGATGGAGACGGCGTCGCCTTTGTTGACCGTGAGGTCGATGCCCTTCAGGACCTGATTGTCACCGAAGGACAGGTGTATGCCTTCCAGTTCGACCAGAGCTTTTGCGGCGGTTTGTGGTGCGGGTGCGGACATGGCTTGTTCCAATCAGCGGGAGGCGAAGCGCCGCTCGAGGCGCTGCGTGAAACGGGAGACGGGATAGCAGAACAGGAAGAACGCCATCAGGACAGTGAGATAGACCACGACGGTAAAATCGTTGCGCTGCACGGCGGTGCTGGCGTCTGTCGCGGCATGCAGAAGCTCATGCACGCCGACCAGCGAGGCGAGCGCCGTACCCATGGTGATCGACGCATAGAGGTTCATCCATGGCGGCAGCGAGCGCTTCACGCATTGCGGCAGGATGATCCAGCGCAGTGTCTGGTTACGCGAGAAGCCGAGCCCCTGCGCCGCTTCCCATTGTGCGGTCGGAATGGACTGGATGGCGCCGCGGGTGATTTCGGCGATATGGGCGCTGGCCGGAATGGCAAGGCCGACCACGGCCTTGATCCAGTCCGGAAACGGGATGTAATTGCCGAAAGCGACGATCTCGAAGGGGAAGATGTAGGTCGCGGCAAAGATCAGCACCAGATGCGGGGCGTTGCGGAAGATCTGAACATAGGTCAGCGCCGGCGCGCGCACGAGACGGTAGGGCGCAAGCTCCATGATGCCGAGCAGGACGCCGATGAAGGTGCCGATGGCGATCGCCAGGATGCTGATCAGCACGTTCATGGCAAAACCCTTGGCCAGATAGGGCAGCCATTGCAGCAGCACCTGGCCGAGCGAGGGATCGAGGATCAGCCACAGGATGACTGATATCGCCACGCCGAGCAGCAGAATGGTGCCGAAGGGCGGCTTCTTTACCGCCTGTGTTGGAGAAACCACCGCACTCATTGACCGAACCCCGGAACCGCAAGACGCCGTTCAAGCCACAGACCGGCCCTTGCGACGATAAAATTGATGACGCTGAAGAAGATGAGGATGACGATCATCAGCTCGACCACATTGTCGCGCTGCGTCCAGATCAGGATCGAGGCATAGGTGATTTCACCCACTGCAATTGCCGAGCCGACAGTGGTGAGCTTCACCAGATTGACGAGGTTATTGATGATGGAGGGCAGCGCTGTACGGATCGCCAGCGGAAACTCCACATAGCGTAAAATCTCGAAGGAGCTGAAACCAATCGCGCGGGCCGCCTCGATGGTAGTGGCCGGCACCGCCTCGATACCGCCGCGCAAGGCTTCCGCGTGGAAAGCGGCAATGTGCAGGCCGGTAATGGCAACGACCCAGAAGAAGGGTGTCAGCGGATTGTTCTGTGCGCCGCCGAGTACGTTGGAAATCAGCATGTTAAGCACGAGAAAGCCGCACATCAGCTGCACCAGCGTCGGCGTGTTGCGCGTCAGTTCCACATAGGCGCGGACGGGGCCGGCAAGCCAGGTTTTGCCTGATGTCAGCATGGCTGCGAAAATGAAACCGAAGACGAGGCTGAGCGGCAAGGTGACGGCGACGAGGATCAACGTCATCTTCATGCCGTCGAGCCAGATCTGAACCTCGTAACCGCTGTTCAGAAAGTCATAGTTAAGGCCGAGATGCGCGGCCAGTTCTATGAAGCGCGCTGTAAATGAATCCTGCATCGGAAATCCATGCTGTTATTGCGGGTGCCGTCCGGCGGGCGGCGCCAGAATGGCCTGCCTTGTTATAAAGCAGAAAAGAACGGCAGGCGAAACCGGCCGTTCTTGATGGTTGGGGGAAATCGCGATGATAGCCGCCGCCCTTTCCGTCATGCCGGTCCCCGGAACAAGCCCGGGGATGATCCGGCATCCAGCCGCGGCACGTCCGCGCCGCGAAGGAGACTCTCGTGGTCAAGGACTAGATCGCGCTGGACCCAGACCCGAGCGGGGTTGCCCCGGTCCTTATTGCGCGGCGGAGAGCTTCTTCTTCTGCTCTTCCATATAACCGATGCTGGGCAGGCGGTTGGCCTTGGCGAATTCGATCATCTTGCCGGAAGCGTGCAGTTCCTTGACAATCTTGTCGAGAGCGGCCTGCGTGTCGGCCTCGCCCTTGCGCAGCCAGATGACGGAATCCGACGGGATGAGGTCGGTCGGGATCAGGATGCCGTAATCTTTCCACTCGTCGGCGCGGTCCTGAAGCATCAGGCTCAGCGTACCGTTGACGTGTACGGAAACATCGCAATTGCCGCCCTTCAGCGCCAGAAGCGATTCTGGCTGGCTCGGCAGCGCCTTTACCTGTGCGCCATATTGTTCGATCAGCGGCTGCGTGTAGTTGGAACCTTGCGAAACGCAGGCGATCTTGCCCTTCAGGTCCGGCCAGTCCTTGATGCCACTGTCCTTGCGGCCGATTGCGGCGCCGCCCTGGCGGTCATAGGGGGTGGGCACATAATCGAGCGTTTTGGCGCGCTCTTCGGTGTACTGCATGTTGGCGATCAGAATATCGACCTTGCCCTGCTGCAGGAACTGCACGCGGTTGGGCGGCGTCACGGTCTCAGTCACCAGTTCGACGCCGAGACCGGCGGCCAGCGCCTTGGCGACGTCGATGTTGAGACCCTTCTGCTCCTGCGTCTTCGGATCGATAAAGCCGAAAGGCGCGCCGGAGAGGATGACGCCGACGGTGAGCTTGCCGCGACCCTTGATCCGGTCGAGCGTTGCATCCGCGTGAGCGGCGGTTGCCATCGAAGCGATGACGACGGTTCCGGCGATGAGTTTTGCGGCAAATCTGGAGAAAGAAAGGGCCATGGGTATTTCCTTTTGATTGTAGGTGGAAACTACATGAGGCACCCGCCAAGAGCGAGAATTGGCATTGCGCAAAAAATACTATGAATAGAAACCGGTTCCAAGAAAGTCTTTCAGCGGAAAAAATATCCTAATAACCGGAAATCGTAGAATCCTGTTCTTTGTCCCGCCGCTTCGTGTCCTGCCATGGGGCGGGAGAGTAATCCAGATGTTGCTGAGGACCGGATGGCCATATGCGGAGCGAGCGCATCCGGCTTGTTTCTTCTCCCCGCCGGGGAGAAGAAACGTGCTGCAACGTCCCAGCCTGTCTCAACGACCGGCGTTATAGGCCGCGATTGCCGCCATGTTGACGATATCGCTGTCCTTCGCGCCCATCGAGGTGATCTGCACCGACTTGTCGAGGCCGACAAGAAGCGGGCCGATGACGGTCGCGCCGCCCAGTTCCTGCAGCATCTTGGTGGAGATGGAGGCGGAATGGATGGCGGGCATGACCAGCACATTGGCCGGGCCGGAAAGGCGCGCGAAAGGATACTGGCTCTGCATGCGGTGATGGTTGAGCGCCACATCGGCCGACATCTCGCCATCGACCTCGAAATTGACATTGCGCTTGTCGAGGATTTTCACGGCCTCACGCACCTTGTCTGAGCGTTCGCCGGTCGGCTGGCCGAAAGTGGAATAGGCAAGCATGGCAACGCGCGGCTCGTAGCCGAAACGCCGCGCAAGGTGGGCTGCTTCTTCGGCAATGTCGGCAAGGTCCTCCGCATTCGGCATGTCATGCACGGCGGTATCGGCCACGAAGACGGTGCGGTTGCGCGAAACGACCAGCGAAACGCCGATGACGCGGTGGCCGGGCTTGGTGTTGATGCAGCGGCGGATATCCTCGAGCGCCGTCGAATAGTTGCGGGTAACGCCCGTCACTACCGCGTCCGCATCACCCATCGCCACCATGCAGGCCGCGAAATGGTTGCGGTCGTTGTGGACCAGGCGCTGCACGTCACGCAGCAGGAAACCGCCGCGCTGCAGACGCGCATAGAGATAATCGACATAGGCATCGACGCGGCTGGAGAGGCGGGCGTTGGTGATCTCGATATTGGCGCGGTCGAGATCGATGCCGGCGCGCTCCGCATTGGCCTTGATGATATCGTCACGGCCGAGCAGGATGGCGGTGCCGAGGCCCTGCGCAGTGAAGGAAATCGCCGCGCGCATGACCTGTTCTTCTTCGGCTTCCGCAAAAACGACCCGTTTCGGAGAGCGGCGCACGCGCTCGTAAAGGCGCTGCGTGGTCGATGCCATCGGGTCGCGGCGGGCGGAAAGCTCGCGGGCATAGGCGTCGAGATCGGGCAGTTCCCGGCGGGCGACGCCGGTTTCAATGGCAGCCTTGGCGACAGCCACCGGAATGGCCGAGATCAGACGCGGATCGAAGGGAACCGGAATGATGTATTGCGATCCGAAGCGCGGGCGGTTGCCCTGATAGGCGGCGGCCACATCGTCAGGCACATCTTCGCGGGCGAGGTCCGCCAGCGCCTGTGCGGCAGCGATCTTCATCGCGTCGTTGATCTGGCTGGCGCGAACATCGAGCGCACCGCGGAAGATATAGGGGAAGCCGAGGACATTGTTGACCTGGTTCGGGTAATCCGAACGGCCCGTCGCCATGATGGCGTCGTCGCGAATGCGTGAGACTTCCTCGGGGGTGATTTCGGGATCCGGATTGGCCATGGCGAAAATGATCGGTTTCGGCGCCATGGAGCGGATCATCTCTTCGCTGAAAGCGCCCTTCTGCGACAGGCCGAACACCACATCCGCACCCTTCATGGCTTCGGCCAGCGTGCGGTTGCTGGTTTTCACCGCGTGGGCGGATTTCCACTGGTTCATGCCTTCGGTGCGGCCCTGGTAGATCACGCCCTTGGTGTCGCAGAGCGTGATGTTTTCAGGGTTGAAACCCATGGCCTTGATGAGGTCCATGCAGGCGATTGCCGCAGCACCCGCGCCGTTGCAGACGAGCTTCGTGGTTTTGAAGTCACGCCCGGTCAGTTCGATGGCGTTGATGAGGCCGGCGGCGGCGATGATGGCGGTGCCGTGCTGGTCGTCATGGAAAACGGGAATATCCATCAGTTCGCGCAGGCGGCTTTCGATGATGAAACATTCCGGCGCCTTGATGTCTTCCAGATTAATGCCGCCGAAGGAGGGGCCGAGGTAACGCACGCAATTGATGAACTCATCGGCGTCTTCGGTGTCGACCTCGAGATCGATGGAATCGACATCGGCGAAGCGCTTGAACAGCACCGACTTGCCTTCCATGACCGGCTTGGAGGCGAGCGCGCCGAGATTGCCGAGACCGAGGATGGCCGTGCCGTTGGAGATGACCGCCACCATGTTGCCGCGCGTGGTGTAGTCGTAAGCGGTCGCCGGATTTTCGGCGATGGCTTTCACCGGCACGGCCACGCCAGGCGAATAGGCAAGCGACAGATCCCGCTGCGTCGCCATCGGTTTGGTCGGGGTGATTTCCAGTTTCCCCGGTCTGCCTTCCGCGTGGAAATCCAGGGCTTCCTGATCCGTAACCGATGTTCTTGTGCTGGCGGGTTTCGTCGTGTCGGACATGGGCTGAGCGTGCTTTCCTGTCGATAATAGTGTAAAAATATCCGCCGTTGTTATTGTATTTTTCGCGCGCCTGCCAAGCCTTGAATGTTGTTCAGTGCAGCAAATTTAAGCGTGATGAAATTTGTGGCCGATTCAATCGATTAATTCCTGTCTTTCGTGTCAGAGGCTCGGCCGATAGGCATGACGGGCCATGTTCACGAAGGCTTCGACATGCAGGGCGAGGGCGCCGCGCCTGACGACCAGCACACAATCGGACCACGCATCCGCGCTCTCCAGTGGCACGCCGGCAATGCCCCTTGCGGAACGCACGGTGGTTTCCGGCAGGATGGAAATGCCCGCACCCGCCTCCACGAGTGCTAGGATCGTATTGACGTTGGCGATACGCATGCCGATTTCCGGCGTGCAGCCGGCATCCTCGAAAAGCGAAAGCGCGCTGCTGCTGAGGCCAAGGCCAATCTCGTCAACCGGCAACAGCAGTTTTTCGCGCACGATATCGCCGACCGAAATCCGCGAGCGGTGGGCGAGTGCGTGCCGTTCCGGCAAGGCGACGCAAAGTTTCGAGCGATCAAAGGGCATGGCGCGCAAGGTCTGCGGCAGCGAGGGAAGAGGGGCGCGAATGAAGGCAACGTCGGTCTTGCGGGTCGCCACCTGCTCGATCAGTTGTTCCATCGTCATGCCGGGCAACAGTTCAAGCGTCACATCAGGGTGTTCGTCGCCATAGCGGGTAATCAGCGCTGGCAGTTTGCGCTCCGCCATGACACTGGTGCCGTAACCGATGCGCAACGTTCCGAGCTGGCCGCGCCTGATCTGCTGCGCCTTTTCCAGCGCGCCTTTGGTGCGGGCGAGGATTTCCTCCGCCTCGATGAGCATGGATTGGCCGGCAGGCGTGAGTTCCACACCGCGATTGATGCGGTGAAAAAGCTTGAAGCCCAGATTTTCCTCCAGCTGGCGGATGCGCTGGGTCACGGCAGGCTGGGCGATGCCGAGCTGCAGGGCGGCGGCGCGAAAGTTTCTGGCTCTTGCGGCTTCCACGAATATTGTGAGTTGGCGAATATCCATCGGCGGACAGGTCTTTGTGTTGTCGGGTTTGGTGTGATATAAGTGTAGCTTATCAAAATTGCCCGCCATGCGCATTGTCATCTTGTCACAGGCGACGTTATACCGCAGCCAGTGTTTCGGTCGTCTTTGCCGCTTATGCGGGCATTGGCGATGCGAACCGGGGAGGATTTGTTCAAGCACCTTGTCCGCCGTCCATGGGGTCGGCGGTTACCTGCAGTGAATGGGTCAAAATGACAGTCACGACGGAAGTCTTCCCCACCATTGTTCCCCGTTCAGCCGCGCCGCCTCCGGCGCATCTTCGCCTGGCCGCAATGGCCGCGAACTGTCCCGGCTTTGCCGGACACTGAACGATCATCGGGCTTCAGCCTTTTTGGCGGCTCTTCTAACCGGACATTCTTTCATGGGTAATCCAGCAACTTCACTATCGCTCCCAGCCAGATTATGGCTGTTGGTGCTCGGCGCGGTCATCATTGCCGCAGGCCTGTTCTTCGCCATTGGCGGCGGCCAGCTCGCGGCCCTCGGCGGCAGCCTTTACTTCATTGCGGCGGGCATCGCGTTGATCGTCTCCGGCCTGCTCATCCTGTTGCGCAAGCCTGCCGGCGCGCTTCTCTTCGGCCTTGTCGTCGTCCTCACCGGCGCCTGGGCGGTGTGGGAAGCCGGATTGCACTTCTGGCCGCTCATTTCCCGCCTTCTGGCGATAGGTGTCGGCGCCACGGTCGTTGCGCTCTCCTATCCGCTTTTGCGCCGTGCGGCAGGCAAGGCCCCGGCATATGGCACTTCCTTTGCCATTGCCGCCATTCTCGCCATCGCTTCCGGTGCAGGTTTTGCCGGCATGTTCGTGCCGCATCCGACCGTCGCCTTCAATGGTGAGGCGGCCGCGCTGACGCCGGTAACCCCGGAAACCGAGCAGAAGAACTGGGAGCATTACGGCAATACATCCGGCGGCAGCCGCTTTGTCGCGCTCGACGAAATCACCCGTGACAACGTCAAGAACCTCGAAGTCGCATGGACTTACCATACCGGCGACACCCCGATCAGCCCCGGCGCGAATGGTGCGGAAGATCAGGAAACGCCGCTGCAGGTTGGCGACACCGTGTTCCTTTGCACGCCGCACAATAATGTCATCGCTCTCGATGCCGATACCGGCGCTGAGAAATGGAAGACGGAAATCAACGCGAAATCCTCCGTCTGGATGCGCTGCCGCGGTCTTGCCTATTTCGACGCCAAGGCGCCGCTGAAGCAACCGACCGCACCAGGTTCCACGCCGGTTACCCCGGCAATCGTGGCTGAAGGCGCGCTTTGCCAGCGCCGTATTCTGATGAACACCATCAATGCGGAACTGATTGCGCTTGATGCCGACACCGGCGCGTTCTGCCCTGACTTCGGCACCAATGGCCGTGTCGATCTGAAGATCGGTCTCGGTAATGCGCCGGACCCGCAATATGTGCTGACCTCGGCCCCTACACTGGCGGGAACGACCGTCGTGGTCGGCGGCCGTATCGCCGACAACGTACAGGTGGATATGCCCGGCGGTGTTATGCGCGGTTTCGATGTGGTGACGGGCGCGCTTCGCTGGGCCTTCGACCCCGGTAATCCTGATATCACCGGACTGCCGCCCGAAGGGCAGACCTACACGCGTTCCACGCCCAACGTCTGGGCGTCCATGTCCTACGATCCGGAGCTGAACACCGTCTTCATGCCGGTCGGCAGCCCTTCGGTGGACTTGTATGGCGCGACGCGCACGCCGCTCGACCATAAATATGGTGCTTCGATGCTGGCGCTCGATGCCACTACCGGCCGGGAAAAATGGGTCTACCAGACGGTTCATAACGACCTCTGGGACTTCGACGTGCCGATGCAGCCAAGCTTCATCGATTTCCCGAAAGCGGATGGAACGACTGTTCCGGCACTGGTCTTCGGCACCAAGGCGGCGCAGATCTATGTTCTCGACCGGGCGACCGGCCAGCCGCTGACGAAGGTTGAAGAAGTTCCGGTCAAACCCGCCAATATTCCGAACGAGCCCTATGCGCCGACACAGCCGCGCTCGGTCGGCATGCCCGAGATCGGGGCGCAGACCCTGACGGAAGCGGATATGTGGGGTGCAACCCCGTTCGACCAGCTTCTTTGCCGTATTGCCTTCAAGGGAATGCGCTACGAGGGGCTCTATACAGCGCCGGGTACGGACCTCTCCCTGTCATTCCCGGGTTCGCTCGGCGGCATGAACTGGGGCGGTCTTTCGACTGACCCGACGACGAACACCATTTTCGTCAATGACATGCGCCTCGGCCTCTGGATTCAGATGAAGGAAGCCGCACCCAGCAAGGCAACGGCAAGCGGCGGCGAAAGCGTCAATACCGGCATGGGCCTCGTGCCTATGAAGGGTACGCCCTATGCCGTCGACAAGAACCGTTTCCTTTCGGTTCTCGGCATTCCTTGCCAGGCTCCGCCCTATGGCACGATGACCGCGATCGACATGAAGACCCAGAAGATCAAGTGGCAGGTGCCTGTTGGTACCGTCGAGGATACCGGGCCTCTCGGCATCAAGATGGGCCTGCCGATCCCGATCGGCATGCCGACGCTCGGCGGCACGCTCGCCACGCAGGGCGGTCTCGTCTTCATCGCCGGCACGCAGGATTATTATCTGCGCGCCTTCGATACGGCGACCGGCAAGGAAGTCTGGAAGGCCCGCCTTCCGGTCGGCAGCCAGGGAGGTCCGATGAGCTACAAGTCTCCGAAGACCGGCAAGCAATATGTGGTTATCTCGGCCGGCGGCGCACGCCAGTCGCCTGATCGTGGCGACTATGTAATCGCCTATGCATTGCCGGATTGATTTTGGTTTGATCATTCTGAAAAAAGGAACCCCGGGACGTTATCCCGGGGTTTTTCTTTGTCGTGAGCCGGCGTGAGCGGCCATTCCGTGCGGAACCTCACTCTCCCTCCTGTGTTAGGAAAACGGGGCCTGCCGGCAAATCGCCGCCATTCACCAAGCTTTCACAAGGCGAATTTATGAGCTTGCGCTTATCCGCCCGTGAACCGATGATGGCGGTATTTCGAAATATGTATATTGTCCGGCGCGCCGGGAAATTTTTAGAGTTGGAAAGGTTTTGTTGTGAAGGAACAATCTCGAAAGATCACGCCGGTTCTTCTTGCCGGCGGTGCTGGTTCCCGGCTTTGGCCGGTATCGCGCGATCAGTTGCCCAAGCAGTTCCAGCCGCTGGTCGGCAATCTTTCGACCTATCAGCAGACGCTGCAGCGGGTGGGCGACAAGAGCCTTTATGCCGAACCGCTGGTGATCACCAACGAGGATTTCCGTTTCTTCGCTCGCCGCCAGGCGGAAGAGATCGATCTGCCGGCAACGGTGGTGCTTGAGCCCGCCCGCCGCGACAGCGCCGCCGCGATGGCCGCTGCCGCCGTGCTTGCCGAGCGCCGCGAGCCCGGATGCCTGGTGCTGGCGCTTGCCGCCGACCATGTGGTGCTCGATGCCCAAAAGTTTTCCGATGCCGTGAAGCTCGGCGCAAAAGCCGCCGATCAGGGCAATATCGTCGTCTTCGGCCTCGTGCCGACCGAGCCGCGTACCTCCTACGGTTATATCAAACCGGGCGAGGCGATCGACGGCGAGGAAGACCTCAGCACCGTCGATGCTTTTGTCGAGAAGCCGGATGTGAAGACGGCGATCTCCTACTTGGAAAAAGGTTATCTCTGGAACTCCGGTAACTTCCTGTTCCGTTCCGATGTGATGATTGCCGAGCTGAAGGCCTTCGCGCCGGAGATCCTTGCCGCGGTGACGCAGGCGGTCGAGCAATATGAAAGCGACCTCGGCTTCGTGCGCCTGCATCAGGCAAGCTTCGAGGCCTCGCCGAAAAATTCGATCGACTACGCGGTGATCGAGAAGACCAAGCGCATGGCGGTGGTGCACGGCCATTTCCGCTGGTCAGATATCGGCAGCTGGGATGCGATCTGGGAGATTGCCGACAAGCGTGGCAACGACAACGCACTGGAAGGTAACGGCGTCTTCATCGATTCCGAAGGCTGCCTCATCCATTCCACGCAATTGTTGACGACGGTGGTGGGCGCGAAGGACATGGTGGTGGTGGCCACCAAGGATGCGGTTCTGGTGGTGCCGAAAAACCGGGTGCAGGATGTGAAGGGTCTGGTGGAAAAGCTGAAGGACAGCGAACACGCGCCACAGACGCAGACCCACAAGCGCGTCTATCGCCCCTGGGGTTATATCGAACACATGTATGTGGACGAGCGTTACCGGGTGGGCCACATCACGGTCGATCCCGGCCACCGCATTTCGTTCCAGAAACACTATCACCGCTCGGAACACTGGATCGTCGTGAAGGGAACCGCGACTGTCACGATCGGCGAGGAAACCCGGCTGCTGACGGAAAACCAGTCGGTTTATATCCCGATCGGCCAGCCGCACCGGCTGGCAAATGAGGGGCAGATTCCGCTCGAACTGGTCGAAATCCAGACCGGGGCCTATATCGGCGAGGACGATGTCATCCGCATCGAGGATGACTACAAGAGGCAATAGGGGCGCTGCCTATGCAAAGGGAACATAAGGCGAGGCGGACATAAGTCCGCTTCGCCTTTTTTGGTTCAGGCGGCTAGCGCGTTCAGGCAATGGGCAAAGCCATGGGACAGTATCGCCGCTTCTAGTCCCCGACGCCAGAATAGCCACCCGAAGATGAGGCCGGGAATAAAGTTGCCGAGCAGCACCGCAAGGACGAGCGCCGGTTGCGGCTGAGCGGCGATCGTGAACAGAAACGGCAGATGGCCGGCGGCGAAGAGAGCTGCGGCGATTATGATGGCAGCCCATACGAGAGATGATCGGATTTCCCCGCTTCCTGTCATGCGCCAGAGGGCCCATGCGAAAAACGACATCAGGCCCCACCGGGTCAGCAGCTCTTCCGTGATGCCGCCATATAAAATCCGGGTCGCCAGCGGGACGTCAAATCTGGTCATTTTTGCCAGGGTTGCCGCATCCGTGACCAGGGGCAGGATCACCGACGAGTAGATGATCATCAACACGGCGACGGCAATGCCCGCCGCAAGCGCAGGCGGCAACTGTCTTCGCAGCACTGCGCGCGTATTGTCACCCCGCAACCAGCTATCGATCAACGGGGCGCTAAGCCCGAGTTTCGCGGCAAGAGCCTGACCGGTTGCCACCGCTGTAACGGTCAGGATTGCCGGCTGGACGAGGATCAGCAGGCGCATAGCCAATGAAGCTTGCTGCCCCGGTATAAGCTGCTCAAACGTTGCCAGTAAAAGCGATGCGACACCGGTCAGTCCGATGATCAAAAGAATATGCCAGCGTTTCATGGTCTCTTTCGCCTGTTTTCCTCACCATGAGGTCTGTAAATGACCGGCATTGCGTTTGGATTACGCGGTCCAATCCCCTGCGTCGCTTGGCTGTTCGGCATATTTACTGCCCGTTCGAAATGCCTCCTGACGGTGGTGGCGAGATTCGTATTTTAGGCGGTTGCCTAATCAAAAATCTTCGCATACGTTCCAACTGCAACGTTTCAGTGAGGGAGGAGACTCATGCGAATGCGTGTTATTTCTGCGGCTTTTCTGGCCAGCGTCATGATTCCGGCGGGTATTGCCGGGGCCACCGATCTTGAGGTGACCCATTGGTGGACATCAGGCGGCGAAGCCGCTGCCGTCGCCGAACTGGCCAAGGCTTTCGACGCGACCGGCAATAAATGGGTGGACGGCGCGATTGCCGGTTCGGGCGGCACGGCCCGGCCGATCATGATCAGCCGCATCACCGGTGGCGACCCGATGGGTGCCACCCAGTTCAACCACGGTCGGCAGGCGGAAGAGCTTGTCCAGGCAGGCCTGATGCGCGATCTTTCCGATGTTGCCGCAAAGGGTAACTGGAAAGATGTGATCAAGCCGGCAAGCCTGCTCGACAGCTGCACCATCGACGGCAAGATCTATTGCGCGCCGGTCAATATCCATTCCTGGCAATGGCTGTGGCTTTCCAATGCGGCCTTCAAAAAGGCGGGCGTAGAGGTTCCGAAGAACTGGACGGAATTCGTCGCAGCCGCACCGGCGCTGAAAAAGGCGGGCATCCAGCCGCTCGCGCTTGGCGGCCAGGCATGGCAGGCGAACGGCCTGTTCGACACGCTGACGCTTTCGATTGGCGGCAAGGACCTTTATCAGAAGGTCTATGGCGACAAGGATGCCGAAGCGGCAGCCGGTCCTGATATGGCGAAGATTTTCGCAGCTGCCGTCGAGGCCCGCGACATGGCCAAGGGCACCAATGTTCAGGACTGGAATCAGGCCACGAATATGGTGATAACGGGCAAGGCCGGCGGCCAGATCATGGGCGACTGGGCACAGGGCGAATTCCAGCTTGCCAATCAGAAAGCCGGCACGGACTATTCCTGCCTTCCCGGTCTGGGTCTCAGTGAATACCTCACCACGGGTGGCGACGCCTTTTATTTCCCTGTTTTGAAAGACGAGGCGAAAACCAAGGCGCAGGACGTTCTTGCCGCAACCATTGTTGATCCGAAAACGCAGGTTGCCTTTAACCTGAAAAAAGGCTCGCTGCCGATCCGCGGCGACGTCGACCTCAATGCAGCCAATGACTGCATGAAAAAGGGTCTGGCAATTCTGGCCAAGGGCAATGCGCTGACCAGCACCGACCAGCTGATTTCTGCCGATACGCAGAAACAGAAGGAAGACCTGATGGCGGAGTTCTTCGCGGGCTCGATGTCGGCAGAAGACGGGCAGAAGCGCTTCGCGGACATTATCGGTTCGGCTGACTGATTGTGATCTCTCCGGATCGGGGAGCGGTTCGCTGCTCCCCTTTCCAACGTCCGGCTTGCGCCAGAACAGTTGGCACTGGTCGGGGTTTCACGCGGCGGGGCTTTTTGCTCGGTCGTTGACTGTAACGTTACAGGAGGAGGTAACATGGCAGGTCAAACGCGCTCAGGGCGTCCCAACCAGCTTTTCCGCAATCTCAATTCCAAGATTGCCTCCATTCCCATGATCCTAACCGCCATGGTGATTTTCCTTGGCGGAACGATCTGGACGGTGATTTATTCCTTCACCAATTCCAAGCTTCTGCCGCGGGCAAGCTTCATCGGTTTTGACCAATATGAGCGGCTGTGGGCCGCGCCGCGCTGGATCGTGTCCATCCAGAATCTCGCGATATACGGCGTGCTGTCGCTGATCTTCAGCCTCGTCATCGGCTTCGTGCTGGCGGCGCTGATGGACCAGAAAATCCGGTTTGAAAACACCTTCCGCACGATATTTCTTTATCCCTTCGCCTTGTCCTTCATCGTTACCGGCCTCGTCTGGCAATGGCTGTTGAACCCGGAATTCGGCATCCAGTCCGTGGTCCGCTCGATGGGTTGGGAAAGCTTCACCTTCGATCCGCTCTATAATTCTCAGATCGTCATTTACGGCATCTTGATTGCAGCGCTCTGGCAGGGCACGGGGCTCGTCATGTGCCTGATGCTCGCCGGTCTTCGCGGTATCGATGAGGATATCTGGAAAGCTGCACGCGTCGACGGCATTCCGATGTGGAAGACCTATATTCTCATCATCATTCCCATGATGCGGCCCGTCTTCATCACCACGCTCGTCATCATCGCCAGCGGCATCGTCAAGGTTTACGATCTGGTGGTGGCGCAGACCAGCGGTGGGCCGGGCATCGCCTCCGAAGTGCCGGCGAAATATGTCTATGACTACATGTTTCAGGCGCAGAACCTGGGGCAGGGCTTCGCCGCCTCGACCATGATGCTTCTGACCGTCGCCATCATCGTCATCCCATGGGCCTACCTCGAATTCGGAGGCAAGAAGCGTGGCTAATATCAGCACACTGAACACGGTCGCCGCCGCAACCGATGCGGTTGCCCGGGACCTTTCCGGCCCGCGCGGCAAGAAGCCAAGGAAAACCTTTTCCCGCCGCAACATCATTCTTTACGGCACGCTGTTCGTTGCCGCCGCCTATTACCTGCTGCCGCTATACGTGATGGTTGTCACCTCGCTGAAGGGCATGCCGGAAATCCGGCTGGGCAACATCTTTGCGCCGCCGGTGGAAATCACCTTTGAGCCCTGGGTGAAGGCCTGGGCCAATGCCTGCACGGGATTGAACTGTGACGGGCTTTCGCGCGGATTCTGGAACTCGGTGCGCATCCTCGTGCCGTCGGTCGTCATCTCGATCATCGTCGCTTCCGTCAGCGGTTACGCCATGGCGAACTGGAAATTTAAGGGTTCGGAGCTGTTCTTCTCCATCCTCATCATCGGCGCCTTCATCCCCTATCAGGTGATGATCTATCCGATCGTCATCGTGCTGCGCGAAATGGGCGTTTATGGCACGCTGACCGGCCTCGTCATCGTGCATACCATCTTTGGCATGCCGATCCTGACGCTGCTGTTCCGCAATTATTTTGCGTCGCTGCCGGAGGAACTGTTCAAGGCGGCTCGTATTGATGGCGCCAATTTCTGGCAGATTTATTTCCGCATCATGCTGCCCATGTCACTGCCGATCTTCGTCGTGGCGATGATCCTGCAGGTGACCGGCATCTGGAACGACTTTCTGTTCGGCGTGGTGTTCACGCGGCCGGAATATTACCCGATGACCGTACAGCTCAATAACATCGTCAACTCCGTGCAGGGCGTGAAGGAATACAACGTCAACATGGCCGCAACCCTACTGACCGGGGCTGTGCCGCTGATCGTCTATTTCGTCTCCGGCAGGCTTTTCGTCCGCGGCATTGCTGCAGGCGCAGTAAAAGGTTGAGTTATATGAACAAAAGCGTTTCCATTCGCGATCTTTCCCTGTCCTTCGGCGCCGTTACCGTGCTGAAAGACCTCAATCTCGATATTTACGACGGCGAATTCCTCGTGTTGCTCGGCTCTTCCGGCTGCGGCAAGTCGACCCTTCTCAACTGCATTGCCGGGCTTCTGGAGCCGACCGACGGGCAAATCTTCATCAAGGACCGCAACGTCACCTGGGAGGAGCCGAAGGATCGCGGCATCGGCATGGTGTTCCAGTCCTATGCGCTTTATCCGCAGATGACGGTGGAGAAAAACCTGTCCTTCGGCCTTCAGGTCGCCAAGGTGCCGAAGGAGGAGATCGACCGGCGCGTGAAACGGGCGGCGGGCATCTTGCAGATCGAGCCGCTTTTGAAACGCAAGCCTGCCGAGCTTTCCGGCGGCCAGCGCCAGCGTGTGGCGATTGGCCGGGCGCTGGTGCGGGATGTGGATGTGTTCCTGTTCGATGAGCCGCTCTCCAACCTCGACGCCAAGCTGCGCTCGGAACTGCGCGTCGAAATCAAGCGGCTGCACCAGTCGCTGAAGAACACCATGATCTATGTGACGCACGACCAGATCGAGGCGCTGACGCTGGCGGATCGCATCGCCATCATGAAAAGCGGTGTCATCCAGCAGCTGGCCGATCCCGTCACCATCTACAACAAGCCGCGGAACCTCTTCGTCGCCGGCTTCATCGGCTCGCCCTCGATGAATTTCCTGCGTGGCGAATTGATTGAAAAAGACGGCAAGGTGGTCTTCACCACCAATGGCGTGACTTTCGCGCTGGACGGTTATCATCCGGAGACGCCGCTTGCCGCCGGCCGTGCCGTGGTTCTGGGTGTCCGCCCGGAACATGTGCGCGTCGATGCCGATATTGTTGGCGGTGAGGTGCACGAGGCGATCGTCGATATCGAGGAGCCGATGGGCGCCGACAATCTGATCTGGCTGAAACATGCCGGGCATACCATGTCCGTGCGTGTCGGCGGCCACAGACGGTTTTCACCGGGCACCAAGGTGCGCCTCGGCCTCGACATGACGATGGCCTCGCTTTTCGACGCGCAAAGCGAGGAACGGCTCTAGAACAGCTTCGATTTTCCCCCACACAGTCCAAAGACCCAGATCTCTATGGAGGAGACAATGACAGAACTCGGTTTCCAGCTTTACAGCGCCCGCAATTTTCAGCCTTTTTCCGATATTCTGAAAAAGCTTTCGGCGGCGGGTTATAAACATGTCGAAGGCTACGGCGCGATGTATGCGTCGCTGGATGAAGCTGGTCTGAAAGGTCTGCGCGCCGAACTCGATGCCAACGGCCTGACCATGCCAACTGGCCATTTCGGTCTCGATCTTCTTGAGGGCGATCCAAAAAAGGCGCTGAACATCGCGAGAGTTCTGGGCGTGGAGGCGATCTATTGCCCTTACCTGATGCCTGACCAGCGCCCGACAGATGCTGCAGGCTGGTTCGCCTTCGGCAAGCGCCTGCAGGAAGCCGGAAAGCCCTTCGTGGATGCCGGGCTGATCTTCGGCTGGCATAACCACGATTTCGAGTTCAAGACGCTTGACGATGGCTCGACGCCGCAGGAGCAGATTTTTGCCGGCGGCCCGGACCTGAAATGGGAAGCGGATATAGCCTGGATTATCAGAGGCAATGCCGATCCGCTCGCATGGATCGAAAGCTACGGCAAGCGCATCACCGCCGTGCATGTCAAGGATATCGCGCCTGCGGGAGAGAATGCGGATGAGGATGGCTGGGCCGATGTCGGCCATGGTACAGTGGACTGGAAGGGCCTCGTTGCTGCGTTGAAGGCGAAATCCGCCACGAAACATTTCGTGGTCGAGCACGACAACCCGAAAGACATCGACCGGCTCATCACCCGCTCGATCGCATCGTTCAAAACCTATTGAGTTTCAATTTTTCGGAGTTTCATCATGGCCAGAGATCTTGGCGTCGGCATCATCGGATGCGGCAATATCTCGTCTGCTTATTTCTCGCTGGCGCCGCTCTTCAAGGGCATCAAGGTGCTTGCCTGCGCCGACCTCAACCGCAATGCGGCGGAGCTGAGGGCGGAAGAATTCGGCGTTGTCGCGCAGTCCATCGAGGACCTGCTCGCCAATAAGGATATCGATGTGGTGGTGAACCTCACCATTCCCGCAGCGCATTTTCCGGTGTCGAAAGCCGCACTTGAGGCGGGCAAGCACGTCTATTCGGAAAAGCCGCTGGTGCTTTCGCTGGAAGAGGGTGAAGAACTGCGGCGTATCGCCCGGGAGAAGAACCTCTCCGTTGGTTGCGCGCCGGACACCTTCCTCGGCGGCGCACATCAGCTTGCCCGGCAATATATCGATGAGGGCAAGGTCGGGCGTATCACGTCAGGCACCTGCCATGTGATGAGCCCCGGCATGGAGATGTGGCACCCCAATCCGGGCTTCTTCTTCCTGAAGGGCGGCGGGCCGATCCTCGATCTCGGCCCCTACTACGTCGCCAATCTCATCAACCTCATCGGCCCGGTCAAGCGTGTCGGCGCATTGACGTCAATGGCGAACCCCACCCGCACAGTGACCAGCCAGCCGCTGAACGGTGAGATCATCCCGGTCGAAACGCCGACCAACATCCATGCACTGCTGGAATTCGTGAACGGAGCAACGATCACGCTTTCGGCCAGCTGGGATGTCTGGTCGCATCGCCACGCCAATATGGAACTCTATGGCACGGAAGGCTCGATCTACGTGCCGGACCCGAACTTCTTCGGCGGCGTGGTGGAAGCAAGCGGACGGGACAAAAATATCCAGCCGCTGGAAGACTGGGCGCATCCCTTCGGCATCGCCAATCAGGAAAGCCCGAACGGCCCGCGCGCTAATTACCGCACTGCCGGCCTTGCTGATATGGCGATTGCCATTCTGGAAGGCCGCGATGCCCGCTGCTCGCTGGATCGTTCCCTGCACGGCATCGACGTGATGACCTCAATCCTCAAATCCGGGGAAGAAGGGCGCTTCATCGAGATGAGAACCACCTGCACCCAGCCGGCAGCACTCGGCATCGAGGAGGCGCAGGCGCTGCTGCGCTGAGCGTATAGTCAAAGAAAAAAGGCCCGGCGCACTGCCAGTTCGCCGGGCCTTTTCCGCTCAGCCTTTTGAATGACGAGCGTCGCGTGTTCATAGCCGATTTTTAAAGGCCGATAAAAAGACCGAGCCAGCGTGTAACCGTCCTGACCATCCAGATCAGAAAGACGAACGGGGCGATGCCGATTGCGGCGACGAGCGCTGCCGATGCGACGACGAGGCCAGTCGCGAGATAGCGTCTGAGCCGGTGACGTTTCGGCTTAAGAGCCTCATCCATGTCGTAGAGCGGCGATCAGCCCGCGAACGGTGAGTGTGACATAAAACATACCCGCAACAACTATTAGGATACCGGTGCCAAGCGAGCTGAGATTGTTCAGCGAAAACAGAAACGTATCAGCCGCCATCATTGGCACGACCCTTCAAGAACAGTGAATTCGTCATCGTTCTAGATCGCGCCGGTTTCCGGCATATGTCCCGATTGTTTCGTCTTGTTTCTGCGGCGGGGCGATTTCGTGATGGAGCGGATTTCCCGCGAATTCGGTAAAGCCCTTCACAAGACGGCCCGTTTGGTTTAAAGCCGCGCCGTAATCCGGTCGCAGCCCACCCGGTCAAAACAAGGGATCCCAACTTATGAAAACCATCGTCATCTGCTCCGGCGGATTGGACTCCGTTTCGCTTGCGCATAAAATCGCGGCGGAACATGAACTTCTCGCTCTCGTCTCCTTCGATTACGGCCAGCGCCACAAGAAGGAACTGGATTTCGCCGCCGATTGCGCAAGGCGTCTCGGCGTGCCGCATCATGTCATCGACATCAGAGCCATCGGTGCGCATCTCACCGGCTCGGCGCTGACGGACGACATTGCGGTGCCGGACGGACATTATGCGGAGGAGACCATGCGCTCCACCGTGGTGCCGAACCGCAACGCCATCATGCTCACCATCGCCTTCGGCCTTGCCGCCGCCCAGCAGGCGGATGCGGTGGCAATCGCCGTGCATGGCGGCGACCATTTCATCTATCCCGATTGCCGGCCGGGCTTCATCGACAGTTTCAACGCCATGCAGGCGCATGCGCTGGAAGGTTACGCCGACGTCAAGCTCTTTGCGCCTTACGTCACGGTCTCCAAGGCGGCGATCGTTACCGATGGCGTGAAATACGGCACGCCCTTCGGCGAAACATGGTCCTGCTACAAGGGGGGGCTACGCCATTGCGGCCGCTGCGGCACCTGCGTGGAACGGCGCGAGGCCTTTCATCTGGCGGGCGTCACCGACCCGACCGACTATGAGGACCCCGATTTCTGGGTGGCGGCGACTCATGCCTATGCGGCGCAGGAGGTGCGCTGATGTTCCGCATCACCAAGGAGTTTCATTTCTCCGCCTCGCACCAGCTGAAAAGCCTGCCGTCTGATCACCAGTGCGCCCGTCTGCATGGGCACAATTACATCGTCGAGGTCGAGCTTACTGGTGAAGAGCTGAACGAGCACGGTTTCGTGCGCGACTATCATGAGCTTGCGCCACTGAAGCACTATATCGACAGCCATTTCGATCATCGCCACCTGAACGACGTTCTCGGCCATGACCGGGTGACGGCGGAATGTCTGGCGAAGCATTTTTATGACTGGTGCAAGATAAGCCTGCCGGAAACCAGCGCCGTGCGGGTGAGCGAAACCGCCAAGACCTGGGCGGAATACCGGCCATGACGGCGGCTGCACGGAAGGTTGCAGCGAAGGAAACGGCGATCCGCATCAGCGAAATCTTCGGCCCGACCATTCAGGGCGAGGGGCCGCTGATTGGCCTGCCGACCGTATTCGTGCGCACCGGCGGCTGCGATTACCGCTGTTCCTGGTGCGATACGCTGCATGCCGTCGACAGCGAGTACCGCGACACATGGAAACCGATGCCTGTCGAGGCGATCTGGCAGGAGGTGCGTCGGCTTTCCGGCGGCGTACCGCTGACGGTCTCACTGTCAGGCGGCAATCCCGCCATCCAGCCCCTCGGGGCCTTGATCGCGAAGGGGCAGGGCGAGGGCTATCGTTTCGCGCTGGAAACGCAGGGCAGCATCGCGAAAGACTGGTTCGCCGATCTCGATCATCTGGTGCTGAGCCCGAAACCGCCATCGAGTGGTATGGAAACGGACTGGCAGGCATTCGAAAACTGTCTTACCGCCGCCGGCGACGGACCGCAGGTGGCGCTGAAGATCGTGGTTTTCGACGATGCGGATTATGCCTATGCCAAAGCGGCATCCGCGCGTTTCCCACGTCTGCCGGTCTACCTCCAGCCCGGAAACCACACCCCGCCGCCGCCCGATGATGACGACGCGCGCGTGGATATCGAGGGGGTCATGGACCGGATGTTGTGGCTGGTGGACAAGGTGAGCGAAGACCGCTGGTTTTCCGCTCGTGTTCTGCCGCAGCTGCATGTTCTGTTGTGGGGAAATAAGCGGGGCGTTTGAAGGGATGCGGATTGGCACATGCCTTTCCCCATCATCCTCGCCTTTGAGGTGAGAATCCACGCGCCGTTGAAGGATATGCATCCTCGGGTCAAAGCCCGAGGATGACGTCGATTGGGAGGAGCGATGTGGAGGAACATCACTCCTCCCTACCAGCGACTTGCGCCGCCGCTCTTCTGCAAATCAGGCCGAAACGGCCAGCTCGCGCCGTTCACGGTCGGCGATGATCGAGAGATCAAGCACCTTCTGCAGATTGGCGGCATGGCGGAAATCGGGGTCGGCAACGCCGCCTTCCATCACCGCCTTGGCGAATTTTTCGTAGTTCGTCGGCACCGGCTCCACATCAATCGTCTTCCAGATTGCCTTCTCCACATCCTCGCCAATGCAGACCCGCAGGCTGGAATAGTCAGGCGTGTGGATGACTTCGAGCGCGCCCTTGTCGCCATGGATGCGCAGACGAAGTTCATTCAGATGCCCCGTTGCCCAGCGGCTGGCATGGATGACGCCCATGGCGCCGTTTTCCAACTCGGCGGTCATGGTGAAGCTGTCATTGGCGTCGAGATCGTAGACGCCGATCTTGTTGCCCTCATATTTGTCGAAGGTCTTCAGCCGCGTGAAGATGCGTTCCACATCACTGCCCGCGCCATAGGAGGCGAAGTCGAGAATGTGGATGCCGACATCGCCGAGAACCCCGTTCGAGCCGTGTTTGGTGGAGAGCCGCCACAGCCACTTGCTCTCCGTCATCCAGTCGCCCCAGGCCTTGGAAACGAGCCAGCTCTGGAGATAGGAGGCTTCCAGATGGCGCACCTTGCCGATCTTGCCGGCCAGCACCATTTCGCGTGCCGCCTGCAAGGGGGCGACATTGCGATAGGTGAGGTTGACCATGGCAACAAGGCCCGCTTTTTCCGCGGCATCGGCCATTTCGGCGGCCTTGGCGTAGTTTTCCGCCAGCGGCTTTTCGCAGAAGACGTGCTTGCCGGCCGCCAGCAGCTTTAGGCTGGTGGGGTGGTGGATGGCGTCAGGCGTGACATTCGCCGCCGCGTCGAACTCGCCCCAGGCAATCGCGTCATCCAGCGAGGTAAAGGAGAGTGGAATGTTGTGGCGAAGCGCAAAGCCCCGCACAACCACATCATCCACATCCACCGCAGCCACCAGTTCGACGCCGGGGATTTGCGAGAAATATGTGGCATGGTTGTTGGCCATGCCGCCGGTTCCGAGAATGAGAAGTCTCATGGCTGTTTACCTGTAACCTGCTTCGCCTGCCTTGTGCAGCTTGGGGCCGCGTTCTTCGATAGGCTCCAGCGCCTTGTCGACGGGAACGTTGGGGGCGTCATGAATGCTTTTCAGTGCGCCGACCGGATTATAGGCCCATTTCACCGAATTGCTGATGACCTTCTGTACATTGGCGTCGTGATAGGTCGGATAAGTCTCGTGACCGGGGCGGAAATAGAAGATGTTGCCTGCGCCACGGCGCCAGGTGAGGCCAGAACGGAAGACTTCGCCGCCCTGGAACCAGGAGATGAAGACGGTTTCCAGCGGCTCCGGCACGGAGAACTGCTCGCCATACATCTCTTCGTTTTCCAGCTCGAAATGCTCGGGCAGGCCGGCTGCAATCGGGTGGCGCGGATTGATCGTCCACAGGCGTTCGCGTTCGCCCGCCTCACGCCATTTAAGCGCGCAGGGCGTGCCCATCAGTCGCTTGAAAGGCTTGGAGAAGTGGCCGGAATGCAGGACGATGAGGCCCATGCCTTCCCAGACACGCTTGGCAACGCGCTCGACGATTTCATCCTGAACCGCACCGTGGTCCTTGTGGCCCCACCAGACCAGAACGTCGGTCTTGTCCAGACGCTCCTGCGAAAGGCCGTGTTCCGGTTCCTGAAGCGTGGCGGTGGTGGCGCTGATCTCAGGGTTGGTATTCAGCGCATCGGCAATGGTGTTGTGCATACCATCGGGGTAGATCGAACGCACCGTCTCGTTGATGTGTTCGTGGATATTTTCGCCCCATACAACGGTGTTGATGGTCATTTTCTTGCTCCTTGGTGAAGGCCGGAAGCTTGGGTGATCCGGCGAAAGTTAACTGTTCAGGCGGCGCCGCGCACGGGATTGCGGGCAAGGGCCTGGCCCTGCGCGTCGAAGCGGTGGATCTGCGCCGCATCCGGCACGAGAACGATTTTTTCTCCCGGCTTGCGGTCGGTCACGCCTTCCTCACGAACGACGATGGGTTCGCCAGCACCAATCTCGACATAGATGTAGCTGTCCGATCCCAGCATTTCCGAATGGATGATTTCGCCGTTCCAGCCGGTCTCACCGGCACCGATCGCAAGGTGTTCGGGGCGGATGCCGATGGTCGCGGCACCTTCGACTTCCGCATATTTGCCGGCAAGGAAGTTCATCTTCGGCGAGCCGATGAAGCCGGCAACGAAGGTGTTGACCGGGCTTTCGTAAAGCTCGAGCGGCGTGCCGATCTGTTCGACGCGGCCATCGCGCAGAACGCAGATGCGGTCGGCAAGCGTCATGGCTTCCACCTGGTCGTGGGTGACGTAGATCATCGTCGTGTCATGCATCTCCCGGTGCAGCTTGGCGATTTCGAGACGGGTTGCGACGCGCAGCGCCGCATCGAGGTTGGAGAGCGGTTCATCGAACAGGAACACCTTCGGATCACGCACGATGGCACGGCCGATGGCGACACGCTGGCGCTGGCCGCCGGAAAGCTGCTTCGGCAGACGTTCCAGATAGGGCGTGAGTTGCAGCATTTCGGCTGCCGCCTCCACGCGCTTGCGGCGCTGTTCCTTGTCCGCGCCTGATAGTTTCATGCCGAAGGCCATGTTCTCGAACACGGTCATATGCGGATAAAGCGCATAGGACTGGAAGACCATGGCGACGCCGCGCTTGGCGGGCGGCAGGCGGTTGACCGTCTCACCGCCGAAGGAAAGCGTGCCGCCGGTGATTTCCTCCAGCCCGCATATGAGGCGTAAAAGCGTGGACTTGCCGCAGCCGGAAGGGCCGACGAAAACCATGAATTCGCCAGAGCGGATATCCATGTCGATGCCCTTGATGACATCGAAGGCACCGAAGGATTTGCGAAGATTGCGCAGTTGAATGGTGGTCATGAGATTTCTCCTAGCCTTTGACGCCGCCGGCGGTGAGGCCGGAGATGATGCGTCGCTGGAAGATCAGAACGAGGACGACGAGCGGGGCGGTGACGATGACGGACGCAGCCATGATCGTTCCCCAGGGGATTTCGAATTGCGAGCCGCCCGACAGAAGCGCGATGGCGACCGGCACCGTGCGTTGTTCGTTCGATGAGGTGAAGGTGAGCGCGAAAAGGAACTCGTTCCATGCCGCGATGAAGGCGAGAAGCCCTGTCGTGACGAGCGCCGGCCACATCAGTGGCATGAAGACCTGGGTGATGATGACCCACGGTGTCGCACCGTCGACGATCGCCGCTTCCTCGATTTCAATCGGCAGGTCACGCATGAAGGTTGTCAGCACCCAAACCGTGAAGGGCAGGGTGAAGATCATGTAGGAAAAGATCAGCGCGAGCGGTGTGTTAAAGATTCCCGCCCAGCGGATAAGTTCGAACAGGCCGGCGAGAACGGCGATCTGCGGGAACATCGAAACCGAGAGGATGGTGAGCAACAGCAGCGAGCGGCCACGGAAGCGCACGCGAGCCAAGGCATATGACGCCGTTACCGCAAGGAACAGCGACAGTACAACGACTGAAGATGCAACGAACAGCGAATTGCCGAGATTGCGCAGGAACGTGCCGTTGCCGATGACGAAGCTGTAATTGGTCAGCGAGAATTCGCGCGGCCAGTAATTCACCTGGAACAGCGCTGAGCCGGATTTCAGGCTGGTCAGTATCGCGTAATAGAACGGGAATACCGAAATCACCATGATGACGGCGACCAGCGCATAAAAGGCGGTGGTCTTGACGATATCGGTGAGGGTCATCGCGCAGCTCCATCGGTGTTGACGCGCCCGAGCCACATATAAATTACGGTGATCGAGGCGATGATGAGGAACAGCATGGTGGAAGCGGCTGCGCCATAGGCGAACTTGTCGAAATCGAACAGGTTCTCACGCGCCAGCACCGACATCGTGCGGGTCTGGGCGTTATTCGGCGTCAGAATGTAGATGAGGTCAAAGACGCGCATCGCATCCAGCATGCGAAAGATGACGGCGACCATGAGCGCTGGCCGGATCATGGGCAGGGTGACGCGGAAGAACACCTTGACGGGGTGGATACCATCCACCTTCGCCGCCTCATACATGTCCTTCGGCACCATTTGCAGGCCGGCGAGAATGAGCAGCGCCATGAACGGCGTCGTCTTCCAGATATCGACGATCAGCACGGCGACCATCGCGGTGTCCGGATTGGCCGTCCAGGCGATCTTTTGGGAGATCAGGCCGAGACTGAGGAAGAGGTCGTTCAATATGCCGAACTGGTCGTTCAACATCCACGCCCACATCTGCGCCGAGACGATGGTGGGAATGGCCCATGGCACGAGGATGGCGGCGCGCACGAGGCCGCGTCCCTTGAATTCGGCATTCAGCACCAGCGCGACGATGAGGCCGAGCACGGTTTCGAAGCTGACCGAGAGGATGGTGAATTTCAGCGTGTTGAGAACCGCACCCCACCAAGCGGGATCGGCCAGCAGGCCACGATAGATAGTGCGGCCGCTGCCGAGTGTGATCCAGGTGAGGTAGTTCTTGAGGCCGACGAACTGCGCACCCTCGAGATTGGTCAGCGACGCGTCGGTGAGGCTGAACCAGACGGTGCGCACCAGCGGCCAGCCGGCCACCAGCGCCAGCACCAGAAATGTGGGGGCAAGAAACAGCCAGGCGGATTTCAGCCGTTCCGATTGAAGATCGGAACCGGTGCCGGATGCCGCGACCGGTCTTTGAAGGGTGGTGTCATTCATGGGGACATCTCGCGGTTGGGGCGCGGGAAACGGCCAGGCGAGGCCGCCTCCCGCGCGGGCCGGGTTACCAGCCGTTGCCTTTGAGATCGGTCAGTTCCACCTCGAGCAGTTCGAGATTTTCAGCCGCCGTGCCGTTGCCGGAGAGCGTGTTGTGAACCGCGCCCCAGAACTTGGCCGAAACCTCGTTATATTTCACTTTGGCCGAGGCGGAAGGACGGGGAACGGCGGTCTGGAAGATCGGCTTCCATGTCGGCATGAACGGCTGTGCGGCCGCGACATCATTGTCGTCATAAAGCGAGGCGATCGTCGGCATGTTGGAGAGCTGGATCGCGCGCATCTTCTGGGTGTCTTTCGATGCCAGGAATTTCACGAGCTGGATGGCCGCGTCCTTGTCATCTGAATATTTCGAAACGGCGAGGTTCCAGCCGCCGAGTGTCGAGGCAGGCGCTTCGCCTTCTGCGCCTGCCGGCAGCGGGGTGACGCCGAACTTGCCCTTGATGGCGCTGTCGGCGCCATTTCCAAGTGCATAGGCATAGGGCCAGTTGCGCATGAAGACGGAATTACCAGTCTGCCACACGCCACGCGCTTCCTCTTCCTTGTAAGCGAGCACGCCCTGCGGCGCGATTGTGCCGACCCAGCCCTTGGCGGCTTCGATCGCGGCTGCGGCTTTCTCGTTATTGATGGAGATGTCGCCGTTGGTCTCGACGATATGGCCGCCCCCGGCGGATGCGATCCATTCGAGCGCGTTGCAGGTTAGGCCTTCATAGGCGCTGCCCTGGAAAACGAAGCCCCAGAGGTCCTTCTGCCCGCCTTCGCGTTCCTTGTCCTGAATTTCCTTGGCGGTCTCGCCCAGTTCCTTCCAGGTTTTCGGCGGCTGCTTGCCGTATTTTTCCAGAAGGTCCTTGCGGTAGAACAGAGCGGGTGCGTCGGTGAACATCGGCATGGCGACAAGCTTGCCGTCCACGGTCTGCGACGCAACGATGGAGGGGAAATGATCGCCGATGACGTCCTTGGTCGCTTCGGTCAAATCCACGAACTGGTCGGAGAGCTGCGGCGCCCAGATCACGTCGGTCTGATAGACGTCGACATCCTTGTTGCCGGCGGCGAGCCACAGCCGGTACTGGCTGAATTGTTCGCTTGATGAAGAAGGCATGGTGACGAGATTGACCTTGTGGCCGGTCTCTTTCTCGAAGGCGGCGATCCGCTCCTTGAAAAATGCGATGTTCTTGCCGGTGGAATTGGCGGCGATGGAAAGTTCGGCCGCCTGCGCCGAAACTGCTGCGGAAAGTACGCTGCCGCACAGGAACAAAGTCTTCATGGAAATATTCATTGTCAAACTCCTCCGTTGACGCTTCCGATTGTCCTCAAAATTGAAAGCGCTTTTGACTGGCGTGAGGCTCTCAAAAGCGGATCAATCTGTCAATACTCTTTCTAATTGTGTGAAAACCCGGCATTTCCGACGATGGTTTTGCGGTGTTTGCTTTTCGAAATGACCGACTGTAAGGTTTCAGATGGATAAAAATTGAAATCGTTTTCAATTATTGTCCGCTTGAAAAATCTGCGGCGGCAACGCATGCAGAGGCAAATTGGCGAAAAACATGAAACTCAAGGAATTCGCAGAAAAGGTTGGGCTATCGCCCACCACCGTCAGCCGTGCGCTTGGCGGCTATCCCGAGGTGCGCGAGGAAACGCGGCAACGGGTGATGGAGGCTGCGCTGAAATACGGCTACCGGCCGAATGCCAACGCCGTCAGGCTGGCAACGGGCAGGGCGGGCGCCATCGGCGTCGTCATGGGCCGTTCGGGCGGCGGGCATTTCTTTTCGGAGTTCATGGGCGGCATGGCGACCCGTCTGGAACAGGAAGAAACCGACATTCTCGTCAGCGTCACCGTCGACAATAATCTCGATGAGGAGCTGGCGATTTTCAGCCGGCTGGCGGCGAGCGGCCGGGTGGATGGCATCATCGTGCATTCGCCGCGCCCCGAGGATGAGCGCATCGCGCTGCTTCACCGGCTGGGCGTGCCCTTCATCGTGCATGGCCGCTCCAAGACGCCGTTCGAACATGCCTGGCTTGATATCGACAACCACGATGTAACCTATCGACCAACGATCCATTTTCTGGAGCGCGGCCATCGCCGCATCGCCCTAATCAACGGTCCCGTCGGCCGCACCTTCGTTCAGGACCGCGAGCAGGGGTTCAGGGATGCGCTGGCCACCCATGGCATCACGCCCGATCCGCGTTTCATGATGAACGCGCATTTCAGCGAAGATACCGCCTTCCGCTTTGCCCGCTCGCTGCTGGAACAGACGCCGCGCCCGACGGCCTTCGTCGCGGGCGCGATGATGACGGCGCAGGGTGTCTATCGCGCCGCCACGCAGATGGGGCTGGTGATCGGCAAGGACGTTTCCGTCATCGCCCATGACGACGTGTTTCCCTATCTGACGCCGGAAAGCATGATGCCGCCGCTTTCCACCACCCGCTCGCCCATGCGCATGGCGGGCATTCGGGTGACGGATCTGTTGTTGCAGATCATCGGCGGTCGTCCCGTGCGCGAGGTTCAGGAATTGTGGCCGGTCGAACTGATCCTGCGGGAATCGGTCGGCCCTGCCTGAGCTTCTCGTCATAGCTCACTGATTCCACTCCGTTTTGTGAACGTCAGTTGATAACGTTCGTCTTTCGTCATCTATACGTCCGCGCCGTCTCATGTATAATCCGAACAGTTACGGGTGTTATGGAACAGGACCCGGGCCGGCGCGTTGAGGGGACGTGTCGAAGGAGGTGGACGGATGTTTGAATTTTTAAAACCGCAACAGCAGACTGTGATCGATGACGTCGAGGCAACCGGCACCTATGCCGATGCGCTGCTCAACGTTCCGAGCCCGGAACTTTCCCGTTCGACCGCGCGCGAGCATGGTCACGAGGCTCATTCCCGCGATTATTGCGAAAACCGCGATATTTCCCGCAGCGCGCTCGGTTTCGCCTGAGCGTCGCAAAAACTTCCTTAAAAAACGGAACGGACAGGCCGTGCCCGCGTTTCCCTGTACGACCCGCTGGGCGGCGCAACCGGACCGAAGGGACCTGACCGGCATTTGACCGATGGGCGAATTGGGTGTCGCGCCGCCCGATTGGCGACGGCGCGAAGGCGTTGTCCCGAGAGATAAAAACGCAGCTTGTGTCCATTGCGGCAAAGCGTGTTTATCAGGAGGCCGCGATGCCAGCCGTTCCCGTCGAACCGTATCCCGAACCGCCGATGCCCGTGCCGCCGCAGCCGGACATACCGCCGGTGGAAGAGCCGGAACCCGATAGGTTGCCGGACGAGGTGCCGGTACCCAACCCCGACGAAAATGACGGGCCGCCGAGGGTGCTCTCGTCTTTCACGGGTCTCCATTTTCGAATTTCTTGCTAACGAAAGTCGAGTCCTTAAGTCCGAAGCGCCACGGGTATTCTGTGGCGCGGCTGATGCCGATTCGCCTGCCGCTGGTGATGGCGGCGGCTTCTTTCGGCAACCGCAGGAAAAACGGCGGTGCGTTCAACGGCGCGCCATCCATCTCTCCCGTAATCGCGAGCGCCTGGCAAAGTCGGCCCGGGCCTGAACATAGAAGTTTCGGCTTGTCGGTTCCCCGGCGCAGTTTCATCATGTCTATACCGGTGATCGGTTCGATGGCGCGCAGAAGCACGGCGGAGCCCGGAGCGCAGACAAAGTTGGCGCACCAGTGAATGCCGTAGGACCGGTAGACATAAAGACGGCCGGCCGGGCCGAACATCGCCCTGTTGCGCGGGGTCTGCCCGTTGAAACTGTGGGATGCCGGGTCGTCCGGATGATAGGCTTCGGTTTCCACGATGATGCCGCCGGTATTGCCGATGCGGAACTCCGCGCCGATGAGGGCGCGGGCCACACCCACCGCATCGCGCAGGAAGAAACTCTCCTGCATTTCCGGGCCAAAGGCCTCATCCATCCGGAACCCCTTCCGCTCTGTGTCGTTCTGAAGTCAGCTTATTCGTTTCCCCGCACCGGTTTTGCCGGTGCTTTCCAAGCCGGAGGGCATGTCATGCAACTTTCGACGACCTATGTAAAACGCAATAACGGGGTTATCTCCGTCGAGTTCGTCGGCAGCGACGGTGACCAGGTCTCTGTTCGCCTTGCCGATGGTCTTGAAGGGATCGACGATGCGGAGGCCATCAAGCGGGCAAGTGCGGTGATGGTGCAGCTCACCGCCTTCGGAACACGCCATGGCGCGGATGCGCCTTCGCAATTTTCCGCTCTCGGCACGGCGCAGGATGAAGCTCCGCACGGTCAGGCGAGCGCCCGCACATCGAAGGATCGCGACGTTCTGGAGGAGGAGTTGGAAGAGGGGCTGGAGGAAAGCTTTCCAGCCAGCGATCCCGTCTCGGCGATCGGCACCTCCATAGCCTCCAGAAAGGGAGGCCTGTAACATTGGCTGACGGCAAAGTCGCTCTCGTCACCGGTGCCGGCTCCGGCATCGGCCGCGCTGCCGCCCTTCATCTGTCTGCGGAGGGGTTCTCGCTCGGCCTGCTTGGCCGCACCGAATCAGAATTGAACGATGTCGCGCGGGAAATAGGCGCCGCATCCGGTTCGTCGAAGGTCCTTGTGGCCGATGTGGCGAATGAGGAGGCTATGCGTCATGCGGTCGCAGCACTGGTTGGGGCTTTCGGGCGGCTTGATGTCGTGGTGGCGAATGCTGGCGTCAACGGCGTCTGGGCACCCATCGATGAATTGAAACCGTCCGAATGGGACGATACGATCCGCATCAACCTGCGCGGCACCTATCTCACCGTTCATGTAAGCGTGCCGCATCTGAAGGCGGCCGGCGGCGGATCCATCGTCATCATCTCGTCGATCAATGGTACGCGCACCTTCACGTCGCCCGGCGCTACCGCCTATTCCGTGACGAAAGCCGGACAACTTGCCATGGCGCAGCAACTGGCGCTGGAACTGGGGCGTCACCGTATCCGCGTCAATGCGGTGTGTCCGGGCGAAATCGAAACGGCAATCGATGAAAATACCGATATACGCGGGCGGGAAAAAACGGAGGTTCCTGTCCGTTTTCCCGCCGGGGACATTCCTGTGACCGGCGGCGTGGCCGGAACGAGCGACGACGTCGCCGCGCTGATCGGTTTCCTGGCGTCGGATGCATCCCGTCACATTACCGGCACGCCGGTATGGATCGATGGCGGCCAGGGGCTGCTCCGATAATTACGGCATCCAAGCTCAGCGCCAACGGCATCACGGGCTTGTGTCCCTATGATTAACGAATGGGTAACGTCTGTTCACGAGACTTTGTACATGGGCGAGGTTGCCGTGTTGTGGCCACCTTCGATAGTTAAGCGTCTGCCGGAAAGGCGGGCAAATCAGGCGGGCAGAACAATCCATGGGCATGCAGGCATTGCTGGATTTCGCGGTTGCGGGGTTGCGGCATAAGGTAAAGGCAGGGGCAAGAATGGCTGCGGTCGTCGCGATCGGCGGCGGCCTTGCGGCGTGCACCTCCATGGGCCTCGACAGTGTCAAGAAAGACCCGCCGAAACTGTCGTCCAAGATGATGGCGCAGATGTCGGCCAAGAGCATGCGCCCGGAAAGCCCGGTCCTCGTTCGTATTTTCAAGCAGGAGAGCGAACTCGAGGTCTGGAAGGTCGACAAGACAGGAAATTACGCGCTCCTCAAGTCCTATCCCATGTGCCGCTGGTCGGGAAAGCTCGGCCCCAAGATGAAGACTGGTGACCGGCAGGCGCCGGAAGGTTTTTATCATGTCTCGGCCGGCATGCTGAACCCGAACTCACAATATTACGTTTCCTTCAATCTCGGTTATCCCAACCGGCTGGAATCGGCGCTCGGTTACACCGGCGAGGCGCTGATGGTGCACGGCGCCTGCTCCTCTTCCGGCTGCTACGCCATGACCGACGCTCAGGTGGGTGAGATTTACGCTATCGTCGCGCGTGCATTGCAGGGCGGACAGGACCGCTTTCAGGTGCAGGCCTATCCCTTCCGCATGAGCGCCCGGAACATGGTGGCGCATCGGGATGATCCTAACATGCCGTTCTGGAAGACGCTGAAGGAAGGTTACGACTATTTCGAGGTGACGCGCCGGCAGCCCAAGGTTTCCGTCTGCGGCCGCCGTTATGTCTTCAACAGTGAATTTGCTGGCGGCGAGCCTGCCGATCCGCTGGCGGCGTGCCCGCCGGCCGTCAACCAGCAGGATCCGCTGGTGGCGTCAAAACTCGGTGAAGAGCAACAAAAACTTGCCGCCGCGATGAGCGAGGGAACTTCTGCCTCCCTCAGCGCGTATGTGGACGGCGGCATGCATCCAAGCTTCCGGGCCATTCTGAAATCCAGCGGCGCCAAGGCCATGGCATCGCAGGTTTCCGGCACGAAGTACCCTATCAGCCGCCCAGAGGCGGCGCTGGCAGATCCCTTTGCCAGCGTGAGATGACGTAAATGAGGTTTTTCAATTGAACGAGACGACAACGACCCGGCGGGGTTTCCTGCTTGGAGCAGGTGGACTGGCGCTTGCCGGCCTTGCGGGCTGCAACACAACGGCGCGTGAGGCCGCCCGGCCCGCGGCACCTGCCGAAGACCCGATGTATGCCGCCATGTACGGTCCGAGGCCTGACGAGCAGTTCCCGCTGCCGGAAATCCCCTATAAGCGGATTCCGCGCCAGTTCCTGCGGCAGATGGTGGCGAACCCGACCGGTGAACGCCCCGGCATCATCGTGGTCGATACGGCCAATCATTTCCTCTATCTCACCTATGAGAATGGTCAGGCCATGCGCTATGGCGTCGGTCTCGGCCGTGCAGGCTTCGAATGGTCCGGCCGCGGCGTCATTCAGTACAAGCGGCAATGGCCGCGCTGGACGCCGCCCGATGAAATGGTCGCCCGCCAGCCGGAACTGGAACCCTATAGCAGCCGTAACGGCGGTATGGAGCCGGGCCTCAAGAACCCGCTCGGCGCGCGTGCGCTCTATATCTTCAAGGATGGCAAGGATACGATCTACCGCCTGCACGGCTCGCCTGAATGGTGGACCATCGGCAAGTCGGTCTCATCAGGCTGCGTGCGCCTGCTGAATCAGGATATCATCGATCTTTATAACCGCGTGCCTGACGGTACGCCGATCGTCGTGACGGCACTCGGCCCTGCGCAGCAGGGCGTGCCGATCGGCCAGGAAGGTGTGCCCGTGGCGCAATACGGCAATGGCGTGATCGGCGACGGCCTGTCGCAGCCGACACAGGCTTATTGATCAAGAAACGTTCACCTCACGGCGCAGGCGCGCCGTGAGGTGGCCCGCCTCAAGGACTGTATGATGCGAGGCGATGTTCTCGCGTTTCACCATTGCTCTCACGCAACTCGGCGTGTCTCTTCCCGGCTGCCAGTAATTTCCATCTCAAGACGGAAACGCGATACCAGCGCGCGCAGCTTTGCCGTTTCGGCGGCAAGTGTTGCGGAAGCGGCGGTGGATTGTTCCACCATGGCCGCATTCTGCTGGGTGGCGTGATCCATCGAGTTTACGGCCGCGTTGATCTCCGCAAGGCCGGTCGATTGTTCGGCGGCCGATGTGGCTATCGCATTCATATGGCGGTCGATGCCGGCAATGCGTTCGCCGATATCCTTCAGCGCCGTGCCGGTATCGAGAACCAGCTTCACACCGCTTTCCACCTCGACGGATGACTGGCGGATATGATCGCGGATTTCACTTGCGGCCTTTGCCGCGCGCTGGGCGAGATCGCGCACCTCCTGCGCCACCACGGCAAAGCCCTTGCCGGCCTCGCCGGCGCGGGCGGCTTCAACGCCAGCATTCAGCGCCAGAAGATTGGTCTGGAAGGCGATCTCGTCTATGACGCCGATGATGCCGGTGATCTGCCGCGACGAGGTTTCGATGCGGCGCATCGCCTCTTCGGCATGGCCGACCACTTCGACCGATTTCAGCGCGCTTTCGTTTGCGTCTGTGGCGGCGAGCCTTGCTTCCGCGGCGCGCTTGTTGGCGTTCGACACGTTGACCGTGATTTCATCGAGCGCCGCGGCAGTCTGTTCAAGTGAGGCGGCCTGATTTTCCGTGCGGCGGGAAAGATCGCCGGCGCCGGCGGCGATCTCGCGGCTGCTACCGTCGATGGTGCCGATGCCATCGGAAATGGCGAAGAGCGTTTCGGCCAGTTGCCGCACCGAGCTGTTGAAATCGTGGCGCAGGGCTTCAAATTGCGGGGCAAAGGCATCGTCGAGCTGGAAGGCCAGATCACCCGATGCGAGCCGCTTCAGGCCGGCCGCGAGGCCGGAGGTGGCGATGCGCAGCCGCTCGGAAGCATCTTCCTCCGCCTGCCGCCGCGTTTCCTCCTGGTCGGCTTCCGCCTGCCGGCGGGCGGAAGCTGCCTGCTCTTCGAGCGCCCGGTTGGCGATGGCTGCCTGCCGGAATATCTCGACCGCGCCGGACATGGAGCCGATCTCGTCCCTGCGGTCGGTGCCGGAGGGCGGTTGCGACGTATCGCCGGCCGCCAGGATTTCCATATTCTTCGACAATTGCAGAACGGGGAGGATGATTGACTTGCGGGTGAGGAGGAAAAGTCCGGCGGAGAAAAGCACGGCTAGAACCAGCAGCCCCTTCAAAACGAGGTTGATGGTCGCCTTGGTCTTTTCGCTTTCGGCCGAGGCGGCGTCGGAAAGGGCTTCGATCTGGTCGCCGGCTGTTTCCATCGCTTTTTCAAGCGCCGAAAATTGCCGCGTGAATTCGGGCATCAGTTTGAGAGCCTCTTCCTGACGGGCGCCGGCAAGGCCGACAACCGCATTTGCGGCATCGATATAAGCAAGAAGCGGTTTTTCGGCGCCGTCGATGACGGCCCTGACGTTCGTACCGGCTGACAGAGACCTGTTTTCCTCGATCATTTGCCGGAAGGTGGATTCATGTTCCGCGAGATCGGCTTTTACCGCATTCAGCTCCAGGCCCATCCCTTCATCGGAAGAAAGGATGGCGGCGAGCACGTCGGAACGCAGCGCGTCGTGCATCATGTCCGCTTGCATGTGGTTGCGAAGTACATGGGCCGAAAGCGCCACATATTCGCTATTACGGTTGAGCGTTTCCGTTGCCCACATGCCGACACCTGTGGCGCTGCCGGCGATGAAAAAGATGGCGACGCTTGCCAATATTGTCTTCTGCTGTATCGACGCCATGGAACGCTCCCGCGCTGTTGGTTATGCTGTGAAAAAATAATAGAATATGCTTAATAAATGATCTATTTCGCTCTGCTCTTGATAAAAGCAAAAAAAAGGCTGCAATTTTTATTGCAGCCTTTGCTTTATTAGAAGTTTATACTTTAATTTGCGCGTTTCAGTGCATCGCCGAGGATTGAGACAATATCGTCGAAATGGGATTTTTCGGCGATCAGCGGCGGTGAAAGGGCGATGATATCGCCGGTGACGCGAATAAGCAGGCCGCGCTCGAAGCAATCCGTAAAGACATCATAGGCGCGTGCGCCGGCAGCACCTTCGCGTGACTGCAGCTCGATACCGGCGATGAAACCGATGGTGCGGATGTCGATGACGTTGGGCAGGCCCTTCAGGGAGTGGATGGCGTCGTGCCAGACATTCTGCAACTCCGCCGCGCGGGTGAAGAGGCCCTCATCGCGGTAGATGTCGAGCGTCGCGATGCCGGCGGCGCAGGCGACCGGGTGGCCGGAATAGGTATAGCCATGGAACAGCTCGATCTGGTTTTCCGGTCCATGCATCAGCGCATCATGCACCTTGCGACTGGTGAAGACCGCGCCCATGGGGATCGCCCCGTTGGTCAGGCCCTTGGCCGTGGTGACGATATCTGGCGTAACGCCGAAATAGTTACTGGCGAAGGTGGAGCCCATGCGGCCGAAACCGGTGATGACCTCATCGAAAATCAGCAGAATGCCGTGCTTGTCGCAGATGGTGCGCAGGCGTTCCAGATAACCTTTCGGCGGCACCAGCACGCCGGTGGAGCCGGCCACGGGTTCGACGATGCAGGCGGCGATGGTTTCCGCGCCATGCAGGGCGACCAGGCGTTCCAGATCGTCCGCAAGCTCTGCGCCATGCTCGGGCTGACCCTTGACGAAGCTGTTCTTTGCCGGATCATGCGTGTGGCGCAGATGGTCTGCGGGGATCTGCGGGAAAACGCGGCGGTTGTTGACAAGGCCGCCCACGGAGATGCCGCCGAAACCGACGCCATGATAACCGCGTTCACGGCCAATCAGCCGGCTGCGGGTGCCCTGTCCGATGGCACGCTGATAGGCGATGGCGATCTTCAGCGCCGTATCGACCGATTCCGATCCGGAGCCCGTGTAGAAGACGCGATCAAGCTTCGCTCCTTCCGGGCCGGGCGCGATTTCGGCCAGCCGCTCGGCAAATTCAAAGGCAACCGGGTGTCCTATCTGGAAGGAGGGTGCGTAATCCATGGTCGAAAGCTGGTGCTTTACGGCGGAGGCGATCTGGTGGCGGCCGTGGCCGGCATTGACGCACCACAGACCAGCCGTGCCGTCGAGAACCTGGCGGCCGTCATTGCTGGTGTAGTACATGCCTTCGGCGCTCGTCAGCAGGCGGGGATTGGCCTTGAACTGCCGGTTGGCGGTAAACGGCATCCAGTAGCTGTCGAGTGAGGTGGAATTGGATCGGCTCGGATTGTCCATGGTGGTCTCCTGTTCGTTGCCGGTGATTGAAAGCTATTTTTGCGACTGAACAAGCCCTTTTCTCTCTGTGGCCAAGTCATTGAAAATGCTATAGGCCTCAACATGGATTTTCGATATTTCGAACAAGGGCAACGGGGGCTCGGGCATGTCGGTGGATATAGGCGGACGTTTGCGGCATTTGCGGCTGCGCCATAATATTTCCCAGCGGGAACTGGCAAGACGTGCCGGTGTCACCAATTCGACGATTTCGCTGATCGAATCCAACACCTCCAACCCATCCGTCGGTGCGCTGAAGCGCATTCTTGACGGTATACCGATCGGCCTTGCCGAGTTTTTCGCTTTCGAGCCGGAGACAAGCCGGAAGGCCTTTTACCGGGCGGATGAACTGGTCGAAATCGGCAAGGGGCCGATCTCCTTCCGGCAGGTAGGGGAAAATGTTTTCGGCCGCAGCCTGCAAATCCTGAAGGAATGTTACCAGCCGGGCGCCGATACCGGCAAGGTGCCGCTGGTTCACGATGGGGAAGAGGGGGGCATCATTCTCTCCGGGCGTCTGGAAGTGACGGTCGATGATGAGAGGCGGGTGCTCGGGCCGGGGGATGCCTATTATTTCGAAAGCCGCAGGCCGCACCGATTCCGTTGTGTGGGTCCCGTGCCGTGCGAGGTCATCAGCGCTTGCACTCCGCCAACCTTCTGATTCCAGCGGATTTGGCGCTTAGCGCCGCTCGTGAAACGGCTGAGAGGGTGAGGTGGAGAGAATTCGATTGTCAGCTCTTGCATTTTTGCGTAGCTGCCATGATCAGAACGCACTGTCGCGCCACTATTTTGCCGTCTTTGCGCCCTTCTTGCGATTTTTCCATCGTTTTTTATTGGCGCAGTGGCAATGTCGGGCAAAAAAATCCCAGCCAATATGTCAAATTTTATATGCATTGCCACAATCTTGCTGCGCTGCAACAAACTTTAATAGTCTTTTACGGGCATGTCTGTTCTTGGCGTTCCTGTCTCATCTGCGCAAGTCATAAGAAACACATAAGAAAAGACTGTAGACGGCACAAAACCCAATACATGCCGGCGCGACACCCATGCTCTCAACACATGGCCGCCCGCCCATTTGTTGCTTTTTTATGCAACCGTTAATATTGCCCGGACGTTAATCGGCCGCTCGCGCAAGAAATCGCATAGACGGTTATGGGCAATGTGCCTTACAAAAAATCCATTAGCATCAAATTCCGAACACAGACTTGTTATCTCTTTTAGACGGAAAGACGCGCCTCCGGGCACCGACCAATCGCAAAACATAAATGGAGTTCTCTCTATGAAGTCCGCGACCCAATCGGCTGAACAGACACTCAGCAGCTCCGAAGATTTCGATGTCAGTTTCCCTATCGGGGGCATCGCAAAACGCAGCTTCGATATGACATCGGCTGCACTTGCGCTGCTCATCTTCAGCCCGATATTCCTGTTGATCGCCGCGCTGGTGAAATTGTCTGATCCCGGCCCGATCTTTTATGGCCACCGGCGTGTGGGACATAATGGCCGCTATTTCCATTGCCTGAAATTCAGGACGATGGCGATGAACGGCGATGAGATTCTGCGGCAATATCTTGCCGCCAATCCGGAAGCCGCCGAAGAATGGCGCGCAACCCGCAAGCTCAAGAACGATCCGCGTGTTACGGCCGTCGGCGCCGTGCTGCGCAAGCTCTCGCTTGACGAACTGCCGCAGCTCCTCAACATCATCCGCGGCGAAATGAGCGTGGTTGGCCCACGCCCGGTCGTCGATGAGGAACTGAGCTATTATGAAAGTGCTGCCGCTTATTATCTCAGCACCCGTCCAGGCCTGACCGGCCTGTGGCAGATCAGCGGCCGTAACGACGTCTCCTACAAGACCCGCGTCGCTTTCGACACGCAATATGTCCAGAACTGGTCGATGCGGCAGGATGTCTTCATCATCGTCAAGACCATTCCCGCCGTGTGCCTTTCACGCGGAAGCTACTGAAAACCGATATTGAGTTCGGCTTTATCGATCTTCGTTTCGACACGCACCCCGACCGGGATCCCAAGTCCGGTCTTTGGGTGCGTCATTGGTGCTAATCATACCGGCCGCTTTTTGCGGCGCTGCGCAGCCGGCCTTGCCCGGTTGCGCGACGGCCGGACCGCCTGCATGGCGATCCGCTAACAGGGAGTTTCCCGATGAACGGCCTTATTGCTGCCGCCCACCGCCCGTTTGTGGCCCTCGTTCTTGCCGCTTCCGTCGCCCTTGCCGCGCCGCTCTCCGCACTGGCTGCGGATGGCGCTCAATATAAGCTCGGTACCGCCGACAAGCTGCGCATCCGCGTTGCCGAGTGGCAGCCTGCCGATGGCAGCATCCGCAACTGGGACGTCATCAACGGCGATTATTCCGTCGGCCCGTCTGGTGCGTTGTCTCTTCCTTTCATCGGGCAGCTGGATGTCGCGGGCAAGACGCCCTCGGAGGTCAGCGAACAGATCGGCGCGCAGCTTCAGAGCAAGTTCGCCCTTCGCAACCTGCCTTCGGCTTCCGTCGAAATCGCCCAGTTCCGGCCGATCTTTCTGAGTGGTGATGTGCAGACGCCGGGTGAATATCCCTATGCCGCCAATCTTACCGTGCTGAAGGCCGTCAGCCTTGCCGGCGGCCTGCGACGCTCCGACGCCGGGCAACGTTTTGCCCGTGACTTCATCAATGCCCGTGGCGATGCCGCGGTTTACGACAACCAGCGG
This sequence comes from Agrobacterium sp., assembly GCF_059499945.1. Lineage (NCBI taxonomy): Bacteria > Pseudomonadati > Pseudomonadota > Alphaproteobacteria > Hyphomicrobiales > Rhizobiaceae > Agrobacterium > Agrobacterium sp. Next base: position 187,791 of record NZ_JCABZP010000011.1, on the reverse strand, counting down.
GCAAGGCTGCTCGCGCGTCAGGCGCGGCTGATCGCCGAGGTCAAGGGTGACACGACCATCGCCAAGACGCCTGAAATGGAAAAGATCAGCGAGATCGACGTGCTGCTGGCCAGCGAGAGCGCGCTGATGAAATCGCGAACCGACCGTTACACCCTGCAGCTCAAGGCGCTGACCGACCTGCATGCGCTTTTGCAGAGCGAAGTTGAATCCCTGAAGAAGAAATCAGAGACACAGAACCGCCAGCTGCAGCTTGCCAATGAGGACCGCGACCGCGTCAACCGGCTGAACGAGCAGGGGCTTGCGTTGTCGCAGCGGCGTATTTCCGCGGAAGAACGCGCGGCGGAGGTGGAATCCACCCTGCTTGATATCGATACGCAGTCGCTGCGCGCCAAGCAGGACATCAACAAGGCAACCCAGGACGAAATCAACCTGCGCAACGACTGGGTGGCGCAGCGCTCCAAGGAATTGCAGGACACCGAAGCGGAACTCGACAAGCTCAATCTGCAGCTGACCACCAGCCGCGAATTGATGTCGGAAGCACTGGCGCAATCGGCCGAAGCGATCCGTTTCGATCCGTCGGGCAAGTCCGCGACGATCAGCTATGTCGTGGTGCGTGAGGAAAACGGCAAGCCGAAGGAAGTGAAGGTGGATGAAAACGCACTTCTCCAGCCCGGCGACGTCATCAAGGTCTCGTCCGAAATCCTGATGCAGTGAGGTTTTCATGCGGATCGCCAAATCGGCGCTGATCGATCCCGAACGCAATGAAATCTACGGAATGACGGCGGTTGCGCTGTCATTCTTCGTTTTCGCCTATTCGTCGCGTTTCGGGCAAATCTCGGTTCTGGCCTATTATGGCATGTGGCTGCCGCTGGTGGTGGTCGATTACCGGCGCGTGCTCGGCAACTATCCGCGTTATCTGTGGATTTTCGCCTTCGGCATTTTGACGGTTCTGTCCAGCTTCTGGTCGGAAGCTGCGTCGGTGACCATGCGCGCCTCCATCCAGTATATGACGCATATCGTCTGCGCGCTGATCGCGATGCGGGTGATCTCGATCCGGACGCTGACGCGTGGCGCGCTTATCGGCATCGCCGTCGTTCTGCTCTATTCGCTGCTATTCGGCGTCTACCTCTTTGATGCGCTTGACGGCACCTATAGTTTCGTCGGCGCTTTCTCCTCCAAGAACCAGCTCGGCTTTTATGCCTCGCTCGGCGTCATCTTTGCCGCCGCGTCGGTGCTGGTGCTCAAGCAAAGGGGCATCTGGCTGCCGATTGCCGGCGTCACCGGGCTCCTGTCGGCCTATAGCCTCCTTGCGTCGCAATCGGCCACATCCACCATTACCACGGCGGCGGTGGTCGCCCTCATCATCGGCTTCATTCCCATCGGCATGCTTTCGCCGGCGAACAGAAAGATGACGTTTTTCGCGCTCGGTGGACTCGGCGCATTGCTGGTGGTCGCTTCCCTGCAATTCGGCCTGCTCGACGCCATTCTCGGCATTTTCGGCAAGGATTCGACGCTGACCGGCCGAACCTATCTCTGGCAGCAGGGCATCGAGGCGGCGAAACAGACGCCAATCCTCGGCGTTGGTTATCAGGGGTTCTGGGTCGCGGGTTTTCCCGATGCCGAACGCCTGTGGAACGATTTCTTCATTACCGGCCGCACCGGCTTCCACTTCCATAATACCTATATCGAAACCGTGGTGGAAAACGGGTTCGTTGGCATGCTCCTGCTTGGCATGGTGCTTTACGGAACTTTGCTCGGGCATCTGCGCTCGGTGCTGATGCGCAAGAGCGACCCGCAGGGCGTCATCCTGTTTGCAATCTGCGCCCTGTTTGTCGTGCGTTCCTTCGTGGAGATCGACATCATCTTCCCCTACCAGATAGGCTCATTCCTGCTTTATTTTGCAGCCGGGAAACTGTGCCTCCCGGCAAGGGCCGCAGAGGGTAGCGAGCCTCACCCGGCGATCGGCATGCGGTTACAGACGAGAGCCTAGAGATAATCCGCCGAGACATGCGGACTGGCGTGGATGAAACTCCACATGTCCTTGCTGACCTCCACGATGTCGGCGATTGATTTTTCCAGCTGGCCGATTTCCTTCTCGTCCATGCGCTCGACCTTGCCGTAACGCACCTGGCTGTCATCCTCCACCAGCCGCATCAGCTGTGTGCTGGCGATTTCGCCCTTCTCGTCGAAGGAATAGATGCAGTGATTGTATTTGTTGCGCGTCTTCGCTTCCTTCTTCAGCCGCGCCATGATGGAGAGGATGGTCTTGCGATCCTTCGCATCGGTGGAGGGAAGCTTCGCCAGGCGCTCGATGAGATCCATACGCGCCCGCGTGGTGTTGAGGGTCAGGAATACGACGATGGCCGCTTCCTTCTCCACTTTCAGGAGATGGACGATCAGATAGATCATCAGGCTTTCGGTGTTGGTCCACACGTAATTCAGCCTGCCGACCAGCAGCAATACGTCCGACATCACCGCCATGCCCGCTTCTCCCACCCCAAAGAATTATACGGGCATTATATGCCGACAGGGGCAGGATTGACAGTGTAAATCCCTGTTATCTCTTCATCTTTCCTTGAAGGCGCGGGACATGCTGTCGGAGATCGGTTTGGTCAGATATTCGAAGAAGGTACGCTCCGAGGTCTGGATCAGCACGTCGGCGGGCATGCCGGGCACGGGATGGAAATTATGGACCTTGGCGATCTCTTCGTCAGGTATCTGGACGCGCACGATATAGACGTCCTTGACCTGCAGACCGGCATTTTCCTCGATGCTATCGGCTGAAACGTAGAAAACCTTCCCATTCAGAACCGGCGTGGTGCGGCGGTCGAGTGCCGAGAGGCGGATCGCGGCGGTCTGCCCCTCATGCAGCTGGTCGATGGAGGTCCTGAGCACCTGTGCCTCGAGGATGAGGGGAACATGGGCGGGCAGGATTTCCATGATCGGCTTGCCTGTCGTGATGACGCCCCCAGGCGTGTGATAATAGGCGCGCACCACGGTGCCGTTGACGGGAGAGCGGATGATGGTGCGTTCCAGCACTTCGGCTGCGCCGCGCACCTGTTCGCGTACGCTGTCTAGATCGGATTCAGCAATTTCCAGCGCGTCGAGCGCCGCCTGCTTGTTGGCGTTGACGGCGATGATCGCTTCCTGCCTGAACTTGGCGATCTCCGCCTCACTCTGGTTCATTTCGCCGCTCAGCCGGGCGATGTCACCCATCACATCGGCAATGGCGCGCTCCAGCGCCAGCATGTCGGTCTTGCGGATGACGCCATCCTTCGCGAGCCTCTCCTTGGAATCGCGCTCCTGCGTCAAAAGTGCCAGTTGCCGGTCGAAGGACTGTTTTTGTCCGTCATAACCCGCATAGCGGAACTCCAGCGACCGGATGTTCTTGTCGATCAGGTTGAGCTGTTCCTCCAGCTTGACGAGCTTGCTGTGGAACACGATGTTCTGGCTCTGGATGATGGCGTTGATGTCAGGATCGCCGGCTTCCTTCATGACGATATCAGGCACCTTGAAGCCCTTTTCCCCCTGCGCTTCGGCGCGCAGGCGCGTGACGATGGTTTCGAGGCGAAGCCGTCTCATCTGCAACATGCGTTCATTGGCAAGCGCCGTCGTCTTGTCCAGCGTCAGAAGAACGTCGCCTTCCTTGACTGTTTCACCTTCGCTGATCATCATTTCCTTGATGATACCGCCTTCGAGATGCTGGACGACCTTGTTGTTACCGGTGGCGACGAAACTACCCTGGGCGATGATGGCAGAGGAGAGCGGTGCCGTGCCGGCCCAAAATCCGAAACCACCGAAGGAAGCGAGCAGCACGGCAAGACCGATCGAACTATGCAGGCGGATCGAGCGCGGCACTTCGCTATACCATTCGAGCTGGCCCTGGGGTTTGATTTCGGCAACGGCGTTTTTCTTCTTGAACATGACGGTCCTCAACCCTCGATCTGCGGGGACTGGCTGGCCGGGCGGCCATTGCCGGAAAGCGCCTTCAGCACATCCATCCTTTCGCCGAACATGGCGACCGATCCGTCCTTCAGCACCATGATCTTGTCGACGCATTGAAGAAGCGCCGGGCGCTGGGTGATGGTGACGGTGGTGATGCCCTGTCTTTTGGCGTGCAGCAGGGCTTTGGCCAGCGCCTGTTCGCCCTGCGTATCAAGGTTGGAGTTCGGCTCGTCCAGCACCACGAATTTGGGGTCGCCGAAGAAGGCGCGGGCAAGCGCGATGCGCTGTTTCTGGCCGCCGGAAAGCGGCGCGCCGTCGGCGGCGACCACGGTCTCATAGCCCTGCGGAAAACCGGCGATCAGCTCATGCACATCCGCAAGCACAGCTGCCTCATAGATCTGCCGGTCCTCGATATCGTCGCGCATGCGGCAGATATTGGCCTTGATGGTGCCCGGAAAAAGCTGCACGTCCTGCGGCAGATAGCCGATGCTTTCACCGAACTGCCGCTGGTCCCAGTTGCGCAGATCCATGAGGTCGAGGCGCACATTGCCTGAAGTAGGCAGGATCGAGCCGACCAGCATCTTGCCGAGCGTCGTCTTGCCGGAGCCGGAATTGCCGATGATGGCAAGCGATTCCCCCTTTTTCAGCGAAAAGGAGATGCCGTTCAGGATCACCTTCTTCTGCGGCGGCGGCACGAAGAGGATGCGCTCCACGTCGAGACGCCCTTCCGGATTGGGCAGGCGCAGGCGCGGGAAATTCAGCGGCGAATTGACGAGAAGCTGCTTGATGCGGCCATAGGCGGCGGCCGATTTGTTGAATTGGTGCCAGCCCTCGATTGCCCCTTCGATGGGCGCCAGCGCACGGCCGGAAATGATGGAGGCCGCAATCACCATGCCGCCGGTCAGTTCACCTGATAGCGACAGATGCGCGCCCCAGCCAAGCAGCGCTACCTGGGTGATCATGCGCGCCGCCTTGGAAACGCCCGAGAACATAATGTTGCGATCCTGCGCCGCGACATGAGATTTCAGGGACCCTGCGGTTTCGCGCCCCCACATCTTCACCGCTTCCGGTATCATCGCCAGCGCATTGATGATCTGCGAATTGCGCGACATGGAGTCGAGGTGGAAATTGGCGCGGCTGAGATAACCGGACGCCTCGGAAAACTGTCTCGCGGTGAAGCGCTGATTCAGCCAGGCGATAATGAACAGCACGGCGCAGCAGACCATGATGATGATGCCGAGATGCGGATGGACGAGATAGACCACCACGATAAAAAGCGGCATCAGCGGTGCGTCGAGAAAGGCGATCAGGGTGCCGGAGGTGATGAACGAACGCAATTGCTGCAAGTCCTGCAATGTCTGGTAGTCCTTGCCGCTGCCATGCAGGGAGGCGCGGGCGGCGGCCGAAAGGATCGGCGCGCCAAGCTGTACCTCAAGTTCGACGGCGGTTCGCATCAGGATGAAGCGGCGGATGGCGTCCATGAAGGCTTGCAACAGAACCGCGCCGAGCACGGCAACCGTCAGCATGACAAGCGTATCCATCGAGCGGCTGGTCAATACTCGGTCGGAAATCTGGAACAGATAAAGGGGGATGGCGAGCAGCAGGACGTTGATGGCGACGGTGAACAGCATCACCACCACCATGTTGCGTCGCACGGCGGCGATGCCCTTGGCGAGACTTGCGGCGAAGTTGATCGGCTCGCTGCGCTTATGGAAACCGCTCTTGCTTCCGCCACCACCACCGCCGCCGCCACCACCGCCATTGTCCGTCGGTTCCTTGCCGCCACCACCCGTTACCGGCCGGCGCTCGTTTTCACGGATCGGCCCTTCATTGTTATCGATGGTCTTGACGAAAGGCAGGTCGGTATTGTCGATCTTGGCATGTGGTTCCGGCGGAGAGACGGGTTGCCGGTCCTGCTGAGGCGCCGGCTTTTCCGTGGGAACGTCGCGTAGCTGTTCCGCCTGTTCTATTTTTGCATGAGGTTGGGGAAGAGATTGTGGGGGAATGATCTGCGTTGGTGATGAAATGGTTTTTGCGGCCTGTTCCGCGCCGGATAATTGGCGCAGGTTTTCGACAGCTTCATTGATGGCTGAAATACAGGCGTCCGTCAGTTTGCTGTCTTCCGCCTCCTGATCCAGCGGCAAGTCCAGCGAGCGTCCGTCGGCAATGGTTTTTCTTGAAATATGATCCATTTTTTATCGGTCCCCTCGGTGATCTCACGGTGTTTGCGGTTCGGCCGTGACGGGACGCGATTGTCGCCCCGCCAGCCAAATCTACGCGGTCACCGCCTGCATGACGTCGGCCGAATGTCCGTTCGACCATGACAGGTCGTGACCGGCATTGATGACGCCATCGGATTCGTTTTCGATGGTGGCGGGATCGTCGTGAAGAAAGGCGATGACCTCGTTTGCCAGCTGACCCTGCTGGGGTTGCGACGTGTCGTTTTCGATGATGCCGCCCTGAATAAGGATGGCATCGGAATAAACGCCGCCGGCGACATAGGTGGTGGAGCCAAAGCTGTCGTAATCGACGATCTGCGCCAGATTGACGACGGCGTTGCTGCCGGTATCGATGTGGACGGTGGCGTCCTCGTTGTTTTCGAGAACCTTGGCGGCTGCCTGCGTCACGTCGTCGGAATCGCCCAGCACGCTCACCTGCTTGATGATGCTGACATCATAAAGATTGCCGGTGATATAGAGGACGTTCAGCCCCTCATAGCCGGCGAAATTGACGTCATGAGCCAGCGCATCCGGCATGTTGGGGTCGCGCGCGTTGATCGCGTTGACCGTCTGCGTCATGTAATCAGGCATGGTTTCAAAACGGTCGTTGCTGCCAACATTGTGAATGGCGGCATCGTTCCACAGAAGGTTGTTGCCGGACTGGATGGTGGCGCCATCGGGCGCATCGGGATTGGCGCGCGCCCAGTCATTGTCGTAAAGCACGGCGATCTGGCTGATCAGGTTCATGTCCAGCACATTGCCGCCGACGATGATCAGGTCGTATTGCATGCCGATGCCGAGGAAATTCGCAATGTTGAGCGCGGCGTTGCCGCCCGTCAGCAGACTGACGGTAGCGCCCGAGGTGGTTATCGTCATCGTGTCGTTGTCGCTGACGAACTGGTATTGCTCGATCCAGTGCACGAAGGAAACGTCGCCTTCCAGCACGCTGACACGCCAGGCGGTGGGGAATATTGGGGGCGCGCCCGTTTCCTGGCTGTCCGCTGCTGCGTTTTCCGCGCCGGGATAGATGGTGCGCTCGAAGCTGGCGATGTTGAAGGCAACCGTCGCCGCCTGATCTTCCGAGTGTGTGAACACGGAGTCGATCTCGTCCCGGTCGCTATAGATATAGGCCTGGGTGATGGCGTCGATCTGATGATAATCGCCCATGACGGCGGTCACCGAAGTCATGACGCCTGTATTGACCAGAGTAGCGATGTTGGCGACGACGTTGGCGCCTGCGGCGACATCAAGGCTGTTGCCGGCCGGGCTATCCTCATGCAGCGAAACATCGCTCTTTTCCGGCTCTTCCGGCGGCTTGGCGATACCGCGATCGGGCATGTAGTCATCAAGCATCGGCTTTTCGCTGGCTATCGAGCCATTGACGTAAATACCGTCGATATCGTTGCCGGCCAGAACGAAATCCTGGTCCGCACCGGTGCCAAGCGAGGTGACATCGTTTTCGCGGGCATGGTCGATATAGTCGTGCGCGGATTTGGCGAGCGCCTGCAGCGCATCGTAACTGTCGGTGCGCTGGAAAACGGAAAAAGGCGTAAAGATAGCTGCTTCATTGTAGAACTCGACGGTACGCTCTGTCACGAAGCTGGTGTCGCGCCACACATAGGGGCCATCAGTCATGTTCAGATAGTCGTCGTCCTGAAGAATATTGACCTGCGCTACATGCGCGATGACCGAGCCGGGGCCGGGGTGAACCACCAGTTCATATTCTTCCTCAAAGGAAAGGCGGCCCGGGAAGCGGAAATGAGCGGCGGAAATATCGACCGGAATGGCATTTGCAAGCTGCTGCATGTCGTATTCGACAGCGCGGGCGAAATGCGGTCGGATATAGTCAAAATCATAATAGCCGGCGCTGTATTTGACGCCGGGGTCGTAGTCCTGCAGCGGCACGTCGTAGTTCTTGTCGAGCAGCTTTGCCGCTTCATCGTCCGGCAGGCGGTCCGGATCAGAACGTGCCGGGCCCTCGCTATAGTTGGTTCTCAGACGCGCATCCTCGATCACCGTGTCGAACAGGCCGATGAAATGCGCAATCATGTCCGAAATCTTGTCGATATGCATTGGAGGTCCCTCCCTGATCATCGCGGCAGAGCCTGGGGCTGCGCATGGCACACGTCTCAGAGGCGGTGCTTCGTTTTACGCAAACCCGGTCCTTCAACCGCGAACTGCACCGGCGGGTGCCGGTGCAGCTCTTTTCGTCAAGAGGTGGGTATCAGGAGTGATCCTCACCGACGTCAGAAACATGCGAGTTACCGCCTGTGATCGTGGCGTCAACTGCGTTGGAGAGCATGTTGGCACCCTGCACCAGTTCCAGATGGAAGCCGGAATTTGCAAGGATTGCCGATGCATCTGCAGTGCTGGTACCTGCGGCGTCGTCGCCGGCCTTGAGGTCCCATCCCTTGCCGTCGATGCCTTCGGCGCCGAAGGCGTCACCGGCATTGGCGCTCAGATGGTTTTCCGCACCGCCATTCTGCATCTTGATGTCATAGGCCTCATCCTGATCTGCCAGGTGGTTGGCCTGCACCATGCTGAAGCCGGTGTCGTTACCGTCGCCATTGAGCGAGCCGTTGAGGATGTTGTCAACGTCCAGCGTGAAGGAGAAGTCGTCACCGAGGTTGAAGGTGAGGTCTCCGCCGGCGATGCCGAGATTGCCGACATCCTTGACGCCCGTGATGTTGCCGAAGTCGTCATCCGACTTGTAGAAACTGTCAGCGGAGTTGAAGCTGTCGGAGGTCGTTGTGGTCTTGGTGGAGGTGTCGTTGTCGGAATAGTTGGACGTCTTCGTGTCCGTATCCGTAATGGTCTTCACATTGGTGTCGTTGTCGCTGTACGACTTGCTTTCATAGCTCCAGTCGTAGTCGACCTTGATATCGGTGTTGGTTTCGGTGCTCGTCTTGGTGCTCGTGTCGTTGTCGCTATAGGACTTGCTGTCATAGCTCCAGTCATAGTCGTTGTCGCGATTGTCACCGTTATTGGCGGAAACATCGACCTTGGCGTCAACATCCACATTGGTGCTGTTGTCGCTGTTGTCGTTGTTGCGGTTTTCACCGTTTGCGGTGCCGACGTTGCTGTCTTCCACCTTGGCGTCGTTGGTCGCCGTGTTGGCAAAACCATCGGAAAGCGCGCCGATCTTGGTGATATCGTCGCCGGACTTTGGATTATAACCCATTTCGATTTCCTCCGAAAAGCTCGGAGCAGCTTTCGAAATCCCTCTCATCTCAAACGGGATTTTTTCGCGCTTGCTCCTGATAGCATTAAGATTGATGTTTGCAGATGCACTCGGTACGCATCATCTGCGGTTCGGTATTGACCCGTGACCGGGCTCTTTTCGTTCAGCCCTTGTGCGCTACTCGGTAAAACGGCGCACAAATCCGTTCCTCGCTCCGATGGGGAGCGCGGTGGCTTTCGTCTTTTTCGCTTTGCATATTTCTTGAAAAGGGACCGGCGTTTTCAAACACACGTCAAGGCCGGAGGTGTCTTTCCATCGGCCGCCGTTCAGCGACGGTCAGACTGTGCCGCAGAAAAATTGCGCTTCCTAGATATCAATTCGGGCTAAACACATCGGCGCCCATCCCGAATATATATGTCGCGAGCGGTGGTCCGGCGGTCCGTTTCGCTGGTTTGGCCGTAGAAAAATGCCGCTGTGCCGGGAGAAACGCGGCTTTTCGAAAAACATGGTTTATTTCGGTGGGAAAAGGCCATTATCCCGAAACGGAACAGCTCCGGGGGTCTTTCGCCGGCGAGCTATGTAAAGGGATATCAACTAAAAGTTATATTTTCCAGGATTGCAAAACCACAGCGAAAGCTTTTCCGATGTGTTTGTTTTTGCAGCGGGTTGCCGGATGAATGATTCTATCTCGGCGTAACCTATTTTGTATGTCAATTGTAAAAAATAACCCGTTTGGGCCATTTATTTACACAGCTTTTCGTATTAGCGTGTGTTAATTAACGGGTGATTAATAATAGTTGACATGGCCTGAGGCGGGGAGAGGCCCCTAAAGATCCAGGGGAAAGATACTCGACGGACAACAGACTGCACAACCAAAAGAACGTAATGCGTAAGCGCTTTAGGGAGGCGTCAATGTTCATGGGAACTTCAGATTATGCGGCAAAACAAAAAAACGCCGTTGCTCCTATAAATGGAACTTTATTGGTCATCGCGGATCCGGACCTGTTTTCCGAGTGCCTCATGGAGGCGCTGGGCAAAAAGTTCCCTACATTCGCGGTGGTGAGTATAACCTCGTCAGGGGGGATCGAGGACGATTACGGTAACAATGTGCGGTTGGTTTTGCCTTACCGGATGTCCGGTGAGCGCCTTCATGCCGTTCTTTCGGAGGTTCGGGAAAAGCATCCCGACGCGCCGATCGCGCTCGTCGTCGAAACCATCGACAAATTCGAAGAGCCGCTGAAAAGGCTGGTGGGAATGCGCGTCATTGATGGCGTGCTGCCGCTCAATCTCAGGCTCGATGTCTTTATGGCGGCCGTCGATCTGCTTATGAAGGGCGGGGAACATTTTCCCGCAGCTCTTCTGGGCAAGCTCACGCCCTATTCGCCTTCCATCAATGGTAAGAGCGTTCAAAGCAATGCCGTGATCGCCAATCGTGCCGATGCCCTTGCTGCGAGCAGGGGTGACGTGGCCGCGCTGACGACGCGCAAGGTGCAAATCCTCGACCTGCTTTGCAAGGGAACGCAAAACAAGATCATCGCTGATCGGCTGCATCTGTCCGAGAACACTGTCAAGGTTCACGTTCGCAATATCTATAAGAAAATGAACGTGCGCAACCGCACGGAGGCGGCGTCGCGCTTCTTCAACAAAGACGAAGACACGACCTTCTCCGGCGGCTGGAAGAACTGAGCGTCGGGGCGGCTAGAGCCGTCCGGACGCCAGTTCCCTCCGGTTTCTCTCCAGGAGGCTCAGGGCCTCAGGAAGCAGCGGGATTTCTGCCCGAATCCGCTCGGTGAGCAGATATAGGGAGAAGAACCCGAATAGGACTGCCGCGATGCCGCGGGTGTGCCCGAGGCATCGGCAACAAGCGTAACGGCTGCGTTGCCGGTTTTTTGATAACCGTAGGACGCCTTCGCCGGAGCAACCCGGCTGTTGATCGTGGCGGTATTGGCCGACGCGGTCTTGATGAGAACGGCGTCTTCGACCACTGAGCATGAAGCCGTCGCGAAAGTGAAAGTTACAAGTGCTGCGGCAACAAGCGCAAAACGACAATGGCGGGCTGCTTTGCCGCCATGGGAATAAGGCATTTCATTCATCATGTGTGTCCCCTGAAATCGACTGTCTGTCGCATCTCGCCGGGCGGTTTTGTTCCCGGTGGACCGAGCCTTACAAAACCAGGATAGCCCCGACTGGTTGAGCGAAGCTTGCGCTAATGCTCAATAAGAAAGGCATAATGGAGGCGTAGTTAAAAAGTATTAAATCAAGAGGATATTTTGAGTAATTTTGGGTAATCAATTGTAATATTTTGATGAAATTAAGTTGACCAGTTTTCTGCCACGCCTATCATGAAAGTTGAAATTTATCGAATCGAAATATTAAAACCTCCAGAAGAAGTAAAAACCGGAGGGTGATATTCAAGATATCGTACAATCGGGAGTTTGATCCAGTTTAGTTGAATCAGCTGCGCTGATTCATCATGGGGAGGAGTGTGTAATGCGTAATTTCGTTCCCAACGAACATGACAACGGCGTCACCATCTACTCCGAGTGGAGGCCTGGCCAACGTGTTCTCGTCAATGGCGGCGCCGGTTTTCTCGGTTCCCATCTTTGCGAACGCCTGCTGAGTTGCGGTCACGAGGTGATCTGTCTCGACGATCTCTCGACCGGGCGCACTGCGAATGTGGCGCATTTGCGGGACAATAAGCGTTTTTTGCTAGTCGAGCACGATGTGCGCAAACCCTATGACATCGATGTCTCGCTGATCTTCAACTTCGCCTCACCGGCCTCACCGCCAGATTATCAGCGCGATCCCGTCGGCACGCTGCTCACCAATGTGCTTGGCGCCGTCAACGTGCTCGAGGTAGCGCGCAGATGCGGTGCAACCGTAGTGCAGTCGTCGACCTCGGAAGTCTACGGCGATCCGCACGTCAATCCGCAGCCGGAAACCTATTTCGGCAATGTAAATACAATCGGGCCGCGAGCTTGTTACGATGAAGGGAAACGCAGCGCCGAAACGCTGTTTTTCGATTATCACCGTAGCTTCGGTGTCGATATCAAGGTGGGACGCATCTTCAACACCTATGGGCCGCGTATGCGCCCGGATGACGGACGTGTGGTTTCGAACTTCATCGTCCAGGCGTTGAAGGGCGCTGACATCACCATTTACGGCGATGGCAGCCAGACCCGTTCCTTCTGCTATGTCGATGACCTGATCGACGGTTTCCTGCGCTTCTCGGCCAAGCCGAAGGATTGCACCGGGCCGATCAATCTCGGCAACCCGACGGAAATTCCGGTGCGGCAGCTCGCCGATATCGTCATCCGCATGACGGGTTCCCGGTCGCGCATCGTGCATCTGCCCGCCGCGATCGATGATCCGCAGCAGCGTCGCCCCGATATTTCGCGGGCAAAGGAACTGTTGAGATGGCAGCCGCGCGTGCCGCTCGAAATCGGCCTGGAAAAAACTATCGTCTATTTCGATGCACTGCTGGCAGGCAAGACTGTAGCGGAGGCCGTATGAGATGCCCCGCACAATCCTCGTCACGGGCGGGGCCGGATTCATAGGCAGCCACATCTGCAAGGCGCTGGCCCAATCCGGCTTCAAGCCCATCGCTTATGACAATCTCTCGACGGGTCACGCGGATTCTGTCCGCTGGGGTCCCTTCATCGAGGGGGATATTCTGGATCGTGGTCTCCTGAAGGCCACGCTCAGGGAATTCTCGCCGGCCTTCGTCATTCATTGCGCCGCCAATGCCTATGTCGGCGAATCCGTCGAAGATCCGCGCAAATATTACCGCAACAATGTCGGCGGCAGCCTGGCGCTCCTGGATGCCTGTCTCGACCAGAATATCGGCGGGCTGGTGTTTTCTTCCAGCTGCGCCACCTATGGCGTTCCGCCGCAATTGCCGATCCGCGAGGAAACGGCACAAATGCCGGTCAACCCTTACGGGCGCACCAAGCTGATATTCGAAATGGCGCTTGATGATTATGCTGCGGCCTATGGTCTGCGGTTCGTTGCCCTGCGTTACTTCAATGCCGCCGGTGCCGATCCGGACGGTGAGCTTTACGAACGGCATGAGCCTGAAACCCATCTGATCCCGCGGGCGCTGATGGCGGCTGCCGCACGGCTGCCGCAACTGGATGTCTTCGGGGCGGATTACGACACCAGCGACGGCACCTGCATTCGCGATTATATCCATGTTAGCGACCTGGCCGATGCCCATGTCGCCGCCGTCAACTATCTTGCCGAGGGTGGCGAGACGTTGCGCGTCAATCTCGGCTCCGGTCACGGCACATCCGTCGGTGACATCATCCGGGCGATCCACCGCGTGACGGGGCAGGAAGTGCCGGTTCATTTCGGTGCGAGGCGTGCCGGCGATCCGCCAGCCCTGTTTGCGGATATAAAGCGTGCGGAAGAGATGCTCGGCTTTATCCCGAAGCGTTCGGATATCGATACCATCATCCGGACGGCCGGTCCCGGTTTCGGACTGGAGGTGCGGTCATGAAAGCCCGTTCAACCCCTTCCGTTCCCTCGGCCCGCGCCGTCGCAGTCACCAGCGATCTGCGGATGCTGCCGGTCTTTGCCGGCTGGAACCGCATGACCTATCTTCTCGGCATCGGCGGATGGATGGTGACGCTCGCCTATTTCTGGATCTGGTGGCTTGATCGCGATCGCGTCATCGACTGGCCCTATTATACCGTCGTCACGATCACGCTCGCGTGGATCACGCTTCTGCCGTCCTATTTCATCTTCATCTTTCTCAACGCAAGGGTCGTCGACCGGCGCTCCCCTCTGCCACGGGGCAGGGTGGCGATGGTCGTCACCAAGGCGCCGTCGGAACCTTTCGCCGTGGTGCAGAAGACGCTGCTCGCGATGCTGGAGCAGAAGGGCCTGGAGTTCGACGTGTGGCTTGCCGACGAGGCTCCGGATGCGGAAACGCTGAAATGGTGTGGCGCGCACGGCGTTTTCGTTTCCACCCGACAGGGTGTCGCCGAGTATCATCGCAAGAGCTGGCCTCGGCGCACGCGCTGCAAGGAAGGCAATCTCGCCTATTTCTACGACCATTACGGGTATCGGCGTTATGATTTCGTCGCGCAGTTCGATGCGGACCATGTGCCGGAACCGGATTATCTGAGCGAGATCATCCGTCCCTTTGCTGATCCGAAGGTGGGATATGTTTCGGCCCCGAGCATTTGCGATGCCAATGCAGGTGAAAGCTGGGCGGCGCGCGGCAGGCTATATGCCGAGGCGAGCCTGCATGGCGCGCTGCAGCTGGGTTACAATAATGGCTGGGCGCCGCTCTGCATCGGCTCGCACTACGCCGTGCGCACGAAGGCCCTGCATGAAGTGGGCGGCCTGGGGCCGGAGCTTGCCGAGGATCATTCCACCACGCTTCTGATGAACGCCGGCGGCTGGCGCGGTGTTCACGCCGTCAACGCCATCGCCCATGGCGACGGACCGGTGACGTTTGCCGATCTCATCGTGCAGGAGTTTCAGTGGTCGCGTAGCCTTATGACCATTCTGCTGCAATATTCGCGGCACTATGTGCCGAAGCTGTCGCCGCGGCTGAAGTTCCAGTTCCTGTTTTCGCAGCTCTGGTATCCCCTGTTTTCCGGCTTCATGGCGCTGATGTTCGTGCTTCCCGCCGTTGCGCTGATGCGCGGTGATGTGCTGGTCAACGCGTCCTATCCGGCGTTCCTGGCGCATTTCCTGCCGGTTTCGCTGATCATGATCGTCTTTGCGTTCTTCTGGCGTGCCACGGGCGCATTCCGCCCGCATGATGCGAAGCTCTTCAGCTGGGAAGCCATAGTGTTTCTGTTCCTGCGCTGGCCCTGGTCGCTGATGGGTGTGTTGGCGGCAATACGCGACACGATCCGTGGCGATTTCGTCGATTTCCGCATCACGCCGAAGGGCACGCAGGCAAAACCGCCGCTGCCGCTGAGGGTCGTCGCGCCTTACATTCTTCTGGCAGCGCTCAGCCTTGTGGCCATGGTTCTGGCGCCGCGTGAAAACGGGGCGGAGGGCTTCTTCGTCTTCGCCGCCCTCAATGTGGCGATCTATGCGGGCCTTTCGGTGTTTCTGCTCATCCGCCATGCGATGGAAAACGGCGTGCCAAGGCTGCCGGCATTGCGTGGGGGAGCGACCGCCGCTGCCTGTTCGCTGCTGCTGGTGGCGGGGAGTGCCGCAGAACTCAGCTCCCATGCGATCGGCGGGCTGGAAGCCCTGTCGCACGGGCAACCCTATGTCAGTTTCACTGAAACGCGGTTCACGGTCGCCGGCGCGGGCGTGGAGGGTGCCAGATCGGTACGTCTGAAACTGCGCATCGCCGTGCCGGGACTGCGTGGACCGCAGGAAATGCAGGCGGAACCCATGGTGGTGCCGCCGCCGGCGGTGACAACCGGAGAGATCATGCTGGCCGACAATAGGGTCGGACAATGAAGGAGGAGGCTGTGATGAAAACAACAATAAGCAAATGCGGATTCTCCGCTTTCGTACTCTGTCTTGCGGTGGTCGTGCCAAGCGCCGTCCACGCTGCAGGCGGCACGAAGACGCCGAAACCGCTCAGAACCAGCGAAGTCGTGGACATGTACTTCGACAAGACCTGGAAATGGGAAACGGGCGGCGGACGCTTCATTGCCGATGGCCGCAAATTCGTCGCCGCAACGGAAGAAAAGGGCAAGAAGTCCATCGGTGAAGGCCGCTGGACCGTCGATGCCAATGGCACCCTGTGCATGCGCGCCACCTGGAAAAGCGCGGCAGGAAACGGCAAGGCCGATACCTGCTTCGACCATGGCCGCATTGGCAAGGTGCTCTACCAGCGCAAACAGGGCGGGCCATGGTACGTGTTCCGGCACAACCCGCCACGCCCTGGCGATGAGTTCCTCAAACTCGTCCGCAAGGACGATGTCACGCCGCAGATCGCCGCTTACGACAAGGCGATGACGGCAACAAGGTAGGGAGTAAGGTGTCATGCAGATAACAAGAAGAAAACTTTTGTTCGCAGGTGGTGCCGCCGCAGCCTTTACCGCCGGCATGTATCCGGTGCTCAAGCTCGACGCACAGGGTGTCGCCCCCATGACGTCGACGGGCATGAAGACACTTGCCGACAAAAGACCGACATTGCATGCGGACGGCATCCGTTTCGGCGCCTACGATCCGCACGGTGATTTCACGGCCCAGACCGGGGTGGCGTCGGAACATCTGTTCCTGCCCTGGGAGGACGTGGATCTCGACAGTCTCGCACTTGCGGATGCCTACGCTCTGGAGCGCAAGCGCAACGTGTTGATCACGGTCGAACCCTGGTCCTGGGACGTTAACTGGCGGCTCACCTCCGACGAGTTGCGCCGCAAGGTGATGAGAGGTGACTATGACCAGAACATGCAGGCGATCGCCGCGCGCATGTCGGCGATGAAAAGCCCGCTGATCCTGCGCTGGGGACAGGAAATGGAAGACACGTCCGGCCGCTTCTCGTGGTCGGGCTGGAACCCGCGTGATTACATCACGGCGTATAAACGCATGGTGGACATGACCCGCAAGGCGGTTCCCAGCGTCAAGGTGATGTGGTCACCGAAAGGTCTCGAGGGTCTGCAGGCCTACTACCCCGGTGATAGTTACGCCGATCTGGTCGGCCTTTCGGTCTTCGGTCTCGAGGAGTACGACAAGATCGAATATGGCGGACCGAAGACCTTCACCGATCTGCTGCGCAAGGGCTATGGACTTGTCGAAACCTTCAACAAGCCGGTCTGGGTTGCCGAACTGGGTTATGAAGGCGGCGATTCCTATGTTCGTCCGTGGATGAACGACGTGACGCTGAAACAGGCGGATTTTCCAAAGCTGGAAGAGGTCGTCTATTTCAACGACAAGGATGTTCATTCCTGGCCGCACAATCTCGGCAGACCGGACTGGCGCGTCGTGCGCCCGGCCAAGGCCTGATCGACGTCGAAAACCGGCGAGCGGCGATGCCGCTCGTCCGGTGCTCCAATACTAGTTAGCCGTCGCCAGCACTGCCTCGGCCTCATAGATGGCGCAGACGATGTGATAGAAGGTGCTTGCCGGCGCCGGCTCGTCGAGCATCGGCCTGTCGGCCGGCCATTTGTCGAACCAGAGCCCCTTGACCGGCGTGTCAAGGAAAGGCTGCAGCGCGCCGATGGCGCTGAGACCGGAGGCAAGGTAACGCTGCCGCTCCTCGCCGTTCGTGACGCTCGCCAGCCGCACCGAAGCCTTCAGCCATTCCGTCTGCGGCCATAACCGCGCCAGCCCGTCATGCACCGAAAAATCGTCGTAGAGGCTCATCACCGCCACCTTGCGGCGCGCGCAGATGCCGTGCTCTTCGCCGATCTGGAACAGGCGTTTTGCCTTGTCGATCGCTTCATCGTTTCCGCGCAGGCTGCCCCAGCGCACCAGAAGCCATGCCCATTCGAACTGGTGGCCCGGCTCCATGATCCGGCCCTTGTCGCTGTCGTGGGGTGTCCAGTCATGGGCGAAGAACTCGCGCAGCCCGCCATTGCCGCTATCAATGAAGCGGGTTAGCGCCAGACCGGCAATCTCATCGGCAAGCGCCGACCACGGGCCTTGCGGGTCCTGCAGCTCCCAGGCCAACATCGCCTCGAAAAGATGCATATGCGGATTGGAGCAGAGCGGTGCGCGAGGCGGGTTTTCTTCCTCGAAGCCCGCAATGGGATGTCTGTAGTCGCGCTCGAGGATGGCAAGAATATCGAGCGCCCGGCCGCGCATCTCGTCCCTGCGCTCGGGAAGGCTGGCGGCCGTCTGTGCGGCGGCGAAAAGCGCAAAGGCCTGATTGTAAAGATCGAAAGAGGGGTCGATCAGCCTGCCGGTCTGGTCGGCAAGGTTGCCGTAAAGGCCGTTTTCAAGGCGATAAACCTTCTCGAACCAGGAGAGACCGTGGAGGAGCGCATCTTTCCACGGCCCCTGCCATCCGTGCTGGCCGGCGGCGGCAAAACAATAGGCCTGACGCGGCTGCACGCGGGCGCGGCGGTCATCGGAAAAAACCGGCTTCGCATCCTGGCCGAGACGCTCGTAAAAGCCGCCATCCGGGCGGGCCGAACCCGCCTCCCACCACAGGGGCAGGGCGTCTTTATCCAGCCATTTGCGTAATGTTCCGATCTCTTCGGCAAGCGTCTGCGCGATGCTCGGAAATTGCACTGTCATATGGTAACTCTCTGTTTTTACAGTTGAATTAAAAATTTGACCAATAAAAACACGTAATAATAGACGCAAGTAGACCATGGGACATATTGCGCTGCAACCGTAAAATTATCGGCCTGACAGGACGCCAACCCCTGGCGGCGTCATTAGTTCCCCTTCTTTCGTGGGAGATGAGGGCCGCAACGGCGATTCGCGATTCATAAAGTGTCAGAAATTACAACGCAAATTTGAGATTGCTTATTCGTAGTCCTCACGTATTTCGTAGCAATGGTCTGGTCATTAGTGATTCGGTCTCCTTTTAACCTGGGCGGCGTTGGGGAAACAAAGGGGCGCAAGGCAGTGAAATTTTCTGCCTATACTTCATTGCTGTTCTCCGTTGCGGTTCTTTCGGGCTGCAATACTCCCGCGGGCGTTCGGTCGTTCGGCGGCGCGCAGATGGCGTCTCCTTCCGAGGCGCTGGTTTTCCCCCCGCCCGGCGGTCCCGAAATCGTCACCGTGGTCAACCGCACCTATTCCAACGCCGTGGCGCAGCAGGTCATTTTGCGCTCTGAGGCCGCGACCCCCGGGCAGAATTATATCAAGGCTGAGTTTTTCGGCCCGCAACAGGCCGGCGATACCGGTGGCGACGCCCTGGCTTTTTCCGGTTTCCGGGCATCTTCCGTCGCGCGGGAAATCCGCGCCGAGTTTCCGGGCGAAAACATAGCCATGTCGGCAAATTACCTGCAGAACGGTTATGGTGCGTTTTCCTATGCCGCCGGCCACGGCCGCGGCGACGATAGCTGCCTTTATGGCTGGCAGGACATACGCTCGCCGGAAAGCATGCGGCAGGACTTCCGCAATCTAGGACGCATCAAGGTGCGGCTGCGTCTTTGCCAATCTGGCGCAAGCGTCGAGCGGCTGCTGGCGGTCATGTATAATTACACCATTACCGGCACCTATGCCTCGCCAAGCTGGAACCCCTACGGCACGCCGCGGGCCGTCGATCAAAATCTCGGGCGACCCGGGAGCCCGGTCTATCCCATGAAGGCGGAGGATGTGCCGATGCGGCCCGGCGGCGAAGTGACCGCTAGTGTGCCCGTCCGGCCGGTCCGCCGCGTGGCGGCCGTCACGCCCGCGCAGCCGGAACCACAGCCTTTGCCGCCCGTTGCTGCCGTCAATATCCCATCGCCCACATCGACGGGTTCGCCGATCCAGCCTGTTCGATCTTCGGTGGCGGGCAGGCGGATGGACGGCGGGCCGGTGGAAAGCAGCCGGCAACCGTCGCAGGTGCCGCAGGTGTCCATTCCCTCGCCAGCTTGTCTGTCCGGTTCGGGAGCGTCACCAGGATGCAGGTGATCGCCGGAACCAGCGGAGAAGTGAGCGCCGAGGCGCATATCGCAAAATTTCCGGACCTAAATTCCGGATGGGGACGAGAACGGAAAGTTTCTGGATGAACAAGGCCATCACAGTCATTGTCTGGTTGCTTGTGTCGCTTTGCGTTCTGGCCATCGTCACGATGCCGGTCAGCCTGCAGACGCATCTGGTGGCGACCGCGATTTCGCTCATCCTTCTCGCAACGATCAAGAGCTTCAACGGGCAGGGCGCGTGGCGCCTCGTCGCGCTCGGTTTCGGCACCGCCATCGTTCTGCGATATGTCTACTGGCGTACCACGAGCACACTGCCGCCCGTCAACCAGCTCGAAAACTTCATTCCCGGTTTTCTGCTCTATCTGGCGGAGATGTACAGCGTCGTGATGCTGGGGCTCAGCCTTGTCATCGTATCGATGCCGCTGCCGTCGCGCAAGACGCGGCCCGGTTCGCCCGATTATCGGCCGACGGTCGATGTCTTCGTGCCGAGCTACAACGAGGATGCTGAACTTCTCGCCAATACGCTGGCAGCGGCCAAGAACATGGACTATCCGGCTGACCGTTTCACCGTATGGCTGCTGGACGACGGCGGCTCGGTGCAGAAGCGCAACGCCAGCAATATTGTCGAGGCGCAGGCGGCGCAGCGCCGCCACGAAGAGCTGAAGAAGCTCTGCGAAGAGCTCGACGTGCGTTATCTGACGCGCGAACGCAACGTCCATGCCAAGGCCGGAAATCTCAATAACGGTCTTGCCCATTCGACCGGCGAGCTTGTGACCGTGTTCGACGCCGACCACGCGCCCGCCCGCGACTTCCTGCTGGAGACGGTGGGATATTTCGAAGAGGACCCCCGGCTTTTCCTGGTGCAGACGCCGCATTTCTTCGTCAATCCCGATCCAATCGAGCGCAACCTGCGCACCTTCGAGACGATGCCGAGCGAAAACGAGATGTTCTACGGCATCATCCAGCGCGGTCTCGACAAATGGAACGGCGCTTTCTTCTGCGGTTCCGCCGCCGTGCTGCGGCGCGAGGCGCTGCAGGATACGGAAGGTTTCAGCGGCGTCAGCATCACGGAAGATTGCGAAACGGCGCTCGCGCTGCATTCGCGCGGCTGGAACAGCATCTATGTCGACAAGCCGCTGATCGCCGGCCTGCAACCCGCCACCTTCGCAAGCTTCATCGGCCAGCGCAGCCGCTGGGCGCAGGGCATGATGCAGATCCTGATCTTCCGCCAGCCGCTGTTCCGGCGCGGTCTCTCGTTTACGCAGCGTCTCTGCTATATGTCATCGACGCTGTTCTGGTTGTTTCCGTTTCCGCGCACGATCTTCCTGTTCGCGCCGCTGTTCTACCTGTTCTTCGACCTGCAGATTTTCGTGGCCTCGGGCGGCGAGTTCCTAGCCTATACGGCGGCCTATATGCTCGTGAACCTGATGATGCAGAACTATCTCTATGGCAGCTTCCGCTGGCCGTGGATTTCTGAGCTTTACGAATATGTGCAGACGGTTCACCTTCTGCCCGCCGTGGTTTCGGTGATCTTCAACCCCGGCAAGCCCACCTTCAAGGTGACGGCGAAGGATGAATCCATTGCCGAGGCGCGGCTTTCGGAAATCAGCCGGCCGTTCTTCGTCATCTTCGCGCTGCTGGTGGTGGCGATGGCCTTTGCCGTATGGCGCATCTACAGCGAACCCTACAAGGCGGATGTCACGCTCGTGGTCGGCGGCTGGAACCTGCTCAATCTCATCTTTGCAGGCTGCGCGCTCGGTGTCGTTTCCGAACGCGGCGATAAGTCGGCGTCGCGGCGCATCACGGTCAAACGGCGTTGCGAAGTCAAGCTTGAGGGCAGCGACGCCTGGGTGCCGGCTTCTATCGATAACGTGTCGGTGCACGGGTTGCTGATCAATCTCTTCGATAGCGCGACGAATATCGAAAAAGGGGCGACGGCCATCGTGAAGGTCAAGCCGCATAGCGAGGGTGTGCCGGAAACCATGCCTGTCAACGTGGTGCGGACGGTTAAGGGCGAGGGTTTCGTCTCGATCGGTTGCACCTTCTCGCCGCAGCGCGCCGTCGATCACCGCCTGATCGCGGACCTGATTTTCGCCAATTCGGAACAGTGGAGCGAGTTTCAGCGGGTGCGCCGCAAGAACCCCGGCCTTATCCGCGGCACGGCGATCTTCCTGGCCATCTCGCTCTTCCAGACGCAGCGTGGCCTCTATTATCTGGTCCGGACGCTTCGGCCCGCTCCCAAAGACGCCAAACCTGTCGGAGCCGTAAAATGACCGGCCGTAAATCCATCCGGGATTCTCTGGCAGTGCTGGTATGGGGGGCCGTTGCGACGGGCGCGATGGCGCAGTCCTCCCCCTTCGACATGTCGCCGGAACGGCCCGCCCAAACTGCTCCGACACCCGTACCGCCGTCCGCCATTCCGCCTGCCGTACCGCGCCAGCAGCCTCCTGCCCAGAAGCCGGCCCCAACGCCGTCTCAGCCATCCGCCACGCCGCCCTTTTCGGTTCAGCCCGCGCCGCAGCAGCAACAACGCCCCGCCGTTCCGTTGCCGCCGCCGGTTTCGGCTCCTCCGCGTCAGGAAGGCGCAAGGCCGGTTCCGGCGCAGGCCTCGCCGCTCAGCGCCGACAGCCGCCGCCGATATATCCTGCCCTATGAAAAGCTCAGCCTTTCCGGTGAGATCGACCGCCGGCAATGGAGCATCTATCTGACGCCGGAGCAGGTGAATGCCGCCGTTTCGCTCAATATCGGCTATCAGAACGCCATCGTGGTCGCGCCGGAAAGCTCGAATTTTCAGGTCAGCCTGAACAATGTCCCGCTGGAGCCGGCGCGTATTGAAGCGCCCGACAGCGAGGGCAATGTCTCCTTGAAGATTCCGCCCGGCGTCCTGCAGGTCGGCTCAAATGTCGTGAGACTGGGCGTGCAGCAACGCCACAGAACCGATTGCACGATCCAGTCCACCTATGATCTGTGGACCGATGTCGACCCTGCGAGCACCTATATCGGCTTTAATGCCGATGTCGCAGGAAGCTTTGCCAATATCGACGATATTCAGGCAACGGGGCCGGACGGCAAGGCGATGACGTCGATCGAGATTGTCGCGCCGGCACTGGGCAATCCGGCGTTTGCGGATTCTCTCCTGCGTCTTTCACAGGCGCTAGCGCTCAGAACCCAGATGCCGAACCAGGCGATCCGTTTCGTGGCCGCGCCTTCCACAGAACGCAAGGCAGGCACGCTGACGGTCCTCGTCGGAACCGCCCGTGAGATTGCCGGGATAGTCGGTACGCTGCCGCCCGAGGCGTCGGCGGGCGCCTTTGCCGGCTTTGGCGCCGCAGCACCTAGCGGTCTTTCGCCGCTTTTCGTCAGCGGCCCCAGCCCGCAGGCGGTTCAGGCGGCAATAGAGACGCTGTTTTCCTCGATATCGCGTACGCCCGGCGCGCAGAGAACGACCTTTTCAACCCGCAGCTGGCATGCGCCCGATGTGCCGCTTGTGATGTCGGACCGCCGTATCGCGCTTTCCGAACTTGGCCTGGAAAGCACCGAATTTGGCGGCCGGCGTTTCCGCAATGAGTTTTACGTGGGCATGCCCGCCGATTTTTATGCCTCGGCCTATGGCGAGGCGTCGCTTCTGCTCGACGCCGCCTATTCGTCGCAGGTACTGCCGGGCAGCCATATCGATATCTACGTCAATGACGAGATCGCCTCGACCGTGCCGATTTCCAACAATGGCGGCGGCATTTTCCGGCATCTGCCGATCAATGTGACGATGCGTCATTTCAAGCCGGGGCCCAACAAGGTAACCATCGAGGCGGTGCTGATGACGGCGCAGGATCAGGCCTGTGCGCCGGGCGCGCCCGCCAGCACGACCCCGCGTTTTGCGTTGTTCGACACGTCTGAACTTCATATTCCGGACTATGCACAGATCGGCCGCAAGCCCGACCTCGCCGCGATGGCGGGCGCCGGACAGCCCTATCGGACCGGCGGAACTCCTGTTGCACTGTCACTCGACCGTTTTGACACTGACACCATGTCTGCGGCAGCGACGCTGATCAGCCGACTGGCAAGCGTGGCGGGGCATCCCATCAACATCGAGACTGTCGCATCGCCGCTGGTGATCGGCGACCGCGACGCGCTGTTCGTTGGAACGATTTCGCAATTCCCGCAGGCATTGATCGGCCAGTTTAATCTCGTTCCTTCCAGCCAGATATCCTGGAAAATGGGAACCGGCGTTCAGCCGCCCGCCCAGAGCAGCGAAACCCTCTTTAACGACTGGCGGGAGCGGGTGGACGGAGGTGTCTGGGAGGGGCAGGTGTCGTCTCTCGAGGACTGGATGAAGCGGAATTTCGACCTGAGCTCGGATACGCTGCGCTTCCTGCCGGCGGCCGAGCAGCTCTATGCGCCACCCGGCAATGTCTCCTTCATGCTGGCGCAGGGACTCAGCCCCTCCGGCCAGGGGGTGTGGACGCTTGCCACAGCACCGACATCAGCGGAACTTCTTGACGGCATGGCGGCGATGACGCGGGAAAACCGCTGGCGCGGTGTCACGGGTCGTGTCGCCGCCTACGATGCCGCTGCCGAAAAGCTCGAAACGGTGGAGGTGGAGCGGCCGTATTTTTACGTCACGCGGGCGTTTTCCCTGTCCAACTGGAGGCTGGTTGCCGCCAACTGGCTGTCATCCAATGTGCTTTCCTATTCGCTGGCATTCATCGGTTTCGTTTCTCTCCTCGGCGTCGCAACTTTCACGATGCTGCGCATGATGGGGCGGCATCGATGAAGAACGGGATCTCGAAACTGGCCGGCATTCTCCTCGTGTCCGTGATGGCGGTGTTTGCAGGTATTTCGGTCAGCTGCGCCGCTTCGGTCTCACCGGAAGCGTGGTCGACCTATAAGGGTGCATTTCTGGATTCCGGTGGTCGTATCATCGATACCGGCAACGGCAATATCAGCCACAGCGAAGGGCAGGGCTACGGCATGTGGCTTGCCGTGCTTGCAGACAACCTGTCCGACTTCGAATTGATCTGGAGTTTCACACGTACCGAGCTCCTAGTGCGTGATGACGGACTTTCCGCCTGGAAATGGGATCCGCGCACCAAGCCGCATGTCACTGATATCAACAATGCCACGGATGGCGATATTCTGATCGCCTATGCGCTGGCGCTGGCGGCCGGGCAATGGAACCGTCAGGATTATGCCGAAGCATCCGCGGCCATCGCATCCGCCGTTCTCAAGAAGACGGTGGTACAACGTGGCGGGCGGGTGCTGCTTCTGCCGGCTGCCAGCGGTTTTGACGAGGGCGACCGGGAGGACGGGCCAGTGGTCAATCCTTCCTATCTGATTTTCGAGGCGTTTCCGGTCCTCAATCTCGTTGCGCCATCGCCGCTCTGGAAAGCTCTTGCCGATGACGGCGTGGCGCAGATCGGCGCCTTCGCTTTCAGCGATAGAAAACTGCCGGCCGATTGGGTGTCTGTGAAGACGAAGCCGCAGCCGGCGTCGGGTTTTCCGCCGGAATTCGGTTATAATGCGGTGCGTATTCCGCTTTATCTTGCAATGGCGAAGATGGGCTCGCCGGATCTGCTTTCCCGTCTGAAAACCGGCATGACGCTGGAAAGCGGCGCTGCCGGAACCTTCGACCTGAAGAGTGGCGAGGTCAAGGATGTCCTGTCGGATCCCGGCTATCGTATCATTCCGGCGCTCGCCGGCTGCGTCAGCGGGGGGGCGGCCATTCCCGCCGAACTTAAAAACTTTCAGCCAACACTTTATTATCCCTCCACATTGCATCTTCTGGCATTGTCGTTTCTGGCAAGGAATAACGGGGAATGCCGATGAACAAGCCATTGTCGACCTCGGCTCTCATCCTGCTTCTGATTGCGCTCGCCGCCTTCCACTGGCGCGACAGCATTCTCGGGCGGGTTTCGGACGTGCATACCTCGGCGGTCGGTGATAACCGCGCCGTGCAGCGCATTTCGCCGGCAGCCAATCCGGCGCAGATCAACGCTTTCGTCAAAAACCGCGAGATGGCGCAGGTGACTCAGCCCGCGACACCGCCGGTAACGGTGCCGGCGACCGATCCTTTGCCGGTGACGCAGGCCGGCGGGCAAGCACCGCAAACACAGACGGCGCAGGCACCGGCCCCCCGTACGCCCCAGCCCACATCGGGCAGCATGCCCGAAGTCGATCTCAGCGCGCTACGCTATTTTGCGGCGAGAGGCGATACCCAGCGCCTTCAGGCTGAAATCGCGCGTCTTCGCACGCTTTATCCCAACTGGACGCCGCCGGCCGGTCCTCTCGCCATTCCCGAAAACGGCGATCCGCGGCTCGATGCCATGTGGCAGCTTTATACAGATGGCCGTTATGCCGAGGTGAGAAAGGCGATTGCCGACCGCCAGCAGGGGGAACCCGGCTGGCAGCCGCCCGACAATCTGACGGGCATGCTCACCTTGGCCGAAGCGCGCCAGCGGCTCGTCAATGCCTCCGATCTCAAGCAATATGCGACGGTGGTGGATACGGCGGCCAACAATCCCGGCCTGCTGACCTGCAGCGAAGTCGATGTTCTGTGGCGGGTGGCCGACGCCTTCGCCAATACCGACCGGATGGGACGGGCGCGCGACGCCTATCTCTACATTCTCAACAATTGCACTGTTGCAAGCGACAGGCTCGCCACGGTGCAGAAGGCATCTGCGCTTCTGCCGGCGGAAATGATGGACGATCTGCTGGCCAAGGAAAAACCTGGCGCAGACGGCCAACTGGAATTCGAACCGGTGAAGAACGATCTCGCCCGCCAGTTTGTAGCCAAGGCCGGGGAAAAAGTGAAAGAGGGCGAAAAAGAGCGCATCACCGTTCCCTCCGCCTATGTGATGCGGCTTGAGCGGCTTGCCGAAACCGACAAGCTTGCGAGCGACGCCCTGTTGCTCGGCTGGTACAATATCCGCCAGAAGAACATGACAGAGGCGGAAAAGTGGTTCCGCAAGGCGCGGGAAGAGGAAGACAGCGCGTCCGCCTCTCAAGGGTTGGCGCTGGCGCTGATCGACCGTAACGAGCCGCGCGAGGCCGAGGACGTCATGTATAAATGGCGCACGGCTTCCGACGATGCGCTTGCGACCTATCTTGCCGCAACGGCCAATATTCTTGCGCTGCAGCCGCCGGTCGTGCTGCCGCCGGATGTGTTGCAACGCATCGCCGTTGAAACCGTGGCGCGCAAGGATGCGGCCACCGCGCAGCAATTTGGCTGGTACTCGCTCGCCTTCCGGCAGACCCCGCTTGCGTTGCAATGGTTCAGCACGGCTCTTGGCTGGAAGCCCGATGATGAGCCGTCTGCCTACGGCATGGCCGTCAGCTATCACGATCTTCGCAATCTCGCCGGTCTGCGTGGCATCCAGCAGCAATGGGCAAGCCGCTCCCAGCGGATCGCCGATGTGGGAACGGCGCGCATGGTGGATCAGTCCGGGCAGACGGTTGCCCCCATAACCGCGCCATCCACTGCCCCACAGGCGACGGCGCCTGCACCGACCTATGCGCCGCAGGGCGAGACGGCGGTGGTATATGCCCCGCCTGTCGTCCAGCAGCCGGAACCTTCGCGCAAGCAGGCGCGCCGCCCGGCGCAGGTGCAAAGGGAAGCTAGCGCCGCATCGCGCCCACGCTCCTGCGCGGCCTATCCCGATCCGCAGCGTCTGCCGCCGCAGCAGGCGCTCGATCTCGGCTGGTGCCTGATGGAGACGAACCGGCCGGCGGAGGCGCTGAAAGCCTTCGAAGCCGCGCTTGAAGGCGGTCAGTCGGCAGTTAAAAGCGACGCAGCCTATGGCCAGAGCCTTGCTTATCTGCGCATGGGCTTGACGGACCATGCCGCCGTTTCGGCGACGAAATCGAGCATGGACCGCCCGCGCGCGACGGAGCTGCAGGTCTCGATCCTTGCTGACCGCGCGGTTTCTGCCTTCCAGTCGAAGCGTTATGCCGAAACGCTTCTCCTGCTCGACCAGCGGGCACGGCTGGCGGATGAGCGCACGGACCTGATGGTGCTGCGTGGTTATTCCTACCTCGCCATGCGCCGTTACGGCGAAGCGGCACAGATTTTCGAAAGCCTGACAGCCATCGGAAATCAGGATGGGATCAAGGGCCTGGCTGCCGTGCGCGCCGCTCGTCCGAGTAACGGCCCGCAGGGCGGCGGCTGAGGCAGGCCGGCGTGACGCCGGTGGCCGCTTATTTCACGTCGGTGAGGTTGCGGATGATACGCATGAAGATGCGTGCTCCGCTGACGATCAGCGCGTCCGGAAAATCGTAATCGGGATTGTGCAGGTTGGGGTAGTCCCTGCCTGCACCGAGAAAGAACATGGCCGAAGACGAAACGGCGCGAAAACGGCCGAAATCCTCGGAAGCCCGCATGGGCAGCCCTTCCGAACCGTGGGAGATTTTCTCCTCGTCCAGCGCTTGCCGGATATGCTCGACCGCGTCGGGCGCATTTTCGCAATGGAGGAAAATATCGTCATAGGTGATGTCGAGTGCCAGCTTCTGCTCGGCTGCAACCTTTCTCGCCAATGACTCCGCAGCCTCGCAGAGTTTTTCCATCCGGTCGTCGGTCAGTGTCCGCAGCGTCGCCCAGATTTCCGCATCGGCCGGAGAAATGCCGAAAGCGGCTTCACCCATAACGGCATGGGTGATCGTCACCATCGAAAAATCAGGCTCAGGCGGGAAACCGGAGCCGAGTTCGGCCAAGGCCGGCATTAGCTGAGAGATGGCCCGCATGGGGGAAATGCCGTGTTCGGGCGAGGAAGCATGCGCGGTCTTGCCGGAAAGGCGGATTTTGACACCACGCGACGCGCAGTTGACCGGTCCCTCCACGACGCTGACATGGGCGAAAGGCAGGCCCGGCAGGTTGTGGAGTGAAAAGGAGTAGTCCGGCTTTATGTGTTCGAAGCGCGGGTCGGCGAGCACGGCGGCGGCGCCCGCACCGGTTTCTTCCGCCGGCTGGTACAGAAGGATGACGCGGCCGGTCTCCGGGCGCTGCCGGGAAAGGCCGAGCGCCAGCGCCGTCAGAATGGTGGAATGGCCGTCATGGCCACAAAGATGGCCCTTCCCATCAGTGCCGGAGCGGTATTCGGCCTCACTCTTTTCGTGGATAGGCAGAGCATCGAGCTCCGAACGGATCAGGATCGCCGGACCGCTTTTGCCGCTGTCATAAATCGCGGCGACGCCATGGCCGCCGAGATCCGCAAAAAGCTGGTCGGGCTGCGCCTGCTTCAGGAAAGTGCGGATGCGCCGCGCTGTTTCCTTTTCTTCGCCGGAGATTTCCGGATGACGGTGCAGATCATGGCGAAGCTCAACGAGATCGAGCATGTCCTTGTTGGTCAGAAACATCAAAAATCCTTGCAAGTCGTCCGGCCGGTTTTTCCAGCCGCAACTTACAGGGCGTTGCCTTTAATGCAAAACCTTTGGCGGGTGCCAGCGTTTGCCCGCCGTTTTCGGCTTGATGGCGAGCGTGACGATATCTGACGGCAGCGGAACCTTTGTCTTTGCCAGTTCCAGCCTGGCAAGGGCTGCACGGGCTTTTTCTGCATATTCCAGATGCGCCGCATCGTCGGAATGATAATGCTGCAGCCTGTCGAGAATTTCAGCGCCTTCCACCGTTCTTTCGGCGGCAATCAGCGCCACCGCGCATTTATAAAGCGCTTCCCGGTGGAAGGGTGCGCGATTGGTTACCTGGCGGAAGGCCTCGGATGCCTCGTGGTAGTACTGCTGCGCCAGCCGGGCCTCGCCGATGCGAAGCCACAGGACGACGGGTTCCTGGCCAGCGGCCAGAAGGCTTAGAAAGGCGATCTCGGCCTCCCGGAATTCACCCCGGTCGAACGACAGATTGGCGAGCCCGAATTGCGCGCCGAGATGGTCAGGTGCTGCGGCAAGCACCTGCCCGAAGGCGATATTGGCGGCCGCCTTCTGGCCGCTCTTGTAGAGTTTGAGCGCCTGTTCGTAGACAAAACGGATGCTGCGGGGGTGAAGCGTGCCGCCGAGATTTTCGCCCGAGCGGGTGCGGAACAACGTGCAGCTCAGCTTCTGCTCCTCCGGCCCGAAGAAATATTTGTAAGGCTCGTTGCCGCGCAGGAAATCATAGGTCCTGAAACCCTGCTCGATCGCCCGGCGGATGCAGTGGCCATGCAGCACGAGGCCGGGGGAAGGGGTCTTCCAGTTCTCGTCGCGGCCGGTGATATAGAACAGGACCGACTTCTTCTGGCGGTCGATGATATTGGCGAGTGCCCCCAACGGCTGGTCGCCGAACCAGAGGACCGGTACTTCCAGATCGCCGCGGATATAGACATCCATCAACATTTGTCGTGTCGCGCCGATCAGGAGTTCCGTACGCTCCTTGCCCTTGTGCGGCGCCCAGCGGATGCGCCAGAAATCGAACAGGATATCCATATCCCGCCTGATCGTCTCTCTCGTCGCGAAGGTGATGCTATATTCATCGCCGCCTTCGACCTTTCTCAGGAAACGTCGGAGCTTTTGCCGGGTCTGGCTGCTCATATGGCTGTCGAGATAGCTATCGAACGTCTCCGGCAGGGCCACCACTGGGCAGATGCAATTGTTGATGTTGTAGGGGTTGGTCGGCATGTTGTCGCGGAACATGACGAGCGGACCCTGAAGCGCGCGGATCATTGCGTCGCGACGCTCCGGCGGGCCGGAGAGATAATCGAGTTTCAGTTCTGTCCAGTTCTGCTGGCGTATATAGGAGCAGAAACCGGCAACGGCGTGATCTTCATAGTCCGGCAGGGTGATGAAGCCGGTGTAATCCGCCGCCGCATTGCCTGCCATGACGATGCTATCATGGAAGCGGCCGGTTTTCTTGTCCGGTTCGGTGACGATGCGCAGCGGGAAAAACGCCACATAGGGCGAGCCTTCCGGCCGTTCGCGCAGCGCAAGGATGAACCAGCGCCTGCGGCGCGGCATATAATCCCTGAGCCATCCCCAGGAGAGGAAATGCCGGGCATGGGGATCGGCCATGAACACCGCATCCCAGTTTTCGCGGATCGCCTCGAAGCCGGCGTCCGTGTCGATGATATCGATGCGCATTCGTCCCCCTCCCAATACTGATCACACATTCGGGAGGCTTCATTTTATGGGGAAACGGTCGGCTTCAAATATTCCCTTCGGGTGAAAGCCGTACATCAAATGGGATTAGCCCGTCGCCGATCCGCCATCGCTGCGCCGCGACAAAAAAGACCTTGTCAGCCGATGGCAGCGCTCTAACATGCGGGGCTGAATGCGCGGCCGGCTCAACGGTCCGCATGGCACAGGAGTTCTCATATGGCTGTTCCTTATATGCTTCTGACCGGCGCCAGCCGCGGAATAGGGCATGCCACCGTCAAGCTGTTTCAGGAAAAGGGCTGGAGAATTCTCACCGTATCGCGGCAACCCTTCTCCGAGGAATGCCGTTGGCCGTCTGCACGGGAAAGCCATATTCAGGCTGATCTGGAGGACTTGTCCCGTATTGACGCTCTGGCGGACGAGGTGCGTTCACGCCTGCCGGAGGGAAAGCTTGCGGCGCTTGTCAACAATGCCGGAATTTCGCCCAAGGGTGAAGGCGGAAGTCGTCTCGGTGTGAAGGATACGACGGCGGATATCTGGACGCGGGTGCTGAACGTCAATCTCGTTTCGACGGCGCTGCTTGCCCGCGCGCTTTTGCCGGAACTTGAGGAGGCGAAGGGCTCCATCGTCAACGTCACATCGATTGTGGGCTCACGTGTGCATCCTTTTGCAGGCGTGGCCTACGCCACATCGAAGGCGGCGCTCGCGGCGCTGACGCGCGAACTTGCGCATGAGTTCGGCCCGCGTGGCGTGCGCGCCAACGCCATTGCGCCGGGTGAGATCAACACCGCCATCCTCTCCCCCGGAACGGCGGAACTGGTGGACGCGCAGGTGCCGCTCGGGCGGCTCGGCACCACGGCCGAGGTGGCGCAGACCATCTATTTCCTCTGCTCGGAACAGTCGAGCTACATCAACGGCGCGGAAATTCACATCAACGGCGGCCAGCACGTCTGACACGCCGACCATCAACCGAAAATGGAGCCTTTATCGATGACCATCCTGCCGAATTCCGTCGAGGCACGCGATATCGCCTATCAGATGCATCCGAACGTCAATCTGCGCAAATTCGAAAAGACCGGCGGGCTTGTCATCGAGAGCGGCGAAGGCATCTATGTGACCGACAGCAGCGGCAAGCGCTATATCGAGGCGATGGCGGGGCTCTGGTCGGTGGCGCTCGGTTTCGGTGAAAAGCGGCTGGTGGAAGCGGCGACGAAGCAGATGCAGAAGCTGCCCTATTACCACACCTTTTCCTACAAGACGCACGGCCCGTCCGTCGATCTCGCCGAGTTGCTGATCGAGCTTTCGCCGGTGCCGATGTCCAAGGTGCACTTCACCTCCTCCGGCTCCGAAGCCAACGATCTCGTTGCCAAGATGGTTTGGTATCGCTCGAACGCCCTGGGCGAGAAGAACAAGAAGAAGATCATTGGCCGCATCAAGGGTTATCATGGCGTGACCATCGCCTCGGCCTCGATCACCGGCCTGCCGCGCAACCATGAAAGCTTCGATCTGCCGCTGGACCGCATGCTGCACACGGCCTGCCCTTCCTATGTGCATTTCGGCAAGGATGGCGAAAGCGAAGCGGAGTTCACCGCACGTATCCTTGGGGAATTGGAGGATCTGATCCTGCGCGAAGGTCCCGAGACCATCGCCGCCTTCTGGGGCGAGCCGGTGATGGGCGCCGGCGGCGTTCTCCTGCCGCCTGAAGGTTATTGGGAGGGTGTGCAGGCGATACTGAAGAAATACGATATTCTGCTTGTCGTGGACGAGGTGATCTGCGGTTTCGGCCGAACCGGCAAGATGTTCGCCTGCGAGACCTATGACATCAAGCCGGACGTGCTTGTCGTCTCCAAGCAGATTTCGTCGTCCTACATGCCGCTTTCGGCGATCATCATGAATGACAGTTTCTACCAGCCGATTGCCGATGAATCCGATCGTATCGGCTCCTTCGGCCACGGCTACACCGCCTCTGGCCATCCGGTCGCAACGGCTGTGGGGCTGGAAAACCTGAAGATCATTCAGGAGCGCGACCTTGTCGGTAATGTTGCCCGACTGGAAGGAAAGTTCCTCGATCATCTGAACGCGCTTGCCGACCACCCGCTTATTCATTCCTCGCGCGGTATCGGCCTGATCGGCGCGCTGGAGGTAAAGCCATGGGAGGGCATGAAGGCGGGTGATACCACGCTCACGCTGGCTGCGGCCATCGAAAGCGAAGGCGTCATCACCCGGCCGATCGGTGAAGCCATCTGCTTCTGCCCGCCGCTGATCATCACTGCCGAGCAGCTGGACGAGCTGTTTGCCGGTGTGAAGCGCGGTCTCGATAAGGCATTGGCCGCGAAAGGCTGACACTGCACAGTTTGCAATTCCGTAACGGAAAAGCCCGGAGTATCGCAAGATGCTCCGGGCTTTCTGTAGTTGCCTGCCCGGGAAAAACCGGGACAGGCCAGACCTTGGGAGGTCGTATTATTCGGCCGGCTGGACCGATGCCGGAAGCGAATCCACATCGGCGATGCCGGTGAACTCTTCCTTGCCGCTCAGAACGCGGGCAAGCTGGTCCTGATCCAGTTCGCCTTCCCAGCGGGCGACGACGATGGTGGCGACCGCATTGCCGACGAAGTTGGTGAGCGCACGGCATTCCGACATGAAGCGGTCGATGCCGAGGATCAGCGCCATGCCGGCAACTGGAACCGAAGGCACGACGGAGAGCGTGGCTGCGAGCGTGATGAAGCCAGCGCCGGTGATGCCGGCCGCACCCTTGGACGAGAGCATGGCAACGAGCAGCAGGAGGATCTGTTCACCGAAGGAGAGGTGGATACCGGTTGCCTGTGCGATGAAGAGCGCCGCCAGCGTCATGTAGATGTTGGTGCCATCGAGGTTGAAGGAATAACCGGTGGGAATGACGAGGCCGACGACGGAGCGCTTGCAGCCCGCCTTTTCCATCTTGCTCATCAGGCCCGGCAGGGCGGCTTCCGAAGAAGAGGTGCCGAGAACCAGAAGCAGTTCTTCCTTGATGTAGCGGATAAGTGCGACGATCGAGAAGCCGTTGTAACGGCAGACGGCGCCGAGAACCACGAACACAAACAGGAAGGAAGTGATGTAGAACGTGCCGATCAGCATGGCGAGGTTTGTAACGGACGAGATGCCGTATTTGCCGATGGTGAAGGCCATCGCGCCAAAAGCGCCGATGGGAGCGGCCTTCATCAGGATCGCGACTAGCTTGAAGATCGGATACATCAGGGCATGCATGAAATCGGTGACGGGCTTGCCCTTTTCGCCGACGATGCCGAGCGCGATGCCGAAGAGAACCGAGAAGAACAGCACCTGCAGGATGTCGCCGCTGGCGAAAGCACCGACGATGGTGGTCGGGATGATGTTCATCAGGAAGCCGGTGATAGTCTGCTCATGGGCCTTGTCGGCGTAGGTCGCGACAGCCTTGGCATCCAGCGTGGCGGGATCGATGTTCATGCCGGCGCCCGGCTGCACGGTGTTGGCGACGATGAGGCCAACGATGAGCGCAAGCGTGGAGAATACCAGGAAGTAAATCATGGCCTTGCCGGCGACGCGGCCCACCTTCTTCATGTCGTTCATGCCGGCGATGCCGGTTGCGACGGTGAGGAAGATGACGGGAGCGATGATCATCTTGACGAGGCGGATGAAGCCGTCGCCGAGCGGCTTCAGCTGTTCGCCGAAGGTCGGATAGAAATGGCCGAGCGCGATACCGGCGATGATGGCCACCAGAACCTGAAAATACAGGTGCTTGTAAAATGGCATTTTGGCGTGGCCTGCGGCCACGGCTGTCGTATCGATCATGTTTTTTCCTCCTCGGCCTCACCCTGCCTTTATTGGCCTCCCGGGATCGCCGTGTCGTTGACGGCTTCGCGCCGATTGCGGAGTCATGTGCAATACGCATGCCAGACTTGTTTATTTGCTGTAACCGGCTGATTTCAAAAGTAGTTTTTATTGAGGCTTTGCTGGCTTACGGACGTTTGTGTGGAATTCCGGACAAAATCTCTTGCGATCTGTGCGTAAATCCGCACAATTATCCCATGACCTATCAGGATCAGGCACCTCATTCCCAGGCGAAGCGGCGGGCGCAATGGCTGGCGCTGGCGGGCCTGTGGCTGCTCGTCAGTCTTGGTGTTCTCCTGGTGGCCGATGAGTTCGCCCGCAACCAGGCGCTGCGGGTGGCGGGTTCCGACGCTGCCACGGACGCCGAACTGAAGATCGCGCTCCTGAATGTTGCGCTGGAGCGGCCGCGCGCCATTCCGCTGGTCCTGTCAGGAGATCCCGATCTTGCCGTGGCGCTGGATGGTGGTGGTGCTCCTGCCCTCGATCGGCTGAATCGCAAGCTGGAAGGGCTGATTGAAGGGACGCAATCCTCGGTGATCTATGTGACCGGGCCGACCGGATTGACCATTGCGTCGAGCAACTGGCGGCAGGCGGACAGCTTTGTCGGCTCCAATTATGCTTTTCGCGAATATTTCCAGGCGGCGATGAAGACCGGCATGTCCGAACATTATGCGCTTGGCAATGTCAGCCGCCGGCCGGGTCTTTATATCTCCCGCCGTATCGATTCCGCCGACGGGCGGCCGCTTGGCGTCGTCATCGCCAAGGTCGAGTTCAACCGGCTGGAGACCGACTGGAACATCGGAGGCAAACCGGTCTATGTGGTCGACAGAAACGGCGTCGTGCTGATGACCAGCGTGCCGGAATGGCGCTTCCGGACCGTCGCGCCGATTGATGAGGCGCAGCGGAAAATCATTTCCGAGAGCCTGCAATTTGGCAATGAGGCGCTTTCAACCTTGCCATTTCACGCTGCGCGGCGCTCAAGCGAGGGCGTTCCGCTCATTCATGTCGATCAACCGGGGAGCGAGCGCGGCGATTATTTGCAGCTCGAAATGCCGGTTCCGACCACTTCATGGACCCTGCATTATCTGCAGCCCGTGGCGCCGGCGCTGAACGCCACAATCCGCGAGGGCAGGGTGGTGGCGCTGGCGACGCTGATGCCGCTGATGGCGCTTTCGGCCCTGTGGCTGTGGCGCAGGCACAGGGCGCTTAAGGAAAAGGAAGAGGAACAGCGCGCCCGCACCGAGCTGGAAATGAAGGTGCAGGAGCGCACCCGCGACTTGACCAGAACCCGCGATCACCTGCAGGCCGAAATCGCCCTGCATGAAAAAACCACCGGTGAGTTGCGCAATGTGCAGCACGAGCTGGTGCAGGCCAACCGCCTTTCCATCCTGGGGCAGGTGGCGGCGGGTGTGGCGCACGAGATCAATCAGCCGGTGGCGACGATCCGCGCCTTTGCCGATAATGCCCGCACGCTGCTGAAACGCGACCGCATGTCCGAGGCCACCGAAAATCTCGAAAACATCGCGGCGTTGACCGAGCGCATCGGCACGATTACCGGCGACCTGAAAATATTGGCCCGGAAGGGCCGCACCGCCGCCGAACCGGTCAGCGTTCGCTTGGTCATCGAGGGTGCGGTCATGCTGTTGCGCAGCCGCTTTTCAGGGCAGATGGATGCGCTGGATATCGTATTGCCGGATCAGGACCTGAAGGTGCTCGGCAGCCGTATCCGGCTGGAGCAGATCCTCATCAACCTTCTGCAAAACGCGCTGGAAGCCACTGAAGAGACTGGGGCGGCCCGTGTCGAAGTTCGTGTGCGCGAAGAAGGCGACATGGTCGTGCTTTCCGTCAGCGACAATGGCACGGGCATTCCCGAAGCCATCCGCGCCCAGCTTTTTTCGCCATTCAACACATCAAAGGAAAGCGGCCTCGGCCTCGGTCTCGTCATATCCAACGATATTGCTTCGGATTATGGCGGGCGTATCGAGGTGGCAAGCAGCAAGGCGGGCACATGTTTTTCCGTATTTCTGAAGCGAGCATGACATGACGGCGGACGGAACCATATTCCTGGTGGATGACGACTCGCAGCTGCGCAAGGCGATGGTGCAGACGCTGGAACTTGATGGATTGCCGGTCACGTCGTTTTCTCGCGCAGAACAGGCGCTTGCGGCTCTGAACGAGGATTTCGACGGCGTCGTTATCACCGATGTGCGCATGCCGGGCATGACCGGGCTTGAGTTTTTCGACCATGTCCGCAAGATCGATGCCGATCTGCCTGTCATCCTCATCACAGGGCATGGCGATGTGCCGATGGCCGTCGATGCGCTTCACAACGGCGCTTATGATTTTATCGCCAAGCCATTTCCCGCCGAACGCATAGTGGAAAGCGCGCGCCGGGCGCTGGAAAAGCGCCGGCTGGTACTGGAAAACCGCGCCCTTCGCCGGGCGGCGGGACAGGCGGAGGATGATCTGCCGCTGATCGGTCAGACGCCCGCCATGGAGCGCCTGCGCACCACGCTTCGGCACATTGCCGATACCGACGTGGATGTGCTGGTGGCTGGCGAGACCGGCAGCGGCAAGGAAGTGGTGGCAACGGCCCTTCATCGCTGGAGCAAGAAACGCTCAAAAGGTAATTTCGTGGCGCTCAATTGTGGGGCGCTGCCGGAAACGGTGATTGAAAGCGAGCTTTTCGGCCATGAACCGGGAGCTTTTACCGGCGCGCAGAAAAAACGCGTCGGCCGTATCGAACATTCAAGCGGCGGCACCCTGTTTCTGGATGAGATCGAAAGCATGCCGCTTGCGGTACAGGTGAAGATGCTGCGTGTTCTGGAAATGCGCGAGGTCTCGCCACTCGGGTCGAACGAGGAGCGGCCGGTCGATATCCGCGTGGTGGCGGCGGCCAAGGTCGATCTTGGTGATCCATTCGAGCGCGGCACCTTTCGCGAGGACCTCTATTACCGGCTGAATGTCGTGACGCTGTCAATACCGCCGCTGCGCGAACGCAAGGCGGATATTCCGCTGCTGTTCTCCCATTTCGTCACGAAGGCCGCCAACCGTTTCAACATGCCGGTGCCGCAGATCAGCTCGGGCATTTCCCGCCGCCTCAATGATCATGACTGGCCGGGCAATGTGCGCGAACTCGGGCATTTCGCCGAAAGGGTGGTGCTGGGGTTGGAGACGGAACCGGCGGACGCGCCTGCATTGCAATCCGCGCTCCCCGCCTCCGGCACCTTGCCGGAGCGCATGGATGAGATCGAAGCGCGCATCATCCGCGAAACGCTGGAACAATCGAATGGCGACGTGGCGGAAACCATCGCCACGCTCGGCATAGCCCGCAAGACCTTTTACGACAAGCTGCAGCGGCACGGCATCAACCGGGCGGATTATGTGAAGAGCGGCGCGGCGTGAGCCGGCGCGGGGCCGGTTGACGCATGATGAAAAGCCGCGGACGTTTCCGTCCGCGGCCTGACAATAACGACCATAATTGTGCCGAAGGTCGGCTTGATCAACCCGCTACGCAGAAATGACGCTGGCCGTCATAATCCGTATAGGTCCCGGTGCGGGAATTGAAGCTCCGGTAACGCTGCGAGCAATAGTCGTACCAGGCGTTGGTCCAGGGCTCGATGGTGCGATAGGTGGCGCGCTGGCCGTAAACCGGGCGGCTGTCATAGACAGGTTGCGGGCGGTAGACCGGAGCGGGGCGATAAACAGGCTGCGGCTGGGGCCGATAGTAGCGATAGTCCGGCTCTTCATCGACATAGCTCGGCTCATAACGACGGGGCGGGTCGATATAGACACGCTCATCATCCACCGGCGCCGGGCGGGACATTGCGGAGCCGACGGCGACACCGGCTGCAAGACCGAGTACGCCACCCAGAATGGCAGCATCGCGACGATCACGGCGGTCCCAGTCGCCAGCGGATGCGCTGCTCAAGGGAACAATGGTAGCGGCGGCGACAGCAATTGTCAGAACTGTTTTAGCTGCAAAGGACGACATGGTGTGTTCTTCCGTACAGGTGGCAGGGTGCTGCCAGTTGCAAATTCGATGGTTAAGGAAATACAGCTCGGCTGCTGAACGGGCGCTGAATGAATTGTGGCGGACCGGCGGCTGCCCGCAATTCCTGTTTGCGTGCGCCGCACTTCGCGCTAGAACTCAAGAACAAACAGGACGCCCCGATGAGCCTTTCCCAGATAACCGTCAATTCCGACACCTCGCATGAAGACCGTGCCCAGGCCATTCGCGATACGCTGCGTGACGCCATTGTCGACCGCCGGCTTGCGCCGGGCACGAAGCTGTCGGAATCGGAAGTGGGAACGCTGTTCGATGTCAGCCGCACGGTGGTGCGCGCGGCATTGCAGATGCTGGCTTACGAAGGGCTGGTGAAGGCGGAACGCAACCGGGGGGCCTTCGTCTCCAATCCGACGCCGGACGAAGCGCGACAGGTTTTCGCCTCGCGCCGGCTGATCGAACCCGGCGTCGTGGATGCGGCAATCGAAAAAATCACGCCTGCGGCTGTGGCACGGCTAAGGGAGCATCTGGTGCAGGAAAGCCGCCACCAGCATGAACGTGGCCCGAGCGCCAGACGCGCGGAAATCAAGGCATCGGGCGATTTCCACCTAATGCTGGCCTCGCTTGCCGGCAATGCCATTCTGGAAAAATTCATGGACGAACTGGTCGCCCGCTCGTCGCTGGTGATCGCGCTTTATGGCCGCTCGGGTGTCTCGAGCTGCGGGCACAATGATCATGCCGATCTCTTGGATGCGCTGGAGGTAAAGGATGCGGCAAAGGCTCGTGCGCTGATGTTGCAGCATCTCGACCACATCGAGGCCGACCTTGACCTGCGCATGATGGAAGGTCTGGCACTGAAGGATGCGCTGGCGCTCTGATTGACCGCCCATCCCCGTCTAGAGGGGCGGGGATGCGCGGATTAATCGCGTGTCAGGCGGCGTAACGGCTGATCGCCAGATCGTGCGTATCTATCTCGGGCTTGTTCCCGCTGATGAGATCGGCAAGCACCCGTGCGGAGCCGCAGGACATGGTCCAGCCGAGCGTGCCGTGGCCGGTATTGAGATAAAGATTGCTGTATCGGGTAGCGCCGATGACAGGCGTACCATCCGGCGTCATCGGGCGCAGGCCGCACCAGAATTTCGCCTGGGTCTGGTCACCAGCCCCGCCGAACAGGTCTTCCACCGAATGAGCCAGTGTTTCCTGCCGCGCGGCCGGCAAATCCTTGCTGAAGCCGGCGATTTCAGCCATGCCGCCGGCGCGGATGCGTGAGCCGAGCCGCGTGATCGCCACCTTGAAGGTCTCGTCCATGACCGTGGAGACGGGCGCGCGCTCCTCCTTCACGATCGGAACCGTGATGGAATACCCCTTCACCGGGTAAACCGGCAGAGTAAGGCCAAGCTGGCGCAGGAATTGCGGAGAATAGCTGCCGAGTGCGGCGACGAAAATGTCAGCCTCCACCAGTCCCCGGGTGGTTTCCACCGCCTTGACACGTCCCGCTTCAACGATGGGGCGCATGATGCCGGTATCGTAAAGGAAGGTAACGCCGGCTTCTTCGGCCATGCGGGCAAGTTCGGTGGTAAACATGAAGCAATCGCCGGTCTCGTCGCCCGGCAGGCGCAGGCCGCCCACGATCTTCTCCTTCGCCGGCGCGAGGCCGGGTTCGATGGCGGCGCAGCCGTCGCGGTCGAGAATTTCGAAAGGCACGCCGCCTGCCGTCAGCACGTCGACATCCTTGCCGATGGCGTCGAACTGCTTCTGGGTGCGGAATACTTCGAGCGTGCCCTGCATGCGCTGGTCATATTCGATGCCGGTCTCTTCACGCAGGGCCATCAGGCAATCGCGGCTATATTCGGCGATGCGCACCATGCGGCTCTTGTTGATCGCATAACGCGCCGAGGTGCAGTTGCGCAGCATCTGGCTCATCCAGCGCCAGGCGGCCGGGTCGGCCGTCGGGCGGATGATCAGCGGCGCGTGTTTCATGAACAGCCATTTCATCGCCTTCATCGGAATGCCGGGTGCCGCCCATGGCGAGGAATAACCGGGGGAAACCTCGCCGGCGTTGGCGAAGCTGGTTTCCAGTGCTGCGGCCGGCTGGCGGTCGATCACCGTCACCTTGTGTCCGGCTTTGGCCAGATACCAGGCGGATGTCACGCCGACGACGCCGGCTCCGAGGATAGTGACGTTCATGATCGTCTCACTTGTGATTGACTGATGTTGAAGCAATGGCCGGGGTTTCACCCGGCTGAATGTAACTGCGGCGATAACGGCGTCCGAGGCCTGTCAGGATCTCATAGGCGATCGTGCCCGCATCGTCGGCAATGTCTTCCAGCGTCTGGTCTGGCCCGATCATCTGCACGAGACTGCCTTGCGTCAATGCGTCTTCGGGCAGGGCGGATATGTCGAGAATAATGCTGTCCATCGAAACGCGGCCCGCAATCGGCAGGCGCACGCCGTTATACCACGCCGCGCCGCGATTGCTGAGCGAACGCGGCAGGCCATCAGCGTAACCGGCCGCGATTGTCGCAAGGCGCGTCGGACCGGCTGCCTCGAAAGATCCGCCGTAACCGACCAGCGAACCGGCTGGAACAGTGCGGGTCTGGATGACGGCGAGGTCAAGACGAACGACCGGCTTCATCGGGTTGGGGCGGGCAACAGAGGGGGCGCCGCCATAAAGCGCGATGCCGGGGCGCAGGAGATGATTGTGGTAATCATTGCCCAGAAAGATGCCGCCGGAGTTGGAAAAACAGACCGGTACATCAGGGAAAGCAATGGCAGCTTTGCGCATCACCGAAAGCTGAGCGGCATTGGAGGCATGGTTCGGTTCGTCGGCGCAGGCGAGGTGGCTCATGATGAAGGCGATGTCGATACCATCAAGCAATTGCGGCTGCGAGGCGAGGACTTCAAGCTCTTCGGGGGAAAGGCCGAGACGGCACATGCCGGTATCGATCTGCACCGCGGCGGCAAGCCTTTTGCCAAGCTTCTTGGCATGGCCTGACCATTGAGCGATCTGCTCCAGTGAGTTCAGAACCGGGGTAATGGCCATGGCCGCGCAGGAGGTCTCATTGCCAGGCTGAAGACCATTGAGGACGAAAATCCGCACTTCTGCCGAAAGTCGGAGCCTGAGCGCCAGCGCTTCATCGATATGGGCGACGAAGAAATTGCGGCAACCGGCCTCGAACAGGGTCTGCGAGACGATATCCGCACCCAGGCCATAGGCATCGGCCTTGATGACGGCCGCCGTCTGCGATGCTGGCGCCATCGCCGCGAGGGTCAGATAATTGTCGCGCAATGCGCCGAGGTCGATGGTCAGATGACCGCTTGCACCACCGGCTGCCTGCTGGCGGCTGATCTGCATATCCATGTCGTTCACCCTCATTTTTATCTCATGAGGGTATTGCAACGATTATCGAATTTCTTGGCGATTGTTCGAAGGAAATGCGATAGAGTTCGTAATCACGCAATTTTCTTTTGCTAATTGGAATCTTCTATGTCGTCCCTCGATGCGACCGACCGCCATATCATCCGTCTGCTTCGGCTCAATGCCCGCATCAGCAATGCCAAGCTTGCTGCAGAGGTCGGACTTTCGGCATCCGCCTGCCTTCGCCGGGTCGATATTCTCGAGCGGGAAGGGATTATTCGCGGGTACACGGCACTGACCAGCGGTCTTGCCGGCGGCGAGGTGATTTCGGTCATCGTGCAGATCACGCTGGATCGGCAAACGGAGGATTTTCTCAACCGTTTCGAAAACGCAGTGCGGCGATATCCGGAAATCCGCGAATGTTATCTGATGACGGGCGGCTCGGATTATTTTCTGCGCTGCGAGGCGGAAAGTGCGGGGGATTTCGAGCGTATTCACAAGGAAATTCTGTCGAAACTGCCGGGGGTTTCGCGCATTCATTCGAGTTTTGCGATCCGGAATGTGCTGGCGACGCCGAAGGCGCGGTAGTTGCATTTTAAAAGCGGCAGAATATGCGGCCACCCCCCTCTGTCCTGCCGGACATCTCCCCCTCAAGGGGGGAGATCGGGTAGGGGTTCTGTTTCATTCCCACGCTATTCTTGCAACGCGCGATACGTTTCTAATTGTATGGTGGGCCACAGCCACTTGTCGATCTCCCCCCTTGAGGGGGAGATGTCCGGCAGGACAGAGGGGGGTAAGCCCCGCACTCTGCACTAACTCCACCACCGATAAAAATGATGCACCGGCCCCCGCCCATGTCCAACGGCAAGCCCCCGCCCGGCATCGAGCGCCCCGCTCAGATACTCCTTCGCAAGCCCCACCGCTTCCCGCAACTCACAACC
The DNA here is from genome assembly GCF_059499945.1 of Agrobacterium sp. NCBI lineage: Bacteria > Pseudomonadati > Pseudomonadota > Alphaproteobacteria > Hyphomicrobiales > Rhizobiaceae > Agrobacterium > Agrobacterium sp. The sequence continues at coordinate 144,723 of NZ_JCABZP010000011.1, read as the reverse complement.
CCTGGCAAGATAAGCCGTGATCGCCGCCGCCAGCGTGCACCCCGTCCCGTGGTCATTCTTCGTCTCCACCCGTGCCACGGAAAGCGCCTGCATGGCGCCGTCCGCAAACAGATAATCCGTACTCTGCGGCCCCTCACCATGGCCGCCCTTGATGAGCACGGCTTTTGCACCCGCTTTCAGGATCGCCTCAGCCTGACGGGTGATCTCCTTCTCCATGGTGGCCATCGGCGTGCCGGTCAGCAACGCCGCTTCCGGCAGGTTCGGCGTGACGATGGCGGCGAGCGGCAAAAGCTCGCGCCGCAATGTCTCGATGGCATCTTCATGCAGCAAACGGTCGCCTGACGTCGCCACCATGACCGGATCCAGCACCACCGGCTGTGATTGCTGCCGAAGCCGTTCGGCGATGGCGGCGATGGTTTCGATCCGCGATACCATGCCGATTTTCACCGCATTGACGGCAAGATCGGAGAATACCGCCTCCATCTGTGCGACGATGGTGGCGACGGAAATATCCTCCACCGCGGTCACGCCTCTGGTGTTCTGGGCGGTGATGGCGGTGATGACGCTGGCCGCATAGGCGCCAAGCGCTGAAAAGGTCTTGATATCAGCCTGGATGCCCGCGCCGCCGCCGCTGTCGGAGCCGGCAATGGTCAATGCAATTGATGTCATGGTTGTCTCGCTTTCAGCGTGGCGTCAATTGCGGAGCGGAAGTCCTTGGCCGCACTGGCAATATCGGCCGCACGAAAAATGGCGGAAATGACCGCGACACCATCCGCACCCGCCTTGATGACGGACGGTACACGCGCAAGATCGATGCCGGCGATGGCGCCCACCGGCATATCAGGTCGCCATTCCCTCAAAAGGGCGCGTAGCGTCGCAAAACCGTCGATGCCAACGGGCTTGTCCGGATTGACCTTGGAAACGGTTTCGAACACGCCGCCAATGCAGGCATAGTCGACGGGCATGGAAGCTGCCCGTTCGGCATCGGCACGGTTCTTGACGGTAAGGCCGATGATCGCCTTTTCACCGAGAATGCGCCTTGCGGTCTTTGCATCCATGTCGTCGGCGCCGAGATGCACCCCGTCCGCGCCAGAAGCGAGCGCCACATCCACACGGTCGTTGATGACAAGCGGCACGCCGGTGCCGGCGATGGCCTCATGAATGGCGCGGGCGTTTTCGATCATTTCCCGCGTAGAGCCGTGCTTGTCGCGATATTGCAGAATGGTCGCGCCGTTGAGTGCGGCGGCGAGAGCAAGCTCCGGCAGCGGTGCGACATCGCTAAGGCTTGCGTCGACCAGCGCGTTGAGGCGGTAATCAACCTTGTTCATGCTCGATCCTCGCGTGATTGATGATGTCCTCACCGGAAATTTCGGAAAGCGCATCCAGAAATGCCGGTTCGAATGTGCCGGGGCCTCCGGCGCGTCTGGCGGCGAGTTCGGCGGAAACGCCTGTCACGGCAAGGGCAGAGGCCGCCGCCGTCAGTGCGTCTTTTTCCACTGCCATGAAGGCGGCGATGACGCCGCCCGAGAGGCAACCCGTGCCAGTCACCTTCGCCATCCACGGATGGCCGTTGACGATCCTGACGCTGCGGGTCGTGTCGCTGAGGTGATCCACAGGCCCTGTCTCGATCCTCACTACATCAGGCACATCGCCGATCAGGCTCATTTCGGCGTGATTACCGCGCACGATGGTCGGGGAAAGTGCGATGAGTTCGCGCGCGAACTCCAGTCGCGACGGTGAATAATCGCAATGCACGGGGTCGACGATCCACGGCTTGCCGGAGGCATTGGCGATCTCTATCGCAAGCCGGATGACCTTGCGCCGTTCGGCATCCAGTGTGCCGAGATTAACGGTCAGTGCATCCGCCTTGGCCACGAAGCTCTCGATTTCCTCGAGCGAGGTGGTCATGGAAGGAATTCCACCGACGACGGTGATGCCGTCTGCGGTGAATTTCTGCACCACGGTGTTCATCAGGCAATGCACGCGCGGGCGCGTCTGCCGCACGCGCTCCAGAATTTCGGCGGCCTTTGCCGCTGTCGGATAAGTCGTCGTCATGGCTGTTGCAGCTCCACGGCGATGTCGCCCGCCGCCGGCGCCTGCTTGATCAGCTGCATCTCCTGCATGAAAGCGCCGAAACGTGCATAGCGGGTGCGGTCGAGTGCGGCCGGGCGCTTGGCGAAACGCGGCAGCGTGTCGAAGAAGGCCTGCTTGTTCAGCGCGTCATCAAGGTTCGGATAGGCCTTGATGAAAAGCTGCCAGGATTCCTGCGGGTGGTTGGTGATGAAGATCGCGGCCTGTTCCACGGCGGAGAGGAAACGCGGCAGGCGGCTGTCCTTTACGAGATCGCGATGGGTGACGAAGATCAGCTCGTCATAGGCCGGAACGCCATGTTCCTCGGGAAAGAAGGAGCGGCCCTCATGTCCCTCGAGCTTCATCTGCGTCAGCTCGAAATTGCGGAAACCGCCAAGCGTGGCATCCACCTTGCCAGCGATCAGCGACGGCGAGAGCGAAAAATTGACGTTGATGAGTTCGACATCATCCTTCGTCAGCCCGTCCTTTTCCAGCATGCGCTTCAGCATGGCATCTTCGAAGCCGGATACGGAAAAGCCGACCTTTTTGCCCTTCAGATCCTTCAGGCTCTTGATCGGCCCATCGGCGAGAACGGTGACGGTATTGAGGGGCGTTTCGACCAGCGTGCCGAAACGCACGAGTGGCAGGCCGGCGTCGTGGTCGAGATAGAGGTTCGGCTGGTAATGCACGCCAATATCGGCCTGTTTTGCCGAGACGAGACGCGGCACGGCGGAGGGGTCTGCGGGCGGAACCAGTTCCACCTCCAGCCCGGCATCGGCAAACAGGTCGCGTTCTTTTGCAATCACCATCGGCGCGTGATCCGGATTCACGAACCATTCGAGCAAAACGGTGAGCTTGTCGGCCGCCTGGGATTGCATGGGCGCAAGCACGCTTGCAGCCGCGACGACGAGGGAAAGAAGAGTTCGTTTCATGGTGCCGAAAGTCTCCGCAAATATCTGAAAGGAGTGGTGTGTTCTGTTTCTTTGGCCCAGGGGGCGAGATGGGCTGTCGAGAGATCGACGATAAGCCGCAGCAGCACCGCCATGACCGCGAGAATGGCCATGGCGGCGAACATGGTGTCGGTCTGCATCCGGGCATTGGACTGGATCATCACAAATCCGAGCCCTGCGGATGCGCCCACCCATTCGCCGATGACGGCGCCCAGCGGAGCGAGCGGCGCTGCCACCCTCAGGCCCGAGATCAGCGACGGGAGCGCCAGCGGCACACGCAACCGGGTGAGGACCTGCCAGTGGCTCGCCTTTGTCAGCGAAGCGGCGTCGAGGATGGCGCGCTCCGTGCGGTTGAGGCCGTCAGTGAAGGAGGACGCGACCGGAAAGAAGATGATGATCGCCGTCATGACCACTTTCGAGGCCATGCCGAAACCGAACCAGAGGACGAGAATGGGGGCGAGCACGAACACCGGAAAGGCCTGCAACACCAGAACCATGGGCCAGACGAGGCGGCCGAGGCGCGGGATGGCGGCAATGGTGAAGGCGACGAGAATGCCGGCGGTGATTCCCGCCGCAAGCCCGAGCGCCATTTCGCTGAAGGTTACCAGAGCCTGTCCGAGCAGGAAGCCGGGCTGGCGCAGGAAAGCGCCGGCAACATCGGCGGGCGATGGCAGGATATAGCGGGGTGGCGAAAATAGCCACGTCCCCGCCTGCCAGAAAACCAGCAGAAGACCGACACCGTTCAGCGCATGGGTGGCACGCATGGGCCGGACCTCAGACGCAAACGCACCATGTGCGAAGGGCGGAACGTTTCAGCATCATCATTCGTCTCCAGATGTGACAATCACGGAGATCAGGGCAAAGCGGAGAAGAGAAAGGGCAGCGCCCCTCGGGCGCGACAGTTCCGTTCCTACGCCGGCATGACCCGGATCAGGTTCAAGGGTCCGGCTCAACGCCATCTCAGCACCGTCTGGTGCTCCCCTCGGAAGAGTTTGTTTTGTAAGTCAAGTTTCATAAATGTCAACGTCCCGCCGCCGATCCGCCGTCAGGCGCGATCGCGGGTACCCGTATCCATCTGCGTATTAGTTATTGAGGAAATTAGATTTATCGAAAATTAGTTATCTCTTGAAACTGCCTTTCAATATTGTACGACTAATTTGGCCCCGGGAAAGATGATTGGGGGCGAATTTGAAGAACTTCTGGCAGGATAAATCGGGAAATTTCGGCATTCTCAGCGCCTTGTTGATGGTGCCGCTGATTGGCGCCGCCGGCGTGGCCCTTGATGTGACGCACGGCATGGCCGTCAAATCAGACCTGCAGATGGCGGCGGATGCTGCGGCGCTCGCGGTGGTTGCCGATACGTCGGCGAGCGTTCACAAGGCAAAGGAAATGTCGAGTGACGGCGTCATTACGCTTGGCGGCGATGAGGCTTCCGCATTCTTCGAAAGCAATGAGAGGGCCAATCCCGACTACAAGCTCCTGTCTCTCGACGTGTCGGTGATCAAGCGCGGTAACGCCATCGAATCGTCGGTCAGCTTCAAGGCATCCATCGGCACGAAGCTTTCACGGGTCCTCGGAGAGGATCTCATCACTGTTTCGGGCAAGGCGACCGCCAAATACGAGACGGAAACATTCAGCGACTTCTATGTGCTTCTGGATAACACTCCCTCGATGGGCGTTGGCGCCACGCCGGCCGATGTCGCCACCATGGTTGCGAATACGAGCGACAAATGCGCTTTCGCCTGTCACATCGTGACAAACGGGGTGGTGGACAAGAACAGCTATTATTACAAGGCCAAAAGCCTCGGAGTGACGACGCGCATCAATGTGGTCGCAAAGGCCACGGCGAGCCTTATGGACACGGCGAAGTCCAACCGCAAAAGCAGCAATCAATATCGCATGGCGGTCTACACTTTCGGAGAGAAAGCCGAAGATACGAAGCTGCTCGAGGTCGTTCCCTTGACGTCGGACCTGGCGACCGCGAAGAAGAAAGCCGGTGAAGTCGACCTGATGTCGATCCCAAAGCAGGGATTTAACAACGACCAGCAGACGGATTTCGACCGGGCACTCACTCAGATCGGCGACAAGATCGGCAATTCTGGCACCGGGGCGAGTTCGGCCAGCCCCGAGAAGATTATCTTCTTCGTTTCAGACGGTGTCGGCGATAGCTACAAGCCATCCAGCTGCACCAAAAAGACGACCAGCGGCCGCTGTCAGGAGCCGATCGATATCAAATATTGCACGAAGCTGAAGGAAAAGGGCTTCCGGATCGCCGTGCTCTACACCACCTATCTGCCGCTGCCGACCAATGACTGGTACAATAGCTGGATCGCGCCCTTTCAGCCGGAAATCGGCGCACGCATGCAGCAATGTGCTTCTCCAGGACTGTTCTTCGAAGTCAGCCCGTCGCAGGGCATCAGCGACGCGATGACCGCCCTCTTTAAAAAGGCCATCACATCACCCCGCCTGACGGGGTGATGGAGAACGAACCCGCTATCGTTCAGCCGATGGTGCGAAGTTTTTCAAACAGCTGCCGCTGGCTGCTATCGGCACGGTAGAATATCGCCGGCTCGCCGAGCGGCGCTTCGACGGTAATGTCTCGTCCGCCGCGATAATGCGCGCCGCTCCACAGATGCACCCATTCGCCGTCGCCCGGAAGATAGAGCGAACGTTGCGTTTCTCCGGCTTTCCAGACCGGTGCGACAAGCATGTCCGCCCCGTAGAGGTAGCAGTCCTGAATTTCGTAGGTCTGCCGGTCATCCTCATAATGCAGGAAGAGGGGGCGTTGCACCGGCAGGCCCGACTCTGCAGCCTCGGCGGAGAGCGACTTCAGATAGGGGGCGAGCGCGACATAGATGGATGTCATACGGGCGAAATGGGCAAGAACCGCCTCATCCTGATCGATCTGCAGATTGTCGCGCGGGCGGTTGCCCTCATGGGTGCGCATGACCGGCGTGAAAGCCGCCATCTCCGTCCAGCGCATGATGAGTTCAGCAGTCCTGACATTGCCGAACAGGCTGGTGTAACCGCCGATGTCCGAGTGGTGATAGGCATTGCCCATAAGGCCGGAGGAAAGCGCGCCGCAGATGACGGTGATCAGGCCGTCGTGACGGGAGAAGTCGACAGACTGGTCGCCGCCCCAGATCAGCGGGCAATGGGCCTGCACGCCCGTGAAGCCGGCCCGCATGAAGAACAGCGCTTCGCCGGTCTTTCCCCGGCTCTCGACGGCCTTCGCATTGACCTCGGCCCAGAGAGTGGGCCAGGCATTGTGCATCAGCTTGGCGTCGACGCCATTGGAAAGCGTGATATCGATCGGCAGATATTCGCCGAAATCGGCCATCCAGCCGGAAAGGCCGAAATCCAGCATATTCCTGCCGATGATCTCCTCGGCGAACCAGTCGGCGGCGGCCGGATTGGTGAAATCGACCACACCGCAATCGAACTCGCCGAAATCCACCAGCGCCGTTTTTCCCTCGGCGTCGGTGGCGAAATAACCAGCCTTTTCGGCGACCGGGAAAAGCGGGCCGTCGACGCAGAGATAGGGGTTCACGTAACCCAGGAAGCGGATGCCCTGATCGGTAAGCTCGGCGATCTTCTGGCGCAGATGCGGATAGCGCGTATCATTCGCCTGCCAGTCCCAGAACAGGCGGGCGCCAAAGGATGTCTGGCGAAGACCCACCCAGTCCTCGCACCAGAGGCCGGACACCTTCGTTCCGGCCGCGCGGATTTTCTCCAGCCGGGCAAAGGAGTTGGCGCCGTCCTTTAACCCGATGATCGCGCCGTTATAGACCCATTCCGGCAATTCCGGCTGGCGTCCGAACCGCAGCGAAAGCGCGGAAACGATATCGGTGAAACTGTCGCCGGCGAAAAACTCGATCCTTTCAGGGATGGCCCAGATTTCGATTTCGTGGAAATCGTCATTGCGGAAATCGAAGACCGAATAGGCGCTCGTTTCCACATGCAGCGCATATTTGCGCGACGAGAGCCAGGTCGGCTGCGGATAGTTGGTGTTGTAATAATCACCGCCCGCCTTGCCGCTGACGTCAGACTTGAAGGTGATTTCGGTTGTCTTGTCGCGGCCGACCCCCGGCTCGGAGGTCCAGAGCGGGAAACGACGGCCGCGCATGTCGAAATAGGACATCTGCTCGCCGCCGCCCCAGACATGCTCGTCCGTTTTCGCAACGATGCGCAGCCAGAGGCGGTTGACGGTTTCATCTAGAGCCGTCAGCCTGATAGCGTTGCCGTCGAGCGTCAGGCGAAGGCGCGGTGCCTGTCCCGGTGAGGATGAGAGCGTGACGCTGTCGCCGTTGACCTCCGCATGGCGCAGGGCGGTTCGCTCGATGACATAGTCTTCGATATCGAAATTGCCGCGATACATATCCATCCGCTCCTTGCCGAAACCGGCGAAGAAGGCCGGATTATCAGACGAATGGGAAAGGATGGTGCGGTTGCCGATCGCGAGTGTGAAGCCGTCTTTGGTCGTTTCGAAATGCATGACTTAACCTTTTAGCCCTTGAGACCACCGGCGGTGAGGCCCGAGACAACCCGTTCCTGGAAAATGACGATCAGGATCGCGACCGGCACGATGCCGACCACCAGCGCCGCCGAAATGACCGGCCAGGGGAAGGCGAATTCACCCTGATACAGCTGGATGCCGACGGGAAGCGTGCGGAGCGCCGGATTGGAATTGAAGGACAGCGCCAGCAGGAACTCATCCCAGGCATTGACGAAGGCGAGGATGCCGGCGGTGAAAACGCCCGGCGCGCAGAGCGGCACGACGACCTTGAAGAGTGCGCCGATGCGGGTGCAGCCGTCGATCATGGCGGCGTTTTCGAGATCGCGCGGAATGCTTTCGAAGAAAGAGACGAGCATCAGCGTGCAGACCGGAAGAGAAAGGACCGTGTAAGGCAGAATCAGTGCCGTCCAGCTGTTGAGCAGGTTCAGCGCGCGCATGATTTCGAACAGCGGCACCAAGAGCGTCACCAGCGGGAAGGTGGAAACGGCGATGATGAGTGAGAGGATCAGCGCCCGGTATTTGAGGTTGAGCCGCGCCAGCGCATAAGCCGCCAGCACCGAAATCAGAATGGTGAGCGCCGTGGAGAGCAGGGCTACCATGAAGCTGTTGAACAGGAAGAGGTGCAGCGGCTGGTCGGAAAAGGCCTGCATGTAGTTAGCAAGCGTCGGGGCATGCGGAAACCACGTGATCGGCTTGACCGTCAGTTCCGCTTCGGTCTTCAGCGAGGTGAAGAGGATCCAGATTGCCGGGAACAAGCCGTTGACCAGCAGGATGGAGGCCGCGATGAAGCGCAGCGGCTTGCCGGAAAAGACGGAGGACAGACCGGAATTTGCAACGGTGCTCATGGGATCAGTCCTTCGTCCTAATGATGCGGAGATAAACGGCGGTAACGCACATGGAGAGCGCAAACATCATGACCGCCAGCGCCGAACCGTAACCGAGATCAAGGAAGGAAACGGTGTTCTGGTGGATATATATGGCAAGCGTCGTGGTGGACGTGCCGGGGCCGCCGCCGGTCATCATGTAAGGAATATCAAAGGTCTGCAGCGCTGTGATCGTACGGAAGATGAGGGCGACGACGATCGAGGGCTTGAGAAGCGGCAGGGTGATTTCGAAGAACTGGCGGACCTTGCCGGCGCCATCCACATCAGCCGCTTCATAGAGCGAGCGTGGAATGGTCTGAAGGCCGGCGAGGATCATCAGCGCCATGAACGACGAAGTTTTCCAGATGATCGTCAGGCAGATGGCCGCAAAGGCCCAGTTCGGCGAGTTGAACCAGATGATGCCTTCAAAGCCCAGCCGGTTCAGAACGTCATTGACCACGCCATATTCGTAATGGAAGAACCATGCGAAGATGAGGCCGGCAAAAGAGAGCGGCAGCGCCCAGGGAATGAGCAGCGACAGGCGCATCGGCCACTGCATGGAGAAGGGGAGGTTGGCGAGCAGCGCCAGCCCTAGGCCCATGAACAGCGCGCCAGGCACGGTGATCAGCGTTATCAGAACCGTATTCCAGGTCGTTTCCCAGAAGATTGGATCGTCAAACATCGCCGTGTAGTTTTCAAAGCCGATGAATTCCGCCGGCAGGCCTGATGTCAGCGACAGGCTGAAAAACGAGGTGTAGACGAGCCGCGCCACCGGATAAACGATGATAAGCGAAAGCAGGATCGCCGCCGGCGCCAGCAGAAGCACGGCCAGCGACCGGTCGCCGAGATCGAGCCACCGCGTCCAGCGCGGCTGCGGTTTCTCGTCCACCCGAACCATGGTTCTATCAGGCATTGTCACGTCTGCCACTCCCGCAACTGGATTCACGTCATCGTCTCCCGATCGGACCGGTTCACATCCGGCCCGTTTATCGCGCCGTTCAGGCGGCGTTATTCCTGTCAGTCGAAACGGCCGGAAAGGGCATGGTTTGCATGCCGCCTTCCGGCCCAAAGCTTAGCGCAGAACGCGCCGCAGACGGCTTTCCATCTGCTTTGCGCCGTCTTCCGGTGTCATCACGCCGGCAAGCACGCCATTGACCGTGGTGCGGATCGTCTCGCTGACCTCGTTGTAACGCGGTGTCACGGGGCGGGCCTTCGCGGTCTCAACGACTGGCAGGGCGTCCGCGAACCAGGGGATCGTCTTGGTCACGTCCGCATCCTTGTAGAGTGCGGCATAGGTGGGCAGAAGGGCGGCGTTGATGGCCATGAACTTCGACACATCCTGACCCGAGAGATACTCCACCAACTTCTTGGCTTCGTCCTGCTGCTTGGAATAGGCGGAAACGCCGAATTCCCAGCCGCCGAGGCAGGTCGTCTGCTCGCCGCCTTTGACGGCGGGCAGGCGGGCGACGCCGACCTTGTCGTTCACCTGCGATTCCTTGCCCTGGAAATGGGTCCAGGCGTAGGACCAGTTGACGGCGAAGAGAACCTTGCCGGCTTGGAATTCCTTGCGGGTATCGTCGGTTGCCACTTCCGAAATGTTCTTCTTGGAAATGCCTTCGTCGACGAAGCTCTTCCACAGCTTCAGCGAATCCACGGCGGCCTTGTTGTCGAAATTCAGCTTGCCGTTTTCAACCAGGGACTTGCCTTCGCTCCAGTAGGGCAGGAGGAAGGTACAGACCGCGCCTTCGATCGCCTTACCCTGGAAGGACAGGCCCTGAAGTTCGGGGTTCTTTTCGCCTTCCATCACCTTCTTGGAAGCTTCCTTCAGCTCGTCCCAGGTGGTCGGCGGCTTGATGCCGTATTTGTCGAGGAGGTCTTTGCGGTAATAAAGGAACATGGAATCGGCGAAGGCGGGCAGCGCCACGATCTTGCCATCCACCGTGTTGGCTTCCGCATAGGTCGGCAGGTAGGCGGACAGGTCCTTGCCGGCAAAATCGCTGGTCCAGCCGGCCGTGGCGAACTGTGCCGGGCGGATGACGTCGAGCATCAGCACGTCGAGGCTGGAATCCTTGGCCGACATGACGGTGTTGAGATATTGCGCCTGCATTTCCGAGGTGTTGCCGCCGGTCTCGATGACCACCTTCACACCCGGCGTCTTGCCCTCATATTGATCAAGCGCCTTGCGCCACACATCCGGCTGATGCTGGCTGGAAACGAAGATTTTCAGTTCGGTATCGGCAAAGGCCTGTCCCGAAAAGGCGAGCATGGTCGCGCAGAGAGCTGCACCCATAAGGGCTTTGCCCCGGATAGCTTTGAATGTCATGTGTTCCTCCCATTATTAAACCCTTGGCCGCAGCATTTTTCGCCGGGCGATCAGTGGATAGAGCGTTCCGTTGCCGCGTCGAAAAGATGGACCTTGGATGGATCGACGCCGATCCGCAGTTCCTCGTTCGGCGTCGGCCGAAGCTGCGGCGGCATGCGTGCGGTCAGCGCCGCATCGCCAAGGCTGAAATGGACGAGCGTGTCCGAGCCCAGCGGTTCCACAACCTGCACCTTGACCGCAAGCTGCGTGTCGAAGCCCTCGACGGGGCCGAAATGTTCCGGGCGAATGCCGACGATGACTTCACGCCCGTCGAGGCCCGTTTCGCGGGATGGCCGGATGGCGGCCATCGGCAGGGAATTGCCATCGGAAAATGCCAGCCGGTCGCCGCTCACCTTTGCGCGGGCGAAATTCATCGCCGGGGCGCCAACGAAACCGCCCACGAAGACGCTTTCCGGCCGGTTATAGACCTCGTCAGGTGTGCCGACCTGCTCGATATCGCCGCCGCGAAGGATGACGATGCGGTCCGCCAGCGTCATGGCCTCCACCTGGTCGTGGGTGACGTAAATGATGGTGGTGCCGAGCTGCTGGTGCAGACGCTTGATTTCCGTGCGCACCTGTCCGCGCAGCTTGGCATCCAGATTGGAAAGCGGCTCGTCGAACAGGAAGACCTGCGGACGGCGCACGATGGCGCGGCCCATGGCCACACGCTGGCGCTGGCCGCCCGAGAGCTGGCCGGGTCGCCGGTCGAGAAGGTGCTCGATGCCGAGCATCCTCGCCGCCTCGTCAATGCTGGCATTGGCCTGCGATGCGCTGACACCGCGCACCTTCAGGCTGAAACCCATGTTTTCGCGCACCGTCTTGTGCGGATAAAGCGCATAGTCCTGAAACACCATGGCGATGTCGCGTTCGCGCGGCGGGAGCCGGTTGACGACACGGTCGCCGATCCTCACCTCGCCGTCTGTAATGCTTTCCAGCCCCGCGACCATGCGCAGCGTCGTGGATTTGCCGCAGCCGGAAGGGCCGACGAACACCACGAATTCTCCATCGTTGATTTCAAGGTCGATGCCCTTGACGATGCGAAGCGCACCGTAACTCTTGTCCAGCTTGCGCAGGCTGACCGAAGCCATATTTTCCTCCTCACGACCGGCGCGTCCAGAATTTGAATGGACGCAATAGCCGGTATCAACCTTCAAATTCCACGCATCGCATCTTCGAAAATCGATCCCGATTGTCTGGCGATATCGTGGGATGGCGAAACGCCTGTCTCCCTGAGGTCGTGATATTACCTTTCATAAAAAGGAAATCAATAGTGTATCAATTTTATTTCTGACAGAAATCAAAAACTATTAACTCATTGATTAAAAGAAATATAACTGCAAAATCAGCCCGACGGCAGGCTGCTGCTTGCTTGCCTCTCGTCAAATTCTTTCATCCATGTGGATCACGCGAAATTTGTGCAATCTCAACGTATGCGTGAAACGTATCGTGCGACGGTATGGTCGAACCAGGTCCATGAAACTTCGGCCACGGCGCCATCCTGCGCCTGGCTGAGGCGCAGAACCCGCGGCACCGAAACGCCGGCTTTCTGGCCGAAAACCTCGGGCGCCCATTCGGGCAGGTCGCCGAGATCGATGCGATCCTCCGCCTTCGATATCCAGAGGTTGAGGCGGGTGCGGTAATAGAGGTAGAGGGATTCCGACATGTTCTCGATGGCGATTGTGTCGACGTAAGAACCATCAAGCCAGATCTCCTCGATGGCTGCGGGTTTGCCGGCGATGCGCCGCAGGCGGCGGATCCTGTGCCCTTCCGCCGATGTGCCGAAAGCGGGCAGGTCAGCGGGCTTGGCAAGGCGCGCCACATCCAGAACCTCCGCCGTCGGCAGGCCGCCGCCTTCGATCAGTTCGAGGCGGAAGAAGGCATAGACGCTTTGCGGATCACTGACGGCGCGGATGTAATTGCCGGAACCCTGCACGCGCTCCAGAAGGCCGCGCTCCTGCAGTTCAGCAAGCGCCTTGCGCAGCGTGCCGACGGCGATACCGAGATCGGCCGCCATATCGCGCTCCGGCGCCAGCTTCTCGCCGTCGATCAACCGGCCCGCCGCCACCTCGCGCACCAGCATTTCGGCGATCTGCATATACATGGGCAGGCTGCCGCCAGTGTGTTTCATATGCCGTTTCCTCCCCCGAAACAAAAATTGATACATCATTGATTTACATATTTCTTGATGTTATGCAAGAAAAACGAGAGCGGCCTTGAGGAGGAATTGCATGACCGTCGTACCCGTTACATCCGCTGATCTCGATGCTGCCGAGGTCTCCTGGTTTTCCGCTTTGTGTTCCGATGACTACGCCTATCTCGGCGTGCCTGACGGCAGCCTGCGCTCCAGCTTCGAGCATTGCTCCGATATCGTCAAAAAAGCCGAAGAACTCGGCTTTCGCAACATTCTCTGCCCTTCGTCCTATCAGGTCGGGCAGGATACGCTGAGCTTCGTCGCCGGCTGTGCGCCGATCAGCGACCGCATCAATTTCCTTGCGGCGATCCGCTGCGGCGAGATGCAGCCGATCATGCTGGCGCGCACGGTTGCCACGCTCGATCACATGCTGAAGGGCCGCCTGACGCTCAACGTCATCAGCTCCGATTTCCCCGGCGAAGTGGCCGACAGCGCCTTCCGTTACAAGCGCAGCCACGAGGTCGTTGAGATTCTGCGTCAGGCCTGGACCCGCGACACCATCGATCATGACGGCGAGATCTACCAGTTCAAGGGTGTGTCGACCGAACCGGCAAGACCCTACCAGCAAAATGGCGGCCCGCTTCTCTATTTCGGTGGTTACTCTCCCGATGCGCTGGAACTCTGCGGCGCACAATGTGACGTCTATCTGATGTGGCCCGAGACGAAGGATCAACTGGCAGACCGCATGCGCGCCGCCAATGAGCGCGCCGCCGCCCATGGACGCACGCTGGATTATGGCCTGCGTGTCCATATGGTCGTGCGCGATACCGAGCAGGAAGCCCGCGAATATGCCGAACATCTGGTCTCGAAGCTGGATGATGAGTATGGCCAGCTGATCCGCAACCGCGCTCATGACAGCGGTTCGCTCGGCGTGTCGCATCAGGCACGAGCCCGCGAACTCGCCGACAAGTTCGGTTATGTCGAACCCAATCTGTGGACCGGCATCGGCCGGGCGCGCTCCGGCTGCGGCGCGGCGCTGGTCGGTTCGACGGATCAGGTTCTTTCGGCGCTGGAGGACTACCAGAAGATGGGTATCCGTGCCTTCATCCTTTCCGGTTATCCGCATCTTGACGAGGCGGAACATTTCGGCACCAAGGTTCTGCCGCAGATGAAAACCTGCTCCCTGCCGCATGCCTACGGCCGGGTGCCTTCTGAAACGCCGACCACGCCGCTCGGCAACGGGGAACGCCACTGATGGAACGCATTGCTCTTTCCGACAAACTCGAACTCAGCCGCATCGTCTACGGCATGTGGCGCATCGGTGACGACGCCGACACTTCACCGGCCCATGTACAGGCGAAGATCGAGGCCTGCCTCGCGCAGGGCATCACCACCATGGATCAGGCCGATATTTACGGCGGATACACGGCGGAAGCCATTCTCGGCGCCGGCCTGAAGGCTGCACCGGGTCTGCGTGACAAGATCGAAATCGTCACCAAATGCGGCATCGTCGCGCCGGCCGGGCGTCACTCAGCCGCGCGCGTCAAGCATTACGATACGACGGCCGGCCACATCAACGCTTCGGTCGAGGCATCGCTTCGCGACATGGGAACGGATCATGTCGACCTCCTTCTCATTCATCGCCCGGATCCGCTGATCGACGCGGAAGAAACCGGCAAGGCGCTCGATGCGCTGGTGGCGTCGGGCAAGGCCAAGGCCGTCGGCGTCTCCAACTTCCGCCCTTGGGACTTTTCCCTGCTGCAATCGGCCATGAGCAACAGGCTGGTGACCAACCAGATCGAGATGAGCCTCCTTGCGACGGATTGCTTCACCAACGGCGATCTCGCCTTCCTGCAGGAAAAGCGCGTTTCTCCGATGGCATGGTCGCCGCTTGGCGGCGGTTCGCTGTTTTCGGGTGCTCATGGTGGCACCATGGCTGCCCTGCAGCGCATCGGCAAGGAACAGGGCGTTGATGCGACGGCTGTCGCGATCGCCTGGCTGCTGCGTCATCCGGCGAAGATCGTGCCGGTGCTCGGCACCAATAATATCGAGCGTATCAGAACCGCGGCCGATGCGCTCCGCGCGACGATGGACCGCCAGACCTGGTTCGAACTCTACACCCTTGCGATTGGAAAAGAGGTGCCGTGATGACAGTGGCAGAGGCGATCAAGATGCCCAATGAGCATGTATTCGTTCCCGGCGGCGAAAACAGCCGCAGCTTTCGCAATGCGCTCGGCGCTTTCACGACAGGCGTGACTGTCGTGACCGCCACCACGCCGGAAGGCCCGATCGGCATGACAGTCAACAGCTTTGCGTCCGTGTCGCTTGATCCGCCGCTGGTGCTCTGGTCACCGGCCAAAAGCTCATCCCGTTATCAGGCCTTCAGCGGTGCGACCCATTTTGCCATCCACGTTCTGAGCGCGGATCAGGACGTGCTGAGCGCCCGCTTTACCCGCAACGGCCGTGCCTTCGACGATCTGGATTGGGAATTGAACGACGAAGGCGTGCCGGTCATCCCTGGAACGCTTGCCCGTTTCGAGTGCCGGCAGGCGGCGGCCCATGATGCGGGCGACCACACCATCATCGTCGGTGAGGTGCTGCGCGCCGCGCATCGTGATGGCGATCCGCTGTGTTTTTCGGGCGGCACCTTCGGTCGCTTCGCCCGGCAATAACGGAACCTTCGGTCATTCCGGAAACTTCGGTATCAGTGATGCCGTTATTATGGAAACACTCCACTTTTCTAAGGAGCGCGCTGGTCGCGCTCCTTTTTTGCGAAGTAAAATAGCATTCTTCGCTTTTTATACTGACGCTGATCTCTTAAACCGGGTTAAGTGGCTGCAAGAGATGATTCGCCGGACCTAACAGGCGAAATGATGCGCCGATGAGGAAAAATTGATGACCGGTGGTTTCTGGCGGGAAGAGGCGTCGAAGGCCGGTTCAGGTTTTAGGCCCGTCCGGCAGTTCTTCTTGCGGGCATCAACGAGCCTCCTTGCGCTGGCGTTGTCCTCCGCCATCGCGCCTGCTGCATTTGCAGAATCCATCGCCTGGGTTGGCTCTTCCTCGGATGACTGGTTCTCGCCAAGTAGCTGGTTTGGGTACACGCGTGTGCCGGGAGCGAACGACCTCGCCGCCATTGACGCTCAAGGCCCGACAATAGCCGCCGGGCGTGTCGCAGAAATCGATGAACTCGGCATTGGCATTACTCTGGATGGGTCGCTGTCAGTGGAGGGCGGCCTTAAGACTTCCAATACAAAACTCGGCAACAAGGATTTGGTCGCGGGCACGTTAAATTTTTCCGGCGGCGATTGGTCGAACAAACATGACATATTTATTGGCGGCGTAGGCATTGGGGAAGTCTCCCTCACCGGCAGCAGGGCGGTCTCCGGTGGGAATTTCTACCTGGGTGGCGGTTCGGGCCATGGTTGGCTCACTCTCGACAATCTATCGAGTTTCGATAATACCGGCACCACTTTTGTCGGTGTCGCGGCGGATGATGACTTTGATCAATTGCAGATTCTGGGCGCAAGCACGTTCAGGACCGGCGGATTTGCGATCGCAGATGGTATGGATTCCGTAGGCACCGTCTCCGTCGAGGGGAACGGGAGCAGCCTTACCGTGTCGCAGGACATGGTGATTGGCCATGGCGGCAACGGGCTTCTGACGATCTCCAGCGGTGGTGTTGTCAAAAGTCTTGCGACCACCATCATCGGCAATCTCGCGACATCGAGCGGAGGTTCGCTGACCGTCAACGGCCGTGGTTCCATTCTGGAAACCTCCGGCCCCTTGATTGTTGGCAATGAAAGCTCGGCAAGTATGTTTATCGGGACGGCGGCAGAGGTTATCAGTGGCGCTGTCGTGATCGGCCGGCATTCGGTCGGTCGGGCCACCGTCACGGGCAGCGATTCCCGGTGGATCACGGGCAATCTGAGTATTGGCGGTGATGAGAACGATCCTGGCGGCGCCATCGGTGATGGTGCAGTTGATGTAATGGCGGGCGCTGCGATCAACAGTGCTTCGGTTCAACTTGGCGCTGTCTCGGGCGCCAGGGGGTCTGCCACTGTTGAAGGCGCGGATTCTGCCTGGACGATCGGAGACGATGGTCTTTCTGTCGGCCTTTCCGGCTCTGGTTCCCTGAGCGTTAAAGCCGGCGGTCATGTCGATTCCGTCAACACGGTTGTCGGGGCAAAAGAGGGGAGTGATGGCTCTATCACGGTTTCCGGGTCTGGAAGCACCTTCAACAACGCCGGTGATCTCGATGTGGGTTGGGAAGGCGACGCTTCGCTGCATGTCGATACCGGCGGCACGGTAACAAGCGACAGCGCAATTGTCGGCACAAAATCGATGATTGCCGCGGTGAACATCAGTGGCGGCGGCTCGACCCTGACGCTCGCAAAGACGCTGATCGTCGGATATGAGAACGCTACCACGGGAGAGGTTTCCGTCACGACCGGCGGCGAAATCCGGGCGAAGGAGCTTTCGATCGGCGAGCTTGGCGGCTCTTCCGGCAAGCTGAGCGTTATCGGAGCGGGTTCGATCGTTACCGTCTCCGTTGACAGCAATCTCGTCAATTCCGGTTCAACCTATGTCGGGTGGCGCGGCGGTGGGAATTTAACGGTGACCGATGCCGGTTCTCTCGGCACAAATCGCCTGTTTGTTGGCACGCAGGCTGGATCAAACGGCTTCCTGCATGTTGGTGGTATTGGCTCGCAGGTTGAGGTCCACGATGCTCTCGTGATCGGTGGAGGCGGCAACGGTTCAGTCGAGGTGACTGGCGGCGGCGCTCTTGCGGCCCACACTATTGTCATCGCGGCGGCGGCAGGTTCCACCGGCGTCTTGAACATAGGCGCCCGCGCGGGATTGACGGCGCGAGCGGCGGGTGAGGTTGACGCTGCGGGAATCGTTTTCGGCGCCGGCAACGGCAGTATCGTTTTCAATCATTCGGAAGCTGATTATAGCCTCTCCGCGAATATTTCTGGGACCGGACGTGTTGTCGCGGAGAATGGTGTCACCACACTCGCAGGCCATAACAGCTACTCCGGCGGCACCACCATATCTGCCGGTACTTTGAAAGGCACGGCGACGAGTTTTGGTTCTGGCCAGATCGCCAACAATGGGCAACTCGTCGTGGATGGGGCCGGCACGCTTTCAAATAGTCTCACCGGTTCCGGTACTGTCGAAAAGACGGGTAGCGGAAATCTCGTTCTTGCCGGCAACAACAGCTATTCCGGTATAACAACGATTTCGGCCGGCACGCTGACTGGAGCGGCAAGAAGCTTCGGCTCGGGCCAGATCGTCAACGATGCGCAGCTCGTTGTGGACGGGGCAGGCACGTTTTCAAATGTCGTCAGCGGCACCGGCACCTTTGAAAAGACTGGCGACGGCAATCTGGTTGTGACCGGCAACAGCACATATTCAGGCGCAACCGAGGTTTCATCGGGCAAGCTCAGCGTCAACGGCTCGCTGGCGAGCGCCGTTTCCGTCCGCAGCGGCGCGACGCTTGGTGGTTCCGGCACCATCGGCGGGCTGACTGTCGCTTCCGGGGGCACGCTGTCGCCCGGCAATTCGATCGGCACCCTGACCTCGACCGGCGATGTGCGATTCTTCAGTGGCTCGACCTATACGGTTGAAATCGACGCGTCCGGCAATTCCGACAGGATTGCCGTCGCCGGTGCTGTCACTATCGATAACAACGTCAAACTCGTTGTCACGCCGCTTGCAAGTCATTCAGCCTATAGTCTCGGCACGCAATATCCGATCCTGACGGCAATGGGCGGTATTGCCGGCACCTTTTCCGGCGTGGACGAGAAATTCGCTTATTTGGTTGTGAGCGTCACAAAGAGCACGGATAACGGCACCGCATATCTCTCCTTTAACCGTGCATCGCCGGATTCCGGGCTGCTTGCCTCTGAGACATCCTCGGAGAATGCCCAAAACGCCGCGAATGCCGTTGAGGCGGCACGGGAAGATCCGGCGCTTTATCAGGCGGCATTGTTTCTGGGGCAAAATGAAACCCAATCCGCCTTTTCGCAGCTTGCCGGCGAGCTGCATCCGTCACTGGCCATGGCATTGATAAATCGCAGCCAGCTGACGCGGGCTGTCATTCTCGAGAGGTTGCGCAGCGCCTTCGACGGCGTGGATGCGCGCGCGATCATGCCCGCCGGCAATGCGACGGGCGGGAGCGGAACGCAGCGTGTGGACGAGGGTTCTCTTACGTTCTGGTCCAATGGATTCGGATCGCGCGGCCGTGTCGACGGCGATAGAAATGGCGCAACGGTTGATATCAAAGGTAAGGGCGTCCTTATCGGTCTGGATGGAGATTTGGATGACGGCGTGCGGGCTGGTGTGGCCGCGGGTTACGGTCACGACAGCATAAGCCAGAAGTCGGCATCGGCGGATGTGGATAGCTATTATGTGGCAGCTTATGCGGGTCTGACGAACGGTCCGGTATCGCTGCGTCTTGGCGCGACCCATGCCTTTCAGGATATCGACACGCGCCGCGCGCTTTCCTTTTCAACATTGCAGGAAAATCTCACGGCCAGCTATGGTGCATCCACAACGCAGGCCTTTGCCGAGGCCGCCTGGCGTTTCGACCTCGATCGCACCGTCATCGAGCCCTATGCCAATGTCAGCTATGTGAACCTGGAGACGGAGGCCTTTGGCGAGAGGGGCGGTGTTGCCGCAGTATCGTCCGGTTCGGCCAGTCATGATCAGCTATACACGACGCTTGGTGCGCGTTTGCGTCAGGATATTTCGTTGGACGACATGTCCGGGCAGGCGACGTTCGATATCGGGTGGCGGCACGCCTATGGTGACCCATCAGTGGTGAGCACATTGTTTTATACCGGCGGCGATGGATTTTCCGTCGCAGGAACAGCGATGACGCAGGATGCTGCGCTGCTTAACCTGGGGCTCAGCTACGATCTCGCTCCTTCCGCCACTTTGACATTCCGTTATGGCGCGGTCTTTGGGGCAGGAGTGCTGGATCAATCCGCTTCGGCCGAACTGGGAGTCCGTTTCTGATGTCGTTCAGACCACACAAGTCGCGGAATGCGGCGCTTGCTGTTGCCGTCTTCGCCGGGGCCATGGCGGGTGACGCCGGTGCGCAGGAAGCCGCGAACCCGGCCGTACCGCTGCATGAAATTCATGGAAGCTGGCAACTTGCCTGTGCGGCACCAGTGAAAAAAGATCCCGCCGATCCGAACACCACGGAGACGGCGCCGGCCAAACCGCTCTGCGCCATTGCGCAGGTGCAGCTTGAGGAAAAAACCCGCAAACTTGTCGTCTCGGTCGAATTCCGGCTTGATGATTCCAAAACGCCGGGACAGCTTTCAGGCACCATCGTCATGCCGTTCGGTCTGGCTGTCACCAAGCTCTTTTCGATAGAATCCGGCAATGTGCGGCTGCAGGAAGTGCAGGTGAGCACCTGCCTTCCTGTCGGCTGTGTCGTGTCTTTCACGCCCTTCGTCGAACTTGTCTCGGCTCTGGAAACAGGCAAGACGCTGACGATCGAAGCCCCGGACCTGCAGGGAAGAACCGTCTCATTCCAGCTGCAGTCGGCAGGTTTTTCCGAGGCGTTGAAGCGCCTCGGAAGCCTGTATTAAGCCGCGACGGAATCGGGCTCTGCGGCGCCTTCCGGCTTTTGCTGTTCAGCATGTTTCTCGGCTGATTTTTTGCGGGAAAATAGACCGGTGAGGAAGTGGCCAAACCTGTCCATTTCCACGAAGATGACAGGCGTGATGAACAGCGTCAGCAATTGCGAGACGATGAGGCCGCCGACCACGGCGATACCGAGCGGCTGGCGCAGTTCCGAACTCGCGCCCGAGCCGAGCGCAATGGGGAGCGCCCCAAGGAGTGCGCAGAAGGTCGTCATCATGATCGGTCGGAACCGGCGCACGCAGGCTTCGTGAATGGCTGTAGCCGGTGGTTCGGCCTTTTCGCGCATCAATTCCACCGCCACGTCGATCATCATGATCGCGTTTTTCTTGACGATGCCGATCAGCATCAGCAGGCCGATCAGCGCGATGATCGAGAAATCCATGCCCATCACCTTCAGCGCCACCAGCGCGCCGAAGGCCGCCGCCGGCAGGCCGGAGAGGATGGTCAGCGGGTGGATGAAGCTTTCGTAGAGCACGCCGAGAACCACATAGATGGTCAGCACCGCCGCCAGAATGAGAATGCCGGTATTGCCCTGGCTCTGCTGGAAGATCGCCGCCGTGCCGCCATAGCTGGTGAAGACATCCTGCGGCAGGCCTATCGTGCTCTTGATCTGATCGATCCGGCTTGTGGCATCGGAAAGCGCCACGCCGTCAGGCAGGTTGAAGGAAATCGTCGTGGAGACGAGCTGGCCCGTCTGGTTGATGGTCACAGGCGCCTGTGTGCGGGTGAGGGTGGCGAAGTTTGAAAGCGGAACCAGAACGCCCGATTTTGCGGAGAGAATGTTGATATCGCTGAGGAAATCATCGTTCCACGGTTTGGAGCTGTCGAATTCCACGATAACGTCGTAGCTGTCGCCGGTGGACTGGATCTGCGCCGCCGTATAACCGCCAAAAGACATTTCCAGCGTCTTGCGCAGCTGGTCATTGGTGATGCCGAAGGCGGCCGCCTTTTCCGGATCGACGGAAATCGTTGCGGCGATCGCTCCATTCTGGGCATCCGAGGTAACTGACGTGAAGGTGTGATCGCGGCGCATCGCCTCCATCAGCTTGTTCGACCATTCATTGGTCGTGTCGGCATTCAGGCCCTGAACGACGAGCTGGTATTGGCTGGCGGAGCTGCGCCCGCCGAAACGCAGGCTCTGCTGCGGATTGATATAGGTGCGGATGCCCGCCACTTTCGATGTGGCCTGCCCAAGTTCCGTGAGCACCTGGCTCAGCGGCGCACGCTCTTCCTTCGGCTTCAGTTCCACGAACATCGAGCCGTTGTTCAGCGGGTTACGGGAATTGCCGCCCACAATGGAGGTGACGTGCACCACGGCCGGATTCTTGCGGATCTGATCGGCGACCTGAGCCTGCAGGTCACGCATCGCCGTGTAGGAAATATCCTCACGCGCCTGTGTCGAGACCGAAAGACGGCCAATATCTTCCTGGGGGAAGAAGCTGGAGGGCAGGGTTTCGAAGAGATAAAGCGATGCCGCGACCGAGGCGAGAAATGACGCCAAAACGATGCGGCGATGGGAAAGGCACCAGCCGACGGCGCGACCATAGGCGCGTAGCGTACGTTCGAAACCCGCATCGAACCAGCGGATGATCGCCGGTGGTCTGGAGGAATGGCCGGAGAGGCGTGAAGCGAGCATCGGCGTCACCGTCAGCGACACCAGTGCCGAGGCCATGATCGCCAGCGTGACGACCATGCCGAACTCGTTAAAGAGCCTGCCGATGACGCCGCCCATCAACAAGATGGGAATGAAGACGGCAACCAGCGAGATGGACATGGACAGAATGGTGCTGCTGACCTCTGCCGCGCCCTGAAGGGCGGCTTCCCGCATGGGCAGGCCTTTTTCATGCAGGCGCAGGATGTTTTCCAGCATGACGATGGCATCGTCCACCACCAGCCCCACGGACAGGGTTAGTCCGAGCAGTGAAATATTGTCGATGCTGTAACCCAGGACATACATCATGCCGAAGGCGGTGATGAGCGACAGAGGCACGGCAAGCCCCGGAATGATGGTTGCCGTCAGGTGTCCGGTGAAGAGATAAATGACAGCCACCACCAGCCCGATGGTGAGGAACAGCGTGAACTGCACGTCCGAGATTGCGTCCTTGATCGCAGTCGAGGCATCATTCATGACGTTGATATTGACTGAAGGCGGTAATTGCTGGTGAAGCGCCGGAAGCTTGGCCTTGATCGCGTCAACAACCTCGACTGTATTGGCATCCGGTTGACGCTGCACGGCGAGAATGATGGCCTGTTCGCCATCGAACCAGCTGCCGGCATTGGTGTTGTCGATGCTGTCGGTGACATTGGCGATATCACCGAGGTGAATCCTTGCGCCGTTGGTCGTTGAAACGACCAGCGAGCGGAACGCCTCGGCATTGGTGCGTTGCGTGTCCGCCTCGATCGTCAGGCGTTGATTTTCGTTTTGCAGGGCGCCGACAGGCACCTGATTGTTGGCTTGAGCGATGGCCGTGGTGACGGTGTCGACACCGAGGCCTCTTGCCTGAAGCTGCGTCGGATCAAGGCCGATGCGCACGGCGTAGGTCTGAGAGCCATAAATACTGACCTGCGCGACGCCCGAAATGGTGGAAAGAAGTGGCGAGATGATGTTTTCGGCGATTTCGTCCACTTTGCTGGTGGGCATTTCCTTGCTGTTGACAGCGAGCAGCAGCAGCGGCGCATCGGCCGGGTTGGTTTTGCGATAGCTCGGCGTCGTCGTCATGTTGCTCGGCAACTGCCGCTGCGCGCGCGAGATTGCCGCCTGCACATCGGCGGCCGCAGCATCGATATCGCGGTTGAGATCAAACTGCAGCACGATCGAGCTGTTGCCGAGCGTGTTGGTGGCGCTGATTTCGCTGACGCCGGGAATGGTTTCGAACTGCTTCACCAGCGGCGTGGTGACCGAGGTGGCCATGGTTTGCGGCGAAGCGCCTGACAGCGATGACGAGACATTGATCGTCGGAAAGTCCACTTTCGGCAGGGCGGCAACGGGCAGCAGGCGGAAGCCGGCGAGCCCTGCCAGTATCAGGCCTATGGCAAGAAGCGTGGTGGCAACGGGCCGGTTGATGCAGAAATTCGGGATCATTGGCCGCCAACCTTTTCCTGCGGAATATTGGCGGCCAGATTACCGGCCGCGCCGCCCTTGTCGGAAAATTGCTCGACGACGAGCTGGCCATCGGCAAGTTCCGATTGGCCCTCGACGATTATATGCTCACCGCCGTTCAGGCCGCTCGCGATGGCCGTGAGATCGCCATTCGAACGGGCGACTTCCACCGGCGTCATATGGGCATGATGGTCGCTATCGACGGTATAGACGAAATTGCCCTTCGGACCGGGCCGCACGGCGACCGTCGGCACGACGATCATCTCCTCATCCGAAACAAAATGAGCCGTGACGTTGACGGACTGGCCGGGCCATAAAAGACCGCGATCATTCTTGAATTCCGCCTTGGCCAGCACGGTGCCGGAGGTCTGGTCCACCGTATTGTCGTAGAACCGCAGCACACCGCTCATCGGCTCGCCACCCGTTGCCGCCGGATCGACATCAACAGCGGTGTCTTTTGTCACGCCTTCACGCAGTTGCGGCAGATAGCGTTGCGAAAGCCGGAAACTGACCGAGATCGGATCGTATTTGGTGATTGTCACGATATTGACGCCTGCGCTGAGATAGGCGCCGGGGCTGACAGTGATGTCGCCGAGCCGTCCGTCGAAAGGCGCGCGGATTTCCATATGCTCGAGCGTCACCTGATCTGAGGCGAGCGTTGCCTTGTCGGCATCGATCTTGGCGCTGGCGCTGTCGCGCGCTGCCCTGGCCTGATCCAGCACCTGTTGCGATTCCGCGCTTTGCTTGACCAGATTGGCGGCGCGCTGGAAGGCTGCCTCCGTCTGCTCAAGCGTTGCCTGATCAGCTGCGATATTGGCTTTGTCCTTGTCGACGGCGGCGCGGGCGATGCGATCGTCCATCTTGAGGATCAGATCGCCTGCCTCGATGTGCTGGCCATCCTTCGCCTCGATTTCGGTAACGAGGCCGGCCTGAAGCGGCGCGATATTGGTGATGTCGGCCGCAACCGCCCAGCCCGTCGCCGTTGCATCCATCGGCAGCGTCGCCTTGCTGACGGCGATGGTGCTGACGGTGGGTGGCCCGCCATTGCGTCGCCCTCCACCCTGTCTTTGTCCCTGCTGTCGGGCTGGCTGGCCGCTCTGGGCCGATTGTGCCGCCGGTTCGGTGTTCGCCTGCTGCGAAACGCTGGCGAATTGTTTAAGGTAAGGAACTTGGTCGAGCGGCAAGCGATCCCTAAAATACCAGGTACCGGCGGCTGCAATGGCAAGAACGCTGAGGGCGGTCCAGAAACGTTTCATCTGACGATTCCGCGTAATGAGAGCGATACATGTTTCCCGAACATGTGCGGTAAGCCTTGGGAGCAGCTCTCCCCCACAAGACACCCAATGCGCTGCGAAATCACCTTAAACTTTTGTAATGGCGGCGACAATGACCGTCGCTATATGCGTTGTCTTTCAGGGGGCAGACGGTTTCGGTCCGTGCCGAAAGCCCATGCTTGATCACTTCACCTTCGCCGCCGGTTCCGGCCAAAGAAAAAGCCGCCTCGTTTCCGGGGCGGCTTTGGTACAAGTGGCGAGAAACCGACGATCAGAAGGCCCGGATGGCGTTGCGCGTGGCAAGCACGTCCTCGGCAACATTGCCCGTCGTTGCCGGAACGGAGCCGACGAGATCCAGGAACTTGTAGAGTTCGGTGGCCTGCGAATTGGTGACGTAGATGATGTCGCGATCCTGCATCGGGAACTTGGTGGCGGCGAAGAAGGTCGACGGATCGCGCAGATTGGCGCGGAAGATGACCGGAACGTCCTGTCCGGGGAACTTGGACGTGTTGATGCCGAGCTTCACGAGAAGATCGCGCTTGACGATACGATAGACATAGACCTGGGCGGGGTCGGCACGGGAATCGAGCAGCCCGCCCGCTTTGCCGAGTGCATCCGAAAGCTTGAGATCGGCGTCCTCGAACTCGAAACGTCCATTCAGGCCCGAAGCGCCGAAGGCGAGATAGGTGCGGCGCTCACGCTCCACCATGATCGTGTCGCCCGGAACCACATAGATGTTTTCGGACGGCGTGCTGACGAGGTGGTTGTAGTTGACGCGCGCGGTCTTGCCGCGGCGGATCAGCGTGACATAGGATTCGATATTCGGGGCGCTAAGGCCCTTTGCATAGGAGATAACGTCGAGAACGCGATCTCCTGCTTCCGAAAGCTGAACCTTGGTCGGCTCCTTGACGTCACCCAGCACGGAGGCCTGCGCGGAGCGGCTGGAAATCTTGGTGATGAGAACCTGCGGCTCGATGGCGCGGTTGGCGAGCCGTTCCTCGATTTCGCTCTGGACATCCTCCACATTGCGGCCGGTGGCGCGAATCTTGCCCGCATAGGGAACGCTGATATTGCCTTCCCGGTCCACCGTCTGGTTCGGCAGGCTGATGAAGTTGCCGGGACGGCTGCCCGCGTCGTTCGGGATAAACAGGCCGCCGGCCTGGCTTTCAAAGATCGCGACCTGCACCACGTCGCCGACACCCATCGGCAGGGCCGGAACGCCGCCCTTGCCGCCGCCGAAACTGCCGAGCAGCGTCGTGGTTGTGGTATCGCCGACATAATTGAGAACGGCGCTGTTGATATCGAGCAGCGCATAGTCGACACCTGCGGTTTTCTGCTTGTCCTTGGAGGCGAATTTCACGGAAGCGTTAGATTCGATCGACGCTGCATCGGGCCCTGAGGCCGCTGTAACCGTGCACCCCGCCAGTGCTGCGGAGGCAAGCAGAATCGAAACATTCAATAAACGCATTTGGTCCTCGAAATGAATGCCGTCCGAAAAGCAGAAATAATCCGGACATCGTATAAGTTTTTAAAAATAAGCACTTCATAAATGACACCGGTAAAGAAAATCAAAACCGGTATTACATCCGTTTAGCGGAATCGCGTCCCGAGATGTTTACGCCTGCCAATCAGGCATATGCCCAGTTTCAGGCGATGCTTCAAGTTGATCATCGCTCAACTGCGCCGAAAAATTTCGGGCGAGGCACGATGTTTTAATCCCCTGATGGTGTCGGTATTGTTGTGCTTCAATATTCAGTCGGCTGCCATAATCTCTTTGATTACCGCATTGCGCTAGTGCAGTTTTGTCACGCTTGCGCGGTTTCTTTTGCGGTTGATTCAATTGAGTTCTAATCAATTGTTTTATAAATGTTTTTATTAGCTCGTCATGCCCGCTCAGCCAGCGCGAAATTCACGGTATCCGCAAATTCCCGCAGGAAACGCTCACGTGAGAAGCGAGCGGCATTGTTGATGCAGGCGTTCTTGTCGAAGCGATCGGAATTGTCGACGAATTCCTGTACGGCGGCGCAGATCGCTTCCGGTGTCTGCTCACCGAAATAAAGGCCAGTCGGATGGTTGGAGGCGCCGAGAGGAACGACGGTTTCCAGAACGCCACCTTTGCCATAGGCGATGACCGGTGTGCCGAGCGCCTGGGATTCGACGGGCACGATGCCGAAATCGTCTTCTGCCGCAAAGACAAAGGCCTTGGCCTCGGCCATATATTTGTGAAGCTCCTCATTGCCGACGAAACCGAGGATTTCGACATTCGGCGCGGCGATTTCGCGGATGCGTTTCATGTCCGGTCCGTCGCCGATGACGACCAGCCGTTTGTCCGGCATCTTTGCAAAGGCTTCCACGATAAGGTGCACCTTCTTGTAAGGCACCAGCCGCGACGCCGTGACGAAATAGTCACCCTTGAGGTCGGACGGGGAAAGATGGGACGTGTCCACCGGCGGATAGATCACGGTGGAATCGCGGCCATAACACTTGCGCACCCGGTTGCGGATGAATTTGGAATTGACCGTCATCAGGTCGACGCCGTTGGCGGTGCGGATGTCCCACATGCGGATATAGTGAAGAACGGCGCGCGCGATCCATGAGGCGAAGCCGCGCGTCAATCTGGTTTCCTTGAGATATTGGTGCTGCAGGTCCCAGGCGTAGCGGATGGGGCTATGGATATAGGAGACGTGAAACTGGCCCGGCCCGGTGATGACGCCCTTGGCGACCGCGTAGCTCGAGGAAATCACCAGATCATAGCCGCTCAGATCGAACTGTTCGATGGCGAGCGGCATCAGTGGCAGATAGGAGCGGTATTTTTTTCGGGCGAAGGGCAGTTTCTGGATGAAGGAGGTGTTGACGGGACGCCCGCCGAGAAACCCCCGGTCCCGCTCGCTCATGAAATCGACGAGGCAGTAGAGGTCCGCGTGAGGATAAATCTCAAGAAGGTTGTGAAGCACTTTTTCGGCGCCACCTCTGTCGGTGAGCCAGTCATGCACGATTGCCGTCTTCATAATTTCCTCAATAATTTCAACGTAATAAAAATTAATGTTCCGCCCTGGAATAAAGTTCGGCGGTGTAGAGTATCAGGTCTATGTGCAGCCTTTTAAAATACGGCTGGCGGCGGAGAATGGCGTAACGAATAATAAAAATGTGCTGGTATGTGTGTGGTGATCTGATGTTGGTCCGATCTTTAATAGCACTTTGTTCGCAAATGCGAAATATCCAACCTTCTTAATTCCCTTTCTTCCTTTACAGCCGAACGCTTGCCGTCATTCCCGCCGTCCCGGCTGGAAGAGTTGGATTTTTTGGTGCGCTGTATTTTGGGTAAAATCCCCATTTTTCCATCACCTTACAACCTGTTGCCGCCTCCCGCGCAAACCTGCCTCGCGTTTCGCCGATCACGGAAACTCATCGCCATGCCTCATTCTCATTGACACGGCGATGTATCAAGATATTCTGTTATAAAGATGCATATAACATAATAATGGAACACATAAGAGCTGGGAGCTTGACCATGAGACGTAAACTTGCATTTCTCGCCACTGTCGCTTTGCTGTTGGCACCTAACGTAATGATGGCCGCGGAGAAGGGCGGCGTCATCAATGTCGCGACGATCGGTGAGCCGCCGACACTTGATCCCATGGCGTCTACCGCCGATCTCGTCGGCATCGTCACGCAGCATATTTTCGAAACACTCTATACCTTCGACAAGGGCTGGAAGGTGACGCCGCTTCTGGCGGAAAGCCTGCCCGAGATCAGTGCTGATGGTAGAACCTACACGATCAAGCTGCGGCAGGGCATCAAGTTCCATGACGGCAGCGACATGACGTCCGAAGATGTCGTCGCCTCGCTTGGCCGCTGGATGAAGATCGCCTCGCGCGGCAAGCAGGCAGCCGGCTTCATCGAAAATATCTCCGCGCCTGACGCAGGGACGGTGGCGATCACCCTCAAGCAGCCCTATGCGCCGCTGACCTCGCTGCTCGCCTTCAACAATTCGGCGGCGATCATCCTGCCCGCTGAAAAGCAGGCGGAGCCAATGGCCGAATTCATCGGCACCGGTCCCTATATGCTGAAGGAACGCAAGGCCGACCAGTATATCCAGCTCGTCCGTTTCGACGGCTATAAGTCCCGCGACGGCGAAAGCGACGGTTATGGTGGCGCACGCCATCAATATCTCGATGAAATCCGCTTCGTTCCGGTACCCGATCCGAACACCCGCGTCGAAGCCGCTGTTTCCGGCCAGTATGACTATGTCGATTCCATTCCGGTGGAATCCTTCGACAAGGTGAAGTCGTCGGCGGCGTCGCAGCCGCTGATGCTGAAGCCTTTCGGTTTCCCGGTCTTCGTGTTCAACACCAAGGAGGGGCTTTCTTCCAAGCTTGAGGTCCGCAAGGCGGTAACCGAGGCGTTGAACATGGAAGACATGCTGGCAGCCGCTTTCGGCAGCAAGGATTTTTATGCGCTTGACGGCGCCTATTATCCCGACAATTTCTCCTGGCACACGGAAGACGGCGTCGAGGGCAACTACAATGTCGGCAACCCGGAAGCCGCTGCCGAAAAGCTCAAAGCGGCCGGTTATAATGGCGAGCCGCTGCGCATTCTCACTAGCCGCCAATATGAGTTCCACTACAAGATGGCGCAGGTTGCCGCGGAATATCTGAAGCTTGCCGGCTTCAAGGTGGATATGCAGGTGGTGGACTGGGCGACGCTGACGCAACGCCGCGCCGACCCGAAGCTCTGGGACATCTATATCAGCCACAGCCCCTTCCTGCCTGAACCGGCGCTGATGGGCGCGCTTTCGACCAGTTCGCCGGGCTGGTGGGACACGCCGACGCGCAAGGCTGCGGTTGACGCCTTCACCTCCGAAGCCGATCCGGACAAACGCATCGCGCTCTGGGCCAATGTGCAGAAGACGATCTATGCCGAGCTGCCGCTCCTCAAGATCGGCGACTTCAATGCCGTGGCGGCCAAGTCCAACAAGCTGGAAGGCGTCGATCCGGCTCCGTGGCCCTATTTCTGGAATGCCTCGGTCACGAAATAAGGCCAGGACGGCAATCGGGTGCCGGGCTGCCGGCACCCTTCAGCAGTTTCGCTTCAACTATCGCGCATGAGCAGTCCGCCGCTTGTGCCATTGGGAGCCCTTATTCGTGATACGGTATATTTTCCAGAGACTTGCCGGAATGGTCGTGGTGATGTTCCTCGTCGTCACCATTGTCTTCGTCATTCTGCGCGTCACACCCGGAGACCCGGCCGCCGTGATGCTGGGGCCGGATGCCTCGGCGCAGGACATAACGGAGCTGCGCACCCGGCTCGGTCTCGATCAGTCGCTTGGCGTGCAATATGTCTATTATATCGGCCAATTGCTGAAGGGCGATCTCGGCCAGTCGATCTTTCTCAACATGCCTGTTGGATCGGCCCTGCTGGACCGGGCGGAGCCGACATTCTTCCTGACGATCTTTTCGCTGCTGATCGCCAGCGTCATCGCGCTTCCGATCGGCATCTATGCCGCTTACCGGCGCGGTTCCTTCGTGGATCAGGCCGCCACCACCATTGCGATGCTGGCGGCGAGCATTCCAAGCTTCTGGCTCGGCCTCATCCTCATGCAGTTCTTCGCCGTCCGGCTCGATATGTTCCCGGTCTCGGGATATGGCGGTCCGGGCGCGAGCTTCCTCGAGCGCATGTATCACCTGACCTTGCCGGCAATCGCGCTCGGCCTCGTTTCCTCGGCCCTCATTCTGCGTTTCACCCGCGCCTCGATGCTGGATGTTCTCGGCGACGATTACGTCCGTACCGCCAGAGCCAAGGGTGTCAAGGAGCGGCGGGTGGTGATGAAACATGCGCTGAAGAATGCGCTCATTCCCATCCTGACCGTGCTTGGTCTCACCGCCGCCGTGCTGATTTCCGGCGCGGTCGTCACAGAAACCGTCTTCGGCCTGCCCGGCATCGGCAATCTCGTCGTGTCGGCCGTGTTGCGACGCGATTATCCGGTCATTCAGGGCGCGCTTCTCGTCATCGCCGGGCTTTACGTGCTCATCAATTTTGCAATCGACATGCTCTACCTGCTGGTCGATCCGAGGGTTCGTTACTGATGGCCGATATTGTTTCCACCGCCCCGCCGGCGCGCAACCCGAGCATCCTGTTCATTCGGCGTCTGCTGAAGCGCAAGACGGTTGCCGCCGGTCTCATCGTTTTGCTCATCTTCGTGCTGCTTGCGGTTTTCGCACCGATGATCGCGCCTTATTCACCGTCGAAACTGTCGATCGTCAATCGCCTGAAACCGCCGAGCGAACTCTACTGGTTCGGCACCGATGAGTTTGGCCGTGACGTCTTCTCCCGCACCATCTACGCTGGAAGACTGTCGCTTCTGGTCGGGGCCGCGGTGGTGGCGCTTTCGGCGCTGATCGGCATCACGCTCGGCCTGCTCGCCGGTTTCTTCCAGAAACTGGATACGCCGATCGCCCGGCTGATCGACGCCATGATGGCTTTTCCGGATATTCTGCTGGCGATTGCGCTGGTGGCAGCGCTCGGACCGTCGCTGACGACTGTCATCATTGCTCTTGCCGTCGTCTACTCGCCGCGCCTTGCCCGCATCGTGCGCGCCTCGACGCTGGTGATCCGCGAATTGCCCTATGTGGAGGCGGCCAAGGCGCTTGGCATTTCCACCTTCCACATCATGACGCGGCATGTGCTGCGCAATCTCGTCTCGCCGATCCTCGTGCAGTGCACCTTTCTGTTCGCCAGCGCCATGCTGGCCGAGGCCGGCCTTTCGTTTCTGGGACTTGGTGTCAGCCCTGAAATACCCACCTGGGGAACCATGATTTCCGCCGGCCGCCAATATATCGGTCAGGCGGACTGGATGACCTACTTCCCCGGCTTTGCCATCATTTTTTCCGTGCTCTCGCTGCAAATGGTCGGCGACGGGCTGCGGGACATGCTCGACCCAAGACTGCGAAGGGATTTGTAATATGACGTCCGGTGAACAGGCGAAAGCGCCTCTTCAAGCTCCCATTCTTCTCACCAATGTCAAACCCGTCGGTTTCGGAAAGGGGGCGTCCCAGGCCTCGACTGATATTCTGATCGGTGGCGATGGCAAGATTGCCGCGGTAGGCTCTGCGCTGCAGGCGCCCGCGGATGCGCAGCGTATCGACGCCAAGGGCGCCTTCATCTCGCCCGGCTGGGTCGATCTGCACGTCCATATCTGGCACGGCGGCACCGACATCTCCATCCGCCCTTCCGAATGCGGGGCCGAGCGCGGCGTGACCACGCTGGTGGATGCCGGTTCGGCGGGTGAGGCGAATTTCCACGGTTTCCGCGAATATATCATCGAGCCCTCGAAGGAACGCATCAAGGCCTTCCTCAATCTCGGCTCCATCGGGCTTGTCGCCTGCAACCGCGTGCCGGAACTGCGCGACATCAAGGATATCGACCTTGATCGAATCCTCGAATGTTACGCCGAAAACAGCGAGCATATTGTCGGTATCAAGGTGCGTGCGAGCCACGTCATCACCGGCTCCTGGGGTGTGACGCCGGTCAAGCTCGGCAAGAAGATCGCCAAGATCCTGAAAGTGCCGATGATGGTGCATGTGGGCGAACCGCCGGCACTCTACGACGAGGTGCTGGAAATTCTCGGCCCCGGCGATGTCGTGACGCATTGCTTCAACGGCAAGTCGGGCTCCAGCATCATGGAAGACGAGGACCTGTTCAACCTTGCCGAACGCTGCGCCGGTGAAGGCATCCGGCTGGATATCGGCCATGGCGGCGCATCCTTCTCCTTCAAGGTGGCGGAAGCGGCGATTGCGCGTGGCCTTTTGCCCTTCTCGATCTCCACGGATTTGCATGGCCATTCGATGAATTTCCCGGTCTGGGATCTCGCGACGACCATGTCGAAGCTGCTGTCGGTCGATATGCCCTTCGAAAAGGTGG
This sequence comes from Agrobacterium sp., assembly GCF_059499945.1. Classification (NCBI taxonomy): domain Bacteria; kingdom Pseudomonadati; phylum Pseudomonadota; class Alphaproteobacteria; order Hyphomicrobiales; family Rhizobiaceae; genus Agrobacterium; species Agrobacterium sp. The sequence goes on along the minus strand of NZ_JCABZP010000011.1, from coordinate 111,881 downwards.
TCGAAGCCGTCACCCGCAACCCGGCCTCCATCATTCGCCTCGATATGGAAAACCGCCTCGATGTCGGCCAGCGCGCTGATTTCACTGTCTTCGATCTTGTCGATGCCGATCTCGAAGCGACCGATTCCAATGGTGACGTGTCGCGTTTGAAGCGCCTGTTCGAGCCGCGTTATGCGGTCATCGGCGCGGAAGCGATCACCGCCAGCCGCTATATCCCGAGGGCGCGCAAGCTTGTGCGCCACAGCCATGGTTATTCCTGGCGCTGACCCCGACTGGAACGGCGGAGGGCATTGCCTTTCGCCTTCCGCAGACACGACGGGATACCCGTCCCGGCATTATGAGGAATTCGCGTGAAACAGTCTTCGCTTGATGCAGAAGAGCATCTTTCGCCCTATGACCGGCTTGCCGCGCTCGGCATCTCCCTGCCGCCGCCGCCGCCGCCGATTGCCAATTTCGTCACCCATGTGGTGGAAGGCAACATGCTTTACCTCTCGGGGCAGGGGCCGCGGGAGGAAAACGGCCATCTTTATGCCGGCAAGGTGGGCGCGGAAATCGGGCTGGAAGAGGCCTATAACCATGCGCGCCTCACCGGCATCAATCTGCTTGCCGTCATGCATGAGGCGTTGGGGGATCTGGCGCGGGTGAAGAAGGTGGTCAAGCTGCTCGGCATGGTCAATGCCGTCAGCGATTTCCGCGATCATCCGAGCGTCATCAACGGCTGCTCCGATCTCTTCATCAACGTGTTCGGCGATGCCGGGCAACATGCTCGTTCCGCCGTAGGTTTCGGCTCATTGCCGGGCAATATCACCGTCGAGATCGAAGCGATCGTCGCGCTCAAGGGGTGAGGCTATTTAATGGTTGCGCCAGCCCATCAGCTTTTCGATCCGTTCCGCCGAGACCCTGACCTGTTCGGTGTAGTGGTTCTCGTCCGCCAGCACCTTCTGTTCCGGCAGCACGATGGAGATCGTCGCGACGCATTCACCCCTGTTATCGCAGATCGGCGAGGCTATGCAGGCGACGGCGTAATCGGATTCGGCGACCTGTATCGACAGCCGGTCATGAAAGGCGGCCGCCGCCGATTGCGAGAGCGTCTCCGGGTTGATCTCCGCGCGGCCAGTCGGCGAAGAACGGGCGCAGCGCCGGAAAAGTTCGAGACGTTCCGCCTCCGGCAGATGGCCGACCAGCAGGCGGCCGGACGCCGTCCAGTTCAGCGGAACACGGGTGCCGACGCGGGACGCGACCTGGAAATGGCTCGGCCCATCGGCCATGGCCAGAACAAGCATATGGTCGCCGTCGCGACCGCAAAGCTGGACGGTTTCGCCAGCGTGGCGGCAGAGATCATGCATTTCATGCGTGGCAACACCCATGAAATCCAGCGAGCGGGCATAGGCAAGGCCGTAGTGATAAAGCCGCGCGCCGAGCCAGATGTTGCCGTCGGCATTGCGGGCCAGCATGTTCTTTTCGACGAGATCGTCGACGATCACATAGACGGTGGAAAGCGGCGCCTTGATTGCCTTGGCAATGGCGTAAGCGCCGGCGGGCGATCCGGTTTCGTAAAGATAATCAATAACCTGAAGAGCGCGGTCGATACCGCTGACGCGCGAGCGTTTGGCCGTCTTCGCGTCCGGGGTTTCTTCCGTGGGAGACACGGCGGTTGAAGGCATTTCGTCCAGCTTATGGGCGTCCAATTTCCGGCTCCTCATGAATTTTGAGAAGCTATTACATTATTATGGCATATATGTCGATGCCCAGCGCATCGCAAAGACAGGAGAAAGACATGACCGAGGATATCAGAAGCAGGATCGGCCTTCGCCCGGTCATCAACGTCTCGGGCACCATGACCTCGCTGGGCGCGTCGATTGTCGTTCCCGAGGCCGTTCAGGCCATGGCGACCATCCTGCCGCAATTCGTCGAAATCAATGATCTGCAACGCAAGGCGAGCGCGATCATTGCAAGGCTGACGGGCGGCGAGGCCGGTTTCGTCACGGCGTCCTGCTCTTCCGGGATAAGCCTTGCGGTTGCGGGGGCCATCACCGGCAACAATCTCCTGGCCATCGAAAAGCTGCCTGATACCGCACCGGAAAAGAACGAGGTGCTGGTGCAGATGGGGCATGTGGTGAGCTACGGCGCGCCGGTGGATCAGGCAATCCGGCTCGCCGGTGGCAAGGTGGTCCTGGTCGGGCAAGCGACATCCACCCACCGGTTCCACATGGAAAACGCCATCACCGAAAAGACGGCGGCGGCGGTTTATGTCATCTCGCACCATGTTGTTGATTACGGCCTGCTGCATCTTTCCGAATTTGTCGAGATTGCCCACGCCAAGGGCGTGCCGGTTATCGTTGATGCGGCTTCCGAATATGATCTGAAGCTGTTTCTGGCAACGGGCGCGGATGTCGTGCTCTATTCCGGCCATAAGTTCCTCGGCGGCCCCACCTCCGGCATCGTGGCAGGAAGTAAGGAGTTGGTGCGCAACGCCTTCCTGCAGAATATGGGCATCGGCCGCGGCATGAAGGTCGGCAAAGAAAGCATCTACGGCGTCATGGCGGCGCTGGAAGCCTGGGAAAAGCGCGACCATGCCGGCATCCGTGAGCGTGAGACCGGCTATCTCAATCTCTGGAAGGAAACGCTGGATGGTCGTCCGGGTGTGACGGCGCTGATCGAGCCGGATCCGACCAATAACCCGCTCGACAGGCTGCGCGTTATCATCAATGCCGAGGAAGCGCATATCACCGCCTGGGACCTGACAACGGCACTAGCGAGAGGCAATCCGCCGATCATTACCCGCGACCACGAGGTGGAGCATCGCTATTTCTATCTCGACCCATGCAACCTTCATCCCGGACAGGAAACCATCGTGGCTTCGCGTCTGGCGGAGGAACTGGACAAGGCGCGCGCCTCCAACGAGGTGATTGCTACTCCGTTCGACGACCGCAGCCGCCACCGTTTCGACGGCATGCTGCGCTGGCCGGATTAAGTGAAGCGAGCGGGTGCCACTTGTTTCTTCTCCCTGAGGGGGACAAGGTCGCGGCAGTGGGATGAGGGGGCAAGGGTCGTGAGATACGGCAACGTTGCCCCCTCATCCGACCCTTCGGGCCACCTTCTCCCCCTTGGGGAGAAGAAACTCGCGGCAACTGCCCGCCCAAGCATTGCAACCAGAATAAATAGAAGGGAACGATCATGACCATGCCGCAGGCAGCACCCTTTGGTGCCAATGAGCCGGTGCTTTCCGTCCGCAATCTCACCACGTCTTTTCACGTGGATGGCGGCTGGAAACCCGTGGTTCGTGATATTTCCTTCGATGTCGGGCCGGGCGAGACGGTCGCGATCGTCGGTGAAAGTGGCTCGGGCAAAAGCGTCACCTCGCTCTCCATCATGCGGTTACTGGATCGTGAAAGCAGCAGGGTTCAGGGCGAAATCCTGCTTGGCGGACGCAACCTGCTGTCGCTTTTCGAAGATGCCATGCGGCAGGTGCGGGGCAACGAGGTGGCGATGATCTTCCAGGAGCCGATGACCAGCCTCAATCCGCTATTCACCATCGGTGACCAGATTTCCGAAGCCTTGTTGTGCCATCAGCCGATGTCCAGGGCGGATGCGCGGACTGAGACGATCCGCCTTCTCGAAAAGGTCCGCATTCCCTCAGCCGCATCGCGTTTCGATGAATATCCGCATCGCTTTTCCGGCGGCATGCGCCAGCGCGTGATGATCGCCATGGCGCTTGCGTCCCGGCCGAAACTCCTGATCGCCGACGAGCCGACGACTGCGCTCGATGTGACCATTCAGGGCCAGATACTGGACCTCATCAAGACGCTTCAGGAAGAGGAAGGCACGTCGGTTCTGTTCATCACCCATGATATGGGTGTGGTGGCTGAGATCGCCGACCGCACCGTCGTCATGTATCGCGGCGAGCAGGTGGAAGTCGGCGCGACGGCCGATATCTTCCATCGCGGCAAACATCCCTATACCCGCGCGCTTTTGTCCGCCGTTCCGGTTCTGGGTTCCATGACGGGTGAGGAAAGACCGCTCCGGTTTCCCATCGTCAACACCACCACAGGCGAAACGCAGCAGCCGGCGCGCCCGGGCGATACCGTCGACGCTAGCGCCCAGCCAGTGCTCAAGGTGGAGGGGCTGACCAAACACTTCGATATTCACTCCGGTTTGTTAGGCCGGCTCAGCGGTCGCGTGCATGCGGTGGAAAACGTGTCCTTTGATCTGCGGGCCGGCGAAACATTGTCATTGGTCGGCGAAAGTGGTTGCGGCAAATCGACGACGGGACGAGCCATCATGCGGTTGATCGAGCCGACTGCCGGTTCGGTGGTGGTCAATGGCGAGAATATTCTCGCTCTCGACAAATCAGGCATGCGCGAGATGCGCAAGACGGTGCAGATGATCTTTCAGGACCCATATGCCTCGCTCAATCCGCGCATGACCGTGGGTGCGGCGATTGCCGAACCCTTTCTGGAACACCGCATGGGAAGCGCCCGTGAGGCGAAGGATGTGGTGGCCGATATGCTCAAAAAGGTTGGTCTCTCGCCCGATATGGCGGTGCGTTACCCCCACGAATTCTCGGGCGGTCAGCGGCAACGTATCTGCATCGCCCGCGCGCTAGCGCTCCAGCCGAAGGTGATTGTCGCCGATGAGAGCGTTTCGGCGCTTGATGTTTCGATCAAGGCGCAGGTCATCAACCTGATGCTGGATTTGCAGCAGAGCCTCGATCTTGCCTTCCTGTTCATCAGCCATGACATGGCGGTGGTGGAACGCGTCAGTCACCGTGTCGCGGTGATGTATCTCGGCGAAATCGTCGAGATCGGCCCGCGCGCGGCGGTGTTCGATAATCCGCAGCATGACTATACCCGCAAGCTGATGGCTGCCGTGCCGGTGCCGGACCCGGACCGCAGAAATACCCGGCGAAATGCCGCGAATGACGAGCTGAAAAGCCCGATCCGCGCGGTCGATTACGTGGTGAAACCGCGTGAGTATCGCGAGGTCTCGCCCGGCCACCTTGTCGCCTGCTGAAGCAGGTTAAAGACCCGGTACGTCGGAAGTCGCGAAAGGCACGCGGTAACCGCGCTGGAAGGTTTCGCGTTGTCCGAGCTGGCGATACCACTGCTTTACCGCCGGGAAATCATTGAGGTCGATTTTATGGCGAGGGAAACGCGAGACCCATGGCCAGATGGCAATATCGGCTATGGAAAAATCATCGCCGACAAACTCCCGCTCGGTCAAACGGTCGTTCAGCGTCAGATAGAGGCGCTCCGTATCCGAGGCGAAACGCGTCTCGGCAAAGGGTGCTTTTCCGGCATTGTAGGTCAGGAAATAATGGGCGTAACCGAGCGTCGGGCCGAAGTTGGCGGCCTGCCACATCAGCCATTCGGTGACTGTCAGCCGTGAGGCGGCAGAGACGGGCTTGAGCCGCCCGGCCTTTTTGGCGAGATAGATCAGGATCGCGTTCGATTCCGTCAGGATGGTGCCATTGTCGCGATCGACGATCGCGGGGATTTTCGAGCCGGGATTGATGCGGGTATAGTCGGCTGAGAATTGCTCGCCTTTTTCGATGTCGATGGCGTGGCTGACATAGGGCAGGCCGAGTTCTTCCAGCGCAATCGAGATTTTCAGGCCGTTGGGAGTGATCCAGGTGTAAAGGTCTATCATCCTAATCGAACATCGCCTCGTCTAACGGCAAAGCCCGCCTGCTTTTCTTGCCGGTCACGTCGGAAAGGTCAGTATAAAGACCGCGCAATGTCAGAACCAGCTGGACGATGCGCGGATCGGTGACGCGGTAGATCACCTGTTTGCCTTCCCGCGAGCCTTCGATCACGCCGGCGTCGCGTAATTCGGCAAGCTGCTGGGAAAGCGTTGGCTGCTGGATGCCGAGTTCATATTCCAGCGCGGAAACGGAAGCTTCCGTTTCCATGAGATAACAGACGATGGCCAGGCGATTGGCATTGGCGACCAGCTTCAAAAGCTCGCTCGCCTCCACCACGCTGCGGCAGATGAGATTGGAAACCGGTTTCGTCACGACTACAGGCCCATTTTTTAAACTATAAAAAAGTAAATTGTATGGCGATAAATTTCAATGGCTTGATTAGGGTGAGTTTGACAGGATCAAGCGTTTTTTAAAATCTACAGGATTGGTAGATTTCTCTTTCGCTTTCTCGCAGAGGATCGCCAAAACGTTCCTCGAAAACATTCTATAAAAAAGTAGATTGATTGCGAAATGAGGTGTCGACATGAAAATCGGGGTCCATCCCAACAATCTGCATTTGCGGCTCGCCCGGCTCTGGCCCGGCGCCTTTGAGGAATTCGGTCCGGAATTCGTGCCCTATCGCGAGGGGCGCGATACCGCGGCGCTTCTGGAAAAGGGCGAAATCCATTTCGGTGGCACGGGCTCGACGCCGCCAATCGAGGCAGATGCGCGCGGGCTTTCCGCGGCCTATATCGCGGCTTCTGCGCCGAGGCCAGCAAACGGCGCGATCCTCGTGCGGCGCGACAGCCCGATCCGTTCCGCCGCCGATCTCGAGGGAAAGCGCATATCGCTGATTGACGGCTCGTTTCACACCTATCTTCTGGCGCGCAGTCTGGAAGGGGCCGGGCTTGGTCTTGCGGATGTGACACGCATCGAAAGCGGCGACAGCGATAGCCTGCGCGACCTCGTGGAAGGCCGCGTCGATGCCTGGGTGACGATGTTGCCACGGCTCGAAAAAGCTCTTACTCATGACGGGATCAGCCTTCTGGTCCGCTGCGGCTCCACCATTCCCAACCGTTCGCTGTTCTGGACGCTTGCGCGCCACAATATTGCGTTGGAGAGCCGAGAGGCGATTGCGGTCGAACTCGACCGCATCGGCCGGGCCGTCATGGCGGATATCGACAGGGCGGCGGCGCTGCTCGCCGCCGAACCGGGTAGCGAGGGCGACGCTTCATCCTGGGCGAAGGTACTGCGCTCGCGCGATCTTTCCGTGGTGCCCGCCACCGAGAATATCCTTGCCGAACAGCAGGAGGAGGCCGATACGCTTTACAGGCACGGTCATTTTTCTTTACCGGTTCAGACGGGTCAATCAGCCAGCGCGGGAGGCGACAGATGAATATTTTCTGGTACATGTGCGCGCCCGATGGCGCTTATCCCTGGCAGCCGGAAGGGTCCCGCAAGGTCGATCTCGGTTATTATAAGCAGCTGGCGCTTGCTTACGACCAGCTTGGTTACACCGGCGCCCTTTTTGCCACCGGGGCGCATGACGTCTGGGTGCTGGCGGGTGCGCTGCTCTCCTATACCGAGCGGCTGAAACTGCTGGTCGCCATTCATCCGGGCCTGATCGCGCCGACGCTGCTTGGCAAGATGGCGGCGACGCTTCAGGAGTTTTCGCGCGGACGCCTGCTGATCAATGTCGTTTCGGGCGATGCGAAGATGCTCGGCGCCTATGGCATGACCATGCCGCATGACGAGCGTTACGAGATGGCGGATGAATATCTGCAGATATGGCACCGGCTTTTCGCCGGTGAGACGGTCGATTTCAAGGGCCAATATTTCCAGACGGAGGGCGCAAAGCTCGCTCTGCCAGTGGGGCAGGGCATAGAGCCGCCGCCGCTCTGGTTCGGCGGTTCGTCGGATAAGGCGATCGACGTTGCCGCCAAACATGTCGAGACCTATCTCTCATGGGGTGAAACGCCGGACCAGATCGGTGCTAAGGTCGATCTGGTCAAGGCGCGCGCGGAAAAGCTCGGCCGCGAGCTGGAATACGGCATCCGCCTTTATGTCATCGTGCGTGATACGGATGAAGAGGCCTGGGCCGCCGCCGCCGATCTCTATGGCCGTATGGATGCGAACGCGATTGCTGCAAACCAGCGTTTCGTCGGCAAGACGGATTCCGTCGGCCAGCAGCGCATGACGGCAATGCATGGCGGGCAGAAGCCTGAGAACCTGCGCGATCTTGAAATCGCGCCCAACCTCTGGGCCGGCATCGGTCTTGTTCGGCCCGGGCCGGGAACGGCGATTGTCGGTTCGCCGGATACTGTCATCCGCACGCTGGAGGCCTATAAGAAGGCGGGCGTGAATACCTTTATTCTGTCCGGTATGCCATTGCTGGAAGAGGCCTTCCGTTTCGGGGAAAAGGTTCTTCCGCGTCTCGATGTATCGCGGGAAGTCTCATCGGCCAAACAATTCACCTGGTCGACCTTGTTCGATCGCGACCTCTCGGCAAAGGCCTCCTGAGCATGGCTTTGGGAGTGGAGAAGAAAGACATGACGGCAAGTCCGGCAACGATATCAGCACAAAGGCGCATCGGCCCGCAACGCGTGGCCGAGCGTGTGCTCGCCGTTCTGGACAAGGCGCTCGGTGCGGTCGCCGCCGCCATCCTTGCCACACTTCTTGCGGTGGTGCTGGTCAATGTCACCCTGCGTTATCTGTTTCACACCGGCTTCATCGGTGCGGAAGATCTCGGCATCTGGCTGCATGTGGCGATGATCGCGGTTGGCGCGCCGCTCAGTCTCAAAAGCGCGCTTGCCATGCGGCTCGACGTTTTCGTGCGATTTTTGCCTGAGCGTTTTCACGCAGCCACCGAAGTTCTGGCGGATGCCTTCTCCTTCGTCGCAGCGCTCATCCTCGCTTTCGGCGGGGTTGAGATCGCGGCGATGCTGGGCGGCACCTCGCCGACACTCGGTCTGCCGGAATGGGTGCGTTTCGGCTTTCTGGGTGCAGGTGGCGCGCTGATCCTTCTCTATCTGGCGCTACAGCGCGTTAGTGAAGGCAAGGTGTTTGCCGTTCTCGCGTCGCTCGCCATCGCAGTCGTGGCCTATGTCGGCCTGCCGGAAGTTTTTGTCGATACGACCCTGCCGCCAAGCCTGTTTCTGGCGCTGACGGCAGCGGTGGGGCTGGTGCTGGCAGCACCGCTCGCCCATGCCTTCCTCGCCGCAGCTTACGTGGCGATCGCCTTCGGCAGCACCTTGCCGGAACCGGCCATCGTTTCCTCGACGGTAACCGGCATGTCGAAATTCCTGCTGCTCGCCATCCCCTTCTTCCTGCTGGCCGGAAGCCTGCTGACGGAATCGGGCGTTGCCAACCAGCTGGTCCGCTTCGCCGCCGCCATGGTCGGACATCGGCGGGCGGGACTGGCGCAGACGACGCTTCTGACCAGCGTGCTGTTTTCCGGCGCATCCGGCTCCTCGGTCGCCAACGCCGCCTTCGGCGCTTCCACCTTCCAGCCGGAGCTCGTCAAGCACGGCTATCCGCCGGCGCAGGCGGGTGCGATTATTGCCGCCACCTCGGTGCTCGACAATGTCATCCCTCCCTCCATCGCTTTCTTGATCCTTGCCACAGCCACCAATCTGTCGGTCGGCTCGCTGCTGGTGGGCGGCTTCTTTGCCGGCGGGCTGATGGCGATCTGCCTTGCGGTGGCGATCCATTTGAGCGTGCGCAGCGTCGATACCCTGCCGCGCGCCACGGGAGTTGAACGCTGGCGCTCCGCCATCGCCGCCATACCCGCCTTCGGCCTCGGCGTCATCGTGGTGGTCGGCATCCGCATCGGTATTGTCACCACCACGGAAGCGGCCGCACTTGCAGCACTCTACACGCTGCTTCTCGGCTTCGGGTACCGGGTGGGCGCGGGGCGTATCTTCGCAACTTTCCGGCAATCAGCCGGTGAGGCGGCGGCCATCGGTCTCCTTATCGGAACGGCAGGCCCCTTCGCCTTCCTTCTGGCGGTCGATAATGTCTCCGGCCTGGTCACGGATTTCGTGACATTGCTTGGCGGCAGCAAGATCGCGGTGCTTCTGCTTTCCAACCTCATCCTGCTCGTGGTGGGGCTGGTGCTGGATATCGGTGCGGCCATCCTGCTGTTTGGACCGATCCTGTTGCCCGCAGCCGTTGCCGCCGGTATCGATCCCATCCATTTCGGCGTCATTCTGGTGGTCAATCTGATGATCCATGGCCTGACGCCGCCGCTTGGCATGCTCATCTTCGTGGTCAGCGGTGTCACCCGCATTCCGGCGACGGCGCTATTTCAGGCCGTCGTTCCCTATCTCCTGTCCCTTCTCGTTTCCCTCGCCATTCTGTGCGCCTGGGCCATTGTCTTCTAAATCCGGGGTTTTATTCATGACTATTATCGATCGTCGCAATCTCCTGAAACTCTCTGCCGTAGGTGCAGCGACGCTTGCCGCGCCCGCTTTCGTGCGCACTGCAAGTGCCAAGACCCGTAACATTACGGTCGCTTCCCTGTTCGCCGACGACAAGCCGGAGACGAAAATCTGGGTGAAGATCAGCGAGCTGGTGGAGGCGAAACTGCCCGGCCGTTTCCGCTTCAATATCGTCAAGAGCGGCGCGCTGGGCGGCGAAAAGGAAGTGGCGGAGAATATCCGTCTCGGATCGGTTCAGGCGAGCCTCTCCACGGTTTCCTCGCTTTCCGGCTGGGTGCCGGAACTACAGATCCTCGATCTGCCCTTCCTGTTCCGCGATGCCGACCATGTGCGTAAGGTGGTGACGGGCGAAACGGGCAACGGGCTGAAGACGAAACTCACCGCGCAACAATTCGTCGCCGCCGATTTCATCAATTACGGCGCACGCCATCTGCTGACCAAGGAACCGGTGATCCGGCCGGAGCAGCTGGAAGGCAAGAAGATCCGCGTCATCCAGAGCCCGCTGCACACCAAGCTCTGGAGCGCCTTCGACACCACGCCGGTCGGCATTCCAATCACCGAAACCTATAATGCGCTGGCGACCGGCGTGGCTGACGCCATGGACCTCACCAAATCTGCCTATGCCGGCTTCAAGCTTTACGAGGTCGTGCCTTATATGACCGAGACCGGCCATATCTGGGCCTCGGGCGTCGTCTATTACGGCGCGACCTTCTGGAACCAGCTGGATGATGAGGAAAAGAAGGTGCTTTCGGAAGCCTCCAGCGAAGGTGCGCAATATTTCAACCAGCTGATCGTTGAAGACGAGACGAAGTCCGTCGAGCTTGCACTCTCCAAGGGCGGCAAGGTGCTGCAGCCGGAAGCGCTGGATGAATGGCGCAAGGGTGCTCAGGGCGTCTGGCAGGATTTCGCCGGCATCGTCGGCGGTATCGAGAAGATACAGGCTGTGCAGTCTGCCTGAGGATACGTCTCTTCAAAATTAGAAAACCCCATGCGTCTGTCGGGCGCACGGGGTTTCTTTGCTTTGGTATCAATGCGAAGCGCCGGAGCCGCCGACGGCGACGATGGAATAAGGCTGGCCTTCCACTGCGACCGTGCGGGTTTCCTTCAGGCTTTCCCCATCTACCACGCGGATGAGTGAATGGCGCGGATCGGAGATCGCGACCTGTCCATCGGCAACGGCCAGACGCGGGCGCGGATCACGCCAATGGCCGTCCTTGCTGTAGGGCTCGGTGACCTTCGCCTTGCGGGTGATCGCGCCTTCCAGCACGTCAAGCACGTGCAGGTCGCCGTCTTCGGTCAGAATATAGGCGTTGCGCGGATTGGCGGGATCGAGAATGAAATCCACGCGCCGGGTCGGCAGCTCCACCAGACGGAAGGCGTCCTTGCTATCCGGATCGATCAGGACGACCTTGTCCTCACCGTAATTGCCGAGAAAGAACTGCATGGATTTGCCGCCAAGCAGTGTGCCGGTATAGGCTTTCGGGAAATCTTCCGGATAGGCCAGCATTTCAAGCTTCGGACCATCGGTGCCGCCGGGGCGGGCAACGAGAATGCCTTCCTTGCAACCGAAGGCGACAAGCCGTGCGGACGTCGCCTCGCCATGCAGGTCGGTGCATGCCGCCTGCTCGCCAACCTGCTTGCCCTCCCTGTCGAGAACGCGCAGTCCGATGCGCGGCGGCAGTGTATCGGGTTTCGTTTCGATCTCGGTATTCGGCACGGAAACCAGAACGAAGCGCCCCAGCGTCACCGCCACGCCATGATGCGGCGCTGTCGTGTCGACGGTGCGGACCTTGGCCTTGCCGTCAAGCAATGCTCCCTCGTCGATTATCTCAGCCTTGCCGCCACGGTCATAAAAGAGGATCGCATGGTCATCATGCGGCACGACGTGGAAAGGGCGCTTGCCTTCGAAGGTGACGGGCAGAAGCGCGGCATCCTCCACATTCAGATCGCGATGCTCACCGTGATCGGAAAAAACGATGCCGGTCTTGATCACATGCACCATGTCGGCATCCGATTGCGTCGCGAAAACCGTCTTGCCGGAGGCGCTGGCGGTCAGCGCCGCATAGCCCTTCAGATCGTAGCGCCCGAGCTCCTTGCCGGTTTCGAAATCTATTGCGCGCACCACCGGCTGGCTGTGATCGGCAACGAATAGCCGCCATTCCTTGATGCTGTCACTGCTTTCTTCTGCCAGCGCCATGCCTGGAACGAGCGGCGTGGCAAGCGCAAGGCATGTGGCGAGTGCGCTCATACCGAAATGGTGATGAAGGGAAAATCTCATGGTGTTCCTTCCAGACGTTGTCATCCTCATACGGGTTCGAACCGATAGCGGGTCTTTGAGAATGAGTGTAATGTTATTACGTTACGAGAGGCGTATTAGCATTATGCGCAGGGTCCATGTCAACCGACGTGGACGTCGTACTGCTGAAAATCTGGAAAGTGTGTATCGGTGAAGCGTTGAAGCTTCCGTGTCAGGCCGCAAACGCGACGTCATCCTCGGGCTTGACCCGAGGATGACGGAAGCGGAGGTTCCGGCGCTGAAGGCAGGCGCATTGCCGCGCCTGCCTTTTCAGTGATTAGCGAATGTCTTCCGGCAGAACATCCGAAGGAATGTTCTGATAAGAGACCGGGCGCATGAAGCGGCGGATCGACATGGTGCCGACCGAAGTTGCGCCGAAGTTCGTGGAGGCCGGGTAGGGGCCGCCGTGAACCATGGCTTCGGAGACTTCAACGCCGGTCGGGAAGCCGTTGGCGAGAACGCGGCCCGCCTTGCGTTCCAGGATCGGCAGCAGCTTGCGGCCGAGTTCGGCATCGCCGGCATCGAGATGCAGGGTTGCCGTCAGCTGGCCTTCGAAGCTCTTGGCGACTTCGATCATTTCTTCTGCGCTTTCGACCGTGACGATCAGGCCGAGCGGTCCGAAGACTTCTTCTGCGAGTGCATGGTTGGCAACCCAGTCCTTGCCGGCAACACGGTAGAGATAAGGTGTTGCATTGCGCAGGTTGCAGGAGGTCGTCAGCACGTCGCGCACGCCGTTGCCGGCAGCGATGCGGTCGCGGCCATCACGATAGGCCGAAGCGATGCCATCGGTCAGCATGACCTGCGGGCCGACTTCGGAAAGAGCAGTACGCGCGGTTTCCGCGACCGTGTCTGCCTGCGAGGCAAGAACGACGGCAATGCCCGGATTGGTGCAGAACTGGCCGGCACCCATGGTGAGCGAACCCGCCCAGCCCTTGGCAATGGCTTCACCGCGAGCAGAAACGGCTTCCGGCAGCAGGAACATCGGGTTGACCGAACCGAGTTCGCCGAAGAAGGGGATCGGCTCGGGGCGCTGGGCGCAGAGGTCGAACAGCGCGCGGCCGCCGGCGAGCGAACCGGTGAAACCGACCGCCTTGATGCGCGGATGCTGCACGAGCGCGGAACCGACATCGCGGCGGCCGCCCTGGATCAGCGAGAAGACGCCGGGATGCAGATTATGCTTCTTGACGGCGGCGAGAACGGCTTCGGCAACGATTTCGCCGGTGCCGGGATGGGCGGAGTGACCCTTGACAACCACTGGGCAACCAGCTGCCAGAGCCGCTGCGGTGTCACCGCCGGCCGTGGAGAAGGCGAGCGGGAAGTTGGAGGCGCCGAAGACCGCAACGGGGCCGATCGGACGCTGCATCAGCCGGATATCCGGGCGCGGCAGGGGCTGGCGATCCGGCAGCGCTTCGTCATGGCGACGGTCGAGATAGTCGCCCTTGCGGATATGCGAAGCGAAGAGACGGAGCTGGCCAACGGTGCGGCCGCGTTCGCCCTGCAGGCGTCCTGCGGGCAGGCCGGTTTCGGACGAGCCGATTTCGGTGATGGCGTCGGCGCGGGCTTCGATCTCATCGGCGATGGTGTCGAGGAATGCGGCGCGCTCTTCGCGGGTGGTGTAACCGTAGCTCCAGAAAGCTTCTTCGGCAGCTTCACAGGCCGCATTCACCAGATCGACGGTGCCGACCGAAAAATCGAAAGCTTCGCCATGTGCAGGCTCGCTGCGGAATTTTGCTTCCGTTGCGACCCATTCTCCTGCAACCAGATGTTTGCCGTGCGGCTTGAAACTCATTGTGCTCTTCCCTGAAAATCTGATCCTGTGTGGAAAATCCACCCGACACCGTGACGCCAGACCGAAAAGCGACAGCGCAAACGCCATCAGCCGCGATCCTCGCCCGGTTGCCTTCTGCCTTAGCCCGTGTGGGGCTTGAGCGAAAGCCGGTTTTTCAACTATCTGACCGAAAAGTGTGATTAATTGGGCGAGGCGCGAAAAAGACCCGCTTCCGTTTACGCGCACGGCGCTTTATTGTGACGCCATGATGACAAATAGACTTCCGAAATATGTCGCCTGGTCGGTTCTTCTGCTGATCGTGATCGTTACAATCTGCCCGATCGGATTTCGGCCGCACACGCTGACGACTGTTGGCATAGACCGCGCCGCCGCCTTCGCCTTCTGCTCTGCCGCCTTCGTGCTGGCCTATCCGCGTTATTGGCTGGCGATCATTATGGCGGGCATTGTCGCAGCTTTCGGGATCGAGGCGCTGCAATTCCTGTCCCCGACACGTCATCCGCAGCTGACGGACGGCGCCGTGAAAGCCGCTGGAGCGGTTGCCGGTGGACTTGCAACCTTCTCCTATCTCTTTTTCCGGGCGCGGTTGACCGCAGGCTGACGGAACCGTCCGCGGTCAATTCTCCTGTTCAGCCTTTGCCGTTCGCAAGACCGAAACGGCTGTGCGACAGCGTGCGCTCGATGCCGCGCAGTTCCGCAAGCCCCTTCAGCCGGCCAATGGCGGGATAACCGGGTTGCGCGCCGCGCGTCAGATCGTCGAGAATTTCCTGGCCGTGATCGGGGCGCATTGGAATGGTGTGGTCTTCACGGCCCTCCGCCCGGCGGCGCGCCTCTTCGGTGACGAGTGCGGCGATGACGGCGACCATGTCGGTTCCGCCTTCCAGATGCTCGTCTTCGAAGAAGGAGCAGGGCACGGTGTCGGTGTCGCGCGTCACGTTGCGCAGATGCACGAAATGGATGCGGTCAGCAAAACGGCTGGCGATGAAGGGCAGGTCGTTATCCGCCCGCGCGCCGAGAGAGCCGGTGCAGAGCGTCACGCCATTGGCGCGGCTATCGACCTTTGAGAGCATATGGGCATAGTCGGCCTCGGTGGAGAGGATACGCGGCAGGCCGAGCAGCGGCCACGGCGGATCATCGCCATGGGCGCAGATGTTGATGCCGACTTCTTCGGCAACCGGCGTCACCTCGGAGAGAAAGTCGACCAGATTTTGCTGCAACCTTTCGCGGTTGATGCCGTGATAGGAGCGCAGCTTTTCCAGAAGCTGGGCGAGCGTATAACCATCCGCCGAGCCCGGCAGACCCGCGCCGATATTGCGCCCGAGCGCTGCGATTTTTGTATCCGGCATCTCAGTGAAGCGTTTTGTCGCTTCTTCTACCAGCCAGTCCGGATAATCGGCCTTTGCGTCGGGGCGCTTTAGGATGTGAATATCGAAGGCGGCGAAATCGGTAAGATCGAAGCGCATCGCCTTCGCGCCGTGTTTGGTTTCCCAGCGCAGGTCGGTGCGGGTCCAGTCCAGCACGGGCATGAAATTGTAGCAGACGGTGCGGATGCCGGAGGCGGAAAGGCGGCGCAGCGTCTCCTGCCAGTTGGATATATGGGTTTTCCAATCGCCGGTCTGGGTCTTGATATCCTCGGAAACCGGCACGCTTTCCACCACGTCCCAATAAAGACCGCCGGCCTTGATGGCCTCATGCCGTTTGGCGATCTCGTCGACCGGCCAGACGTCACCGGTGGCGATGTGATGCAGCGCGCTGACAATGCCTTCCGCCCCCGCCTGAGCCGCATCCTGAACCGTGACCTTGTCGACCGGGCCGAACCAGCGCCATGTATGTCTCATCTTAAGTCCTCAAACATTATTCTGCGGAAAATGTCAGTTGCACCTTGCAGGCCGCGGATCGGTCTCCGGCCTGTTCGAATGCGGCTTTCGCCTCGCCAAGCGGGAAACAGTGGGAAATGATTGGCCGCACATCGATCTTGCGGGTGGAGATGAGCCCCGCGGCGATGGCGAATTCATCGTGGAAGCGTTGCGAGCCGCGCCATAGGATTTCCTTGCCCACCAGCGCATTGAGCGGAATGGTAATATCGCCGGTCACGCCCACCTGCACGATGGTGCCGCGCGGACGCACGCAGGCGAAGGCGCTGCGGAGCGCGGGGCCAGCGGCGGAGCAATCGAAAATAACGTCGAAATAACCCTTGTTGTCCTGATAGGGCAAAAGCGCCTCGGCATCCCTTGCGACATTGATCGTGCGATCTGCACCCATGGCTGGCGCACGTTCCAGCGCCGCATCGGTCAGATCGGTCGCAACGATGATGCTTGCACCCCCATGGCGGGCCGCGGCGATGGTCAAGAGCCCGATCGGCCCGGCCCCCGTCACCAGCACCTTCGCGCCAGCGAGATCGCCGGCCTGCGCTGCGGCATGCAGGCAGACGGCGAGCGGTTCGGTGCAGGCAGCTTCGGCGGGCGAGGTGGCGTCTGAAAATGTTGTACATTGTTTTGCCGGAACCACGAGCCGGTCGCGGAACATGCCGTGTTCGTGCGGCAGGCGCATGGCGCTGCCCATGAAGCGCATCTCAAGGCAGTGGATCGGCTGGCCCTTCTGGCAGAAATGGCAATGGCCGCAGGGTTGCGAGGGATTGACGGCGACGAGCTGGCCGATGGCGAGCCCGTTGACGCCTTCCCCCAGCGCCCGTACATGGCCGGATGCCTCATGCCCGCAGATGATCGGTTCACGCACCCGGACCGGGCCGAAGCCGCCATCCTGGTAATAATGGAGATCGGAGCCACAGATGCCGCCCGCCGCCATAGTGAGCAGCACTTCGCCGGGACCCGGCTCGACGAGGTCCTGCGTTTCGACGCGAATGTCCTTCTGGCCGTATAGACGTGCCACGCGTGTCTGCATGACGATGCCCTCATGTCTGTGTATGGAATGAATGAACCCGCGCGGCGAACCGCGCGGGCAGGGGTTTCGTCAGCGGATCAGGCCCATTTCGGTCGGCAGCCACAACGTGATTGCGGGAATGAAGGTGATCAGCAGCAATGCGACGAACAGCGGCACCAGCCACGGCAGGATGGCGATGGTGGTGCGTTCGACGGAGAGTTTTGCCACGCGCGAGAGCACGAACAGCACCATGCCAAGTGGTGGATGCAGCAGACCGATCATCAGGTTGAGCGTGATGATAAGGCCGAAATGCACCGGATCGATGTTAAATTGCAGCACCAGCGGCAACAGGATCGGCACGAGGATGGTGATGGCCGCAATCGTATCGAGGAAGCAGCCGACGAACAGCATCAAGAGATTGACCAGCACGAGGAAGATCCACTTGCTGTCGGTGATCGTCAGGATCGCCGCAGACAGAAGCTGCGCCGCCTGGCTGACGGTCAGAAGCCATGCGAAGACCGAGGCTGCCGCGACGATGAAGAGCACCGAGGCAGTTGTCTCGATGGTGTCGAAGGTCGATTTCGCCAGCGTCTTGAAGGTCATCGTGCGGTAACGGACGAGCCCGAGGAACAGCGACCAGAGCACGGCCGCGACGGCTGCTTCCGTCGGTGTGAACCAGCCCATGGTCATGCCGCCGATCAGGATCACCGGCGTCATTAGCGCCATCACGGCGGAGAAGTCGAAATACCAGTCGCAGGCGAGCAGGATGACCAGCACGATCAGGATCGACAGGTTCAGCGACAGGCCAAATGCCGTGAGGATATAGATGCCGAGCGGCACCATCATCACCACGAAGACTTCTATTGATGCACCAAAGATGGTTCTGAGGCTGAAGGGCGTATCGGAGCCCCAGCCCTTGATATAGGCGAAGACCGCAACCGTGATCATCATCAGCAGCGTCATGACGACACCCGGAATGATGCCGGCCATGAACAGCGCGCCGATGGAGACATTCGCCATCATGCCGTAAATGACGAAGGGCAGTGATGGCGGGAAGATCGGTCCGAGCGTCGCGGAAGCGGCGGTGACGCCGACGGCCGCTTCGACCGGATAACCGTGGTCCTTCATGGCCTTGATTTCGATGGTGCCGATACCGGCGGCGTCGGCAAGCGCCGTGCCGGACATGCCGGAAAAGATCACCGAGCCGATGATGTTGACCTGTGCCAGGCCGCCTTTCATCCAGCCGACGAGCGCGACCGCGAAGGAGTAGATACGTCCCGTCACCCCTGCCGTGTTCATGAGATTACCGGCAAGGATGAAGAAGGGAACGGCCAGAAGCGGGAAGCTCTCGACACCTGCAATCAGGCGCTGCGCCGCGATGATATCAGGCGCGACATTGTAGAACACGATGTAGAGCAGCGAGGCCGAGGCCATGGAAATGGCGACCGGCAGGCCGATCAGCATCAGCAGAAGAAATGAGCCGATAAGAAGCAGCATCTGATCAATCCCCCGCGCTCTGGAATTCTTCGGGCCGCTCCAGAACGGAATAGCCACGCCGCATATTGTCGATGAAGACCTGCACCGACCGGAAGAACATCAGCACGAAAGCGGCCAGAACCGTGTAGAAGACGATGTTGCGCGGAAGCGCCACGGTTACCATCTCCTCATCTGCGACGATTTCCAGATAGCGCCACATCAGCCAGGATGTGTAAGCGAAGAAGACGATACGCAGCACATCGACAAGGATCGACATGACGCGGGCCACCTGCGGCGGCACATAGTGATAAAGCACATCCACCTGGATGTGACGCGACATGCGAACGCACATGACCGAGCCCAGAAACACCACGCCGATCAGGCAGTTGACGGCGATTTCCTCCGTCCAGGCGTAGCTGTTGTTAAGCACGTAGCGGGTGAAAAACTGGAGGAACACACAGCCCGTCATCAGCCAGAAAAGGCCGAGCGTGACCCAGTCCTCGAATGCATAGACCTTGAGATCGACCTCGGGCGGCGCCTCGTCGAATGTATGGGCGAGTTCCTCAGGCGTGACCTGAGTATGGATTTCCTGCGACATTGAGATATCCCGTCTGGAGAGAAAGGGCGGTGCGGCAAAAGGAGCCGCACCGGATCTTGCTTCACTTGACGGCGCGAATGGCTTCCCAGTCGGCCTTGTCGTAACCGAAGTCCTCGAACTTCACTTTTTCGATGACGTTCTTCTCGAAGTCGGCCTTGTCGACTTCGGCGACGGTCAGGCCGCGCTTCTTGAAGTCTTCGACGAGGCTTTTTTCGCGTTCATCGATTGTCTTGGTGGTCCGCTCGGCGGCCTGCTGCATGACCTCGGTGAAGATTTTCTTGTCTTCATCGGAAAGCTGCGACCAGAGGTTCTTCGAAATCACCGTGTTGAGGTGGTCGACGATGTGACCGGTCAAGACGATATTCTTCTGCACCTCAAAGAACTTCTTCGCCTCGATGGTGGTCAGCGGGTTTTCCTGTGCGTCGACGGTGCCGTTCTGGAGCGCCAGATAGACTTCCGCAAAGGCAATCGGCGTCGTGTTGGCACCGCAGGCACGCGGCATGGCGAGATAGGCTGGAACATCGGGAACACGCATCTTCAGCCCGGCCATGTCGGCGCAGGCGGTAATCGGCTTGTTCGATGTCGTGTGGCGCGTGCCGTAATAGCTGACGGCGGCGATGTGGTTGCCGGTTTTATCTTCGTAACCCTTGGCGAGGCGCTTGAAGATGTCGCTCTTGGTATAGGCGATCAAATGGCTCGGATCGCGGAAGATATAGGGGAAATAGGTGACGCCGATCGGCTTGAAGTCACGCGCCGCGAAGCTCGAGCCGGAAATGATGATATCAACGGTGCCGATCTTCAGGCCCTGATTGATATCGGCTTCCTTGCCAAGCTGAGAAGCCGGAAAGACATCGATCTTGTAGCGGCCATCAGTGCGCTTGGCGATTTCTTCTGCGGCCCAGACCGAATCCGTGTGGAACGGTTCGGAGGTTTCGTAAACATGGGCCCATTTCAGCGTGGTCTGTGCCTGCGCCGCCAGAGCGGAAAGCAGGATGGCGGCTGTTGCACCCATCAAAGTCGACAATCTGATTTTCATTCTTAACTCCTCCCGAATTAAAGTCAGATTTTTCATTTCCCCCGTCGCCGGTTTGGCGGCGGTTATTCTTCTCCGATCGCTTCCTCCCCGAAGCTTTCGGAAAATCTCTTCTGCGACAGCGTCAGATGCTGCCGCATCGCCTCGCGCGCCCCTTCCGGGTCGTTGGCGGCAATGGCGTCACGGATTACCCGATGTTCCTGCACGGCGAGGTTCCAAGTGTGCGGGCCCTCGAAATAGCTGGCGAGCTTTTCGAAAAAGGGTGACAGGCTGCGCTCGTCATAGATCAGGCCGGTAAAGCGATTGAGCGCCGAATTGCCGATGATGTCGGCAATCGCAGTATGGAATGCCCGGTCGAGATTGAGCGCCTGCGGTGAATTGTCAAGCGCGCCGGCCATGCGTTCGATGATATCGTCAAGCTTGGCGATGCATTCCGGCTTAGCAAGCCGCGCGGCTTCCTCGGCAATTGCGCTTTCGATGATGCAGCGCGCCTGCAGGATTTCGAACGGACCATGCGCATCCGGCACCGTCGGCTTTTCTTTAGCCTGTTTGCCGGCTGCGCTGACATAGACGCCCGAACCCATGCGGATATGGATGTGGCCCTCCACTTCCAGAACGATGAGGGCTTCACGAACCGTCGGGCGGGAAACGCCGAAACGTTCCGCAAGATCCCGTTCCGCCGGCAAGCGCTGACCTTCGGTCAGCTCCCCGCTTTCGATGAGCAAACGAATTTGTTCCGCGACCAGCCGGTAAAGGCGGCGCGGCTCCAGAGCCACAAACATGATGTCCCTCCCAGCGCGAAAGTCTCCCCCGATCGCGCAAGCGGTAAGATGGTCTTACCAATTTTATTAGGGCGCATTTATGTGGTGCTGTCAATTGGCCGGTGTGGAAAAGTGCGAGGCGAAAGACTTGCGGCCGACGCAGAGGCTTGGCATTTGCCTCACTCCGGGGCTTTTTTCATTTCCGCCATTCCGGACTTGAACCGGAAACCAGCCAGCCCAAGTCATCGGACCGAGGGTGATGGCAAAGTCCGAAAACGTCTCCTCCGTCATGCTCGGGCCTGTCCCGGGCATCTGTAACCGATCGGCTTTGCGATACGTGTTTGGATCCTCGGGACAGGCCCGAGGATGACGGTGCATGTGTGGGTTGGCTTTTCAGCTCTTGCTACCTGCGAGCTTCAAGCCGCCGTCGTCGCCGATGATGACATCCAGCTCACCATACCCGCCAATGGAAAGATGCGGCGTTTCGATCGGGTGGGAATGGGTCACGTTGATGACCACCACCGCGGCGCCCATGCGTTCTCCGGCCTGAATGCCTGCGGGCGCGTCTTCGAAGACGACGCAGCTTTCCGGCGCAACGCCCAGCCTTTCGGCCGCCTTCCTGTAGCCTTCGGGATCGGGCTTGCCGTTGACGACATCGTCCGCACAGATCATGACGGGTGGCGGCGTAATGCCGGCCGCGGCGAGCCGCCGTTCCGCCAGTTCACGCACGGCTGAGGTCACGATGGCCCACTTGCCTGCCGGCAAAGATGCGAGGAAGGCTGCGGCGCCCGGTATCTGGATGATGCCGTCCACATCATCCATTTCGGCGCGCAATATCATGTCCGCCTCTGCATCCACATTAAGGCCGGGAACCGCCTCCCGGCGGATCACCTCCGAAGCCCGCATGCCGTGAATGCGCTGCAGGAAAGCAACCGGCTCGATGCCGTTAGCAACGGCCCACTCCCGCCAGACCCGCTCGACGACGGCGATCGAATTGACGAGTGTTCCATCCATGTCGAACAGGAAGGCCGCAAACTCTTGCGAAAAAATCTGGTTCTGCGGCGGGACTTTGCTGTGCATCTCATTCTTCCATTGGAACTGTGGGGCAGCCCGTATCTACAGTATTGGGAGACATAACGGAATCGCTTTTCCATCTAGGGAATCGAAGGCCGGCGCAAGGTCGGTCGGAAATCCTGTGCCAGAATCGGACGTGCCGCGATCCCGTCGAGTCGATCTCCCCGGGGCAGGGAAGGAGGGGAGGGCGTGTCTTCGCTGAGACGTCAGCCTGCTGCAAGGATGAGCTGTCATCATAGGCATTCACAGCGGGTGGAATATCGCGAAATCAAAAGGTAGCCGAGGTTTTTGAAAGTTCTGCGCGAGGAGTTTCGCAAGGGGAATTTTCTTAACGATTTCCCTTCTTTGGGGTCGGCGTTAACCATTTGTTAACCATATTCGAGGTACCTAATTGTCAACGATTTATTTACCAAGATGACCAAAGTGCTAACAGACCAGCGTTCGATCCGTATCAAAGGCCGCTCCTTCCTCGCAGTCGTCCTGTCCCCCGAATCTCCGGTCGATCAATGGCTGGAGAGGCTTGATGATCTCGCCGCCCGTTCGGCGGGCTTCTTTCTGTCGCGGCCGGTGGTTCTCGACGTCTCTGAGCTGTCGCTCGACAAGGCGGGCCTGAAAGAACTGCTGGCGGCGCTGACGGAGCGCAATGTCGGCATCATGGGCATTGAGGGTGTTCGCCCATCGATGATCGAGCCGGGCATGCCGCCATCGCTGAAGGGTGGAAAGCCCGCTTCCGATGTCGAAGTTGAGCCGGTCGCCATCGCTGCCGAGTTGCCGGAAGAAAAGCCGCGTGCTGCCGGTGAGGTCAGGGCCGTCGTGCCGTCACTGGTCATCAACGAGCCGGTGCGCTCCGGCCAGTCGATCATGTTTCCCGAAGGCGACGTGACCGTCATCGGCTCGGTCGCCTCGGGCGCGGAAATCATCGCCGGCGGTTCGGTGCATATTTACGGCGCCCTGCGCGGTCGGGCCATGGCCGGTTCGCTCGGCAATGTTTCGGCGCGCATCTTCTGCCGCAAGCTCGAAGCGGAGCTTCTGGCCATCGACGGCGTCTACAAGGTGGCCGAGGATATTGACGACAAGCTGCGCGGCCAGCCCGTTCAGCTCTGGCTGGAAAACGATACGATCAAGGCCGCAAAACTCGGCTGATAACAGATAAACACACAGGAACAGGAGAGAGCCATATGGGGAAGGTAGTCGTTGTAACTTCCGGCAAGGGCGGGGTCGGCAAGACCACCTCGACCGCAGCGCTTGGCGCCGCATTGGCGCAGAACAAAGAGAAGGTCGTGGTCGTCGATTTCGATGTCGGTCTGCGTAACCTCGACCTCGTCATGGGTGCTGAACGCCGCGTGGTTTACGATCTCGTCAACGTCATCCAGGGCGACGCCAAGCTGACGCAGGCGCTAATCCGCGACAAGCGCCTCGAGACGCTGTTCCTCCTGCCGGCCTCGCAGACGCGTGACAAGGACAATCTGACGCCGGAAGGCGTCGAATGGGTCATCAACGAGCTGAAGAAACATTTCGACTGGGTGATCTGTGACAGCCCGGCCGGTATCGAACGGGGCGCGACGCTCGCCATGCGCCATGCAGACGTGGCCGTCGTTGTCACCAATCCGGAAGTCTCCTCGGTGCGTGATAGCGACCGCATCATCGGCCTGCTCGATTCCAAGACGCTGAAGGCCGAACGCGGCGAGCGCATGGAGAAGCACCTGCTTCTGACGCGTTACGATGCTTCCCGTGCCGAGCGTGGCGACATGTTGAAGGTCGATGACGTTCTGGAAATCCTTTCCATTCCGCTGCTCGGCATTATTCCGGAAAGCACGGACGTGCTGCGTGCTTCGAACGTCGGTGCGCCGGTCACGCTGGCGGATGCCCGTTGCGCGCCGGCCATGGCTTATTTCGACGCCGCTCGCCGTCTCTCCGGCGAGGATATTCCGGTGGTCATCCCGGGTGAGAAGCGCGGCATCTTCTCCAAGATCTTCGCAAGGAGGGCTGCATGAGCATCTTCAGTCTTTTCCGCAAACAGAAGTCGGCACCGCTTGCGCGTGAGCGTCTGCAGGTGCTGCTCGCCCACGAAAGGGCATCGTCCGGCTCCGATCTCGTGGCTATCCTCCGGGAAGAAATTCTCGGTGTCATCGCCAAGCATGTGCAGATCGACAGCGACCGGGTGCATGTGAAGATGGATCGCGACGAACATGTCTCCATTCTGGAGATCGACGTCGAAATCCCGCTTGGCGCGGACCTGCGCGCTGCCTGAAGACATTCCGCCAAAGACGCCGCCCGCCACCGGGCGGCTTTTCTATTCCGCCGTCGTATCGACGGGTTTGCGAAACGCTTCCTCCAGGTCACCGGGCAGCGGGCGTTTCAGGTTTATCCCGTTCGGCGGGATCGGCGCGTTGAACCATTTGTCGTAGATTTTTTCGATTTCGCCGCTGGCATAGATTTCGCCGAGCGCTTCGTTGACGGCATCCCTGAAGCCGGTATCACCGTGCCGGAGCATCAGGCCATAGGGCTGGGGCGGGGCGAGATATTCGTTGGAGATGACATAGTCTTCCGGCTTGCCCGTTTCGGCGACGAAGGATCGCAGAAGAATATCGTCCATCACGAAGGCTGATGCGCGGTTTTCCGTCACCATGTCGAAACTGCCCTCGGTGCTGTCATTCTGCAGCACGGCAATGTTCAGCCCCAATTTGCGATTGAGCACGTTGAGCTGGCTGATATTGATGGTTCCCGTCGTCACCACCACCGTTCGTCCGGCAAGATCGGCGACGGTGTTCAGACCGCTCGATTTCAGCGCGACATAACGCGTGCCGGTAATGAAGTGGCTGTAGGAGAACCACACGGCCTTGCGCCTTTCCTCCGTATTCGTGCTTGCCACGCATTCCATATCCATCGTGCCGTCATTGAGAAGCATGATGCGGTTGCTGGGCGTGCGCTTGACGAATTCGACCTTCAGTTCCGGCAGGCCGAGCTTTCTCTTGATGGAATCCGCCACCCTCAGGCAGAGCTCGATGCTGTAACCGATCGGTTCCGATCCGGTGCCAAGATAAGAAAAGGGAATATTGCGATCGGCATAACCGAGCTTGATCGTGCCGGTTCTGGCAATGGTATCAAGCGTCGGCGGTTGGGCACCGTCACTGGCCGCCTGGGCGGGCAGAAGACTGAGGAAAAACAACAGAAGCCATAATGTCGATCTCTGCATCGCGCATCTCCAGCCAAAATAATCCGTCAAAACATCTTCATGAAAATCGATAGGAGTTGGCGCTTTGCGCTCTCAGTCCTGGTATTCGCTTGGATATTCGTAGGCCTGTTTTAATGACGCGGCCATTGGCAGGTTCAGGTTCATGCCGTTGGGGGGAATGGGCTTGGTGAACCATTTTTCATAGAGGCCGTGAATGGCCGGCCCGGTGAAGATATGCCTGAGGCTTTCATTGACCGCCGCTTTGAAAGCCGGGTCGTTGCGCCGGAAAACCAGGCCATAGGGTTCGGGCGCGCTCAGCGTTTCCTCGGAAAGCGCATAGAGGTCCGGGTTTTTCGATGTCGCCGCCAGCGCCGCGAGCAATATGCCATCCATGACAAAGGCGGAAGCCTTGCCGGAAACCACGAGTTCGAAGGCCTCCTCATTGGTCTTTGTCGGCATCACCGAGATGTTGAGGTTCTTCGCCCGGTTGACGGCGTTGAGCTGCTCGATATTGACGGTGCCGGAGGCGGATGTGACGGACCGTCCGGCGAGATCGGCAAGGCTTTTCAGATTGTCCTGCCTGCGGGAGAGAAACTGCGTCGCGGTCATGAAATTGGGATAGGAGAAATCTACGATCTTGCGGCGTTCGTTATTGTTGGTCGTGGCCGCGCATTCAATGTCGATCTGGCCGCTGCGGACAAGGATGAAGCGTGTCGCGGGCGTTGCCTTGACATATTCGAGCTCGATGCGGTCGAGCTTCAGCTTCCTGCGAATATCTTCGCTGATCGCCCGACAAAGATCAGTCGAGAAACCAGTGACCTCGCCATCAGGCAATTGATAGGAAAAGGGCGGTTCGGCCTCGCGATAGCCAATGCGGATCTTGGCGGTTCTGGCAATCTGCTGAAGCGTGTCGCCTTCGCCGGCGGCCTGAAGGGGCGTGATGGGAGCAAAGCATGTGAGGAAAAGGCAAAATACTGAAAGACGCATTTTATGTCCTCTGGGCCGGCGGCCGGTTTCTCAAATGGCTTTTTGTGGTGGGCAATAGATTTCCTGTGTCGGTCGACCGATGTCGCCGAATTCATCCTGCGCAATCGGAGCGATGACGGCGCGGTTCTTGAGAATTCGGGCAAGCGGCGCGGGCTCGGCAAAATAATAGCCCTGCGCTTCGTCGCACCCGGAAAGCTTGAGCGCTTCGACCTGCTCACTGTTCTCAACGCCTTCGGCGGTGACCTTCAGGCCAATCTGTTCAGCCATGTCGATGACAGTGTTGACGATGGCCGAACACATGGGATTGGCCGGCAGGCCGGAGACGAATTCCCGGTCGATCTTGATCTTGTCGAAAGCGACATGGGTTAACGTGCTGAGCCCGGCGTAACCGGTGCCGAAATCATCAAGAGCGAGGCGAACGCCTCTTTCCTTCAGCAGTTTCAGGGCCCGGGCGCTGCTGTCACGCTCCAGCATGGCCGTTTCCGTCACTTCCAGTTCAAGCCGTTCCGCCGGGAAGCCGGATTTCTCAAGCGCCCGGTCGACGACAGGGACGATGTCGTCATTACAGAGCTGAACGGCGGATAGGTTGACGGCGAGCTTGATATCCTTCGGCCAGGTCATCGCATCCATGCAGGCCTGTGCCAGAACCCATTCGCCCAACGGCCTGATGAAGTTGTTTTCTTCGGCAAGCGTGATGAAGCGGTCCGGGGTAATGAGGCCAAGCTTGCTGTGTCGCCAGCGGGCCAGCGCTTCATAAGCCACAATGCGACCGCTCTGCAGATTGACCACGGGCTGGTAGTGCAGCTCGAATTCGTGGTTTTCGAGTGCGGATTTCATGTCTATTTCCAGCGCATGCTTATGCTGCGCCGCCATGTCCATGCCCGCCTCATAGAAAACGAAATAACCACAGCCCATGGATTTCGCCCGGTAAAGGCCGAGATCGGCGTGTTGCAGAAGCTGCGTGGCGGATGTGCCGTGGCCCGGCGCGCAGGCGATTCCGATGCTGGTATCAATGCTGATGTCGCTGCCTTCGAGGCCGAAACTGCGCGAGACGGCATGCACCACCCGCGCGGCCAGCATCGCCGCATCGCTCTCGCAGTCACCGTTTGTCGACTGTATGATTGCGAATTCGTCGCCACCGAGGCGACTCACCATATCGTTTTCACCGAGCACGGAGGAAATCCGCGAGGCCACCGCCACCAGCAAGGCGTCACCGGCGGCATGTCCGAGTGTGTCATTGACGGCCTTGAAGCGGTCGAGATCGAGCAGCATGACATTGAAGGGCTGGCCGGACGCCGACAGTTGCTCCAGACGGTTTTCCAGCGTCTTCATCAACAGCACGCGGTTTGGAAGTCCGGTCAGCGCGTCGTGATGAGCCATATGCTCCAGCTGCTGCGCCATATCGCGTATCTGCCGCAGGCGTCCACGCTCCAGAACCGCCTCGCGCAACGTTTCGATGGCGGTCGCCATGTCGCCGATCTCGTCCCGCCGCTCCTGAAACGGCGTGGCGACATCTGTTTCCTCGCGGGCAATCCGCAGGGTCGCCTGCACCAGCGCCGGGACCGGTTTCAGGAAATGCCGGGCAATCACGGTCACAAGCACACCGGTGACGGTCAAGACCACGATCAGCGCGGCGAGTGAATTATAGATGAGCTTGCGCTGCGCGCCATAAAGCGCGTCCGATCCGCCGATGCTGACGGCGACCGCGCCGATCGGTTTCTTCGTTTCCGTGCTGATGATCGGCAGCAGGCCGATATAATGGCTGGATTCGCCGATGGTCGCAAAACCGGTGGAAAAACGCGCGGCGACCGCGTCTCTGGAAAAGATGGGATCGGTGGCGAGCGGCTTTTCGTCGTCATCGGTGGCGTTGTCGAAGGCCGCCGCGATCTGGCGGAAGCCGGAAGCGGCCTCATCATAACGGAAAAGCCAGACGGCATTCTTGGTCTGCGCGCCGATAAGCGCGAGAACGTCGCTGGGGTTGAAGCCGGTGACGAGAATGGAGTCATCATCGCCGATCGGCTTGTCGGTCAATATGCCGTTGACCTGCCCGTCGGTATCGGCGGTGACGCTGACATAGGTATAGATGCTGCGAAGCGTGGCGCTGGCGATCTGCGAATTGACGCGGGCCTGGTTGAGCCATTGCTCGCTGGCGGCGGCAACGAACATGTACCAGCCGACGAGCGCGCCAATGCTGTAGGAAAAGATCACGCCGCCCAGGAATATCAGGGTTATCTTGCTGGCAAGCGACCGCCGCCGCGAAAACCGGCCTGTTTCCGGCTGCGTCGGTGAGCGAAGCGTGTGGCCCGGTTCAACCTGTCTATCCGTCCCGCGATAGGCAGTCTCTTCCATTCGCGATAGTCCCCCGCGATGTCGCGTTATAATTGTTTTATGGAATTTTATAGGGCATGCGTTTCAATGATGTCTGCTAAATAATTCAACAAAGTTTAGAGGCGATTAAGAATTAATCCGTCTTTTTATAGTCGTAGCTTATATAAGAAATGGCATTCATGCACCTTAGGTTGAAAAAATCGGAGGTTAGAGATGAAGCGTCAAGGATAGACTCCAAAATTCTGCGATCTTCGTCATGTTTCCTGATCTGGCGTGTGGGGCATAGATCGCGCGATGATTGACCTTGCCAACGGGTGGATAAACGGCATGTTGTGCGCAACATGCCGTTTTCAGGGAAGATATCCATGGCTCACAGAGGCAAAAATATCGCGCAGCTTTCCGTTCTCATCCAGAGCGGCCATCTCGATCCGCGTACCTTGGCGGAGGAGACGCTGGATGCGATCGGCAATGAGGGCGATCAGGCCATTTTTGTCGAGTTGACGGCCGCGCGGGCCATGGTGGAGGCGGAAGCCGCGTCAAAACGCATTGCCGAGGGCCGTTCCTGTGGCGTGCTTGATGGCATTCCGGTGGCCTGGAAGGACCTTTTTGATCTGGAAGGCATGGCGACCACGGCCGGATCGACGGTGCTTGCGGATGATGCGCCTGCGTCTCGCGATGCTGATGTGGTGACGGCGCTGAAACAGGCGGGCATGATCTGCATCGGCCGCACCAATATGAGCGAGTTCGCGTTTTCCGGTCTCGGCATCAATCCGCATTATGGCACGCCACGCAATCCTGCTTCTAAGGATGGTCACCGTCTGCCGGGCGGCTCTTCGTCCGGCGCGGGCGTCACTGTCGCCGCTGGTCTGGTGCCGGTGGCGATCGGCACCGATACGGGCGGATCGGTGCGTATTCCCGCCGCCTTCAACGGTGTGGTGGGTTACAAGGCAAGCCGCGGCCGCTATTCGATGCGTGGCGTTTATCCCTTGGCAAAAAGCCTGGATTCGCTCGGGCCGCTCACGCACACCGTGCAGGACGCCGTCTGGGTGGATGCCGCCATGCGCGGCAAGGCGGCTGCAGACGTCCAGCGTGCGCCTCTCGCGGGCCTTTCGCTGGTGGTGCCGGAAACTGTATTTTTCGATGGCATAGAGGATGGCGTTGCAGCCGCTTTCGAACAGGCGGTGGAACGTCTTGTCCGCGCCGGTGCGTCGGTGCGGCGGCAGGCATTCCCGATTTTTTCGGAACTGTTCGATCTTATCAAAGAAAAGGGTGCGCTGGTGACGGCGGAAGCCTTTACCCTGCACAAGACACGGCTGGAAGGTGTGGATGCCGCGCGCATGGACCCGCGCGTGGTTGCGCGAACGAGGCTTGGTGCAAATATTTCAATGCCTGATTATATCGCCATCATCGAGGCGCGCGAACGCATGACGGCGGCGTTTTCAGGCATGATCGGCAGGCAGGAACTGCTGGTGTCTCCGACATTGCCGCATGTTGCGGCCAAGGTCGCGCCGCTTCTCGATGACGACGATGCCTTTTTCGCCATGAATGCGAAAACCCTGCGAAATACCCAGATCGGCAATTTCTTCGATCTCTGCGGCGTTTCCATCCCTTGCGGGACGGGTGAAGCAGACATGCCGGTTGGCCTGCTGCTTTCCGGTCTACACGGCTCGGATGACCATGTTCTCAGCGTGGCGATGGCGGCGGAAGAGATTATTCGCGGCTGATGAAAGGAAAAGGCGGCCTTGTTTGGCCGCCTCTCAATGCACGCTTCAGCGCGCCGCCCAGTTGGCGCCGCGGCGAAACATGGTCTTCATCTGCGGTACGGAAAATTCCTTGGCCTGATGGCCGAGCGCCGAATAGAAGACGCGGCCTTTGCCATATTTGCGTTTCCAGACCACCGGCATCACCACGCCGTCGATCCACCAGGCGTGGTCGCCGGTGAATTTCGTCGTGGCCAGCACCTCGTTGGAGGGGTCGACATGCATGTAATATTGCTCCGACGTATAGGGGAAATCGGAAATTCCCTCCATCAGCGGGTCGTCGGGGCGGGTGATGTTGACCGTGTAATCGATGATATTGCCGGGGTGGGCGACCCATTGGCCGCCGATCATGAACTGATATTCCACGCATTCGCGGAAACTGTCGCCTGCACCGCCATGGAAACCGGCAATGCCGACGCCGTTTTCGACGGCGGCCGTGAGGTTCTTGATCTCTTCCTTCTCGATCTTCGACATGGTGACAATAGGCACGACGAGGCTGAGATCATGCACCGACGGATCGGCGAAAGCCTCCGTGCTGTGCTCCACATAGACCTTGAAACCGTCTTCCTCCAATATGTCCTTGACGATGGTGGCGCATTCCTGCGGCTCGTGGCCGCTCCAGCCGCCCCAGACGATGAGTGCTTCGCGCATTTATTTCCTCCTCGGGATTATTTGCCGAGCTGGCCGTCGACCAGCGATGTTTCGAGCGGCGCAGGGCGCTCCGCTTTGGTGGTGATGGAAACGGTCGTGCCGCTGTCCGATGCCGTCTGGAAGGCTTCCATGACTTCCAGCACATGCAGGGCGAGATCGCCATTGGCGCGGTGCGGACGGTTCTCGCGGATCGCGTAGGCCATATCTGCAACGCCGATGGAGCGATAATTGCCGTCAGCATAGGGCGACGACAGCGACTGCGGCTCGAACTGGCCGCCCTTTTTCAGCAATTGCACCTCGCCGCCGAAATGGTTGGGATCGGGCACGATCAGCGTGCCTTCGGTGCCGTAGAGTTCCAGTGGCACATGTTTGTGGCCCGCCACATCAAAGCTCATGCCCACCTGCACAACGGCGCTGTTCTCGAAGGCCAGCACGCCGGACACATGGGTGGCGACATGGACGGGGATTTTTTCACCGTTCTTCGGTTCGCTGGTGATGAGGCGCTCATTGCGCGGTGCAACGGCAAAGCCCGCCACCTTGGCGACCGGGCCGAACAGGTTAACGAGATCGGTAATGTAATAGGGGCCCATATCGAGCATCGGCCCGCCGCCGACCTCGTAATAGAAGGCCGGGTTGGGGTGCCAGCGCTCATGGCCGGGGCACATGAAGGTGGCTGTTCCGCCAACGGGCTGGCCCAGCACACCCTCGTCAATCAAGCGGCGCGCGGTCTGGTGTCCGCCACCGAGGAAGGTGTCCGGAGCCGAGCCGATGCGCAGGCCCTTTGCCTTTGCCGCGTCTGCAAGGCGTTTGCCTTCCGCGAAATTGATGCCGAGCGGTTTCTCCGAATAGGCGTGCTTGCCGGCATCGAGCGCGCGCAGGCCCACTTCCACATGCGCCTTGGGGATCGTCAGGTTGACGATGATTTCCACTGACGGGTCGGAGAGAAGTGCGTCGATGCTGGTTGCCTTCAGGCCGAATTCGTCCGCCCGCGCCTTCGCCGCTTCCTCGTTCATATCCGCCAGTCCGCGAATGTCGAGAATGGGAAACGACGCCATGGCCTTGAGATAGGCGCTGGAAATGTTGCCGCAGCCTATGATGCCGATACCGACCTTGTTCATATGATTCCTCCCGTAAATCAGAAATACCTGGGTCTGTGCTCAACCCCGTGGGCTAGAGCGCTGGCCCGGTTGTGTTCCATGGCGATTCGTAAAGTTCGTAAAGCGCAACGGCCGCGGCCCCCTGCGCCCACAATTCGTCGCTCGCAACATCGAAAACCAGTTCCGCGACACCGGCCAGCGATGGCGGCACGGCGGCGTTGTAGCTGTTGCGAATGCTGGCGATGAAAGGTTCGCCAAGTTCGAGGCTGGAGCCGGTGATGATGACCCGCGGCGGCGCAAACAGCGTGACGATATTGGCAAGTGTCAGGCCAAGTGCTGCGCCGGCGCGCAGGGCCGCTGCGATGAGATCGTGATCTTCGGCCGCAATCAGCGCATGGGCATGCTGCATGCCACGGCCGAGCCGGATCGCTTCGGCAAAACGCCCGTCCACCGGGCGCGAGCCTAAAATGGCATTTTCGCCCGCCTGGCTTGCCAGCCGCACCGTGCCTTCATTGGCAAGGCCGATGACGAGGTCGCCGAGATTGTGGCTGAGACCGCCCGCACCACGAAACAGCTGGTTCTGGTGCAGCACGCCAAGCCCGAGTGTCTGTTCCAGCGAAATCAGCACCATGTCTTCGAGATCGCGCGCATGGCCGAACCAGTGGTGGGCGAGCGTGATGGCGTGGGCGTCACTTTCGATGATGGTTGGCGAATTCAGCCGCGCCGTCATTTCCTCGGCAAAGTTGACGTTCACTTCGCGCAGGATAGGACTGCTGCGGATCCTGCCGGTGCGGTGTTCGATGACACCGGGCAGGCCGAGACAGACCATGTCCACATCCTCAAGCGAAAGACCGGCATCGACGACGCAGCGTCGTACGCCGTCTTCCACCAGATCGGCGATGACTCCGATGGGCTGGCGGTCGACGCGGATCGGCAAGGCAAGGGTGGACAGCACATTGCCGCAAAAATCGGTGACGACGAAAACCATGCGGTTTGCGGCGATCTTGGCGCCCACAACGCGGGCGGCATCCGGGTTCAGTTCCAGCATCACGCGCGGTCTGCCGCGCGCCCCTTCGGTGCGGATATCACCGATATGGCGGGTGAGAATCAGCCCGTCATCGAGCAGCGAGGCGGTAATCGCCGAAACAGTCGTGGTGGAGAGCTGCGTTCTTTCGCTGATTTCCACCCGCGAGATCGGGCCATGGCGGCGGATGCTATCAAGCACGCTCAGCCTGTTGATCGCGCGCATCAATTCGGGGTCTGCGGTCTTCATGAGGTCCTGCTGCGATCGGGTTCGATCTAAAACGAATTTATATCGGATTGCGGATTAAATAACGTCTGTCGGGAGGGGTGTGTCAAGCGGTTTGGGTAAAAAATTGGCAAACCGCCTTGACATCGGGCAGGGCGTGGGGTGAATTAATCCGCATTGGGGAATAAATGGTGAGGAACCCCAGGGAGGATCACGATCATGACGTATTGGCACGCAGGCGCAAGCCTGAGCGGCAGGCGGATTGCCTTTGCCGCAACGACAAGCATAGCCCTGATGCTCGGCGCGGCCAGCGCCTCGGCAGCGACCGTCGTTAAATGGATGCATGTGGAGCTGGAACTCAAATCCGTGGCTGTCTGGGAGGAGATTGCCAAGGAATACGAGGCCAAGAATCCCGATGTCGATGTTCAGCTGCAGTTCCTCGAAAACGAGGCCTTCAAGGCAAAATTGCCGACGCTGCTGCAATCCAATGACGTGCCTGACTTCTTCTACAGCTGGGGTGGCGGCGTCCTTGAGGAACAGTCCAAGACCGGCGCGCTGAAAGATCTGACCGAAGTTTTCGACGCCGATGGCGGCAAGCTGCGTCAGGCCTATAATGCGTCCGCAATCGACGGCCTGTCCTTTGACGGCAAGGTCTGGGCGGTACCTTACCGCGTCAGCCTCGTCAGCTTCTTTTATAACAAGGAACTGTTCGCCAAGGCCGGCGTGAAGGCCGAGGACATCAAGACCTGGGACGATTTCAGCGCCACGGTCAAGAAGATCAAGGAAGCGGGTATCGTCCCAATCGCCGGCGGCGGCGGTGAAAAATGGCCGATCCATTTCTACTGGAGCTATCTCGTCATGCGCAATGGCGGGCAGGCCGTGTTCGATGCCGCCCGCAAGGGCGAAGGCGAAGGTTTCATGGACCCGGCGATCATCAAGGCCGGTGAACAGCTGGCCGCGTTCGGCAAGCTCGAACCCTTCCAGCCCGGCTATCTCGGCTCCACCTGGCCACAGGCGCTCGGCGTCTTCGGCGACGGCAAGGCGGCAATTATTCTCGGCTTCGACAATACGGAAGCCAACCAGCGCAAGAATGCGGGCGACGGCAAGGGGCTCGCCCCTGAAAATATCGGCCGCTTCGCCTTCCCGGTTGTCGAAGGCGGTGCTGGCAAGGCCACTGATACGCTGGGCGGCCTGAACGGCTGGGCGCTCACCAAGAACGCTTCCAAGGAAGCGATCGATTTCGCGGCCTTCCTGACCAGCAAGGAAAGCGAAGAGAAAATGGCGACCGCCGGCATGATCCTGCCGGTTGCCACGGGTGCCGCCGGTGCGGTGAAGAACCCGCTGCTGGCGGATTCGGCAAAACAGCTTGCCGCCTCCACCTGGCACCAGAACTTCTTCGACCAGACATTGGGCGCCGCCGTCGGCCGCGTCGTCAACGATATTTCAGTCGAGATCGTTTCCGGCCAGATGACCTCCGAAGAGGGCGCCCAGCAGATTCAGGACGCATTCGAACTGCGCTGATCTGACGGTTTTCATGGCAGCGCCGCGAATGTGCGGCGCTGCTTATCTGCCTCCATGAAAGCGGATAGAGATGACGGATATTTCCATGACTTCTGCGTCCATACCGGCGCGCGGCGCGACAAAGGCCAAGCGCAAGCAAAGTTCGGTCGCGCATGACCGGGCGCTGACCCTTCTGGTGTTTCTGCCGCCCGCGCTGTTGCTCTTTACCCTGTTCGTCATCCTGCCCATGGGCGAGGCGGCGTGGTACAGCCTTTACCGCTGGAACGGTTACGGCACACCGACCGATTTCGTCGGTCTGAAGAATTTCCAGGTCCTGTTCGGTAATGCCGCCTTCTCGCAGGCCCTTATGAATAACGGCCTGATCATCCTTATCTCTATCCTGATCCAGATTCCGCTGGCGATCTGGCTGGCCATGATGCTGGCGCACCGCATTCCCGGCGTCGTCGCCTTCCGGCTGGTGTTCTTTCTGCCTTATGTTCTGGCTGACGTCGCAGCGGGCCTGATCTGGCGCTTCGTTTATGATGGCGACTATGGTCTGTTCGCCGCCATTTCCAATTTCTTCGGCTTCGCAAATCCTTACGTGCTGGCCGACAAGGATGTGGCGATCTACGCCGTGCTCGGCGTCATCGTCTGGAAATATTTCGGTTTCCATATGATGCTGTTCATCGCCGGCCTTCAATCCGTCGACAAGAACGTGCTGGAAGCAGCCGAAATCGACGGCGCGTCCGGCTGGCAGAAATTCCGTTATGTCACGCTGCCGATGCTCGGTTCCACGGTGCGCCTGTCCGTCTTCTTTGCTGTGATCGGTTCGCTGCAGCTGTTCGACATGATCATGCCGCTCACCGGCGGCGGCCCGTCCAACTCCACACAAACCATGGTCACCTTCCTCTACACCTACGGCGTCATGCGCATGCAGGTGGGGCTTGGCAGCGCAGTCGGCGTCGTTCTCTTCGTCATCTGCGTGACGCTCGCCTTCGGTTACAAAAGGATTTTCATGCGCCATGACTGACACATCCACTTCCGTCCGCATGCCGCTGCAAACCAAGCTTTATCTTTATATATCGCTGAGCCTGATTGCGGCCATCGTGCTTATCCCGTTGCTCACCACCGCGCTCGGCGGCTTCAAGACGCTGGGAGACCTGCGTGTCAACCCGTTCGGTATTCCGGCCGAATGGCAATGGTCCAACTACGGCGATATCCTGCTTGGCAAACGCTATTGGCTGCAAATCTTCAACTCGCTGGTCATCGCGCTGCTGACGGTATTCCTGACGCTGACTGTCTCGGCCATGGCGGCCTTCACCTTCGCGCATGTGAAATTCTTCGGCTCGTCCTTCCTGCTCAATTATTTTCTGCTGGGGCTGATGTTTCCGGCGGCGACCGCCATCCTGCCGCTGTTCATTCGTATCCGCGATCTCGGCCTGCTCGATACCTATTGGGGTGTGGTGCTGCCGCAGGTAGCCTTCGGGCTGGGCATGAGCATTCTCCTGTTCCGCAATTATTTCCGTAATCTGCCGGACGAGCTGTTTCAGGCGGCCTTCGTGGATGGCTGCGGTTATCTGCGCTTCTTCTGGCATATTTCCGTGCCGCTTTCGCGGCCGATCGTGGCGACCGTTGGCATTGTCTCCTTCGTCGGCAGCTGGAACAGCTACATCCTTCCGCTCATCATGCTGAATTCGGAATCGAAATATCCCTGGCCGCTCGGCATCATGGTTTATCGCGGCGAATTCGGCACGGAATGGCAGCTCGTTCTCGCCTTCATCACGCTGACGATCCTGCCGACCGTCATCGTCTTCTTCCTCGCACAGAAACACATCATCGCGGGTCTGACGGCCGGTGCCGTCAAATCGTGACGTGAAAGGAGCAAAAAATGGCTTCCGTCGAACTTAAGGATATCCGCAAGTCCTATGCCGCGCTCGATGTCATCCACGGCATCTCGCTTGATATAACGGATGGTGAATTCATCGCGCTGGTCGGGCCTTCCGGTTGCGGCAAATCCACCCTTCTGCGCATGATCGCCGGGCTGGAGGAGATCACCGATGGGGATATTCTCATCGGCGACAGGGTGGTCAATGGCATGACCCCGCGCGAGCGCAACATCGCCATGGTGTTCCAGTCCTATGCGCTTTATCCGCATATGACGGTGGCCGAAAACATGGGCTTCAATCTGAAGCTCGCCGGCCAGCCGAAAAACGTCATTGAAGAACGTGTTGCGGAAGCCGCCCGCATGCTCGATCTCGGCAAGCTTCTGGATCGCAAGCCCTCGCAGCTTTCCGGCGGCCAGCGCCAGCGTGTCGCCATGGGCCGCGCCGTGGTGCGCAACCCGGCCGTCTTCCTGTTCGATGAGCCGCTGTCCAACCTCGATGCCAAGCTTCGCGTACAGATGCGCAGCGAAATCAAGGCTCTGCACCAGAAGGTCGGGACGACCTCCATCTATGTCACCCATGACCAGATCGAGGCCATGACGCTGGCAGACCGGGTGGTGGTGCTCAATCACGGCCGCATCGAACAGCAGGGCACGCCGCTCGAACTTTACAAGACACCCGCCAATCTCTTCGTCGCCGCCTTTATCGGTTCGCCGGCCATGAACCTCATCGAAGGCGTGGTCGATGGCGAGGGTGACCAGCCCGCCGCCCGGCTGAAGGACGGCACCGCGATCCGCATTGCCGCCTCCCGCAAGGTCAAGCGCGGCCAGCCGGTGACGATCGGGCTTCGCCCCGAGCACATCGGTTCGGCGATCGGCGGCGATATCTCGCTTACCGGACGGACGGTGCTGGTGGAACCGACGGGCGCGCAGACCCATGTGGTCTTCGAACTGGCGGGCGATCAGGTTACGGCAGTGGTGGATGGCGAGCAGCCGGTGAAGGTGAACACCCCGTTTGCAGCCACCGTGCATCATGAGCGTGTGCACGTCTTCGACAGGGCGAGCGGACTGGCGCTTTAAGCGCCTCCCGTCTTTTAAATGAAATACGGAAATTCTCTTGCCCCTCCGCTTTTGGGGCTTGTTTGAAAATCACGAGCGGTTAGCTTGGCGCTTGGGAACAAAGCGGGTTACCGCACAACTGTATCGATGCAGGAGGAGATTTTTATGAGAACGATCAAAGGGCCGGGTCTTTTTCTCGGTCAGTTTGCCGGTGATGCAGCCCCCTTCAACAGCTGGGACGGCATTACCAAATGGGCGGCGGAAAAGGGCTACGCCGGCGTGCAGGTGCCGACCTGGGCCGGGCAGCTGATCGATCTCAAAAAAGCAGCGGAATCGAAAGACTATTGCGACGAGTTCGCTGGTGTCGCACGCCAGAACGGCGTGGAAGTGACCGAGCTTTCCACCCATCTGCAGGGCCAGCTTGTCGCCGTTCATCCCGCCTATGATGAGGCCTTTGACGGTTTTGCCGCACCGGAAGTGCGCGGCAACCCGAAGGCGCGTCAGCAATGGGCGGTGGAGCAGGTGAAGCTCGCGCTGAAAGCCTCGAAAAATCTCGGCATCAAGGCGCATGCGACGTTTTCCGGCGCGCTTGCCTGGCCGTTCGTTTATCCGTGGCCGCAGCGTCCGGCCGGTCTGGTGGAAACAGCCTTTGACGAACTGGCGAAGCGCTGGACGCCGATCCTCGATTACGCCGATGAGCAGGGCGTGGATGTCTGCTACGAAATCCATCCGGGCGAAGATCTGCATGACGGCGTCACCTTCGAGATGTTCCTCGAGCGGGTGAAGAACCACAAGCGCGCCAACATGCTCTACGATCCCTCGCATTACGTGCTGCAATGCCTCGATTATCTCGACAATATCGACATCTACAAGGACCGCATCAAGATGTTCCACGTCAAGGATGCGGAGTTCAACCCGACCGGGCGGCAGGGCGTTTATGGCGGTTATCAGGGCTGGGTGAACCGCGCTGGTCGCTTCCGTTCGCTGGGCGACGGGCAGGTTGATTTCGGTGCGGTCTTCTCCAAGATGGCGGCCAATGATTTTGACGGCTGGGCCGTCGTCGAATGGGAATGCGCTCTGAAACACCCTGAAGACGGCGCCCGGGAAGGGGCGGAATTCGTCAAGGCGCATATCATCCGCGTCACGGAAAAAGCCTTTGAC
This sequence comes from Agrobacterium sp., assembly GCF_059499945.1. Taxonomy (NCBI): domain Bacteria; kingdom Pseudomonadati; phylum Pseudomonadota; class Alphaproteobacteria; order Hyphomicrobiales; family Rhizobiaceae; genus Agrobacterium; species Agrobacterium sp. The sequence continues at coordinate 73,006 of NZ_JCABZP010000011.1, read as the reverse complement.
GATTTCGCATCAAGCGGCACCGATGATGCGGCCAACCGCCGTATGCTTGGGCTTTGAAAGCATTTCAGGGGAGATATTATGGCTATTGAAGGAAAGACAACGGACAAGGCGAACAAGCGGATTCGCCTTGGCATGGTCGGTGGTGGTTCGGGCGCATTTATCGGCGGCGTTCACCGCATGGCGGCGCGGCTCGACAATCGTTTCGATCTCGTGGCAGGGGCCCTGTCCTCGACGCCGGAAAAATCCCTCGCTTCCGGCCACGAGCTGGGGCTCGATCCCGAGCGTTGCTATGGTTCGTTCGAGGAAATGGCCGAAAAGGAAGCGCTGCGCGAGGATGGCATCGAGGCGGTGGCGATCGTTACCCCCAACCATGTGCATTATCCGGCAGCGAAGGCGTTTCTGGAGCGCGGCATCCATGTCATCTGCGACAAGCCGCTGACCTCCAATCTGGAAGACGCCAAAAAGCTGAAGCAGTTGGCCGACAAGGCCGATGCACTGTTCATCCTCACGCACAACTACACCGGCTATCCGATGGTGCGGCATGCGCGGGAACTGGTGGAGTCAGGCGCGCTCGGCACGATCCGTCTGGTGCAGATGGAATATCCGCAGGACTGGCTGACGGAAGCGGTGGAACAGACCGGCGCGAAACAGGCCGTCTGGCGCACCGATCCGGCTCAGTCCGGCGTCGGCGGCTCCACCGGCGATATCGGCACCCATGCCTATAATCTCGGTTGCTTCATTTCCGGTCTGGAAGCGGATGAGTTGGCGGCGGATGTGCATACCTTTGTCGAAGGCCGCCGGCTGGATGACAATGCGCATGTGATGCTGCGCTTCAAGCCGAAGGGCGGCAAGCAGGCAGCCAAGGGGCTACTCTGGTGCAGCCAGGTTGCGGTCGGTCACGAAAACGGGCTGAAGGTCCGTGTTTATGGCGACAAGGCCGGCATCGAGTGGACGCAGGCCGATCCGAACTATCTCTGGTTCACGAAGCTTGGCGAGCCGAAGCAGCTCATCACCCGTGGCGGTGCCGGGGCAGGAGCTGCGGCAGCACGCGTCACCCGCATTCCGTCCGGCCATCCGGAAGGTTATCTCGAAGCCTTCGCCACCATCTATACCGAGGCGGCGCACGCCATCGAAGCCCGCCGCACCGGCTCGGCGCTCGATAAGGCGGTTATTTACCCGACCGTCGATGACGGGGTTAAAGGCGTCGCCTTTGTTACGGCCTGCATCGAGTCCGGCAAGAAGAATGGCGGCTGGGTGAAGCTGTAAGACGAGGTTGCGGTATATTTCTTCTCCCCGTTGCCGGGGAGAAGACGCCCCTGACGTCATCTGCGGACGGGATCAATTGACGCGTGTCGTCTGTCGCTGCGCCCGTTCCGTTATGGGGCAGCCGTCCTGAAGCTTGGTCCAGGACGAAACGTTGAGCTTCATCTCGCAGCGCGCGAGATAGGAGCCACCGTCGACCTTCAGGCAGGATGTCTGGCCGAGTTCGAACATGGTGCCGCGATTTCGGCATTTGCAATTATGGGCATCCGCCAAGGTAGGAATAAGGGCCATGATCAGGCCAAGTATGAGCACTCCAGTACGCATGGCTGAGGCTCCAAAGGATATCCCGCCAGATTACTCCTGTCCGAGGGCATAGTCAAAAACGGCCTTTGCCTGTGATGCGCGCCCTCTGAGGGCAGCAGCCGCTGCGAGTTCCCCCGCTAGCACCCGATCAAAATCGCCCTGATATCATTCACATTCGTCAGGGTCGGACCCGTCACGACGAGGTCTCCTGCCGCCTTGAAAGCGGTGTAGCTGTCGTGGCTTACGAGCGACTGACGCGGATCGACACCGGCTTCGCGCATGCGGGCAAGCGTATCCGGCGTCACCACAGCACCCGCCGCATCCTCGACGCCGTCTATGCCGTCGCTATCGCCGGCAATGGCCCAGATGCTGCCCGCGCCCTTCAGCGTCAGTGCGAGGCTCAGCAGGAACTCCGTGTTACGGCCGCCCTTGCCGGCTGGCCCCTTGCCAATCGTGACCGTGGTTTCGCCGCCGGAAAGCAAAACGGCCGGGCCCTTGACCGGCAGGCCCTTGCGACTGGCGGAGAGCGCTATACCGGCCATGACAGCCCCGACATCCTTGGATTCGCCTTCCAGCGAATCCCCGAGGATGAGCGGCGTAAGCCCGAGTTTCACGGCCTCATCCGCTGCCGCCTGCAAGGCGAGCGAAGGAGCGGCAATGAGCCGGATATCCTCGTCGATATCGCCGGTCTTCGGGGTTTCCTCACCTTTTTCCAGCACCTTGCGCACGTTTTCCGGAAGATCGAGCGCATAACGGGAGATGATTTCCCGCACGGTTTCGATGTCGCTCGGATCGGCAACCGTCGGGCCGGAGGCGATTTCCGAGGGGTCGTCGCCCGGCACGTCGGAAATCAGCAGCGAAACAACCTTGGCCGGTATGGCGGCCAGCGCCAGCCGTCCGCCCTTGATGCGGGAGAGATGCTTGCGCACGGCGTTCATGTCGGAAATCGTCGCGCCGCTAGCAAGCAAAGCGCGGTTGACGGCCATCTTGTCCGCAAGTGTCATGCCTTCGGCCGGTGCCACCATCAGCGCCGAACCGCCGCCGGAAATCAGCGCGATCACCATGTCGTCGGTGGTCAATCCCTCGACGGCGGCGAGAATGCGTTTTGCCGCTTCCGCGCTCCTATCGTCGGGCACGGGATGGGAAGCCTCGATGATCTCGATATGCGCAGTCGGGACGGCATGGCCGTAACGCGTGACCACCACACCCGAGAGATCGACATGTGGCCATGCCGCTTCAAGCGCTGCGGCCATCGCGGCCGAGGCCTTGCCGGCGCCCACCACCACGCACCGGCCTTTGGGCGGAGATGGAAGGTGGTGTTGCAACACCTTTGCCGGATCGGCGCTGGCGACTGCAGCCATGAAGATGCGGTTGAGGGCGTCTCTTGCGGACGTGTCGTTCCATGCGCTCATCGGTTCATGCTCCGATCCAGAGGAAGCCGAGCGCAAACAATGCCGGCAACGCCTGAATGAACAGGATCTTCATATTGGCTGTCATGGCGCCGAAAATACCGGCCACCAGAACGCAGGTAAGGAAGAAAACCTTGAAGCTCAGCCCTTCATCGCCCTGCGTGAGCCCATAGATCAGCCCCGCTGCGAGAAAGCCGTTATAAAGGCCCTGATTGGCGGCAAGCACTTTTGTTTGCCGGGCAAAATCCGCCGAAAGACCGAAAGCATTGCGCCCGGCTGGCTTTTCCCACAGCAGCATTTCCAGAATGACGATGTAAATATGGATGGCCGCAACCACGGCAATCAGAATGCTGGCGATCATCGGCGGTTTCCTCCAAACCATGATGTCCGTAGCCGTTGTCAGGGTGAACAGGTGGCGAGCGGACACTTCCGTTTTAACGGTGGCACGAAGGGCTGCAAGGCCAGAATCTCCTCTTCCCGTGCAAACTGTTGAAGAGTGGTGACCTGTTGCTTGACTCTTTGCTGAAATAGGAACAAAACAAGAACAATAGAGATGAATAACCGGAATTGAAACCTGTCATGCCATGCAAAAGCGCGCGGATCAGTTGCTCGTTGTCGAAGAGCTGCGTGAAAGGCTGGAAAGGATCGGTAACGGTCCTGAGCGGCTGCACGAGACCTTGCCTTTCGGCGTGGATGCCATCGACCATCGCCTGCCGGGAGGCGGGCTCAAGCTCGGCTGTCTGCATGAGCTGAGCGGCGGCGGCAATGGCGCTGCCGATGGTGCGGCGGCCGCCCTTTTTGCGGCCGGTGTGGCGGCAAGGCTTTCCGGCAAGGTTTTATGGTGCGTCACCCGGCGGGATCTGTTCATGCCGGGGCTGACGCAGGCCGGCCTTTCGCAGAACCGGCTCATCATTGTTGAATGCCGCGATGAGAAGGGCGTGCTCGACTGTTTCGAGGAGGGCTTGCGCTGCAATGGTTTCGGCGCGGTGATGGGTGAGGTGGCAAAACTGCCGATGAACGCATCGCGACGGCTGCAACTGGCGGCGGAAACCTCCGGTGTTACCGGCATCGCCATCCGCCGTTTCCGGCGTGCGGCCGATGCGGCGCTGTACGGCGAACCGACGGCGGCGGTGACCCGCTGGCGCATCTCCGTCCGTCCTTCTTCGCCCTTGCCGGTGCCGGGGGTGGGCAGGCCGCGCTGGTTTCTCGAGCTTTTGCGATGTCGCGGCGGCGAAAGCGCTGAATTTGAAGTGGAAGCCTGTGATGCAAAGGGTCGTATCGCTCTACCTGCCGACATGGCCGACGGATCGCTTCCGGCGTCTTTCGGGAGAGAACGCGCCGCCGGTTGAAAAGCCGCTGGTCATGATCGGCCGCCAGGGCAGCCGCCGGCTGGTGCTGGCGCTCGACAAAGCGGCAAAGGCGGCGGGCATCCGGCCCGGCACGCCGGTCAGCAAGGCGCAGGCGCTGGTGCCGGGCCTTCTGGTGGAAGATCTGGATGCAGCTGGAGATGCCCGCGCCCTGCAGCAGCTGGCCTTTCATTTTCTGCGCATCTATGCCCCCATCGTCGCCGCCGATACGCCTGATGGGCTGGTGCTGGACACGGCGGGAGCGGACCATCTGCACGGCGATGAGACGCTGATGCTGAGCGGCATGGTCAACCGCCTGCATGCCGCAGGCTTTGCCGCCCGTGCTGCCATTGCCGATAGCTGGGGTGCTGCCCATGCGCTGGCCCGCTTCGGCCGCGAGCAGATCAGCATCATACCGCCGGGCGGACAGCGGGCAGCGATCAGCGGGTTGCCGCTTGCCGCGTTGAGGCTGGAGGAGCGTATCGTTTCCGGGTTGAAGGTACTCGGCTTTCGCAGCATCGGCGAGCTTGCCGAAGCCCCGCGCGCGCCGCTGACCCTGCGTTTTGGCCCCGAACTCGTCCGGCGTCTTTCCCAGGCTTTCGGGGAGATCGGCGAACCCATAGAGCCGGTGCGCGTGGCCGAACTGGTGGAGGTGCGTCGCGCCTTTCCCGAGCCGATTGTGGCGGCGGAAACGATTGCCCGTTATACGCAGAAGCTGGTCACGGGGCTTTGCTCAGCACTTGAAAAACGCGGCCTTGGTGCCCGCCGGGTCGATCTGGTGCTGCACCGGGTCGATAGCGGCCTGCAGGCGGTACGCGCAGGCACCTCCAGACCGGTGCGCGACATCAAGCAGCTTGTCCGGCTTCTGACCGACCGTATCGACACCATTGATCCCGGTTTCGGCATCGAGATGATGGTGCTGACCGCCACCCATGCCGAGCCGCTTCTCGCCGCGCAGGCCCGGTCCTCGCTTCTGGAGGAGGGGCGTGCGGACATCGCCGATACGGTCGATGTTATCCTCAATCGCGGCCACAGGGTCTATCGTTATGCGGCGGTGGCAAGCGATGTGCCGGAACGCTCCGTTGCCCGCGTTGCGGCGCTTGCATCTGAGGCTACCCTCGGCTGGCCCGGCCACTGGCCTCGTCCGGTCAGGCTTTTTGCAAGGCCGGAACCCATCGAGACGCTGGCGCTGCTGCCGGACCATCCGCCGCGTTATTTCATCTGGAAAGGCGTGCGCCATAATGTGCGGCGCGCCGACGGGCCGGAACGGGTGTTCGGCGAATGGTGGAAACGCGACCGGGAAAAGGAAGCCGTGCGCGATTATTTCACGGTGGAAAATGAAAGCGGCGAGCGCTTCTGGATTTTCCGCTCCGGCGATGGCGAACATGCCGAGACAGGCTCGCAGGGCTGGTTCATCCACGGGGTCTTTGCATGAGCACGCCGCGTTATGCCGAACTTCAGGTGACCACGCATTTTTCCTTCCTGCGCGGCGCAAGCTCCTGCGAGGAGCTTTTCGAACAGGCCAAAAACCTCGGCATCGAGGCGCTCGGCATTGTCGACCGCAACAGCCTTGCGGGCATTCCCCGCGCCTACGAGGCGGCAAGCACCCACGGCATCCGGCTCGTCATCGGCTGCCGGCTCGATCTGGATGACGATCTTTCCGTGCTTGTCTACCCCATGGATCGCCCGGCATACGGCCGGCTTTGCCGCCTGCTGTCCGTTGGCAAAAAGAGGGGTGGCAAGGGCAAATGCCGGCTCACATGGGACGATCTCGTTACCTATGGCGAAGGTCTGATCGTGGTGCTGCTCGCCGATCTCGCCGATGATCTCTGCGCACTTCGCCTGCGGCGGCTGAAAGCCGCTTTTACGGATCGCGCCTATATGGCGCTCAGCCTCAGAAGACGTCCCAATGACCAGATGCGGCTTTTCGAATTGTCCAATATGGCTCAAGTCGCAGGTATACCGACGGTGGTGACCAATGACGTACTGTTCCATGTGCCCGAGCGGCGCATGCTGCAGGATGTCGTCACCTGCATCCGGCATAATTGCACCATCGACGAGGCGGGTTTCCGCCGCGAGCGGCATGCCGACCGCTATATGAAGCCGCCGGAGGAAATGCACCGGCTATTTGCCCGCTACCCCGAAGCGCTGGCCCGCAGTCTCGAAATCACGAAGCGCTGCAAATTTTCACTGAAGGAACTGGTCTATCAATATCCCGAGGAGCGCAGCCTGCCGGGGCTGACGGCGCAGCAGGCGCTGGAGAAGATGGTCTGGGAAGCGGTGCCGGGGCGGTATCCGCAAGGTTTGCCGGAGAAGGTGGAAAAGGCGCTCAAGCATGAGCTGGCGGTTGTCGGCAGGTTGCAATATGCCTCCTATTTCCTGACCGTGAGTGCCATTGTCCGTTATGCGCGTTCAAAAGATATCCTATGTCAGGGGCGCGGTTCGGCAGCCAATTCGATTATCTGTTTTGTACTTGGCATCACCGCCATCGATCCCGCTCTTTTCAGCAATCTCGTCTTCGAACGTTTCGTTTCCGAAAACCGGGGAGAACCGCCTGATATCGACGTGGATTTTGAACACCAGCGGCGCGAGGAGGTTATCCAGTGGGTCTATGACACCTACGGCCGTGACAAGGCTGCGCTCTGCTCCGTTGTCACCCGTTATCGCGGGCGTGGGGCGCTGCGCGATGTCGGCAAGGTTCTGGGCCTGCCGGAAGATCTGACGAAGCTTCTATCCTCGCAGGTCTGGCGCTGGAGCGAGGGGGTGGGTGAAAAGCAGGTGAAGGAACTGAACCTCAATATGGAGGATCGTCGCCTGAAGCTTGCCTTCGAATTGGCCAACCAACTTGTCGGCACACCGCGCCATCATAGCCAGCATCCGGGCGGCTTTGTGCTGACCCATAACCGGCTGGACGAACTGGTGCCGATCGAACCCGCCGCCATGGATGATCGCCAGATCATCGAATGGGACAAGGACGATATCGATGTCGTGAAATTCATGAAAATGGATTGCCTGGCGCTCGGCATGCTCTCCTGCATGAAGCGCGGCTTCGATCTGCTGGAGGCGCGCACTGGAGAGAAATACGATCTCGCCGCCATGCCGCCGGATGATGGGCCCACTTATGCCATGATCCAGAAGGCCGATACGCTCGGCACATTCCAGATCGAGAGCCGGGCGCAGATGTCGATGTTGCCGCGCCTGAGGCCGAAGGAGTTTTATGACCTCGTCATTCAGGTCGCCATTGTTCGCCCCGGCCCCATTCAGGGGGATATGGTGCATCCCTATCTGCGTCGCCGACAGGGAAAGGAGCCGGTTCGTTATGAAAAACCGGAACTGGAAAATATTCTGAAAAAGACGATGGGTGTTCCGCTGTTTCAGGAGCAGGCCATGCGGATCGCCATGGATTGCGCCGGTTTTACCGCAGATGAGGCGGACCAGTTGCGCCGAGCCATGGCGACCTTCAAGAATGTGGGTACCATTTCCAAATTCAGGGAAAAGCTCGTCACGGGCATGGTGGAGCGTGGTTATGAGCAAGAATTTGCCGAACGTATCTTCAAGCAGCTCGAAGGGTTCGGTAGCTATGGTTTTCCTGAAAGCCATGCGGCCTCCTTTGCGCTGATCGCCTATGCCTCCTCATGGCTGAAATGCCATCATCCCGATATTTTCTGTACGGCGCTTCTCAATTCGCAACCCATGGGGTTTTACGCCCCGGCGCAGATCGTGCGTGATGCGCGCGATCATGACGTCGAGGTGCGTCCGGTCTGCGTTAATAACAGCCGTTTTGATTGCACGCTGGAGCCTACGGGCAAGAAGAATGGGAATGGTAAAGAGCGCTACGCCGTGCGGCTTGGCCTGCGCATGGTGAAGGGACTCTCTAACGATCACGCAGCTGATATCGTCGCCGCCCGGCAGGATCGGTCTTTTGCCTCGGTGGATGATCTCTGGCGAAGGGCGGGCGTTCCCGCCGCTGCCCTCGTCTGTCTCGCGGAAGCCGATGCCTTTTTACCGTCGCTTTCGCTTGCCAGACGCGAGGCGCTCTGGGCCATCAAGGCCTTGCGGGATGAGCCGCTGCCGCTTTTCGCCGCCGCCGCCAGTCGGGAAAATGCCGTGGTGGATGAGCTTCAGGAACCCTCCGTCGCGCTCAGGCCCATGACTGACGGTGGTGAGGTAGTTCAGGATTACGGCCATGTCGGACTGACGCTGCGCGAACATCCCATGACATTCCTGCGGCGCGATCTTTCCCGCCGCCGTATCGTCACCTGTGCGGAGGCCGTGCGCGCCCGTGATGGCGCATGGCTGGAAACGGCGGGTCTGGTGCTGGTGCGCCAGCGCCCCGGCTCGGCAAAGGGGGTGATCTTCATGACACTGGAGGATGAGACGGGCATCGCCAATGCGGTGCTGTGGGTAAAAACCTTCGAAAAATACCGGCGCGTGGTGCTGTCCGCCGGCATGGTTGGTATTTACGGCAAGATCCAGCGGGAGGGTGAGGTGGTGCATCTGGTCGCCCATCGGCTGACAGATTTGTCGGAGGCGCTGGCCAGCGTGGGCGAACGCAACCATGCCTTTCCCCTGCCGCATGGGCGTGGCGATGAGTTCCACCACGGCATTCCACCGGATGATCACCGCACTATCAGGAAGCATCCGCCGCCTGCCGTGGACGATGCGGAGGAGGTGGAGCGGATAAAGGTCATTTCCCGCAATTTTCACTGAAGACGGCTCAGATCACCTTTTGCGCGCCACGATGTAAGGACGATTGTCATTGCCCTTTGTCGCGTGGATTTCCGTGGCCAGAATGTCAAAACCGCCGGCGTTTATATGCCGGCCAAGCTCGGCCGCGTTGAACACGCCGGCAAAGGGCGCCTTGCCGATCGCACGCATCGCCGGCAGGACAAGGCGGATAAACGGGTTCATATCCCTAACGCAGGGGGTCTTGGTGACGAACAGCCCGCGCGGGCCAAGCAGGGAATGAATGTGCTGCAATGTGCCGCGCAGGTCGCGCACCAGATGAAGATAGTTGAAACCCAGCACCACGTTGAACTGATGAGGGTCGGGGGCAAGCGTTTCCACGGTCGCAGTGCTGAAAACGAGGTTCGGGAGAGGGCCGGCGGCGTGTTTTCTTTCCTCGGCGATTGCGATCATGCCGGCGGAAATATCCGTCGCAAGATAGTCTTTGACGCTGCACGCAAGCCGGATCGCCGTTGTCCCGGTGCCGCAACCCAGTTCCAATACCCTGTCATCCGGATTCAGCAGGGCACGGGTCCGCTCCAGCGTGCGCTCATATCCGGCCTCATCCGAAATCCTGCCCTTTGCATATTTCCGAGCGGTCCGGTTCCAGAAACGGGCGTCGTCGGCAATACTCATGGTGGATGCTCCCCGGACGGCGCCCTTCCGCTTCGGGCGGATCTGCTCTCACGCGGATATCCTATCCGGTTTGTTTGTAGCTTTTAAGCCGCATCCTCCAACCCGGCCGTGTCCTTCCGGCGAAACTGGCTGGGCGGTGCGCCGAGCACGCGTTTGAAGGCGCGGCTGAAGGAGGCTTCGGAATCGTAACCGAGTTTTTCCGCCGCCAGCGTCACGCGCATGCCTTCGCGCAGCCACAGCCGTGCCTGGTGCATGCGTACGCGCACCACATAGCGCGCCGGGCTTTCGCCCACCACGCGGGTGAAGCGCTCCGCGAAACTGGAGCGGGAAGCGCCCATCAGGGAAGCAAGCTCCTCCACGCTCCAGTCCTTTTCGGGATTGAGGTGGATGGCGGCCAGCACCCGTCCGAGTTCGGGGTTGCGCACCGCAGCCAGCCAGCCGCTGGAATCGCCGCAGCCATATTCCACCCATGTGCGGATCAACGTCGCGGTCAGCACATCGGCAAGCCTTGCCAGAATGCCGCCCGCACCAACACGGTTCAGTTCCACCTCACGCGTCATGGCCTCCAGCAGATGCGGAATGGCCGGATCGCTTTTGGCGAGATCACTGGTCAACATCACATCCGGCATCAGCTGCAGGAGGGGGTGCAGATTATCCATGTTGAAACGCATCGAAGCGGTAAAGGCCACGGTATCGCCGCCGGCGCTGGCGCATTGCAGGTCGAAAACGCCCTGGCAGACTTCCTTCTTGCCGAAACGGTCGAAGGGGGTAGGCGTCACATCCTCGCCGCTACCCAACACATGGGCGTGGCCGCGGGGCAGAAGAACGGCGTCGCCGCATGTCAGCGTCAGCCACTCGCCGGAGGGTTTGCGCAATTTCGCCTGGCCGACACCGATGAAATGGAACCGTGCCGCTTCCTGCTCGGGAAAAGCTGTCGCCCAGGGGGTGGCCATGCGGCATCGGCCGTATTCCACGCCGTCGAGCCTCAGGCCACGCAACATTTCCGTCAGGGCATCATTCATGGCGCTCTCGCAAATTTGGATGTTTGGTTAAGGAATACGGATTTTCTAGCATGGAAACGCCGGGCTGTCACGCATAGCTTACGACCATTGATTTGCAGAATATGAACTGGCCTCCCACCGGTTTCACCATTTTGCCATTCCGTTTCAGAGCGCGTTCCGGAAATGCGCATCAGGAGATTTTCATGAGCAACCGGACCATAAACGAACTCGAATATGTGCCGCGCAAGACAGAGCCGGATGCGAAGTGGGCCGCCGTGGTTTCGCTTTCGCTCGGCGTCTTCGGGCTGGTGACGGCGGAATTCCTGCCGGTCAGTCTGCTGACGCCGCTTTCGGCCGATCTCGCCGTCAGCTCCGGCATCGCTGGCCAATCCATTACCGTTACGGCGCTGGTCGCGGCGGTCGCCGGCCCCGGCGTTGTCATTGGCACACGCAGCATCGATCGCCGCTGGACATTGCTTGGGCTGACCACGCTGCTGATCATCTCCAGCACTTTGGCCGCCTTCGCAAACGGTCTCTTTATGCTGTTTGCCTCGCGCGTCCTGCTCGGCATCGGCCTTGGCGGCTTCTGGGCCATGTCCGCGGCGCTGGCACTGAGACTCGTACCGCTTGATAAAATGCCGCGTGCGATGGCCATCATCCTGACAGGAGTTTCGGTCGCCACCGTCTGTGCCGCACCGGTGGGCGCGTGGATCGGCGCGACACTTGGCTGGCGTTCGGCCTTCGTCGTTGCGGGTGTGCTCGGTGTCATTGCGCTCGTCGTGCAATTGCTCACCGTTCCGTCGCTGCCGCCGGCCGGTGCACCCGGTCTTTCCACCATGTTCCGCCTGTTGCAGCGGCCGCAGGTCCGGATCGGCCTTCTGACGACGCTGTTCATTGTTGCGGGTCACTTTGCCGGTTTCACCTATGTCCGTCCGTTCCTGGAGGATGTGACGCTTCTTGGCGTCGAGGCGATTTCGCTCGTCCTTCTGGTTTATGGTGTCGGCGGCTTTTTCGGTAATCTCTTCGGCGGTTTCCTCTCCGAGAAAAACACGGCATGGGCGGTGACGTTCGCCGCCACCCTGATCGCCGCATCGGCTTCCGTTCTGGTCGTGGCGGGTGCGTCGCCCCTGATTGCCGGCCTTGCCATCGCCTCCTGGGGTTTTGCCTTCGGTGCGCTTCCGGTCAGCGTACAGAGCTTCATCACCCGGGCCGCTTCCGATGAGGCGGAAAGTGCCGGCGCGCTGCTGCTTACCACTTTCCAGATCGCGATTTCCAGCGGTGCGGTTCTGGGCGGTCTGCTGATCGATCTTCAGGGTGCGACGATGGTCTTCGTCTTCGTGGCGATTGCCGCCCTTCTCGGTGCATCGCTGATGGCGTCGCGCCGCGGTGTGGTGCCACAGGTCGAGGCCTCGCAGGGGTAAGCCACCCCTCGGAGAAAAAAAACCGCCTTCGTGCGGGTCTTAAGAGAAGAGAAGGCGTTATTCCGTCTTTAGGGCGCCTTTATCGCGTTCTGTGTCCGGTCTTTGCCCACCTCGATCACATGGCGCATGGCTTTCACCGCCGCATCCGCGTCACGCGCCGCAATCGCGTGTACGATGCGCAGATGATTGGACGCGATCTCGGCGATGGTGCCAGGCGAAGCGGCCGGCGATGAGAGCTGGAAGGATATCGCAAGTGCGGCTTCGATCAGCCCGCTTGCGGAGCGCATGAAGGGGTTGCCGGACATATGCGCGACCGCAAGGTGGAATTCGAGATCGACCTTGGCGATGCTTTCCGGCGTATGTTTCGGATTGTCGAATTTGGCGGCGATGACGTAAAGGGAAACGATATCGTCATTGGAGGCCTGCAGCGCCGCCGCCGCCGCCGCCGCTGGTTCCAGCGCCAGGCGTATCTCCGCCAGATGCGTGACGAATTCCTGATCTATGCCGGCCTCGCAGCGCCAGCCCAGCACGTCGGGATCGAAGAAATTCCAGCTGGAGCGGTCAAGAACGCGGGTGCCCACCTTGGCCTTTGGTTCCACCAGACGCTTCGCCGCCAGCGTCTTCATCGTCTCGCGCAGCACGGTGCGGGAGACGCCGAACCGCAAGGAAAGTTCGGCATCATTGGGCAGCAGGGAGCCTTCCGCAATCCTGCCCGAGACGATGGCGCTGCCGAGTTCGGAGACCACATGGGCGTGGCTGTTCCGGCGTTTTCGCCCGCTTATCGTCGTTTCGAGCAGCCCCAAGCAAGCCTCCCTTGGCAATTATGCCGGATGCGGTCCGGCCAGTCTCCTGTTTGAATACCAGATGATTGCGCGCTGCAACACGATGAAGACGAAAAGCAGCACACCGATGACGATTTTCGTCCACCAGGAAGAAAGCGTCCCGTCAAAAACGATGTAGGTCTGGATCAGCCCCTGTATCAGAAGGCCGATAAAGGTTCCCGCCACCAGCCCCGTGCCGCCGGTCAGAAGCGTCCCGCCAATGACGACAGCGGCGATGGCGTCCAGTTCCACGCCCACCGTCGCCAGCGAATAACCTGACGAGGTGTAGAGCGTATAAACGATGCCGGCGAGGCCCGACAGGAAACCGGAAAGCGCATAGATGCCGATGGTCGTCGCGCCAATCGGCACCCCCATCAGCTCGGCCGATTGCGGATTGCCACCCAACGCATAGACATTGGCGCCGAAGCGGGTGCGGCTGGCGATCAGCATGCCGGCGGCGAAGACGAGAAGCATCAGCATGGCCAGCGCCGTCAGCCTGCCGCCGCCTGGAAAGCGGAAATAAAAGCCCTGTATCGCATCGATGAACGGGTGGGAGATCGGCACCGACTGCGTGGAAATCAGATAGGCCGCGCCGCGCGCCAAAAACATGCCCGCCAGTGTCACCACGAAAGGCGGGATCGACAGGAAGCGGATCATCGCCCCCATCAGGCAGCCGAACAGCGTCGAGACTGCCAGCACGATGGCGAAGGCCAGCAGCGGATGGATGTTATAGGTGCCGACCATGACCGCCACGAAGACGCTGGTGAAGGCGATGACCGAACCGATGGAGAGATCGATGCCGCCCGACAGGATGACAAAGGTCATGCCCACCGCCGCGATGCCGAGGAAGGCATTATCGGTCAGAAGATTGCCTATCACGCGCGTCGACAGGATCGACGGATATTGCAGCACGCACAGCAAATAGGCGACCACGAAGATCGTCAGCGTGGTGAGGAAGGGCAGATTGCGGCTGTGGATCATCGCGCGGTTCCTTCCTTGGTCATGCCATTGGTCGCCGCCGGTTTGACGTGCGGCTTCGGCGCTTTCACGAAACCGAGGACGGCCATGATTGCAGGCGATTGCAATGTGAGCACCACCATGATGATGCCTGCCTTGATGATGAGGTTGAATTCCGGCGGAAAGCCCGAGACGAGGATGCCGGTATTGATGGTCTGGATGATGAGCGCGCCGATCAATGAGGCCGTGATGGAGAAACGGCCGCCATTTAGCGATGTGCCGCCGATCACGACCGCCAGGATCGCGTCCAGTTCCAGCCACAGCCCGGCATTGTTGGCATCCGCGCCGCGAATATCGGCGGTCACGATCATGCCGGCAATGGCCGCGCAGAGGCCGGAGACGGCATAAACGAAAAACAGCAGGAAGCGCGCCCGCACGCCGGCGAGCGCCGCTGCACGGCGATTGATGCCTGTGGCCTCGATCAGGAAACCGAGCGCGCTTTTACGCACCAGAAGGCCGATCAACAGCGCCGCGGCCACCCAGATGATGACGGGCAGCGGGATGCCTGCGAACGAGCCGGAACCGATGGCGGCAAAGCTGTCATTGTTGAAGGTGAGAATGACACCCTCGGTAATAAGCTGGGCGATGCCGCGTCCCGCCACCATCAGGATCAGGGTGGCAATGATCGGCTGGATATCGAGAATGGCGACCAGCACGCCGTTCCACAGGCCGCAGGCAATGCCCACCGCAAGTGAGATGACGATGACCGAGGGAATGGAATGGCCATTGCTGATGAGCGTGGCCGCGACCGCGCCGCAGATGGCGATGACCGCGCCGATGGAAAGATCGATACCCTTGGTGGCGATAACCAGCGTCATGCCGATGGTCAGCAGCGCCACGGGAGCGGCGCGCACGAGAATATCCACCAGACTGCCATAGAGCCGGCCATTCTGGAAAGAAACATGCAGAAAACCCGGCGAAATGATTGTAATCGCTGCCAGAATGATAAAGAGCGCGGCAAGCTGGGGAGCAAGTCTTTTGAAGCGTCGTGTTACAGCCACCATCACGCCGCCTCCGTTTTCGCCGCATCCGCAATTGCCCGCATGATGTTGTCGGCGGTCACTTCGCTGCCTTTCAATTCACTGACATGGCGGCGGTCGGAAAGCACGACCACACGATGCGCAACGGCCGTCAGTTCTTCCAGTTCGGAGGAGATGACGACGAGCGACATGCCTTCGCCGCAGAGTTTTTCGATCATTTTGAGAATTTCCGCATGCGCGCCGATATCGATGCCGCGTGTCGGCTCGTCGAGTATCAGCAGTCTGGGCTGGGTGGCGAGCCAGCGTGCCAGAATGGCCTTCTGCTGATTGCCGCCGGACAGGAATTTTATCGGCCGGTTGGGGTCGGCCGGGCGGATATCGAGCGATTTGATGAAGCTTTCGGCAAGCTCCGCCTTCTGTCGGCGCGATAGTGGCCGTGCCCAGCCCTGCCGCGCCTGAAGCGCCAGAGCGATATTATCGGTGACGGAAAAGTCGCCGATAATGCCGTCCGTCTTGCGCTCTTCCGGACAGAAGCCGAACCCGGCCGCAATGGCGGCCTCGGGAGACGAAATCGCCGCCGGTTTTCCGTCAATCATCGCCGTGCCGGTATCGGGACGGTCGATGCCGAACAGCAGGAAGGCGGTCTCCGTTCGGCCGGAGCCAAGAAGACCGGCGACGCCGACGATCTCTCCCGGCCGGATGCCGAGATCAAAGGGGGCGATGCTGCCGCGCTTGCCATAGGCTTCGAACCGGATTGGCGGCTCGCCCTCGGCGACCGTATCTTCGGTGGCCTGATGTTCGTGGGTAATATGCTGAAGCTCGCGACCGAGCATCATCGAGATGAGTTCGGACCTCGGCAGGCTGCCGATGTCGCGGGTGCCGACGAGGCGGCCATTGCGCAGCACCGTCACCCGGTCGGCAATATCATAGACCTGATTGAGGAAGTGGGTGATGATGATGATGCCGATGCCGCGGGCGCGCAGGTTTTTCAAAACCCCGAACAGCATCTCGACCTCATGGGCGTCAAGGCTGGCTGTCGGTTCGTCCAGCACCAGCACCTTGCCGGAAAGATCGACGGCGCGGGCAATGGCGATGATCTGGCGGATAGCGACGGAATAGCTGGAAAGCAGGGCGTTGACGTCGATGGAAAGCCCGTATTGGGCGAGCAGCGCCTGCGAATTCTTCTGCATCGTGCTGCGGTCGATCAGCCCGAAGCGGCGTGGCTGGCGGCCGAGAAACAGGTTTTCGGCGACCGTGAGATTTTCGAGAAGGTTCACTTCCTGATAGACCGTGCCGATGCCAAGCGCCTGCGCCTCGCCCACATTGGTGGGCGAGATTTCGCTGCCCTCCAGAAAGATCGAACCGCTGTCGCGGTGATAAACGCCAGTCAGGATTTTGATGAGCGTCGATTTGCCCGCGCCGTTTTCGCCAAGCAGGGCATGGATTTCACCGTGCCCGAGCGAAAAATCGACGCCATCGAGCGCCGTGATCCCCAGAAAGGATTTGCCGATGGCGCGTGCTTCCAGAAGTGGTGCCGTTTCGGACATTGAGCAGGTTCCGCATGAAGAATGCCATGATGGAGCGGCACGAACGACGCGCCGCTCCTTCCGAAGAATGGGGTATCAGTAACCCAGACCCTTCTTCGCCTCGTAGACCTTCATCGGGTCGTCGGATGCCGTGTAAAGCTTGGATTCGGTCTGAATCCACTTCGCTGGCGCCTTCTTGTCCTTCAGATAGGCTTCGAGCGCGTCGAAGGCCGGGCCGGCCATGTCAGGCGTCAGCTCGACGGTGGCGTTGGCTTCACCGGCTGCCATGGCCTTGAAGATGTCAGGCACGGCATCGATGGAGACGATCTTGATGTCGGTTCCGGGCTTCAGACCGGCTTCCTTGATCGCCTGGATCGCACCGACGGCCATGTCGTCATTGTGGGCGTAGACCGCACAGATGTCCTTGCCGCCGCCTTCGGCCTTGATGAAGCTTTCCATCACTTCCTTGCCCTTGGTGCGGGTGAAATCACCCGTCTGCGAGCGTGCGATCTTGATGTTCTTGTGCGAAGCAATGGCCTCTTCGAAGCCCTTCTTGCGGTTGATGGCGGGCGAAGAGCCGGTCGTGCCCTGCAGTTCTACCACCTTGCAATCCTTTGAGCCGACGTCCTTGACCAGCCAGTCGCCGGCAACCTTGCCTTCATGAACCTGATCGGAGGTTACGGCGGTCAGGTAAAGATCGTCCGGAGCCTCGATTTGGCGGTCGAGCAGGATGACAGGGATTTTTTCTTCCTTGGCTTCCTTCAGCACGGCATCCCATCCGGTCGCGACGACCGGCGCGATCAGGATCGCGTCCACGCCCTGCGCGATGAAGCCGCGAACGGCCTTAATCTGGTTTTCCTGCTTCTGCTGCGCGTCGGCGAATTTAAGCGTGACGCCGCGCTTCTCTGCCTGCTGCTTGGTGACGGTGGTTTCAGCCGCGCGCCAGCCGGATTCCGAACCGATCTGCGAGAAGCCGACGGTAAGCGATTTGGCGGAAACACTTGATGCAAGGCACAGCGAAACGGCGACAGTAACTGTCGCGAGAGCTTTTCTCATCTTAATCCTCCCAGAGATGATGTCAGCGTGACGGAGACACTATGAGCATATAGTAATACTCTTGAAAAGAGGCATTTTCGCATATTTCAATTTCAGAATGGTGTGTCTGGTCTCGGATTTTGAAATATATCAATTAATATCAAATGGATAAATGATTCATGTTTTGTGGTTCGAACAGCCGGCACTGCTGCTGCTCACACCGCTATAGCGCTTGACAGCATATGGCTGTGTCTAATAGTAATACAAATAAGAAGATGATTTTTGCCGGAATTTTGGGTCTTGTGATCGGAGTTCAATCGGCAAAAGAGGGAGGGAGATTCCTTTGCGCAATCCTGCGATGGCCGTAAATGCCGAAAAATATTCGGTTAAAGCCGCAGAGCAGCCCAAGCCTACTCGTCTGGGCTCTCACTGTCGGTTATGCGTGATCTCCGAAAGCTGATTCCATTTTCCTTGCGCACAACATAAGCTTGTCGCATTTCGTAATATTTTACCGTTGGCCACTTCCGGCTGGAGACCGCATCATGACCAAATCCGACAATCTGCCCGCAACCCAAGGCAAGCTTCGTTCGCGCGCGTGGTTCGACAACCCCGCCAATGCGGATATGACGGCGCTTTATCTCGAGCGTTACATGAATTTCGGCCTGAGCCAGGCTGAACTTCAGTCTGACCGCCCGATCATCGGCATTGCGCAGACCGGTTCGGACCTTTCGCCCTGCAACCGCCACCATCTTGAACTCGCTAACCGTCTGCGCGAAGGCATTCGTGAAGCGGGTGGCATCGCCATCGAGTTTCCGGTGCATCCGATCCAGGAAACCGGCAAGCGTCCGACCGCCGGTCTCGACCGTAACCTCGCATATCTCGGCCTCGTGGAAGTGCTTTATGGCTATCCGCTCGACGGCGTCGTTCTGACCATCGGCTGCGACAAGACCACGCCTGCCTGTCTTATGGCGGCGGCCACCGTCAACATTCCCGCCATTGCCCTTTCCGTTGGCCCCATGCTGAACGGCTGGTTCCGTGGCGAACGCACCGGTTCCGGCACCATCGTCTGGAAGGCGCGCGAACTTCTGGCCAAGGGCGAGATCGACTATCAGGGCTTCGTCAAGCTCGTCGCCTCGTCGGCTCCGTCCACCGGTTATTGCAACACCATGGGCACGGCAACGACCATGAACTCGCTTGCCGAAGCGCTCGGCATGCAGCTTCCGGGTTCGGCCGCCATTCCGGCGCCTTACCGCGACCGTCAGGAAGTCTCCTACCTGACCGGCCTGCGTATCGTCGAAATGGTCAAGGAAGACCTGAAACCATCAGACATCATGACCAAGGATGCCTTCATCAACGCCATCCGCGTCAACTCGGCCATTGGCGGCTCCACCAACGCACCGATCCATCTGAACGGCCTTGCACGCCATGTCGGTGTCGAACTGACCGTCGATGACTGGCAGACCTATGGCGAAGACGTGCCGTTGCTTGTCAACCTGCAGCCAGCAGGTGAATATCTCGGTGAGGACTATTACCATGCCGGCGGCGTTCCGGCAGTCGTCAACCAGCTGATGACCCAGGGGCTCATCAAGGAAGACGCGATGACCGTCAACGGCAAGACCATTGGCGACAACTGCCGTGGCGCCATCATCGAAGACGAAAAGGTCATCCGTCCTTACGACCAGCCGCTCAAGGAGCGTGCAGGCTTCCGCGTTCTGCGCGGCAACCTGTTCTCCTCCGCCATCATGAAGACGAGCGTGATTTCGGAAGAATTCCGCAACCGTTACCTCTCCAACCCGAACGATCCGGAGGCCTTCGAAGGCCGCGCCGTAGTGTTCGATGGTCCGGAAGATTACCACCACCGCATCGACGATCCGTCGCTCGGCATCGACGCCAACACCGTCCTCTTCATGCGCGGTGCAGGCCCGATCGGTTATCCGGGTGCAGCGGAAGTGGTGAACATGCGCGCGCCGGATTATCTCTTGAAGGAAGGCGTCAATTCGCTGCCCTGCATCGGCGATGGCCGCCAGTCCGGCACATCGGGCAGCCCGTCCATCCTCAACGCTTCCCCGGAAGCTGCGGCCGGTGGCGGTCTCGCCATCCTGCAGACGGGTGACCGCGTTCGCATCGATGTGGGTCGCGGCAAGGCCGATATCCTGATATCAGGTGAGGAACTGGCCAAGCGTTACGAAGCGCTTTCCGCCGAGGGTGGTTACAAGTTCCCTGACCATCAGACGCCATGGCAGGAAATCCAGCGTGGCATCGTCAGCCAGATGGAAACCGGCGCGGTTCTGGAACCGGCCGTGAAGTATCAGCGCATCGCCCAGACCAAGGGCCTGCCGCGCGACAACCACTAAGGCAAGGCCGTTTCGGCCGACCGCTTTTTAATCAGCCCCGGGGTAAAACCCGGGGCTGAAGCATTTTAAAATACCGTGCTCCGCAACCGCGTAAACTTTGCGGGCGGCCGAAGAGCATGATAGTTTCGTTGCTTATCTGCCTACTTCCCCGATGGGGCTGGCGGCTTTCCCAGATATGGCAGGAAGAACATGTACAGCCCGCTGAAAATAAGCAAAGTCAGCGGCAACAGCGGAGCATAGACGATCACCGATGGCGTCGGACCGAAAGCCATCGAGATGAAGTTCGCCAGAATGGTGATGGTCAGCAGAATGCCCAGCCACCGATGGCTCTGCCTTATCCAGTTTCGCAAGATCAAAGTCGCCCCCAAGAAAAAGCATCCATGATGGAATGTGACACATGGGCGCTTCAGCGGGCCTGAACGAGCTTCCAGCCATTGCCGGAAGGATCGCGGAAGCTCGCATCCACCGAGCCGTAGCGGGCGATCGGTTCCTGGGTGAATTCGACGCCGCGTTTGTGCATCACGTCAAAGGCTTTCTGGCAATCCTCGACCACCAGAACCAGCGGCGGCATCGCGCCTTTGGCCACGGCTTCGTTCAGATTTTGCGCCGTCGCCTCGTCAACGGTCGGAGCCTGTGGCCGAAACAGGCCCAGCTGGAAATCCTGTTGGTCCGGGTGCTGCACGGTCAACCAGCGATAATCGCCGTTGCGCGCGTCGGTGTGCACACGAAATCCAAGTTTTTCGACGTAGAATTGCAGCGCTTCGTCCTGATCATGAACGTAAAGCCCGACAACTTGAACACCATTTTTCATGAGATATCTCCCTTTCGCTCGTCGTGCCTAGCGCTTTTCGTTCGTCGGCGCTTCTCCGAAACTGCGATTGTGAGATGAGGGCGATTTGCGGCGCTGACGAAGCAATGGGGAACCTGCTCGAGATCGGCAGGCGAAAGCCGCATCCGTCGCCGCAATTCACTCGGGTTTTCCCCCGTCACATCGCGGAAAACACGGCCAAATGTACCGATGCTGTTCCAGCCGGTCTGCAGCGCGATTTCGATGATCGCAAGGTCCGTGTCACGCAGAAGCGCCACGGCGCGTTCCACCCGGCGGGTCAGCAGATAGCGGTGAGGGGGTATGCCGAAGGCATCGCGAAACGATCTCGCGAAATGGGCCTGCGAGGCGCCGCTGACACTGGCAAGTCGTGAAACAGGCCACGCCTCATGGGGTGCGGCATCCATATGATCCCTGGCGCGCAGAAGACGGCGCAGCAGTTTCAAGTCTCTGTTTGCAGAGTTTTTATCATTTCCGAACCGGCGCATGCGCCAATCATTGAATGAACCGGCGGCCCTTGGCAAGTTTCATGCCCGGCAGGCTACCGAAACCTCCTAGATCACCGGATAAAGCGACCAGAAGAACAGTTCATATTCCTGATCGCGGTCGTCGTCATGCGACTCGTCGTCCGGTCTGCGCGGCGTTTTGTCCTGAAACTCGGTCTCCACCCGCTCATTGACGACGGGCATCCTTCGGCCGATGCCAAAGAGGTCAAAGGAGAGCATGTTGAACCCTGCTACCATGGCCAGTTCCCTTCTTCACGCGAGTTAACGGTGTGTTAAGTTTCGCGCGTTGCCATGATTTCGTCAAGATTGACCGAGGAATTTGTCTACCATTTTTAACAACAATGTCGTGACTGACGTTTCACTGCTGCCGGATTTTGCGCAATGAATGTTTATCGCCACCTTCAAACGCGGTTCGGATCGGCGTCAGAATAGGCTTTTTCGCTCGCTTCCAGCGCGGAATCGGTATCTGCGGCATGGCCGAGGCTTTTCAAGGCACTGGAGAAGGCCACGATATTGGCTTTCACCGCCTCCGGATGCGCCCGTCGACCGGTGTGGTTGAGCCTTATCAGCCGTTCCGCGCCGGGGCCGACCCCGGCGGAAATATCCGCGCCATGCTTTTGGGATGCAGCGGCGAGGAATGCCTTGGCTTCGACGGTATCCGGCAGGATTGCTGTGGAAACGAGGGCGGAGGCGTGCGCCTCCTTCACCCAGGTTGGAATACCGAGCGCCCTGATGCCGTTCCGGGTGGCCGCGGCCGCCCTTTCGTGGCGTTCATTGGCAGATGCCAGACCTTCCGCCTCTATCCGGTCAAGTGCGGCCTCCAGGGCATAGAATTCCAGCGGAGCGGGCGTTCCGGGCAGCGCTCCGCGGCCGGCATCGAGCCAGAGTTTCTTCTGGTCCATAAGCGAGAGCATGGAGTTGTCGGACGCATTCTCGTGCGAAAGAAGCTCCCACGCTTTTTCGCTGACGGAAATCGCGGAAACCCCGGCCGGCCCGGCCAGCGCCTTTTGCGGGCCGATGACGGCGATATCGATGCCCAGCCGGTCAACCTCGAAGGCATGTCCGCCGATGGACGCGACGGCATCGACGAGGGTCACGATGCCCCTTTGCCGAGCGAGCGTGGCGATGGCGGGCAGAGGGTTGAGAATGCCGCTTGCCGATTCCGCGTGGACGATGGCGAGAAGATCGAAATCCAGCCCTTCGTCCAGTGCCTGCTCCACCTCCTCCAGTGTGACCGGCTTTGCCGGGCTGGCCGTCAGGTTGCGCACCGTCGCGCCACCCCTTTCCAGCCAACCGCCGAACCACGCGCCATAGGGGCTGGTAACGATGTTGAGCGCCCGCAGGCCCGGTCGTGCAAGGCTTGTCGCTGCTGCCTCGAGCGCCAGCACGGCTTCCGCCTGTATGAGAAGGACGTCGTTCCTCGTGCCCATCAAGGCTGCCAGCCGGTCGGCAAGAACGGCATAACGCTCCGCAGGAAAAGCGGGTGGGTCGAGCAGTAACGCATAATCGGGAACGGGCATGTCTTTTCCTTACGTGGTAATGGTCAGTCGCGGTGCGGCGTCGATCAGTGTTCTTGCGGTCGAGGATTGCGGCGCCGAGACGATATTTCCCGTCCTGCCGATTTCAACGATCCGTCCCGCTTCCATGATGGCGACGCGGTGGCAGACGGCGCGGATGACTGCGAGGTCGTGGGAGACGAAAATACAGGAAACGGCCGTCTCCCGCTGTATTTCCACCAGTAGTTCGAGGATTCGCCTGCGAACCGAAACATCCAGCGCGGAGACGGCTTCATCCAGAATGAGAAGCGACGGCTTGAGCGCAATGGCCCGCGCGATCGCGACGCGCTGCCTTTGGCCGCCGGAAAGCTCGAAGACCGATCGGCTGGCATAGCTGGCGGGCAGGCCCACGCGGTCGAGGAGACGGTGTATTTCTGCTGCACGCTCGCGTCTTGCGGCCATGCGATGAACGCGCAACGGTTCGCCGATGGCGTCTTCGACGCTCGCGCGCGGATTGAATGCGCCATGCGTATCCTGAAACACCATCTGCATGTGCTGGCGGGCGGCACGAAGCTTCCCGCCGTCAAGCGCCAGCCAGTCGCGGCCTTTGAAATGGATCGTGCCTTCGTCAGCCGGGATCAGCCGCATCAGAATGCGCGCCAGCGTCGATTTTCCGCAGCCGGAGGGACCGGCAAGTCCCAGCGTCTCGCCGGGCTGAAGCGAAAAGGAGATGTCGGAAAGCGCCGCCACCGTTCTTGCGCCGGTGCGATAGGTTTTCGACAGTCCGTCGACGCTCAGAAGGGCTTCGTTCATGACGCGGCCTCGCTGATCAGCGGCGGGGTCGAGAGATCGAGATAATCGGCAAGCAGCGCACGCGTATAGTCATGGGTGGGTGCGGAAAGCACCCGCCGTGTCGAACCGTGTTCCACTAACCGGCCCGCACGTAGGACCGCGATCTCGTCGGCAAGGCTGGAAGCAAGGCCGATATCATGGGTGATGAAGACCAGCGTTTTGTTTTCCTGCCGCACCAGATCGTCCAGCAGCGTGGCGATGGCGGCCTGACTGACCGTATCGAGCGCGCTCGTGGCCTCGTCGGCAATCAGGATCGAAGGACTGGCTGCAATCGCGGCAGCAATTGCCACGCGTTGCCTCTGGCCGCCGGAAAGCTGGTGCGGATAAGTGGCGAGCAGATGGGAGGGATGCGGCAGCCGCACCCGCTCCAGAAGGCCGCGGGCAAGATCGCGCGCTTGCCTCCATGACAGGCCGAGATGCCGCACGGCCCCTTCCGCCACCTGTTCGCCGATGGTGAGAACCGGGTTTAGCGTCGCGCCGGTATCCTGAAAGATCGTGCCGATATCGCGCCCCGGCAGCGGCCTGCCTTGAAACAGGCCGCTATCGCGGCTCCAGGAAATATCACCGGAAACGCGCGCATTGCCGGGGAGAAGCCCGGCAATGGCTCTGCCGAGCGTAGATTTTCCCGACCCGCTTTCGCCGATGATCGCCAGCCTCTGCCCCTGCCGGATGGTCAGCGAAACATTCTGCAAGGCAGGCGCATCGCCTGTCGCATAACAAACGCTGAGATCATCGATCCGGCACAGCGCATTGCCGCTCATGGCGCTTGCCTCCTTGTCGCCATCGCCCTGTTGATGCCTTCTGCGAGAAGATAAACGCCGAGAACCGTGACCAGAAGGCCGATGCCGGGGATGACGGACAAAAACGCAGCTGAGCGCAGGACGTTACGTCCTTCGGCAATCATCGAACCCCAGGTGACGATATTGGGATCGCCGAGCCCGAGGAAGGACAGTGCCGCCTCGGTTAGGATGGCTGCCGCGACGATGATGGCGGCGAGCGCCAGAACCGGCGGCAGCGCGTTGGGCAGGATCTGCCTGAACGCGATTTCCAGCGGATGCATGCCGATGGCGCGGGCGGATTGAACATAATCGCGCTCGCGGATGCTCAAGACCTGCGCCCGCATCAGCCGCGCCGGATCAGCCCATGCGCCGAGCGCAATGGCGAGAATGACAATGGGCATGGAGGGGCCGATGGTGCTGACGAAGGCGAGTGCGAGCAGGAAATTCGGCACGATCTGAAAGGCGTCGGTGACGCGCATCAAAGCTTCATCCACGAGGCCGCCGGCAAATCCGGCAATGGTGCCGATGACGGTGCCGATAACCAATGCGGCGGCGGCGGCGCCGATGCCGACGAGCAGGGAGGCCTGCGCGCCATGGGCAAGTTCTGCCAGCACGTTGCGGCCCAGCCGGTCGGTGCCGAGAGGCAGGGCGGCATCGGTAAAGGGTGCGATCAGGGGCTCGCCGACGATGGCCAGCGGGTCGCCCGGAAAAACGACGGGTGCGGCGAGCGCCGTCATGGCAAGCAGCACCAGAATGATGGCGCCGGTGGCGCCTTCGAAACTGCGCAGCAGCCGGAGAGCGAAACTCATGCCTGTCGCTCCCCGCTGCCGATGCGCGGATCGAGAACGGCATAGAGAATATCGACGGCGAGATTGACGAGGATGACGAAGACGGCGCTGGTCAGAATAATGCCCATCAAAAGCGGCGTGTCGCGGCCGCTGACGGCTTCCTGCGCCAGCCGGCCAAAACCGGGAATGGCAAAGACGCTTTCGATCACCACGCTGCCGCCCAGCATGGTTGCGGCCTGCAGGCCGAGCACGGTGACGAGCGGAAGAGCGGCATTGCGCGCGACATGGCGCAGCACGATCCGCCGTTTGGAAAGCCCTTTTGATCTGGCGAACAGCACGAAATCCAGCGGCCAGACCGCCGCCATGGCGGTGCGCGTGACGCGCAGGAAAAGAGCCAGGTAGATGAGGCCGAGACTGGCCACCGGCAACACGAGATGACGGCCGATGTCGAGAGCCCTTGCAAATCCCTGCTTGCCCGAGGCGATGGTTTCTACGCCTGAGGTGGGTAGCCATTTGAGTTGAACGGCGAAGACGATGGCCAGCACGAGGCCAAGCCAGAAGCCGGGGGTGGCGTAAAGCGCCAGCGAAAGCGTTGAAAGCACGCGGTCCGCCAGCCCGCCGGGACGCGCGCCCGCCACGATGCCAAGCGCGGTGCCGAGGATGAAGGCGAGTGTGGTGGCGCTGCCCATCAGGAGAAGCGTGTTCGGCAGCCGCTCGAGGATCAGCCCCAGCACAGGCCGGTCGAAGGCAAGCGACCAGCCGAGATCGAGCCGCAGCAC
Source organism: Agrobacterium sp. (assembly GCF_059499945.1). Lineage (NCBI taxonomy): Bacteria > Pseudomonadati > Pseudomonadota > Alphaproteobacteria > Hyphomicrobiales > Rhizobiaceae > Agrobacterium > Agrobacterium sp. Next base: position 47,143 of record NZ_JCABZP010000011.1, on the reverse strand, counting down.
CGAGCTGGCATAGAGCCAGAAACGGGCCAGCACGGAACCGTTCAACCCATATTGTTCGCGCAGCACATCCCGCAGCCCGGCATCGCCGCCGCCGATGGAGACGAGATAGGCATCCACAGCGTCTCCGGACGCATTTTCAAGCAGCACGAAGGTGAAGACGAGAACAATCAGCAACACCGGAATGGCGCTGACTGCCCTTCGCTTCAGCAATGTCGTTGCACGCTTCACGGCGAGACCTCAGGTGTCGACGGTCGTATCCGCCCAGTTGGAAACGGCCCAGCGGGGATTGCTGGCGACATGTTTGACCGTATCGCGTGCCACCGTGATGAAACCCCATTCGGCGACGTTGATCAGCGGCAGATCGGCAGTGACCTGCTTCTGGAAATCCTTGTAAAGCGCCGTGCGTGCCGCCGTGTCCACCGTTACCGCCGCCTTGTCGATCAGTTCGTCCAGCGTCTTGTTCTCGTAACCGCCCTGATTGGAGAAACCGACGCCCGCCGGAATGCCGGAACGCACGAGAATGGTGGTGGAAATCGCCGGATCGCCGCGGAAGACCGGCGGCGCGATGGCGAGATCGAAGGCATGATCGGTGTAGACGGCCTTCTGATGGGCGGCTGAATCATTATTGACCAGCTCGGCATCAATGCCGATTTCCTGTAGCGCCTGACGAAGATAGGAACCGAACTGTCTGGTTTCATTGAAATAGGGTGCCGGAAGAAGTTTCAGTGAGAAACGTGTTCCGTTCGCGCCGCGCGCATAACCCGCCTCGTCCAGCAGGGCATTGGCCTTGGCCACATCGAAATCATAGGTCTCGACATCGTCGGTATAAAATTCCGGCGCGTTTTTCGGCACCGGGCCTGTGGATGCCGTGGCGTAACCGAGGAAGACTTTGTCGATGACGAATTTTTTGTCGATGGCGTGGGCGATGGCCTGTCTGACCTTGAGATCGGCGAGTTCCTTGCGGCGATGGTTGATTTCGACCACCAGCTGATAGGTCAGCGCCTCGTAACCATCGGCTATGACCTTGATGCCTGCCACCTTCGAGATACGGTCGAGATCTGCCAGCGGCACGGCGGAAAAGGCGGCGAGCTGGATTTCCTCTGCTTCGAGCGCAGACGCGGCGCCCGCCCGGTCTGGCAGAACGCGATAGATGATCTCATCGAGCTGCGGCTGGTTCTTGCCCCAATAATTGGGATTGCGGGTCAGGCGATAATATTCGCCGGGCTTGTATTCCGCAAAAACGAAAGGCCCGGTGCCGACCGGCTTGGTATTGGCCGGGTTGGTGGCGATATCGGTGCCCTCATAAAGATGTTTCGGCACGACGCTGGTAATGACCGGCAGCGCGTTGCGAATGAGCTGGAACGGCGTTGGCTTGGAGAAGCGGAAGATCGCCGTGTGGTCATCCGGCGTGTCCACCTTCTCGAGATTGGCAAAGACCAGCCGTCCGAGATTCTGCAACGGTTTCCAGACGGAGAGCGCCGAAAAGGCCACGTCTGCGGAGGTAAAGGGTTTGCCATCGTGCCAGGTCACGCCCTCGCGCAGCTTGAAGGTGGCGCTTAACCCGTCATCCGATCCCGCCCATTCGGTTGCGAGGCGCGGTTCCAGGCCGTCCTTGCCGTTAAAGGAGGCCTCGGCCAATGGCTCGATGATCTTGCTGGCAATATAAAACACGCCGTTTGAGGCGACGATCGCCGGATTGAGGTTTTTCGGCTCCGAATCGGCCGCGACGATCAGCCTTCCGCCGGGCGTCGCCTGCTGTGCAGCGGCGATGCCCGCAAGCCCCGTGGTTGCGGCAAGAAGAAGCGAGGTCTTGAGAAGCGAGCGACGGGACAGGTGGACAGGCGACATGATTCACTCCGGAAATGAGGGCTGGGCGGGCCTTTCCGCTTGGTCCGCGGCCGGCCGATCTTAAGGCTGCAACCTCGGCAGTGTCCACGTTAATTCGCGGGCTTTACAGCAATGATTTTACGTTGCGAGGGCCTTTGCGGAAACAATATGCTTTCCGGCGGTGCTGCGCTTTTCTCACCTTGCCTTCTTGCCCTCGGTAATGCTCTGAAAATTTGATATAACCTAATAAAATTAAACGGTTGGAATGCCGTGCCCTCGATGGCATGTGTCCCGTGCCGCCTGTGGACGGAACGAAAATCTGCCGCGTCGACCCCGTTTGGAAAGGGGTAATTAACCTTTATTTTTTATTTCAGGGAGACCGAAATATGTACGTTTATGATGAGTGTGCACGCTGCCATGAGCTTCTCCCGATCCAGATTCCAGAATTCGTCCAATAGCGTAGGGGAGGGGAGCGAGAAGGCTCGTCATGCCGGCGGCCAGTCGGTTGCCGGTCAACAGACGGCGGCGATGAAGGCCAGCGCGGCACCCAAGCCGAATGCCGATGTCAGCGCAGCCGACGCCATCGAAGGCCGCGCCGAGATGCCCGGCTGGCAGAATGCTTTTGTGCTCGGCCCGAATGTCCGTTTCACCCGCACGCCGGAAAGCGCGTTTGCGCGGCGCATGCCGGTCGAGACTCCCAATATTCCGGAGGAGGAAGTCCCGGCTGTCGCTCCGCCTGAAGCAGTGGAGCCGGAAGTGGTGGAGCAGCAACAGGCTGTGCAGCAGGAGGTTGCTCCTGTCAATCAACCGGTCATAAAGCCGGCGGAGCAGCGCATGCCGCCGCCGCGCATGCCGTTCCTGCCACAGCCGCCGGATGCCCGGGGTGCGAGGGCGCTGACCTACAAATTGCGGCTGGAGCTTGCCCGCAAGCAGGCGGAAGAGGCGGCTGCCGCTGCCCGGATGCCGGTTCAGACGGAGATTTCCCTAGCTTCAGAAGCGCCCGCGCAGCAGATATTCTCGCCGGTTCAGCCGCCATCCGTCGAGCCCGCCATCGATGCAGTTCAGACCACCGCACCGCAGGCCGTCATTCCGGCTTTCGCCGCCCATCTGCCGGATGAGCTGTTCTGGGAAGTGATGACGCTTGATCTGCCGGGCAGCGCCGGCGAGGGCGTCTCTGCGTCCGCGCGTGCCGTTCTTGCAAATTCGGTCACGGCATCTGCTGTCGTCGCGCCGGTCGCCTTTGCATCGCCCGCCGCCGCTGCGATCGTACTTTCGTCCGAGCCTCCTGTTGTCACCGTGCCCGGCGGTTCCGCGATCAGGCTTTACCGCGAAATCGGTGTGCATCATTCCGCCATCCCGGCCCCCATTCAGGTCGTTGAACCGGAAATCGCGCCGCCGCCGGTGGCGGAGGCGCCGATGGTTGTCGAGACACAGAGACCTGTGGAGCAGGTTCAGCCGGTGGAGAAAATTGCGGCCGAGCCGCGCTTCACGCCGCGCGCGCCCATCCAGGCCTCGCAGCCGATGTTCCGGGAAGCGCCGGTCTTTGCGGACGGCGAATATGAATACCCCTCCATCGATCTTCTGCAGGAGGCCCGCGTCCAGCAGACCACGACCATGACGCCGGAAGCGCTGGAGCAGAGCGCCGGGCTTCTCGAAAGCGTGCTGGAGGATTTCGGCATCAAGGGCGAGATCATCGATGTCCGCCCGGGCCCGGTCGTCACGCTGTATGAGTTCGAACCCGCCCCTGGCGTCAAGTCCTCGCGCGTCATCGGCCTCTCGGATGATATCGCCCGCTCCATGTCGGCGCTTTCGGCGCGTGTCGCCGTCGTGCCCGGCCGCAATGTCATCGGCATCGAACTGCCGAACCCCGTGCGTGAGACGGTTTATCTGCGCGAACTGATCGAAGCGACGGATTACGCCGAGACCCGCCAGAAGCTCGCGCTTTGCCTCGGCAAGACCATCGGCGGCGAACCTGTCATCGCCGAGCTGGCGAAGATGCCGCACCTTCTGGTCGCCGGCACCACCGGCTCGGGCAAGTCGGTTGCCATCAACACCATGATCCTGTCGCTGCTCTATCGTCTGAAGCCGGAAGAGTGCCGCCTGATCATGGTCGATCCCAAGATGCTTGAGCTTTCGGTCTATGACGGCATCCCGCATCTTCTGACCCCTGTCGTCACCGATCCGAAAAAAGCAGTCATGGCACTGAAATGGGCCGTGCGCGAAATGGAAGATCGCTATCGCAAGATGTCGCGTCTCGGCGTGCGCAATATCGACGGTTATAATGCAAGGGCCGCTGCCGCCCGCGCCAAGGGCGAGACCGTGTTCTGCAACGTGCAGACCGGCTTTGACCGCGCCACCGGCGAGGCGGTCTACGAGCAGGAGGAAATGGACCTCACGGCCATGCCTTATATTGTCGTCATCGTCGACGAGATGGCCGACCTGATGATGGTCGCGGGCAAGGAAATCGAAGGTGCGATCCAGCGCCTGGCGCAGATGGCGCGCGCCGCCGGCATCCATCTCATCATGGCCACACAGCGTCCGTCGGTTGATGTCATCACCGGCACGATCAAGGCGAACTTCCCGACCCGCATCTCTTTCCAGGTGACGTCGAAGATCGACAGCCGCACCATCCTTGGCGAACAGGGCGCGGAGCATCTGCTCGGCCAGGGCGATATGCTGCACATGATGGGCGGCGGCCGCATCGCGCGTGTCCACGGCCCCTTCGTTTCGGACGAGGAAGTGGAAAAGGTGGTCGCGCATCTGAAGACGCAGGGACGTCCGGAATATCTCGGCACCGTTACCGAAGACGCCGACGAAACCGACGAAGAGGTGGAAGAGGAAACCGCTGTTTTCGACAAGTCCGCCATGGGTGAGGACGACAGCGATGATCTCTATGAAAAGGCCGTCAAGGTGGTGATGCGCGACAAGAAGTGCTCCACATCCTATATCCAGCGCCGCCTGTCCGTGGGCTATAACCGCGCCGCTTCGCTCGTCGAGCGCATGGAGCAGGAAGGCATTGTCGGGCCTGCCAACCATGTCGGCAAACGCGCGATCATCGCCGGCGAACGCTCTTCCTATGATGCCATGGGGGCCGAAGACTGATTGAGCCTTCGGGCGTGCGATATTCGATTGCAAAAACGCGCCCCGTGAATAGCTTGTGCGGCATGGATTCTGGAATTGGGAGGATTCCCTCATGGCGCACAGCAATGAAAAAGCCACCGTCCTGGCGAGGCTGGATGAGCTGGAGCGGTTTTGCCGCGCCGTTTTCCTTGCCGCTGGCACCGACGACGAAACGGCCGATGCGGCGACGCGCGCCATGATGCATGGCACGAGGCTCGGTGTGGACAGCCATGGTGTTCGCCTGCTTGCCCATTATATCACCGCGCTTGAAGGCGGGCGTCTCAATCGGCGGCCGCAGATCGCCCGTGTTTCCGGCTTCGGCGCAGTGGAAACGATCGACGCCGACCACGCCCATGGCGCCCGCGCCACCTATGCGGCCATGGACAGCGCCATGGCGCTTGCGGAAAAATTCGGCATCGGCGCGGTGGCGATCAGGAATTCCTCACATTTCGGCCCGGCAGGTGCTTATGCGCTGGAAGCGGCGCGGCGGGGTTATATCGGCCTCGCCTTCTGCAATTCGGACAGTTTCGTGCGCCTGCATGATGGCGCCATGCGCTTCCACGGCACCAACCCCATCGCCATTGGCGTGCCGGCAGCGGATGACATGCCCTGGCTGCTGGACATGGCCACCAGCGCGGTGCCCTATAATCGCGTTCTGCTTTACCGGAGCCTCGGCCAGCAGCTGCCGCAAGGCGTTGCCTCTGATGGAGACGGCGTCGATACGCGCGATCCGCATGCCGTTGAAATGCTTGCCCCGGTCGGCGGAGAGTTCGGGTTCAAGGGTGCGGCGCTTGCGGGAATGGTGGAGATTTTCAGCGCTGTGCTGACAGGCATGAAACTCAGCTTCGATATCGCTCCCATGGGCGGGCCGGATTTTGCCACGCCGCGCGGGCTTGGGGCCTTCGTTCTGGCGCTGAAGCCGGAAGCCTTCCTGGAGCGGGAGGCGTTCGATGAGGGCATGAAACGTTATCTCGAGGTCCTGCGGGAATCACCGGCGCGGGAAGACTGCAAGGTCATGGCGCCGGGTGACCGGGAGTGGGCGGTGGCCGCAAAACGGGAGAGGGAAGGGGCTCCTGTCGATCCCGTCACGCGGGAGGCGTTCTCGGAGCTCGCGGCAAGATTCTCGGTTAGCCCGCCCGCCTATCATTAAATCTGCCTGCGGCTTTCCGCCTTCAGCCCAGAGTCAGGCGGGGCGCAGCAGCATGTTCGGGTGCGGATAGGCGGTGGCGGCCGGGCCCAGCCTTTCGGCGACGACGGGGCGACCGATATAGTAACCCTGCGCGTAATCGATCTCCATCTGCCGCACCAGCCTTAGCTGTTCCTCAGTCTCCACGCCTTCGATCAGGATTCTGTGGCCGCGGTTGCGGATGAGGCGGATCATGTCCTGCAGCATTGCCCGGCCACGCGGGGTCTTGCTGTCATGCAGGAAGGAGCGGTCAATCTTGACGGTATCGAAATCCGTCATGCGCAGCCACGAAAGGCCGGCAAAACCCGTTCCGAAATCATCCAGCCAGATATTGATGCCGAGCGTCTTCAGGTCGTTCAGACACCGCAGCACGTCAGAATGCATTTCCATGTCGACGCCTTCAGTGATTTCGAAGGCGAGCCTGTTGCCGGCAATGCCGGCCTCCACGAGAATGGCCGCGACCGAGGTGGCAAAACCCGGATTTTTCAATTGCATCGGCGAGACGTTGACGCTGACGACAGCCACCTTGTCATCGGCCAGTATCTGTTTGCAGACGGTCTTGATGGTCCACAGGCCCAGTTCCATGATCGTGCCGGTGCGCTCGGCAATCGGAATGAAAATACCGGGTGCAACAGGGTTCCCGTCCAGCAGGCGAAGCCGCATCAGCGCTTCAACCCCCGCGGTCTCATTGGTCGAGATGTTGAGAATCGGCTGGTAGACGAGGGAAACGAGATTTTCCGCGATGGCGATTTTCAGCAGGGCGGCAATGTTCTCCGTCTCGTCGCTGGTCTGCGGATCATCGGGATCGAACAGCTTCATGCAGTTGCGACCGTTGCCCTTCGCAATATAGAGCGCGCGGTCGGCTTCATTGATGATCTTTTCCAGCTTGGCGTCCGGATTGGGGCGGGTGAAGGACGCACCGATGCTGACAGTGACGATGAAGGTGCCGTCCCGGCGCTGGTCATGGGCGAGCGACAGGTTTTCAACGGTGTGGCGGATCGTCTCGGCCAACTCGCCAACCTGCTGCTTGGACTTGAACGGCGCCAGCACGATGAATTCCTCACCGCCATAGCGGCCGATTGAGGCGCCGTGTTCGGTGATGGCGTCCTGCAGGGCGGTGCCAACAGTCATCAGGCATTTGTCGCCCTCCTGATGGCCGTAACGATCATTGTATTTCTTGAAGAAGTCGACGTCGATCAGAAAAACGGCAAAGCCTTCTTCCTTCCTGATCCAATTGTCCCACAGCAGGCGCAGATGATGATCAATGGCGCGGCGGTTCTGCAGGCCGGTCAGTGAGTCGGTATTGGAAAGGCGCAGCAGCGCCTGGCCACGTTCGTCCGCGGCCTTCTGTTGGGCTTTTGCCTCCAGCCCGTTCACAAAGACGTGGTAGCGTTCCCGGTTCAGGTTCCAGTTCACGTAAGAGGTGAAGACGAAGCAGGATATGTAGAAGGTGCCGAAGGCGAACTTGTAGAAGCTATCTTCGGGAAACTGCGTTGCCGCCAGAAAATAGGTAACGAGAATAATGCCTGAAGACACCAGCGACAGGTGGAAGCGGAAGGTGAAAAACAGATTGGCGCCCATCATGAAGATCGCCCCGAAAACCATGTAGTAGGACATGTTTTCGGTATTGTCGGTCAGTAGCGAAGGCAGCAGCCAGCCGATATAGCCCATGACGAGAGCGGTAGCGCAGGTAAGATCAAGCGCCGCAGTGCTGGCGCCATTGCGCAGCTGAATTTCCAGCGTCAGCAGCGATGAGATGACGACGGCAAAGCGTGCGAGAATGGTGTAAGATGCGACATCGGGTATCAGAATGATGTCGGTTGCGGCAAACAGCAGATAGATGAAAACAGCGGTCCACAGGCCCCGTCGGATTGAACCACGGCGGCTGCGCTCACCTTCCTGCTGGTAAAGGGCAAGAAGTTCATCAGAAAACCGGGAGTCCGGCCGCCGATAGTCTTGCTGTCCACTCACCTCTCCCAATGTGTGCTTCATGCACTTTCCCATAGTGTTGCGTATACTTTATTAAGTAACTGCTTATTCCACTTTTCCGTGTGCTGTCGCACCCAGTGCGGGTTCCCGTCGATCTCCGCCGATGTGGGCCGAGAACATGGAAAGGAAGAACGCATCATACGTTCGCAACATTAAGTTTCACTAAATCGCGTATCTGCTTTCTCCCGTACTCACGAGTGTGACCAAAAAAATACGCTAATCTACTAATGTATCCCTACACCGCACAAAAATCGAAAGCGAGTGGCCTTCCGTCTCCCAGAAACGTATAGTTAACAATGTGTTAATACTGGAGGCTGAAGTGGTGCGGGTAAAGAAGAAAAATCTTGACGGGGCAAGTCTGATTACCCCGGATACTGTCGCAAAAGAGATTTTTGCACGCAGGACGGAAACATTCGATGAGCAGTTCGCAGTTGCGAAAGCAGAGGTGGCGCTCATTCTCGAATTGGCACAACAGCAATTCGACAATCGTGTTTCGGCACGTGAGATAATACATAGAACGGCGGGTGCACTTCATGGCCTGCGGGAAAATCTCCACTCCAGCGTGTGGGCTGAACTGATTCCGCTGGTACAGAATCACCCCGTTTCGAGCCATTTTCTGGAGGACCCGTTCACGCGGTGGTCTTTCGAAAAGCCGCGGGGTTATTCGGGCGATGCGCAGCTGCTCGATTTCATTTATGGTCACGACAGTGTTGCCGAACTGGTGAAGAAGGCTACGCCGCTAGGTGCGGCCCTTTACGATTATACGAAGGATGCCAGTTCCTCGGTCGCCGTGCGCGAGCGGCGCGATTTGCTGACACGCTTCGTTGACGAGGCCGCAGCCCGGCACGGCAATGAGACGGAAATCCTCACCATCGCGTCCGGCCATCTGCGCGAGGCGGATGCGTCCATGGCGTTGAAAGAGGGCGGGATCAAGCGCTGGGTGGCGCTCGATCAGGATCCCTTGAGCGTCGGTTCCGTCGCCCGGGATTTTAACGGCAGCTGCATCGAGGCGATCGACGGTTCCGTGCGCGATATCGTGCTGCGCACGCAGGAACTCGGCACCTTCGATCTGATCTATGCGGCCGGTCTCTACGATTATCTGAACGACCGTGTGGCGATCAAGCTCACGCGGCGCTGCATGGAGATGCTGAAACCCGGCGGCATGTTCCTCTTCGCCAATTTCTCGGAAGACATCGTCGTCGACGGTTACATGGAGACCTTCATGAACTGGGCGCTGCTGTTGCGCTCCAAGGCGGATATGTGGCGGATCGTCAATGCCAGCGCTGATCCTTCCAGCATCGAGGCGGAGGTGTTCTTCGGGGAGAACCACAATATCGTTTACGCAACGATGCGTAAGAAGGCGTGACATCCTTCGGCCAGTCTCTGCTTGCCAATAACTATTTGCTTAAACCTCGTCGCGGGCCTAAGAATCCGCGCCGAATGCGTTGCAGGATGGAATGGCTGAAATGAAGAGATATTATTCGGATATGGGCGGTTTGCCGGGACAGACGGAACTTCTGTCGAGCAAGGCGGTGTTCAAGACCGCTTATGCGGTCATCCCCAAAACCGTCATGTCCGATATCGTGACAAGTGTGCTGCCGCACTGGACCGGCACCCGGGCCTGGATCATCGCCCGGCCGATGACGGGTTTTTCCGAAACTTTCGCGCAATATATCGTTGAGGTGCAGCCCGGCGGCGGCAGCGACCGGCCGGAACCGGACGCACGGGCCGAGGCGGCGATCTTCGTCGTTGACGGCGAAATGACCGTGGAGTTCGAAGGCGTGCAGCATGGCCTGCGAGAGGGTTCCTTTGCCTTCCTGCCTGCCGGCTCCCGCTGGCAGCTTCGCAATTCGGGCAAGGCGCCTGTCAAGTTCCACTGGGTCCGCAAGGCGTTTCAGGCGGTCGAGGGTCTGGAGCCGCCGCCGGTGATCTTCACGCATGAAGATGAAAACACTCTCTCGCCCATGCCCGACACGGACGGCAAATGGGCAACGACCCGTTTCATCGATCCGGAGGATGTACGTTACGACATGCACCTCAACATCGTCACCTTCGAGCCGGGCGCGACCATTCCCTTCATGGAAACCCATGTGATGGAACACGGCCTTTATGTGCTGGAAGGCAAGGCCGTCTACCGGCTGAACGAGGATTGGGTGGAAGTGCAGGCGGGTGACTTCATGTGGCTGCGCGCCTATTGCCCGCAGGCCTGTTATGCGGGTGGACCGGGCCGCTTTCGTTACCTGCTCTACAAGGATGTGAACCGGCACGTGAAGCTCTGGTAACGGGCATCATAGTCACAGAACCCGGGAATTATCGCGCAATCCGAAGGTTTGCGCGATAAATGCTTGCGTTAAATCGAATATCTCTAATAAATCCGGTGATGCGGGCGGCCATTGCCGCCCCGCACCCTTTCGGCCTTCATCCGCATTTACCTCAAGAAGAATGCCCGCATGAGTGAGACGATCGATACCAACATCTTCAACCTCGCGCCCGTGGCGATGTGGATAGAAGATTTCAGCGACGTGAAAAGCCAGTTCGATATCTGGCGGTCGCAGGGCGTCGAGGATATCAGGACGTTTCTTCTCGAAGATTTATCAAGGGTTGCGGCCTGCTCCCAGAAAATCCGTGTGATCAAGGTCAACGTCAGGACGCTGGAGCTGTTCGAGGCGCGTGATCAGGCGCATCTCGTTGACAATCTGCACCGGATTTTTCGTGACGACATGCTGGAAAGCCATGTGAACGAGCTTTCCGAACTCTGGGCGGGCAAGACGGAATTCACCAGCAACGCGGTCAATTATTCAATCGGCGGCAAGCGGCTGGATATTCAGTTGCGCGGTGCGGTCATCCCCGGCCACGAAGAAACACTCGGGCGGCTGCTTTTGACCACCGAGGATGTGACGGAGCGGGAGGAGGCCCGCCGCAAGGAGCGTCTCAACCGCCGTTACGCCGAAGGCATGTTCAAACATTCGCCCGTTTCCCTGTGGGTGGAAGATTTCAGCCGGGTGCGGCGATTGATCGAGGAGGTCAGGGAGCGCGGCATCATCGATTTCCGCGTGTTCATGGATGTTCATCCCGAATTCGTGCGGCAATGCATGAGCGAAATTCGCGTCATCGACGTCAACCGCGCGACGCTCGACCTGTTCTGCGCGCCGGACCGGCAGGTTCTGTTGCAGCGGCTTGGCGATATTTTCCGCGGCGAGATGGAAAAGCCGTTCCGCGAACAGCTGATGGAGCTTTGGAACGGCAATCTCAACCACCATCGCGAGGTGGTGAATTATGCGCTTGACGGTTCGGAGCGGCACGTTCTCCTGCATTTTTCCGTTTTTCCGGGCCATGAGCACGACTGGTCGCTGGTGCAGGTGGCGTTGACGGACATTACCGCGCGCAAGAAGGCTGAAGCCTATCTCGAATATCTCGGCAAGCACGATGTGCTGACCAAGCTGCACAACCGCGCCTTCTATTCGGATGAGTTGAACAGGCTGGAGCGCAGCGCGCTCAGGCCGGTTTCTGCGATCGTTATCGATCTCAATGGCCTGAAGGACGCCAATGACAAGCTGGGGCACGATGCCGGTGACGCTTTGTTGCGGCGCATGGGAGAGGTGCTGAACGGCGTCGTGACCGCGCCGAACCATGCCGCGCGCATCGGCGGTGACGAATTCGCCATCCTTCTTCCCGGCGCCGACAAGCAGGTTGCCGCCGCCATGGTCGAAACCGTTTATGAGTTGCTGAAGATCAACAACCAGTTCTATTCCAGCGCGCCGCTCAGCCTGTCGCTGGGTGTGGCGACCAGCGAGGCCGGCGAGACGATGGAATCGCTGGTGCGCCGCGCCGATATGAATATGTACGAGCAGAAGAACGCCTATTATGCGGCCCTGCGCAACAGATCCGCCGATAATAGCGACACGACGAAGAACGGTCCGCCGGAAGCCACCTCGCTGAAGCGTCTGTTCTAAGCGGGCGGGAAACGGCACATTGCCGTCCCGTTTGCGCCATTTCCGTTTGATGCTCTGGCGATATGGCCACGCGCAGGTTCACTGCCGCCACAGGCGCTTCCCGCAAGGGCGGCCCTCCTTCCCGATTTCTGCAATAGCCATTCCCGTTTCCAAACCGTCTCACGCCTTCACAAGCGCGTGAGACGGCTTTTGCACTGCAACAATTTCATTGCCAAATTTTACATACGTCTTAGTATGTATGTAAATGTGACCTTTTTTATGGATTCGGAGCGCAGTATGGCGAAGAGATTGAGGCAGATCGCGGCGGTGTTGTTGACAGGCATCGTTTTGGTCGGATGTAGCGATGAGCAGGCCTCAGCGCCCGGCGCGCCGCCGCCCGGTGCCGTGAAGATCGTGACGGTGAAGCAGGAAGAGCTTCCCATTACCAACGAATTGCCCGGGCGCATTGCGCCGACGCGGCTTGCCGAAGTGCGTCCGCGTGTCTCCGGCATCATCGTGGAGCGGGTGTTCGAACAGGGCTCGCTGGTGCAGGAAGGCGATGTTCTCTATCGGATCGATCCCGCGCCGTTTCAGGTGCGTGTCGACAGCGCCGAAGGCACGTTGCGCCGGGCGCAGGCCGCGCAGCTTCAGGCGCGGCAGACCGCCGACAGGCAGCAGCAGCTGCGCCGGTCCAATGTTGGTTCCCAGCAGGAATTCGACAATGCCATCGCCCAGCTGGCGCAGGCCGATGCCGAGGTAGCCGTGGCCGAAGCCGGCGTCGCGGAAGCGAAGCTCAATCTGCAATATGCCGATGTCAAAGCCCCGATCGGCGGCCGGATTGGTCGCGCACGTATTACCGAAGGCGCACTCGTCAGCGCCACCGGCTCGGAAAATCTGGCGACGATCCAGCAGCTTGATCCGATCTATGCCGACTTCACCCAGCCGGCCGCCGATCTCATCCGGCTGCGCAAGGCCCTGCAGGATGGCAAGCTGATGACCGGCCCGAACGAAGCCGAAGTCAACCTGCTGTTCGATGACGGCAGCCGCTACCCCGTTCCGGGCCGCCTGCTGTTTTCTGAAGCCGCGGTGGATGAAACCACCGGTCAGGTGACGCTGCGCGGTGAATTCCCGAACCCGAACGGCGATCTGCTGCCGGGCATGTATGTGCGCGTGCAGATCCAGCAGGGCATCCAGAAAGCCGCCTTCGCCGTGCCGCAGCAGGCGGTTCAGCGCGATGCCGGCGGTCAGGCCAGTGTGCTTGTCGTTAATGCCGAAGACACGGTCGAGCAGCGTCGCGTCAGCGTTGGCCGCTCCGTCGGCGATCGCTGGGTAATTTCCGAGGGCCTGAAGGATGGCGACCGCGTCGTGGCCGAAGGTTTCCAGAAGACCGCTCCGGGCGCGAAGGTGAAGCCGGAACCGTGGTCTGATGAGGCCGATGTCGCCACTGCCGCCGGCAGTGAGAGCGCGGCTCCCGCTGCGAAGCAATAAGGACCGATTTCATGGCACGTTTTTTCATCGATCGGCCCATTTTTGCCTGGGTCGTCGCCATCTTCATCATGCTCGCGGGCCTGCTTGCCATTCCCATGCTGCCGATTGCGCAATATCCGAATGTCGCCCCGCCGCAGATCTCCGTCTCGACCACCTATCCTGGCGCGTCGCCGGAGGATATTTACCAGAGCGTCACGCGTCCCATCGAAGAAGAGCTGAACGGTGTTCCCGGGCTGATCTACTTCGAATCGACGTCGGAATCCTCGGGTCGCATTTCCATCAACGTCACCTTTGCGCCGGGCTCCAATATTGGTGAAGCCCAGGTGGAGGTTCAAAACCGCATTGCGCGCGTTGAACCCCGCCTTCCTCAGGCAGTCACGCAGCAGGGTCTGCGTGTCGAGCAGGCAGGCACGTCGTTCCTGATGATGGTGGCGCTCACCTCCGTCGACGGCAACACAGATGCCATCGGTCTCGGCGATTATCTCAGCCGCAACGTGCTGGGTGAGTTGCGCCGCGTTCCCGGCGTCGGCAGCGCGCAATTGTTCGCTACCCAGCGCTCTATGCGCATCTGGATGGACCCGGACAAGATGCTGGGCCTCAGCCTGACATCGAACGACGTCATCAGCGCCATCCAGGCACAGAACTCGCAGGTTGCCGCCGGCCGCATCGGTGCATCGCCAAATCCCATCGGCCAGCAGATTTCCGCAACCGTCAACGTGCAGGGTCAGCTCACCTCGCCGGAAGAATTCGGTTCCATCGTGCTGCGCGCTAATCCGGACGGCTCATCCGTCCGGCTGCGCGACGTCGCGCGCGTGGAAGTGGGCGGCGAAAGCTATAACTTCTCGAGCCGCCTGAACGGCAAGCCGAGCGCTGCTATCGGCGTACAGCTTTCGCCCACCGGCAATGCGCTGCAGACCTCCGAGGGCGTTCGCGCCACGATGGAGGAGCTGTCGCGGTATTTCCCGCCGGGTCTGGAATACGAAATTCCCTATGACACCAGCCCCTTCGTCAAGATTTCGATCGAGAAGGTCATTCACACGCTGCTCGAGGCCATCATCCTCGTCTTCGTGGTGATGTTCGTTTTCCTGCAGAATATCCGCTACACGATCATTCCGACACTGGTGGTGCCCGTGGCGCTGCTCGGCACCTGCGCCATCATGTATGTCTCGGGTTTCTCTATCAACGTTCTGACCATGTTCGCCATGGTTCTCGCCATCGGCATTCTGGTGGATGACGCGATTGTCGTCGTTGAGAATGTCGAGCGCATCATGGCGGAAGAGCATCTGTCGCCCAAGGAGGCCACCCGCAAGGCGATGGGCCAGATTTCCGGCGCGATCATCGGCATCACGCTGGTGCTGACAGCCGTGTTCGTGCCCATGGCCTTCTTCCCGGGCGCCGTCGGCATCATCTACCAGCAGTTCAGCCTGACCATGGTGGTGTCGATCCTGTTCTCCGGCTTCCTCGCCCTGTCGCTCACGCCGGCGCTCTGCGCGTCGTTCCTGAAGCCCATCAAGGCCGGGCACCATGAGAAGAAAGGCTTCTTCGGCTGGTTCAACCGCGGCTTCGACAAGGCCTCGCACAAATATTCCTCGTCCGTCGGCAGCATCATCAAGCGTTCCGGACGCTTCATGGTCATCTATGCGGCGTTGCTGGTCGGCCTCGGCTGGGCGTATATGCAACTGCCGAGCTCGTTCCTTCCGAACGAAGATCAGGGCTACCTGATTGTTGACATTCAGGCGCCGGCGGAAGCCAGCAGTGATCGTACGCTGCAATCCATCCAGCAGATCGAAAAGATCTTCATGGAAGAGCCGGCGGTGGATCGTGTGATTGCGGTTTCGGGTTTCTCCTTCTCCGGCTCCGGCCAGAATGCCGGTCTGGCCTTCGCCACCTTGAAGGACTGGAGCGAACGCGGACCGAATGATTCCGCCGCCGCCATATCGGCGCGCGTCAATGCCAAGCTGTGGGGGCTTCCGGACGCCATGTCCTTCGCGCTGTCGCCGCCGCCAATCCAGGGCCTCGGCAATTCCAGCGGCTTCACCTTCCGCCTGCAGGATCGCGCGGGTGCGGGACAGGCTGCTCTCAGCGCTGCCGGTGCGCAACTGATGGCCGCTGCCCGTCAGAGCCCCATCCTTGCCGGCCTTCGCATTGAAGGTATGCCGGATGCGGCACAGGTCAACCTGATCATCGACCGTGAGAAAGCCAATACGTTCGGCGTCACCTTCAGCGATATCAACGCCACCATCTCGGCCAATATGGGCTCGTCCTACGTCAATGACTTCCCCAATGCCGGCCGCATGCAGCGCGTGACGGTGCAGGCGGAGCAGGGCCAGCGCATGAAGACGGAGGATCTCCTGAACCTCAACGTCCGCAATGCCAATGGCGGAATGGTGCCGGTGAGTTCGTTTGCCACGGTGGAATGGGTGCGCGGTCCCTCGCAGGTGGTCGGTTATAACGGCTATCCGGCTGTCCGTATCGGCGGCCAGTCCGCACCGGGCTATTCGTCCGGTGACGCCATTGCCGAAATGGAGCGTCTGGCGAGCGAATTGCCTGCTGGTTTCGGTTTCGAATGGACCGGTCAGTCGCTGCAGGAAATCCAGTCCGGTTCGCAGGCGCCGGCATTGATCGGGCTCAGCGTTCTCTTCGTCTTCCTGCTGCTCGCAGCACTTTACGAAAGCTGGTCCATTCCGCTCTCCGTGATGCTGGTGGTACCGCTTGGCGTCATCGGCTCGGTGGCGGCTGTCATGCTGCGCGGCATGCCGAACGACGTCTACTTCCTGGTGGGCCTCGTCGCCATCATCGGCCTGTCCGCAAAGAACGCGATCCTGATCATCGAATTCGCGAAGGATTTGCGGGCGGAAGGAAAATCCACCTATGATGCGACGGTGGAGGCGGCGCACTTGCGCTTCCGGCCGATCCTGATGACGTCGCTTGCCTTCTCGCTCGGCGTGCTGCCAATGGCGATCGCCTCCGGTGCGAGTGCGGCGAGCCAGAATGCCATCGGCACCGGCGTTCTGGGTGGCATGATCTCGGCGACGATCCTCGCGATCTTCTTCGTCCCCGTCTTCTTCGTCTTTGTCATGAAGATTTTCGGGGATCGGAAGAAGGAGAAAGAGATTGCTGCTGACGCCGTATCGCCGGCGGAATAAAACGTGTGTGAAGGCCGGGCCAAAAGTCATGTGAATGCGTTCATCTGATTGACAGCCCGGCACTGCAAAGAAGGCACGGTGCGAAAGCGCCGTGCCGCGATTGGAAGGAGACATGAGCATGCGCCGAACCAAGGCCGAGGCAGAAGAGACGCGTCAGGCGATCCTTGCCGCTGCCGAGCGGGTGTTCTTCAAAAAGGGTGTTGCCAACAGCTCTCTCGATGAGGTGGCGGCTGCCGCCGGCGTCACGCGCGGAGCGATCTACTGGCATTTTTCCAGCAAGAGCGATCTCTTTATCGGCCTCTATCAATCGGTGTCCCTGCCGGAATCGGATCTGCTCGATTTCGGCGACCCCGACCTCAAGGGGCTGGCTCTGCTGGCCAAGATCGAGGAAGCGGCCTGCAAGTGGCTGACGCTTCTTTCAAAAGATGAGCAACGCCAGCGCATCATGACCATCAGCCTGCGCACCAATTACTCGGATGAGTTCGCCCCGGTGCTGCACGCGCAGGAGGAACTAGACCGGTATCACAAGGATCGGCTCGAGGGCGCTTTCGCGCGGGCGCAGGCGGAAGGTGCATTCAACGACAACTGGACGGCGGACTCTGCGCTCGACGCGCTCTACTGGCTGCTGAAAGGCATGTGCTCCGACTGGCTGCTGTTCGGCAAGCGTTTCGATCTGGCCAAGGAGGGCGCCGAAGCCGTGCACCGTCTGATGAAGGGTTTCCAGCGCTCCTCCGCATCCTGACAGGACTTTCACGACCTTCTGGCTTGCGGTTCATACGGTCAAATTTGAGTGTATTCTAAAACACCAGCGAAAATTGCTTTACGTACCTCAAAACGGACGCTAGCTTCTTCTTCGAGCTTTGGGAGGAGTTCGTAGATGGTCATTTCAAATAAAATTAAGGGGCAAGCGCCGTCCGTTCCTGCGGGACACCGGTGACGGCACATGGCTTTTGCTGACGAATCTCCAGACCATGCCCTTATCCGGACGGTTGGGCTGTCGAAGTCTTTCGGGCCGGTACAGGTTTTGAAAGATATCGAGATCGCGGTGCGTGCCGGTGAGGTCCACGCGATCATAGGCGAGAACGGCGCCGGCAAGTCGACGCTGATGAAGCTTCTGGCCGGCAATGAAAAGCCGTCGGGCGGGGAAATCCGCATCGATGGCGAAGCCGTGGCGCTGAGCGGCCCTGTGGATGCTGAACATCGCGGCATTGTTCTCGTGCATCAGGAAATATTGCTGGCGCCCGATTTGACGGTGGCGCAGAACATCTATCTCGGCCGCGAAGTACGCAGGGGCGCCATGGTGGACGACCGCGCCATGCGCGCCGGCGCCCGCAAGGCGATCGCCGATCTTGGCGGTACGATCGATCCGGACGCCATTGTCGGCAGCCTGTCGATTGCCCAGCGGCAGCTGGTGCAGATCGCCCGCGTTCTGCTTGTGCCGCATCGCGTGGTCATTTTCGATGAGCCGACGGCGAGCCTTACGCCCATCGAAACGGATGCACTGCTGAATGTCATCAGGGACATCCGGGCAAAGGGCGTGGCCGTGCTTTACATTTCGCATCGTCTGCCGGAAGTGAAGGAGATTGCCGACCGGGTGACGGTTCTGCGTGACGGCAAGCTGATCGCCTCCCATCCGGCATCGGCGCTGGAGCCTGCCGATATGGCGCGGCTCATGGTGGGGCGCGACGTAGCCAAGCTTTATCCGGACCGCGCCGCCGGCGGCGAGCACGAGCCGGTTCTGCAGGTGGAGCATTTTACCGTTCCGGGTTATGCAGAGGATGCCGGTTTCAGCCTGCGCAGGGGCGAAATTCTCGGTTTTGCCGGTCTCGTTGGCGCCGGCAGAACGGAACTCATGGAAGGAATACTCGGCCTGCGCGCCGGTCGGGGAACCGTGCGGCATCACGGCAGGCCGGTGCATTTCGCAAAGGCGGAAGACAGCCTGAAGGCCGGCATCGTTTATCTGAGCGAGGACCGCAAGGGCAAGGGGCTGCTGCTTGGCAAGGATCTGCGGATCAACCTGACACTGGCCTCGCTCAGGAAATTCAGCCGGATGTTCCAGATCGACACGCGGCGCGAAACGGCGGCGCTCGATGATGCGGTGCGCGACTTCGATATTCGCACTGGCCGCAAGGATTTGCTTGCGGGCCAGCTCTCCGGCGGCAACCAGCAGAAGCTGCTGCTCGCCAAGATGATGCTGCTCGATCCCTCCATCGTCATCATCGACGAACCGACACGGGGCATCGACATCGGCACCAAGGAGCAGATTTACCGCTTTATCGCCAAGCTCGCGGATGAGGGGCGCTCGATCATCGTTGTTTCCTCGGAAATGCCGGAGCTGATCGGCATCTGCGATCGTATTCTTGTGATGCGTTCGGGCCGGATCGTCGGTGAGGTGACAGGTGAGCGCATGACCGAAAACGACATCGTGGCGCTGGCGACGGGCGTTCATACGCAGGAACCTGCCTGAGCGCCCGTGTCGCGGGAAATATGGCCTGATAAAGAAACTGAGGGAAAACATGACTGAGGCCGCATTTGATAACGGCAAAACGCCGAAGACCTCGAAGGACTGGGACCTGCGAGCGGTTGCGCCTTTCGTGGCGCTGGCCCTGCTGCTGGTTCTCGGCACCATCGCCAATCCCAATTTCATCGGCATCGATAATCTGTTGAATGTCGTCACCCGCAGCGCCTTCATCGCCATCATCGCGCTCGGGGCCACCTATGTCATCACGTCAGGCGGGCTTGATCTGTCGGTCGGCGCCATGGTCGCATTTGTCGCCAGCCTGATGATCCTGTTCATGAATAGCGCCTTCATCGCCAGTCCGCTTTTGATGCTGCTTACCGCCATGGCGCTGGCGCTCGCCATCGGGGCTGCCTGCGGGCTGACAAACGGCCTCATCACTACCATCGGCCGCATCGAACCTTTCATCGCCACGCTCGGCACCATGGGCATTTATCGCGGCTTGACCACGTGGCTGTCGCAGGGCGGCGCGATCACGCTGCGCAACCCGGAAATCCAGACGCTTTATCGCCCGGTCTATTTCGGTAATGTCTTTGGTGTGCCGGTGCCTGTCATCGTCATCTTCGTCACCGCCGCAATAGCCGCCTTCGTGCTTTATCGCACCCGCTATGGCCGGCATCTCACGGCCGTCGGCTCCAGTGAGGATGTGGCGCGTTACTCCGGCATTTCGGTCGCACGGGTGCGCACCATCGCTTATGTGGTGCAGGGGCTCTGCGTCGCCGTTGCGGTGCTGCTTTATGTGCCGCGTCTTGCCTCCACCTCGGCCACGACAGGCATGTTGTGGGAGCTGCAGGCGATCACCGCCGTCGTCGTCGGCGGCACGGCGCTGAGAGGCGGGGTAGGGCGCATCTGGGGTACAATCTGCGGCGCCTTCATTCTGGAGATCGTCGGCAACATCATGATCCTGTCGAACTTCGTCAGCGAATATCTGATCGGCGCCATTCAGGGCGCGATCATCATCATCGCCATGCTGGTGCAGCGCTCGCTCAGCCGCAGGTGACGTATCACGCCGCGCCATGTGGGGCAGGCGCGGTTGAAGGAGGAACGCCCCGGTCTTGGGAGGAAAGAGACTATGCGTAGTAAATTCATCGGCGTGGCCTTTGCCGCGCTGGCCACGGTGCTTGCGGGTTCAGTACACGCACAGGACAAGAAGGTCACCATCGGCGTGTCCATTCCGGCGGCCGACCATGGCTGGACGGCAGGCGTCGTCTATCATGCCGAGCGTGTGGCGAAGCTGTTGATGCAGGAGCATCCGGGGCTCAACATCATCGTCAAGACGTCGCCGGATGCCGCCAATCAGGCGAATGCGCTTCAGGACCTTGCCGTGCAGGGGCTCGATGCACTTGTCGTGCTGCCGTCCGATCCGGATCCGCTCGTCAACGCCATCAAGGAGATCAAGGACAAGGGCACCTTCGTCGCGCTCGTCGACCGCGCGCCGAGCGTCAACGACAATTCGATCCGCGATCTCTACGTTGCCGGCAACAACCCCGCGCTTGGCCAGGTGGCCGGCGAATACATCAAGAAGACGACGCCGGATGCCGAAGTCGTGGTCATTCGCGGCCTGCCGATCCCGATCGACCAGCAGCGCCAGGATGGTTTCGACAAGGGTATTGCCGGTTCCAGCGTCAAGGTTCTCGACCGCCAGTACGGCAACTGGAACCGCGACGACGCCTTCCGCGTGATGCAGGACTATCTGACCAAATACAAGAAGATCGACGTGGTCTGGTGTCAGGACGACGACATGGCGATCGGCGTGCTGGAGGCTATCCAGCAGGCGAAACGTACCGATATCAAGTATATCGTTGCGGGCGCCGGTTCCAAGGACATGATCAAGAAGGTCATGGACGGCGACAAGCTGGTCCCGGTCGACGTGCTCTATCCGCCCGCAATGGTGGCGACAGCCATGCAGCTGACGGCCGGGCATTTCTACGATCAGGTGCCGGTCGCGGGTGAGTATATCCTCGATGCGACCCTGATCACCAAGGACAATGCCGAGCAGTTCTACTTCCCGGATTCGCCGTTCTGATCTGATTTTCAGCTAACATCTACGCCCGCCGCAAGGCGGGCGTTTCATTTGGTGGCTTACCCGTTCTTCCTGAACCACGCCGAGAGATAATCGACAAAGCTGCGCACCTTGGCGGGCAGGTAGCGGCGATGCGGATAGACCGCATAAATGCCCCTGTCCTTGGAAATATAATCGTCGAACAGCGTCACCAGCTCACCGGACTGGATGTAGGGTCTGGCGATGAAATCCGGCACCAAGGCGATGCCGAGACCAGCGCGCGCCGCGCGCAACGTCGCCTGCGGGCTGTTGACCTCGATCGGCCCACTGATGGTGACCGAATTCGAGCCGCCATCCGGCTCCAGATACCGCACTGTATTATGAAAACGCGTATTGGTGTCGATGATGAAAGGCACGCGGGAGAAATCCTGCGGGCCGTCTAGCGGCCCGTGTTGCGCCACGAAATCCGCCGTCGCCACCGCATAGACCCGGAAATCGGAAAGCTTGCGGGCGATCAGACCCGAATCTTCCAGTCGGGTGATTCGAACCGCGAGATCGAAACCTTCCTCGATCAGGTCGACGAATCGGTCTTCCGCAACGATTTCCAGCGACAGTTCCGGATTTTCCTTGGCAAAATCGATCAGGCTCTGGCCGACATCGGCATCGATGAAGGTGCGGGGAACGGAAATTTTGAGCTTCCCCTTCAGATCGGCATTCTTTTCACGCACCAGATCGGCGAGGTTATCGATCTCCTTCAGAATATCGGAAGCGGTGCGGTAATAGGTATGACCGGCTTCCGTCAGCGAGAACTGCCGGGTGGTGCGGTTGAGGAGCAGTGCGCCGAGATCATCTTCCAGTTCCCGCACATATTTGGACAGAAGCGCCTTGGAGCGCCCGGTCTTGCGCGCCGCGGCGGAAAACCCCTCAGCTTCGACAACATCGATAAAGGCGCGGATGCGGGTCAGCGTGTCCATGAAAATCCTCCGGTTCGTTCCATATAATTGAACGTGCGCAAGTCACTGTTCAACCCTTAATTCACTGCTGAAAAAATCCGCTCTTTGGTGAAAAATTCCTCTTGATTATGACTGCGAATATTCTTATCTCCCGTGCTGCCCAAAGTCGCACGTGCCCATGTGTGTCCGCCGAGTCCTCGATGTGGTGAGGATTTAGGTAAGGTACCTGGAACTAACCCCTCCAGTCGCTATTCCGGCCAACCGGGAAATGCGAGGACATATGAAGCAACGACGGTGCGGGCCTTTCTGGTTCTCTGCCGGCTTTCCATCAGCCGGGGTACTGAAGAGGCACACCATCATTGCCTGAAGTGCGGTCGGGTCATTCCCTCCAATCGATGGCAGACAAAGCCGAATGATGCTCTGGCAGGGCGTCGTTCACATTCGCGCCTTGAGCGTATGCTATCGAGTCTGCGCCTCCACCGGCTGATTCGTATGCATATCTCGAGCGTCCTTTGTCCTTCGGATTTTTCCGAAGTCGGTTTAACAGGGAATATATCGATGACGACTGCACGCATTCTCGACTTCATCAAGACCCGACGTCCCGAAGGCCCTTGCCTCGTGGTTGATCTCGACGTCGTGCGCGACAATTTCAACGCTTTCCGGCACTCCCTGCCGAACAGCGCCATCTATTACGCCGTCAAGGCAAACCCGGCTCCCGAAATCCTGAAGCTGCTCGCTTCGCTCGGCTCCAACTTCGATTGCGCCTCCGTGGCTGAAATCCAGATGGCGCTTGATGCGGGTGCGACTTCCGACCGTATCTCCTTCGGCAACACCATCAAGAAGGAACGCGATGTTGCACGCGCTCATGCGCTCGGCATCGATCTCTTCGCCGTTGATAGCCACGAGGAAGTCGAGAAGGTTGCCCGTGCCGCTCCCGGCGCACGCGTGTTCTGCCGCGTGCTGACGGATGGCGAAGGCGCCGAATGGCCGCTGTCGCGTAAGTTCGGCTGCGTGCCGCAGATGGCTGTCGACGTTCTGGTCTATGCACATCAGCTCGGCCTCGAATCTTACGGCGTTTCCTTCCATGTCGGTTCGCAGATGATGAATCTCGACGCATGGGATGCGGCGCTGGCCGATGCCAAGCGCGTCTTCGCTTCGCTTGCCAAGCAGGGCATCCACCTGCAGATGGTCAACATGGGCGGTGGTTTCCCGACCAAGTACCTGCGCGACGTTCCGGCTGCCGAAGAATACGGCCAGGCGATCGACACGGCGCTGCGCAAGCACTTCGGCAACCAGATCCCGAAGACGATCATCGAGCCGGGCCGCGGCATGGTCGGCAATGCCGGCGTCATCAAGGCGGAAGTTGTTCTCGTGTCGCGCAAGTCCGACAACGACAACCACCGCTGGGTGTTCCTCGACATCGGCAAGTTCGGCGGTCTCGCCGAGACGATGGATGAGGCTATCCGTTACCCGATCCGCACCGAGCGCGACCAGGACGAGATGGAGCCCTGCGTTCTGGCCGGCCCGACCTGCGACAGCGCCGATGTGCTGTATGAAAAGAACATGTACCCGCTGCCGGTCTCGCTGACCATCGGCGACGAAGTTCTGATCGAAGGCACAGGCGCCTATACGACGACCTATTCGGCCGTTGCCTTTAATGGCTTCGAGCCGCTGAAGGCTTACATCATCTGATCCGAACGCCGTCCGCTGAGCAGGGCGGCGTCTCGACCAAGCTTCCGTTCCGGCTTTGCCGATTGTGCTGATGCGCAAATCCCTGCTTGCTGCACCTCTTCCAGCCGAGGAAAGCGTGTCGGCGGGCCGGAACGGCTCCACCATTTTTTTATCAAGGGCCGCGTGTGGGCGGTAGTGTGACGGGAGGCCAAGGATGGCCGCTCTTTTGAATTCGGTACGGGCATTTTTCACACCGCAGACGTTTCATGTCGATCAGGAAAATCCGGGCGATGTCGTCGCCCGTGAGAACCTGCTGGACCGCGCCATGGGCGCCGGCCGCCGCCGCAAGTCTTCCGAGAAGCTGCGCGCCGGTCGCGTTCCGGCCGAAGGTCTGGCACTCGTCGCCCGCGATGAGGATGGCCATGTCATCGGCACGGTGCGCCTGTGGAATGTCGAGGCCGGTATCTCCCGCGAAGGTCGCGCCGTCGAAGCGCTGCTGCTCGGCCCGCTGGCTGTCGATGCCGCCCATGAGGGCAAGGGCATCGGCTCGGCGCTGATGCGTGCCGCCATTGGCGAAGCCACCAAGCGCGGCCACGGCGCCGTTCTTCTGGTTGGCGACGCCCCTTATTACGAACGTTTCGGCTTCTTCGCCGACAAGGCCCAGCATCTCATCATGCCCGGCCCGTTCGAGCGCAGCCGTTTCCTGGCGCTGGAACTGAAAGCAGGCTGGCTGGAAGGCGCTGCCGGTCTGCTGGTGGCAAGCGGCCGCAGGCTCTCTGCCTGAACGAACCTCGCTGCTGATATCAAACCCCGACCCAAAGCCGGGGTTTATTGTTTCTGCTATATGGCCAAGGGAGGTGGCCGTTGCCCGCCGATAATTCCCGAGCACCTCTTGCGCGCAAAAATTTACGGGTATACACCCGAGACAAATGCCAAACGATAGTTGCCACTGCATCCTGTTGCGCAAAGCATCCCGTAAGGTCTCGTCCTATTATGACGAGGCCCTGGCGCCGCTTGGCGTCAATATCGGTCAGTTCAGCCTGCTGCGGAACATCAACCGCACCGCGCCCGTCTCGCTAACCGATCTGGCCGCGCGGGTGGAACTGGATCGCTCCACCGTTGGCCGCAATGCCAAGGTGCTGGCTCGTATGGGTCTGGTGGCCATCGGCCATGGCGAGGATCAGCGGGAAGCGATGCTGACGGTGACGACGGAAGGACACGCGATCCTGAAGGCGGGTGCGCCGCTCTGGGATGGGGTACAGGATGAAATCGAGGCCCGGCTTGGGCCCGAAAAGACAGCACAATTGCAGGAACTGCTCGCAGCCCTGTAATTTTTGGGGATATGCGGGTATCTGCCCGCAATATAGGGTATATACCCGTAAAATATCGGCCACGGCCGCTGGAAAGGGAATTTGAACATGCTCTCCACACGCCTCGCCAGCTGGATGGCCGGCAGAAATCTGCATTATGGCTGGCTCGTTGCCGCAACCACCTTTCTGACCATGCTGGCCACCGCCGGTGCGATGGGATCTGCAGGGGTGATGATCCAGCCGCTGCATCAGGAATTCGGCTGGGATATTGCCGATATTTCCTCGGCAATGGCCGTCAGGCTGGTGCTTTTTGGCCTGCTTGGACCTTTTGCCGCCGCCTTCATGAATCATTTCGGCGTCCGGCAGGTGGTGTCCACTGCGCTTGCCCTGATCATGGGCGGCATCGTCGCCTCCTTCTTCATGACCGAGGTATGGCAATTGCTGCTGCTCTGGGGCGTGGTGATCGGTGTCGGCACCGGCATGACCGCCCTGGTATTGGGCGCCACCGTGGCGGCTCGCTGGTTTTCCAAGCGTCGCGGATTGGTGATCGGCCTCATGACGGCGAGCAACGCCACCGGCCAGCTGGTCTTTCTGCCGCTGCTGGCGGCGCTGACGGAAGCCTATGGCTGGCGAACCGCCCTTACCCTGTCCGTGGCGGTAATTGCCACGGCCATGGTTCTCGTCCTGCTTTTGATGCGCGACCATCCTGCCGATGTCGGCCTGCCGGCCTATGGCGAGACCGTGGTGGCAAAGCCGGTCAAGCAGGATCACAATCTTCTCGCCACATTGCTATCGCCGCTGGTGACGCTGAAGAGCGTATCGGCCAACCCGGTCTTCTGGGTGCTTTTCGGCACATTTTTTGTCTGCGGGCTTTCGACCAACGGTCTTATCCAGACACACTGGATTTCAATCTGCGGTGATTTCGGCATGGCAGCGGTGACAGCGGCGGGCACACTGGCGGTAATCGGCATCTTCGATTTCTTCGGCACGATCTTCGCCGGCTGGCTTTCCGACCGGTTCGACAATCGCTTCCTGCTGTTCTGGTTCTACGGTCTGCGCGGCCTGTCGCTGCTCTATCTCTCATTCTCGGGGTTCAGCTTCGTGGAACTTTCTGTCTTTGCCGTCTTCTACGGGCTGGACTGGGTGGCGACCGTACCGCCGACGGTGAAACTTGCCGCCGAGAATTTCGGTCGCGAAAAGGCCGGTCTCGTTTTCGGCTGGGTCTTTGCCGGCCACCAGCTGGGAGCCGCCACCGCCGCCTTTGGCGCCGGTTTCTTCAAGAGCGACTTCGACACCTATATGCCCGCGCTGCAGATTGCCGGTCTGATGTGCATGATCGCGGCCGTCTCGGTTCTGCTTCTGCGCAAGCCCGGTTCCGCGCACCTCACGCCCCAGACCGCGTGAGAAAGGTGATGCACTGAAAAAGGCCTGTTGATGCAGGCCTTTTTGTATTTCCCAGAATATGTGCCGGGCGCGCAGTGTACCGCTCCTAGACCGCGAACGTATCTGTTGCGAAATTATCACAATGCGCGCCGGTTCTCAGTTCCTTTGCGCGATCCGTATCCCGGTTTGATCCATCTCAATCGGCCTGCCTTTCCCGTCGTCATAGTGGCTCCCAAGCGGTTGCGGCAGGCGACGATTCGCCAGGCCCGCCGTCATCAGCCGGTTTCCGGGGACTTGCCCGGCTGCGGTGCGCTATAGGAGAGATGGAATGACGAACAGAAACAGAAAAACCGCTTTGCTTGCCAGTGTCATGGCTGGTGTTGCGGCCACGCTGATATCCGCCAATGCCATGGCGGCCGATCTGGCCCCGGCAGCGCCGGCGCCCACCGCCGAAGAGGCGATTGCCGCGGCAAGCCCGTGGATGCTGCGCGTGCGCGGCCTCGGCGTCATCACCAATGACAGCGGCAGCGTCGACGGTGTGCCGGGCGCGGACCTGTCCTATTCGGATACGGTGATCCCGGAACTCGACATCAGCTATTTCTTCACCCCGAATATCGCCGCCGAGCTTATTCTTGGCACCACCTACGCCAAGATCAACGGCGAGGGCGTGCTCGCCGGAACGCCAGTGGGCAAGACATGGCTGCTGCCGCCGACGCTGACGCTGCAATATCACTTCACCGATTTCGGCGCCTTCAAGCCCTATATCGGCGCGGGTGTGAACTATTCGATGTTCTACAACCAGTCCGAAAAGCCGGGTTTCAGCAATCTGGACGTCAAGAACAAGTTCGGCGCGGCCGTGCAGGTCGGTTTCGACTATATGCTGGACGAGCATTGGGGCGTGAACTTCGATGTGAAGAAGATCTTCCTGAAGACCGACTGGACCGCCGAACTGGGTGGCACGCCGATCAGCGGCAAGGCGAAGCTCGATCCCTGGCTTATCGGTGCGGGTATCACCTACCGTTTCTGATCAAGGGATCGGTTGAGCGCCGCCTTTGACGGGCGGCGCTTTCTGAGATATAGGGACGGCCACGGGCAAGGAGCCCCGGCCGTCCGCAGGCGTTTACGCCCCTGGTGAAGCTCTTCCTTTAATAACGGTCATCCCATGTTTTGCATGTCGTCGATGGCAACGCGGACCCCCTTCGGAACATTCGGCATGCTCATGTTGGAGAACCGTTATGTACGTGTCCAAACCGCTTCCCGCGCTTGAGGGGCTGAAGGAACAGGCGAAACGCCTGCGCGCCGCTCTCGAAGGCGAGGGACAGGCAATCACCCATTCGAAAGCGCTGGAACTCATCGCCGCGCAATATGGCTTCCGCGACTGGAATACCCTCCACGCATCAGCCGGCAACCGCCCCGCCTTCAACCCCTACCTTCTGGGCTCAAGGGTGGAAGGCTTTTATCTAGGCCAGCCCTTCGTGGCCTCCGTTCTGGGCGTGCAGGCGCTCGGCGGCGATCCCGAACGCTACCGGCTGACCCTGCATCTTGACGACCCGGTGGATGTCGTCACCTTCGAAAGCTTTTCCGCCTTCCGGCAGCGGGTTCACTGCAACGTCGATACATCCGGCCGGACGGTGGAGAAAACCTCCAACGGTCGGCCGCAGGTGGAACTTGTCTGGTAAGGAGGCGCTGAAGGTTCTAGCGATGGCGCAAGCACCCGCCGAGTGGCGGGTGTCCCGTTTCTGTGACCAAGCCTAAATCCGCTTGCCCGATGCATCGAACAGATGGAAATCCTTTGCCTGTGCGGCGATCCGTAGCGTCTCGCCGATGCGCAGCTGCGAACGGCCGTGGACGCGGAAAACGATCGCGGTGCCATCGGCGAAGGAACCATGCACATAGCTTTCCGCCCCCACCAGTTCCACGGCATCCACTTGCACGGTGCCGGTGAAGGCGGCATCCGCGGGGGCTTCATCGGCAAGGGTGATGTCTTCGGGGCGAATGCCGAGCGTGGCGACGCCCTGTGGCAGTGCAGTGGTTCCCTGCACCGACCAGCCGGAAGAGCCGTTGGCCGTCGCCGTGCCGTGGTTGAGCAGGTTCATGGAGGGGGAGCCGATGAAGGTGGCGACGAAGGTGGTGGCCGGTTTTTCGTAAAGCTCGATCGGCGTGCCCATCTGCTCGATGCGGCCGGCATTCAGCACCACCAGCCGGTCTGCCAGCGTCATGGCCTCCATCTGGTCATGGGTCACGTAGACGCTGGTGGTGGCGAGCGAGCGTTGCAGGCGGCGGATTTCGACGCGCATCTGCACGCGCAGCTTGGCGTCGAGGTTGGAGAGCGGCTCGTCGAACAGGAAGGCTGCCGGCTTGCGCACGATGGCGCGGCCCATGGCGACGCGCTGGCGCTGGCCGCCGGAAAGCTGGCGCGGCCTGCGCTCCAGGAACTGTTCGATTTCGAGCGCCCTGGCCGCCTCGGTGATACGCCGATCGATCTCGTCCTTCGGCGTGTTGCGGTTCTTCAGGCCGTAGGCAAGGTTCTGCCGCACCGTCATATGCGGATAAAGCGCATAATTCTGGAACACCATGGCGATGTCTCGGTCCGACGGTTCGAGATCGTTGACGACGCGATCACCGATTATGATCTGGCCGCCCGAAATGCCCTCCAGTCCGGCAATCATGCGCAACAGGGTGGATTTTCCGCAGCCGGAGGGGCCGACGAGCACGATCATCTCGCCGTCGGCGATGTCCATCGATACGCCCTTGATGGCCTCGACATTGCCGCCATAAACCTTGCGGACGTCTTTCAGCGCAATTTTTGCCATTACTTCTCGGTCTCCACCAAACCTTTGACGAACCAGCGCTGCATCAGCACCACAACGATAACAGGGGGGATGATGGCGAGGATCGCCGTCACCATCACATAATTCCAGGGCGTCGAGGCATCGGTGAAATCCACCATGCGCTTGAGGCCGATGATGATCGTGTTCATCTTGGCGTCGTTGGTCACGAGCAGCGGCCAGAGATACTGGGTCCAGCCATAGATGAACAGGATCACGAAGAGAGCGGCGATATTGGTTTTCGACAGTGGCAGCAGAATATCGCGCATGAAGCGGAACGGCCCTGCATTGTCGATACGAGCCGCCTCGACCATTTCGCCGGGAATGGTCAGGAAAAACTGCCGGAACAGGAACGTCGCCGTCGCGGACGCCATCAGCGGAAGCGTCAGTCCCGCATAGGTATCGATAAGCCCGAGGTCGACGATGACCTTGTAGGTGGGCAGGATGCGCACCTCGACCGGCAGCATGAGCGTGATGAAGATCATCCAGAAGAAGCCCATGCGGAAGGGAAAACGGAAAAACACGATTGCGAAAGCCGACAGGAAAGAAATGACGATCTTGCCGATGGCAATGGCGAGCGCCACGACGAAGCTGTTGAACAGCAGCCGTTCAAGGCTGACGCCGACCACTCTTTCGACGCCGCCGACCATGGCGTCTGTATAGTTTTCACCAAGATGGTCGCCGGGCAGCAGCGACATCGGTGGGCGAATGATGTCATTCGACGTCATGGATGACGCGATGAAGGTGTAGTAGATCGGGAAGGCCACGATGATGATGCCGAGAACCAGCATCAGATGGGCGATCACGCGGGCGACCGGGCGATTTTCAATCATCAGGAAATCCTCAGCCGTAGTGCACGCGCTTCTCGACGAAGCGGAACTGGAAGGCGGTCAACGCAATGACGATCACCATCAGGATGACGGATTGCGCGGCGGAAGAGCCGAGGTTCAGGTTAACGAAGCCATCATTATAGACCTTGTAGACCAGCGTTTCCGTGGCCTTTGCAGGGCCGCCGCCGGTAACTGCGTGGATGATGCCGAACGTATCGAAGAAGGCGTAGACAGTGTTGACGACCAGCAGGAAGAAGGTTGTCGGCGCAAGCAGCGGGAAAACGATGGTCCAGAAGCGCCGCGCACCACGCGCGCCGTCAATGGAGGCCGCTTCCAGCAATGATTTAGGAATTGCCTGTAAGCCTGCGACAAAAAACAGGAAATTGTAACTGATCTGCTTCCATGCCGCGGCGGCGACGACGAGCAGCATGGCCTGGTTGCCGTTGAGCAGCGGATCCCACATGATGCCGTTACGGCGCAGGATATAGGAGAAGGTTCCCATGGCCGGGTTGAACATGAAGAGCCACAACATGCCGGCCACGGCGGGAGCCACTGCGTAAGGCATGATCATCATGGTGCGGTAAAAGCCCTTGCCGCGCACCACGCGGTCCGCCGCTGTCGCCAGAAGCAGCGCCAGCCCCATGGAGACGAGTGCGGTCAGGATGCTGAAGATGACCGTGACCTGCAGCGAGTTCAGATAGCTCTCGTCTGAAAGTACGGCGGAAAAATTGGCCAGCCCGACGAAATTGCTGCTCAGCCCGAAGGCGTCCTCGCGCATGGTCGACTGGTAGAGCGCCTGGCTTGCAGGCCAGAAGAAAAAGATCACCGTGAGGATGATCTGCGGTGCGACCAGCAGATAGGGCAGGATCTTGTTGGGGAATACGACGCTTTGCACGGCGATCTCCTGATGAGATGGGAGTGCCGCCCGCACCGGATAAGGATGCGGGCGGGGGCAGGGATCGTTTAGTTGCCGATGGCCTGCTTGATGGCCGCATCACCGCGCGTGACAATCTTGTCGAGCGCCGTCTTTGCGTCCTGCTTGCCGGCCAGCATCGCCTCATACTCCTCGTTCATGATGTCGCGCACCTGCGGCAGGTTCACGAGGCGCACGCCCTTGGAATTTTCCGTCGGCGGCTTGCCCATCATCTGCAGAAGCGGCGTTTCGCGGGCAGGGTTCTTGTCGTAGAAGCCGGATTTCTTGGTTTCCTCATAGGCCGCGATCGTCACCGGCATGTAGCCCGAGACCTGATGCAGGCGCGCCTGGATCTTGGTCTGGGAGAGGAAATGGAAGAATTCGGCCACACCCTTATATTCGGCATCGCTCTTGCCACCGAAGACCCAGAGGCTCGCGCCGCCCGGAATGGTGTTCTGCGGACCATGGCCCTCATAATAGGGAAGCTGGCCGATGCCGTAATTCATGCCGGTCTTGACGATATCGCCAAGGCCGCCGGAGGATTCGGTCAGGATGCCGCATTCTCCGGACATGAACAGCTGCTTGGCTTCCGAAGTGCGGCCGCCATAACGGAAGACACCGTCTTTCGCCAGATCGGCAATCGCCTGGAAGTGTTCAACGAAGAGCGGCGCGTTGACGGCAAGCTTCACATCGGTGCTGCCAAGCCCGTTTTCATTACTGCCATAGGAAACGTTGTTCCACGCGGCGAAGTTTTCAGTCTGAATCCAGGTGAGCCATGTGGAGGTGAAACCGCATTGGGCGGCACCGCTGGTCTTGATCTTCTTGGCGGCTTCGAAAACTTCCGGCCATGTCTTCGGCGGGTTGGCGGCATCGAGGCCGGCTTTCTGGAAGACATCCTTGTTGTAATAGAGGATCGGCGAGGACGAATTATAGGGGAAGGACAGCATGGTGCCGTCAGGCTTGGAATAATAGGCGACGATGCCGGCCAGATATTCGTCCTTGTTGAAGGTATAACCGCCTTCCTTCAGAACATCCGCCACCGGCTTGATGGCGCCGGCGGCACCCATCATCACACCCGAGCCGGCGTCGAAGACCTGAATGATCGCGGGCGGCTGCTTGGCGCGGAAGGCGGCAATGCCGGCATTCAAGGTTTCCGGATAGGTGCCCTTGAAGACGGGCGTGATCTTGTAATCTTTCTGGCTCTCGTTGAACTCTTTCGCCAGCGTATCCACGACCTCGTTATTGGCGCCGGTCATGGCGTGCCACCACTGGATTTCCGTTACTGCATATGCATTCGATGTGACAAAAAACGAAAGCGCGGATGCCGCGGCGAGGCGGTAGCTGAGTTTTTTCAAGGTGATTCCTCCCATTATGAAAACAGTAAAAGATACAGCCCCTTAATTGCAGCCTATCCTCCTCGATCCGGCTGCGGGTGATCTTTCCTGTATTAGCACTACCGATTAAAAGCGAACTCTAACGAAAATGCAAGAGAACGTGGAACGATTAAAACGAAAGTGAAGGAAACGGATTTATTATTCCATTTCCTTCGTTCCGTGGTTTTTTCATGCGCCCGAGAGTTGGGAGCATGTGGCCATGACATTTTCTTATCCGGCATAAGGGAATTGCTCTCGCCGGAAATCCCGTAATCGTCATTGATATGTTATTACATTACGTATTATGGTGCCGTGAATTTTATGGATAGCGAAGGTGCTGAAGTGTTCGGAATGAAGCGGAAGAAGGCGGTGGAGCGCAGGGACGACCCAACCGTCGCGCCATCCGTCAGCACGGTGCCGGTCACCCTGCTGACGGGTTTTCTGGGGGCGGGCAAGACGACGTTGCTGAACGAGCTTCTGGCTGAGCCGGCCATGGGTGATGCCGCTGTCATCGTCAATGAATTCGGCGCGGTGCCCATCGATCACGGTCTGGTTCGGACGGGTTCTGAACGATATTTCAGAACGACGACGGGCTGCATCTGCTGTACCGCCACCAGCGATATCCGCACCTCGCTTTACGAGCTGCATCAGGCCTTTCTGGAAGGGGTGGTGCCTGGTGTATCGCGCGTCGTTATCGAAACCACCGGCCTTGCCGATCCCGCACCGATCATCAACAGCCTGATCGCCGGCGGCACGCCGGCGCTTGGCCTGCGTGATCACATTGTCGCCCGGCATTTCCATCTTTCAGGCGTGGTGACGGCTTTCGACGTTGTCGCCGGCCCGGCGATGCTCGACAGTTTTATCGAGGGCTGGAAACAGCTTGCCTTTGCCGACCACGTCGTCCTGACGAAAACCGATCTTGCGGATGCTGCGGCTATTGACCGCGAAAGCATCGCCGATCTCAATCCTGCGGCGTCGTTTCATGACCGTAATGCGGCCGGCTTCGACCTGATGTCGTTATTTAAGGCATCGGATTATTCGCTGCGCGGCAAGCCGGAGGATGCACCGGGATGGTTGGCGGCCGACAGGCTGAGCCTTCATTCCGCCCATCAGCACGATATCAACCGCCATGGTGTCGGGGTCGAGGCCTTCGATCTCACCTTTGACGGCGCTTTGGATCCGCAGGCGATTGTCACTTTTCTTGAACTCGTCACCAGCAATGTGCATTCCGGCCTGTTGCGGCTCAAGGGAATTTTCGGTGCGACGGATGACCCCGAGCGGCCGGTTGTCGCCCATGCGGTGCAGCATCGGCTTTATCCACTGACCCGGTTGGAAAGCTGGCCGGATGGCAACCGCGCAACGCGCATCGTCCTGATCGGCATGGATATGCCGCAGCAGCCGATCCGCGATCTGTTCGATACATTGGCCTCGCAGGCGGGGCGGAAGGCATTCCGATGACGGTAAAAACGAATCCGCTTGCGCGCAGCGGCTCCGCGATCGTCTCGCAGGCCCGCATCATGAAGGATTGGACGCGGGAGCTGCTGTTTCTTTCAGAAGACGACATCGTCTCCGTCCACGAGATTTCCTGCGCGCTGCCGAATTGCCCGCCGAAGGAAACCGTAATCCTCATTCTGTCCGCATCCGGCAAGACCCGGCAATTGTCGGTTCATAAGGCGCTGCTGGATGTAGCCCGCCATGATGTGGTTCAGGCCATTGCCGCCGATGTGCCGGCCGTGTGAGACGTCGCCCGCTTGACGCCGGGGGCGTCATCCGGCACTTCGGCAAAGACCGTGAGATTCGCGGATGATGAAGGGCAGGCAATGGCCGATCTGGCAGTATATGCGGGTTTGTTTCTGACGGCGTTTATCGCGGCGACCATTCTGCCCATGCAGTCGGAGGCGGCACTGGCGGGCCTCATCCTTCTTAAATCCCAGCCTGTCTGGCTATTGGTCGCCGTGGCCAGCGCCGGCAATGTTGCAGGCTCCTTTGCCAACTGGCTGCTCGGCCGCGGCATTGAGCGCTTTCGGCGTGAACGCTGGTTTCCGGTCGGGGAGGCGACGCTGGAGCGCGCGCAGAACTGGTATCGTCGTTATGGCAAATGGTCCCTGCTGCTCAGCTGGGCGCCGCTGATCGGTGATCCGCTAACGGTTGCCGCCGGCATCATGAAGGAGCGGCTACCGGTCTTCCTGCTGCTGGTCACCATCGCCAAGGTCGGGCGCTATCTTGTGCTGGCGTTGGTAACGCTGAATTTTCTGTAGTGTTTCGTACGCTCATTTTCGCGAAACGGTGGTGCTTGTTTCTTCTCCCCGTCGGGGAGAAGATGGCCTGAAGGGTCAGATGAGGGGGCAAGCGCAGAGATTTGCGAAGAGCTTGCCCCCACAACCCGCTGCCGCGACCTTCTCCCCGGCGGGGAGAAGGCGAAAGACGCATCCGCTCGGCTAAAATGCGGGCGGTGGAGTCAATCAGGCTGCCTGCCTGTCCCAGCTGGCGAAGGGGTCCGGCAGGTGCCGCCATACATCCGGCGTGAATGCTTCGGTATCGATAAGGCAGGCATCGAGCTGCGCGCGGATGCGTGCCTCGCTCATCGGATCGGAGCCGATGAAGACGATTTCCTGTCGCCGGTCACCGAAGACCGGGTCGAGATAGGGCTTCATCATATCCAGAAACTGCTTTTCGCGCGGCCATTGCTCCCTAGGCACGGCGGACCACCAGAGGCCCATCCTGCCGGTGCGGACCAATGCGCCGGCCTGACTGATCTCGCCGACATAACGCGGACGCGTTGCCAGCCAGAAGAAGCCTTTGGCGCGCACCACCCCCGGCCAGGCGCGGTCGATGAAGCGCTGGAACAGTACGGGGTCAAACGGCTTTTGGGCGCGATAGACGAAGGAGCGGATGCCATATTCCTCGGTTTCGGGAATGTGATCCTTGAAGCCGTGCAATTCCTTGAACCACAGGGGGTGTTCTTCGGCCCTGGCGAAATCGAAACGGCCGGTGCCCAAAACCTCCTTCAGCGCCACCTTGCCGAAATCGGCCTCGATGAGTTTCGCATCCGGGTTCAGCCCGACGATGATCTTGCGTGCGGCATCCCTCTCATCCGGCGTGGCGGTGCCGATCTTGTTGAGGACGACGACATCCGCAAATTCGATCTGCTCCACCAGAAGATCGACGATCGTGCGGTTGTCACCTTCGCCCGCCGTTTCGCCCCGGTCGGCCAGAAAATCGGACGAGCCGTAATCCTTGAGAAGATTGGCGGCATCCACCACCGTCACCATGGTGTCCAGACGCGCGACATCGGAAAGGCTGCGGCCGTTTTCATCGCGAAAATCGAAGGTTGCTGCGACCGGCAGCGGTTCGGCGATGCCGGTGGATTCAATCAGCAGGTAATCGAAACGACCCTGTTCGGCCAGCGCCCGCACCTCGGTCAACAGGTCGTCGCGCAGCGTGCAACAGATGCAGCCATTGGTCATTTCCACCAACTGCTCTTCCGTACGGGAGAGATTGGCGCCGCCATCGCGCACCAGCGCGGCGTCGATATTGATCTCGCTCATGTCATTGACGATCAACGCGACGCGCAGACCATCGCGATTGGCGAGAATATGATTGAGAAGCGTCGTCTTGCCGGCGCCCAGAAAGCCGGAAAGCACGGTGACGGGAAGTTTTTTTGACATGTGGACCTCGTTCTTTAGCAACGCTCGCGTGGACCTCACGGCGGACACGCGGACGATCTGGAAACGACGGGTTCAATGCTGCCCCGTCCATATTCTGTAACGTAATAACATTACATATTGATTGCGTGTCAACGGGCGACAGAAAAAAACCTCCCGCAACGCGAGGTGGTCTGTGGCTTGCGCAGAGCGCAACGTCATCTTTCCAAGAGTTAATGTTATTTCATTACATATTCGTTTGACGAATGTAATAACATTACATATCAAGGGCCATCGAATGACATCCTGCCCCGGAGGGATCGATGAACGATCCGTGCCTTGCCTTCAAAAACCTGACACTTGGATATGCCGGCCGCGCGGCGGTGCATCATCTGAATGGCGATATCGCCAAAGGCTCGCTCACTGCGGTGGTCGGCGCCAATGGTTCTGGAAAATCGACGCTGATGAAAGGCATTGCCGGCATTCTGAAGCCGCTCGGCGGCGAGTGCCGGGTGAGTTCAGGTATTTCCGTCGCCTATCTGCCGCAGCAATCGGAACTCGACCGCTCCTTTCCGGCGCAGTTGCGGGATCTGGTTGCGCTTGGTCTCTGGCCGAAACGCGGCCTGCTCGGCCGCCACCGTCCCGCAGACCGGGCGGCGATGGGCCGCGTCATGGAAGCGGTCGGGCTTTCCGGTTTTGAGAGGCGCAATATCGACTCGTTGTCCGGCGGCCAGATGCAGCGCGCTTTGTTTGCCCGCGCCATGCTGCAGGATGCGCAGCTGATCCTGCTCGACGAGCCCTTCAACGCCGTCGACGAGCGCACCGTTGCCGACCTTATGGTGCTGATCAAATCATGGGTGGCGGAGGGGCGCACGGTTCTGGCCGTCCTTCATGACCATCAATTGGTGCGGCAGCACTTTCCTCAGACCCTGTTCCTTGCCCGGAAGCTCGTCGGTCTGGGCACGACAGCTGATGTCCTCAAGGCGGAGAACATCCGGCAGGCGCGGCATTTCCACGAGGCATGGGAGGAAAATGCACCCTGGTGTGAGCCGGCCGACGAGCCTTCGGCCCAAATAGTCGGGGCAAGTCCGCAAACGGCATCCGTCCATTCCCATGCCCACTCACACGCGAATTTGAATGCCCATGGCTGATATCTTCATCCAACCCTTCGTCCAGTATGTCTTCATGCAGCGCGCGCTTGCCGGTGCCTTGATCCTTGCCATCAGCTGCGGCCCGGTCGGGGTGTTTCTGATGCTGCGCCGCATGAGCCTGACAGGCGACGCCATGTCCCACGCCATCCTGCCGGGGGCGGCGGTCGGGTTTCTGTTCTACGGGCTGGAAATCCTGCCCATGACCATCGGCGGGCTGGCCGTCGGCCTACTGGTCGCGCTGGGCGCGGGTGCTGTGTCGCGCTTCACTATCCAGAAGGAAGACGCCTCGCTTGCCGCCTTCTATCTCATTTCACTGGCGCTCGGCGTGCTGCTTGTATCGTGGCGCGGTTCGAGCGTCGATCTCATGCATGTGCTGTTCGGCACGGTGCTGGCGCTGAACAATGAGGCGCTCGGCCTGATCGGCGGCATCTGCATCGTGACGCTTCTGGTGATGATCACCTTCTGGCGGGCGCTGCTGGCGGAATGCCTCGATCCCCTGTTCCTGCGTTCGGTCAGCAACTGGGGCAGCCCGGTGCATTTCCTCTTCCTCGCCATCGTCGTGCTCAATCTGGTCGGCGGCTTCCAGGCGCTGGGAACGCTGCTGTCGGTCGGCCTGATGATGCTGCCCGCCGCCGCCAGCCGCTTCTGGTCCAATCGCGTCGCGCCCATGTGCTTCATCTCCATCGGCATCGGCATGGTTTCCTGCTTTGCGGGCCTGCTTTTGTCCTATCACGCGTCGCTGCCATCAGGCCCGGCGATCATCCTTTCCGCGGGCGTCATCTATGCGCTCTCCATCCTCGTCGGCACGCGCGGCGTGCTCAGCGATCTTCTCGGTTCCGGCCGTCACAGAGCGGCCTGAAAACAGCGTTCGAAAAAAGGAGAACCTTCATGTTCAAAACCCTCCGTCTAGCAACGGGCGTCAGCCTTCTTTCCCTCTCCCCGGTTCTGATGGCGCAGGCGTCCGCCGCCGAACTCAAGGTCGTGGCGAGCTTCTCGATCATTGCCGATTTCGCCAAAAACGTTGGCGGTGACCGTGTCGAAATCACCACCCTGGTCGGGCCGGATGGCGATGCCCATGTCTATGAGCCGCGCCCGGCCGATGCCGTCGCCGTCAGCAAGGCGGATGTGGTGCTGGTCAATGGTCTGGAATTCGAAGGCTTCCTGAAGCGGCTGATCGACACAAGCGGCACAAAGGCGCCGGTGGTGGAACTGACGAAGGGTGTGGAGCCGCTCAAGCTTTCCGAAGAGCCGGCCGGTCACGCCCATCCGGAAGCGGAAGAAGAGGAAGGTCACGATCACAAGGCAGAAGAAGCCGGCCACAAGCACGAGGCGGCCGAGGCCCATGATCACGATCACGGCCATGAGGGACACCACCATCACGGCGAGTTCGACCCGCATGCCTGGCAGTCGATCAAGAACGCCGAAATCTACGTGAAGAACATTGCCGGCGCCTTTTGCGAGGTCGACAAGGCCGGTTGCGCCACTTACACCGCCAATTCGGATGCCTATATCGCCAAGCTTGCCGCTCTGAACGAGAAGGTGAAGACCGAGATCGCCGCCATCCCGCCGGAAAAGCGTGTCATCATCACCTCGCATGACGCTTTCGGTTATTTTGAGCATGCCTATGGCCTGAACTTCCTCGCGCCCGAGGGCGTATCGACGGAATCCGAAGCTTCAGCCGCCGATGTCGCCAAGCTGGTGGATCAGGTGAAGCACGACAAGGCTTCGGCAATCTTCGTCGAAAATATCACCGACAAGCGGCTGATAGACCAGATCGCCAGCGAAACTGGCCTCAAGGTTGGCGGCACGCTTTATTCCGACGCGCTTTCGACCGCCGACGGCCCGGCTGCCACCTATATCGACATGATCAACCACAATATCGAGACGATTACGGCGGCCGTTCTCAGCCAGTAAAACGGGCAGTTTCGCTATGAGCTGGGGAGGGTGGCCTGCGCCGCCCTCTCTGCTTTTTGTGGTTTGCCCCTGCAGATATTTATGCAGTTCGACCGCAGGCGCAGAAGCCGTCGAGATCTCGCAGCGTCATCAGAAAACCTTGCGCAGGAAAAACCGGCTGTGCGGCCCGGGATAGTTCTCAATGGTGCCAAAGACCTCGTAGCCTTGCTTCTTGTAAAATTCGGGAGCCTGAAATGCGAAGGTATCGAGCCAGGTCCCTTTGCAACCCTCACCTTTTGCCCAGTCTTCCGCATCTCGCAGTAACTTCGACCCCAGATTTTCGCCACGCATGGCTTCCGGAACGAACAGCAGCTCGATGAAAAGCCAGTCGTAATAGAGCTTCGCCCACAAGCCGCCGCGAACTTCATTTTCGTTATCGCGGAGCAAGAGCGCCAGCGGCTTGTAATTTTCATCTCCCGCTTTTGAGAGATTGTAAGCAAGAAGAGGCTCGAGGATGGCCTTTCGATCCTCTTCCGCTGGCTCCAAAACACGCTGAATAGTCACGAGAGGCATTTCCATCTCCGTCGATTCCTGACCTTGGGAATGAATTCGATAGTAGATGAATGCACGGTTGTCACGCCCACTTGCTGGCGCAAATATGCGGCCTGCTGTGGAGCGAGAAGGCGGGACAGCATCAGAGCGACAATCCCTTCGCGATGGCCCTGGAACTGCTCCTTTAGCGATTTCCATATCGGTGCTACACACCATCTTCATGGCTGATGCGCTTCACATCTTCACCGACGGCTCCTTCGATAATGCCTCCCGATCCGGAGGATGGGCGTTCGTCGTTCATGAAGCAGGCCTTCAAGTCCATTCCGCCTCGGGCAAGACGGTTGGCGCATCGAACAATACGTTCGAGGTCCTCGCTGTCCTGAACGCAATGTCCTGGATCGCCGCCGAGGCGCCAACGCGGGCAGTCACGCTCTGGACGGACGCTGTTCATGTCATTGAAGGCTGCCGCCGATATAGGGCCATCTGGCGCACCAATGGCTGGAAGCGGATCACACCTAACCAGCGCACCCGCCGAAGACCGATCCCCGACAGGGAAATCTGGCAGCAGCTCGACAATCTGCTGGAGCGGCATCCCCATGTGGTCGTGGAATGGTGCAAAGGGCATTCCGGCACTGTCGGTAATGAGTATGCCGATGCATTGGCGCGTGGGGTAGCCCGCGCTACGGTGAATTAGTCGGCGGCCGTCAGTCGCCGAGATTCGGTGCGTTAAGCTCTTAACTCCAGTCACTTTCGGTCTCGATCTTTTCCCGTATCGGGCGGTTGCGCGGTACTTTTTTACCGCAACGTCAACCCACGTAATCACCCACGGCGACCTGAATCGTTTCAGGTATTTTGTGCCATTTCGGAGGCACAACAGGACATCGTGAAGGAGTGGCTCCACCAGAATCCGTCCTTGCCGGTTGACAATCCATCCACCCTTTGAAATGGTAAGATGTCAGACCAATTTAGAGGGTGCGTCTTGGACAGATCCAGCCGGGAACTCATGCAGCCGATTCCGCCGAGCGACCGCGTGCGCCAGGTCGAGGCCGCTCTTTCCGACTATGTGGAGCGGGCAGGGCTGAAGGCGGGAGACCGGCTGCCGGCGGAGCGGGAACTGATGGCGGCGCTGGGCGTGGGCCGATCCACCATCCGTGAAGTCATCCGCAAGTTTCAGGCGCTGGGTGTCATCGACAGCCGCAAGGGCAGCGGCAATTATCTGCTGAAGCCGATTTCCGCTGCCACCGTGCATATGCCGATTTCCATCGATGCCGAAAGCCTGCGCGATGCGCTTTTGATGACGCTGGAGGTGCGGCGTGGCATCGAAGTGGAAGCGTCCATGGCGGCGGCGCGCCGCCGCACGGCGGAAGATATTGTCACGATGGAAGCGCGGCTCGATGAGATGGAGCGGGTGCATCTGGCTGAAGGCACGTCCGGCAAGGCCGACCTTGCCTTCCACCTCTCCATCTATGACGCCACGCATAATTCGCTGTTCAAGCAGCTGCTGGAGCAGATGCGCGAAGGTTTCGAACGTTTCTGGCTGAAGCCTTTCGACCGGCCGGACTTTGCAAGCCGCTCCTTCCCCTTTCACCGCACGCTGTTCAACGCCATCGCCGCCGGCGATGCGGAGACCGCCCGTGAAGAAACACTGAAAATCCTCGCTGTCGTCGAGGAGGATATCAAGGACATGTCGAAATGAACCAAGGCAACGATCTCTTCGATCCCGCCTCCCTGATCGTCGCCCATGACGAGGCCCACGCTTTCGAAGCCGTGGTGCCGCCACTTGTGCAGACCTCGCTTTTCACCTTTTCCAGCTACGACGAAATGGTTTCCACCTATCGCGGCGAAAAGGTGCGGCCGGTCTATACGCGAGGGTTGAACCCGACCGTGCGGATGTTCGAAGAGATGCTGGCAAAGCTGGAGGGCGCAGAAGATGCGCTGGGTTTTGCCAGCGGCATGTCCGCCATTTCGTCCACCGTTCTCTCCTTCGTTTCGCCGGGCGACCGCATCGTCGCGGTGCGCCATGTCTATCCCGATGCGTTCCGCCTGTTTGGCACCTTTATGCAGCGCATGAATATCGAGGTGGTCTATGTCGACGGCCGCGACGAGGCGGCGGTTGAAAAGGCTATGCCGGGCGCGAAGCTGTTCTACATGGAAAGCCCCACCAGCTGGGTGATGGAGGCCCATGATGTCGGTGCGCTCGCCGCGATTGGCAAGCGCCATGGCGCCGTCACCGTCATCGACAATTCCTGGGCAAGCCCTGTCTTCCAGCAGCCGATCTCGCTCGGTGTCGATCTTGTCGTGCATTCGGCGTCAAAATATCTCGGCGGGCACAGCGATGTGGTCTCCGGCGTGGTTGCCGGTTCCAAGGCGATGATCGACCGTATCCGGGCGGAAACCTATCCCTATCTCGGCGGCAAGATG
This sequence comes from Agrobacterium sp., assembly GCF_059499945.1. NCBI lineage: Bacteria > Pseudomonadati > Pseudomonadota > Alphaproteobacteria > Hyphomicrobiales > Rhizobiaceae > Agrobacterium > Agrobacterium sp. The sequence goes on along the minus strand of NZ_JCABZP010000011.1, from coordinate 5,013 downwards.
TCGCCCTTCGATGCGTGGTTGCTGATCCGCGGCTTGCGCACCCTGCCGCTGCGCATGAGGGCGCATCAGGCATCGGCGTTGGATATTGCCAGCCGCCTGCAGGCGCTCGATGTGGTGGAAAAGGTTTGCCATCCGGGATTGGCGAACCGCCTGCCGCCCGGCCTCAACGGTACGTCTGGCCTGTTTTCCTTCATTTTCAAGGAAGGGGTGGATGTGCGCGCTTTTGCCGACCGCCTCAAACTTTTCAAACTGGGTGTTTCCTGGGGTGGGCATGAAAGCCTGATCGTCCCGGGTGAAGTGGTGCTTGAACAGAAGGCGCAGCCAAACTCCGCGCACACGTTCGGCATCAGCGCGCGTTCGGTGCGCCTGCATGTCGGACTGGAGGGCACGGAAGCGCTCTGGAACGATCTCGAACCCGCGATCAAGGCGGCCACGGCCGCCTGACGCGTTTTAAAACTGACGACAAAAAAGGGGAGAACGACATGAAAAAACTGGTAGCAGCAGCAATCTTCACCGCCCTGATGACCGGAACGGCGCTGGCGGATACGACCTTGAAACTGGTCGAGGTCATTACAAGTCCCGAACGGACGGAAACGCTGAAGGGCATCGTTTCGAAGTTCGAAACTGCCAATCCCGGCACCAAGGTGGAGATCATCTCTCTGCCCTGGAGCGAGGCCTTCCAGAAATTCGCAACCATGGTCTCTGCCGGCGATGTGCCTGATGTGATGGAAATGCCCGACACCTGGCTTTCGCTTTATGCCAATAACGGCATGCTCGAGAGCCTGGAACCTTATCTCGCCAAGTGGGAACACACCAAGGGTCTGAGCGAGCGCACGCTGGAACTCGGCCGCGACGTGAAGAACACGGCCTACATGCTTCCCTACGGTTTTTATCTCCGGGCCATGTTCTACAACAAGAAACTGCTGGAACAGGCTGGCGTGAAGGAGCCGCCGAAGACGCTCGACGAATTCGCCGATGCCTCCAAGAAGGTCGCAGCACTTCCCGGTAAATACGGTTATTGCCTGCGTGGCGGGCCGGGCGGACTTAACGGCTGGGTCATGTTCGGCGCGTCCATGGCGGGATCGAACGAGTTCTTCACCAAGGACGGCACCTCCACCTTCGACAGCCCCGGCTGGGTGAAGGGCCTGACCTATGTGATCGATCTCTACAAGAACGGGTTGGCGCCGAAGGACAGCGTCAATTGGGGCTTCAACGAGATCGTCGCGGGCTTTTATTCCGGCACCTGCGCCTTCCTCGATCAGGATCCGGACGCCCTTATCGCCATTGCCCAGCGCATGAAGCCGGAAGATTTCGGTGTCATGACCATGCCGAAGGGACCTGATGGCAAGACCTTCCCGACCATCGGTTTCGCCGGCTGGTCGATCATGTCTGCCTCCGCCAACAAGGACCTTTCCTGGAAACTGGTCGAGACGCTTGAAGGGCCGGAAGGCAATATCGAGTGGAACAAGAAGACGGGCGCGCTGCCGGTGCACAAGTCGGCGGAGAAGGACCCCTTCTATGCCAGCGAGCAGTTCAAGGGCTGGTTCAACGAGCTGGCGGACAAGAACGCCGTGCCGACGAAGATGCCGACCTACCTTGAGGAGTTCGCCTTCTTCAAGGATTCGCTTGTGATCAAGACATCGCAGGAAGCGCTTCTTGGCGATATCTCGCCGGAAGACCTCGCCAAGCAATGGGCTGATTACATGACCAAGGCGCAGCAGAAGTTCCTCGCCTCGAAATAAACCATACGGCCGGCCGCGCGGGCAATTGATGTCCGTGCGGCTGTTTGCCGGGCCTTCGGTGCGACAGGCCTTCATCTTGCAATTTTTCGGATCGGCCGGCCAAAGGCTGGAAACCTGTCCTTTCCGTCGTCCGTTCAGGGAGCGATACAATGTCCTATGCCCATGGCGCCGGGCCGGTGGCCGCGCGCAAACCGGCTGGCAAACCAGCGATGCGAAGGTTTGCCGACTGGGCCGAACCCTGGCTCTATAGTGCGCCGGTTCTCGTGCTCATCGTTGCCGTCATGCTGGTGCCGCTGGTGCTCGGCCTGTCCTATGCGTTTCGCGACGTGCAACTGCTCAATCCTTTTTCCGGCGGTTTCGTCGGCCTGAAACATTTGGAGGCGCTGTCACAGGATGCTGCCTTTTACCGGGCCTTGAAAAATACGCTTTGGTGGACCGGTGCTTCCGTCTTCCTGCAATTCTTCTTCGGCCTCATCCTGGCGCTGCTGCTGGACAAGCCGTTCGCGGGCAGGGGGCTGGCGCAGGCGCTGGTGTTTCTGCCATGGGCCGTGCCAACCTTCCTCGCCGGTCTCAACTGGGCATGGCTGTTCAATCCCGTCATCGGGCCGCTGCCGCACTGGATGGTCTCGCTCGGCCTTCTCTCCGCGCCGAACAATATTCTCGCCGATCCGCATCTCGCCATGTGGGGGCCGATCATCGCCAATGTCTGGTGGGGCATTCCCTTCTTCGCCATCACATTGCTTGCCGCACTTCAGGCGATCCCGCGCGATCTTTACGAGGCCGCTTCCATCGACGGGGCAAACCCGTTGCAGCGCTTCACCTCCATCACCCTGCCATTTCTCGCACCCACTATCGCCATCACCGTTTTGCTGCGCACCGTCTGGATCGCCAATTTCGCCGATCTCATCATCGTCATGACCAATGGCGGACCGGCAGACCGCACCCAGATCGTCGCCAGTTACATCTTTACGCAGGCCTTCCGGCGGCTTGATTTCGGTTATGCCTCGGCCATCGCGCTGGTGCTTCTGGTGCTGCTTCTGGCCTATTCCATGCTCATCGTGCTCCTGCGCCAACGCCTTATCGAGAAGGACTGACCGATGACATCAAGGATATTCCTCACCCTTGCCCATCGCCTGGCAATCCTTGCCTATATCGTCTTCGCGCTGTTTCCGCTGTTCTGGCTGCTCAAGGTCTCGGTTACGCCGAATGACCTGCTTTATAGCGAGGGCGTGCGGATGTGGCCGTCGCATGCGACGCTTGATCACTACCGTTATGTCATAGAAAACAGTGCCTTCCCGACGTTTTTTAAGAACAGCGTCATCGTTGCCGGCTCCACGGCACTTGCCGTTACGGTGCTCTCGTCACTGTCCGGTTATGCGCTGTCGCGGTTCCGCTTCAAGGGCAAATACTGGATCGTGGCGCTGATGCTGATTACCCAGATGTTTCCGCTGGTCATGCTGGTCGCGCCGATCTTCAAGATGCTGTCGCCGCTCGGCCTCACCAACAGCCTGACGGGTCTCGTCATCGTCTACACCGCCTTCAACGTGCCGTTTGCCACTTTCCTAATGCAGTCATTCTTCGACGGTATTCCGAAGGATCTGGAAGAGGCGGCGATGATCGACGGGGCAAGCCGTTTCACGGCATTCCGCCAGATCATCCTGCCGCTGACATTGCCGGGCATCGCTGCGACGCTGGGCTTCGTCTTCACCGCCGCGTGGAGCGAGTTGCTGTTTGCGCTGATGCTGATTTCGGGCAACCAGAGCGCCACATTCCCGGTCGGGCTGTTGACCTTCGTTTCAAAATTTTCCGTCGATTTCGGGCAGATGATGGCGGCGGGTGTTCTGGCGCTCATTCCGGCCTGTCTCTTCTTCCTGCTCATTCAACGTTATCTCGTGCAGGGCCTGACGGCCGGCGCGGTGAAAGGATAATCCCATGGCTTCCATCGAGCTGAAGAATGTCGGCAAGACCTATGGCGACCTTGCGGTCCTGCACGGGGTCGATCTGAAGATCGAGGACGGCGAATTCATCGTCCTCGTTGGCCCATCCGGCTGCGGAAAATCGACACTTTTGCGAATGATCGCCGGTCTGGAGGAGATTTCAGCGGGCGAATTGACCATCGACGGTGAGCGCGTTAACGACCGCAAGCCGAAGGACCGGGATATCGCCATGGTGTTCCAGTCCTATGCGCTTTATCCGCATATGAGCGTCGCCGACAATATGAGCTACAGCCTGCGCCTGCGCCGCAGCACCAAGGAAACAATCGCGGCGGCCGTGGCCGGTGCTTCGGCGAAACTCGGTCTCGATCCCTATCTGGCACGCCGTCCGAAGGCGCTTTCCGGCGGCCAGCGCCAGCGCGTCGCCATGGGCCGGGCCATCGTGCGCCAGCCTAAGGCATTTCTGTTCGATGAGCCACTCTCCAACCTCGATGCACGGCTTCGCGAGCAGATGCGGGCCGAAATCAAGCGCATGCATGCTGATCTCGGCGCCACCTCGGTTTATGTCACCCATGACCAGATCGAGGCGATGACGCTGGCATCCCGTATCGTCGCGATGAATGCCGGCCATGTGCAGCAGATCGGCGCACCGCTCGATCTCTACGATCGCCCAGCCAATCTGTTCGTCGCTGGTTTTATCGGTTCGCCTGGCATGAATTTTCTGGAAGGACGGCTCGGGCGGGAAAATGGCGGTAGTTTCGTCGTGCTCGGCGATGGCACACGCCTCGAACTCGGCCGCGACGTGAAGCTTGCCGATGGTGAGCCGGTCACACTCGGTATCCGGCCGGAACATGTCACCGTCTCGCCTGCGGATGGTGCTGTCGAGGCGACCGTCGATCTCGTCGAGCCGACGGGTCTCGGCATCATCCTGCACCTGACCGTGCATGGATTGCCCTTCAAGCTGTTTTCGTCTGATCGGGCGCTGTTGCAGCCGGGCAAGTCCCTGCGGGTCGGTTTCCCGCAGGAACGGCTTCATGTCTTTGACAGAGACGGTGTCAGGATCGGTGAGGCCTGAACTTAAGGCCTCATATCGCGATGCCCTTGTCATCGAACCTGTGGATTTTGGTGTCATCGGGCGTGATGAACACGGTATCACCGTGTCTGCATTCGAACTCACCATCGGTTCTGGCGGTGATCGGCCCGATGCCTTGGACGTCGAGGTGGAGGAAGGTATCGGAGCCGAGATGTTCGGCAACCGTGACCTTGCCCTGCCACAACCCACTTTCTTTCGACAGCACCAGATGCTCCGGCCGCACGCCGGCGGTAGTCGCTCCCTT